>JAYRDK010000001.1:0-134530 GCA_041909435.1 Lacunisphaera sp.
TGTCCTCGGTGAACCGGTTCACGCGCTTGTGCTTCACGCTGATGCCCTCGTCGGCGCCGAGCGCCAGGTCGAACTTCTCGCCGGCCATCACGGTGCGGAGCGAGCTGGTGGCGACGAAGGTGCCGTCAAGGAACACGTTCATGACGCCGGCGAGCAGCGGGAAATCGGAGGAGTTGACGACCTTGGCGGTGAGGTAGGCGGTCGCGAGGCGCTTCGGCACGGTGAGGTATTCGGGACTGGCCTTCAGGGTGGCGCTGGTGATCGGCACCTTCTGCGGCGAGTTGTCGCTCGGCACGCTGGCGGCGGAGGCGATCTTGAACGAGGCGCTCGTGGCGCCGGCCTCGATCGTGGCGCTGGCCATCTCGGCGTCCTTTTCCTCGGGCAGGTCGGCCAGGCCGGCGGCGGCGTTGGTGGTGAAACTCTGCATGTTGACCGCGGCGGGGGCGGCCACCTCGCGGGCCGACTTGGCCATCATGTCGCGGCGCCGTTCGTTTTCCGCCTGCTGGCGCAGCAGGATCGGGTTGAACACGTCCACATTCCACACCGTCAGCACGGGCGCGGCGCCGCCGAGGCCGGGCCGGGCGGTCGAGAGGGTGAGGGCGACGTCCTTCCAGTCCTCGCCGGTGCTCTGGCGCACGATGCCGAAGTAGCCGAGGTTCACGGCGCGCTCGCTGCTCAGCACGCGGGCGTCGTAGCTCGGCGCCCAGCTGGCGCCGGGGACCGTGTAGGAGAGGGCGACATCCAGCGAGCCGGCCTGCGGGGCGGAGACGCGCACGGTGACGGTCTTGAAGGCCCGGCCGCCGGCGCCGCGCAGCTCGTTGAGCTGGTTCTGCACGGTGTTGATCTTGTTCGACAGTTCCTCGCGCTGGTCGTCGAGCGCCGCGCGCTCGGTGGCGAGCTTCGCCTTCTGTTCGGTCAGGTAGTTGAGCGAGCTGGTGAACTGGTTGAGGTCGGGCCGGGGCACGTCCTTGGTCGGCGGGGCGAAGAGCGCGGCCTCCATCTTGTCGAGCGAGGTTTGCGAGGCGTTGAGCAGGCTCGTGCGGTCGTCGAGCCCGCGCACCTGCTTGCCGAGGCCCTTGAGCTGGTCCTCGAGTTCCTTCACGCGGGCGTTGGGCGTGAAGTCCACGTAGGTCTGCTTCGCGCTGACGTCGAGGATGAGGGCCTGCGCCGTGCCGCGGCCGCTGACCTGGAGCGAACGCTCGTTGAGCGCCTGCGGCAGGTTGGCGAAGACGAGCTCGGTGGTGCCGCCGGGCAGGTCCACGCTGGCGGAGCGCGTGACGACGGCGCGGTCGGTGTAGACCGTGACGGCGGAGATGGTGGAGTTGACGGGCGCGGCCTCAAGGCAGAGGACCGAGGCCAGAAGACAGAGGACGGACGGAAGCAGTCGGGATTTCATGGGATTTATGGGCGGCAGTGGGGATAAGACGGGCGAGGCCCCGGAATCTTAGGGCGAGTGTGGCCGGATGGGGCGGCAAAACAATCAACAACTCGTAAAACCCGCCCACTCGGCGTTTGCCTCGGGCCGGGCGCCGGTCTTGGGTTCCGCCCCATGCTGTTCCACAACGTCTACTTCTGGCTTAAGCCCGAGCTCACGCCGGCCCGGCGCGCGGAATTCCGCCGCGGCGTCGAATCCCTCGCCGGCATCAAGAGCGTCGCGCGGGTCGATGTCGGCGGGCCGGCCCCGACCGGCGACCGCCCCGTGATCGAGCGCAGCTACGATATCGCGCTCATCGTGCAGTGCCGCGATGTCGCCGCGCACGATGCCTACCAGGTCGATCCGCTCCACCTGGCGTTTGTCGCGAACTTCAAGGACTGCTGGACGCGCGTCCAGATCTTCGACTCGCAATGATCGTCCGCTGAGCGCGCGCCGGTTCAGCGGGTGCCGATCAGGTCAAGCAAGTCGCCGATCTTGCGGTGGGACTCGAGCGGATGCCGCAGCCGGTAGCCGCGGTTCAGCTTGTAGCGGTTGCGCTGGCCCTCCCGCGTGCGCGCGAGCACGCCCTCCTCCTCCAGGGCGGTGACGATGGCGTGGACCGCCCGCTCGGTGATCCCGACCTGAGTGGCGACCTCGCGCAGCGTGATGTCATCGTTTTGCGCCAGACAGACCAGCACGTGCGTGTGGTTCGTGAGGAAGGTCCAGCCGGGAGCGGACGGGGTGGGGACGGGGGCGGCCATGGGGGGAGCGTGGCGGGCGGGCGTGCGGTTTCAAGAAAACTAAATAATGAAATTGACTTCATGTATTATGCTTCGCAACACGGGGCATGGACCTGATCCACGCCTTCTCCCAAAGCCTGCTTTCACCCATGGTGCTGGCCTTCGTGCTCGGCATCGTCGCCACCCTGTTGCGGAGCGACCTGAAGATTCCCGAGCCGCTCTACGCCGCGCTGAGCATCTACCTGCTCTTTGCCATCGGCCTGAAGGGCGGCGCCAAGCTTGACGGGGTGGCCTTGGCGGACTTCATCCGCCCGGCGGGCGCGGCCCTGCTGCTTTGCCTCGCCATCCCGGTCTGGAGCTTCTTCCTGCTGCGGCGGTTCGGCCGCTTCAGCGATACCGATGCGGGGGCGATTGCGGCGCACTACGGCTCGGTCTCGGCCGTGACCTTCGGCAAATGCCTCGCTTTTCTCGAGCTGGCGCGCGTGTCCTACGAGGGCTTCGTCCCGGCCCTGCTCGCCCTGATGGAGGTCCCCGCCATCCTGATCGCGCTTTATCTGGTCCGGCGGCAGGCCGCCCAGCCGGCCGGCTCGATGGCCCGGAGTGCGGCGGCTTTCGGCATCGTGCCCGCGGCGCCGGGCGGCGACTGGGCCCGGGTGCTCCACGAATTGCTGACGAGCAAGGGCATCTTGCTGCTGCTCGGCGGCATGGTGATCGGGCTGGTGGGGGGAAAGCAGGGGTTCGCGCAGGTCGGGCCGCTGTTTGACGCGCCGTTCTACGGGGTCCTCACGCTTTTCCTGCTGGAGCTGGGCTTGGTGACGGGCCGGCGTCTGGGTGATCTGCGCACGGCGGGTCCGTTCCTCTGCGGCTTTGCGGTGGTGATGCCGGTGCTGCACGGGTTGCTGGGCGTCTGGCTGGGTCACCTGGCCGGGCTGGATCTGGGCGGCGCGACCGTGCTCGGCACGCTGGCCGCCAGCGCCTCCTACATCGCGGCTCCGGCCGCCGTCCGGGTCGCGCTGCCCGAGGCCAACCCGGCGCTTTACCTCACGGCCTCGCTCGCGATCACCTTTCCCTTCAACATCGTGGTCGGAATTCCCGCCTATTTTGCCTTCGCCCGGTGGCTTTACGCCGGCTGAAGTGGAAAAGCTTCGACCCGCCCGCCTCCCGGTCCAACGCTCCGGCCATGCCGCAATTGTCGGGTCAGGTGGTCATCATTACCGGCGCCTCGTCGGGCATCGGCGAGGCGGCCGCGCGGCGCCTCGTGCGCGGCGGGGCCTTGGTGGCGATCTTTGGCCGGCGGCACACGCAACTCACGAACGTGGCAAGGGGGATTGATCCCACGGGCGAGTGTGTGCTGCCGATCGCCGGCGACATCACCAGCGACGCCGACCGCCGGAGGCTCGTCGCCGCCACCCTTGAAAAATTCGGCCGCATCGACGGCCTCGTGAACAACGCCGGCTACGGCACGCGCGGCCCCGTCGAGATCGCGCCGGTCGACGTCATCCGGAAAAATTACGAGACCAACGTCTTCTCGCTCATCGCGCTCACGCAGCTCGTGCTGCCGGCCATGCGCGAGCGCGGCGGCGGCTGCATCGTCAACATCGGCTCCGTGGCCGGGAAGATCGCCCGCCCGCTGTCGAGCATCTACGACTCCACCAAGCACGCGCTCGAGGCCCTCACCGACGGCCTGCGCGGCGAGTTGAAACCCTTCGGAGTGCGCGTGACGCTCATCCGGCCGGGCTTCATCCTCACGGAATTTGTGGACGCCGCCAACGCGGCCTCCACCGGGGTTATCGAGAATGCCGGCCCCTACGCGCCCTATCTCGGCGGTTTCCGCGTCGGCTACGACAAGCTCCGGCGCATCGCCGGCACGCCGGACGATATCGCGCGGCTGGTCGAGTGCGCGCTGGTCTCGGACAATCCGGCGCCGCGCTACAGCGGGCCCTTCCACGCGAAGGTTTTCCTCTTCCTGAAATGGCTCCTGCCCGACCGGGCGCTGGCGTTCATTGTGCGCCTGCGGAAATAAAACCCATGAATTCCCCCCGCGCACGCCAGGGCGCCGCGCTGATCGGCTTTGTCGGCGCCGCCTTCATCGCCGGTGCCATCGGCTCGTGGGCGACCTTCCCGAATGTCCGCGACTGGTTCCCGCTGCTGCAGAAGCCATCGTGGAATCCGCCCGGCTGGCTCTTCGGCCCGGTGTGGACGACGCTTTATGTGCTGATGGGGGTGGCGGTCTGGCGGGCCTGGCGCGCGGGCGGTCCGGCGGTGCCGCGCCTGGTGCGGCTTTACTTCGTGCAGCTGTTCTTCAACGCGCTCTGGTCGGTTTTGTTCTTTGGCCTGAAGCAGCCGGCGTGGGCCCTGGCCGACATTGTCGTGCTCTGGGGCCTGCTGGTCTGGCTGCAGGCCGGCCTGTGGCGCAGTGACCGCCTGGCCGGCGCGCTCTGGCTGCCGTATTTGCTCTGGGTGAGTTTCGCCACCGCACTCAACGCCGCCATCGTGCGCCTGAACTAATGCGGGTTTGATGGAGGGTCGGCCTCCCGGCCGACCGGTTCAGTTGTAGCTTTATGCCCCGATGCTCCGAACGACCAATTTAACGCGGAAGAAGCAAAGAGCCAGAGAAGCCACCAGTGGCCTCAACCCGTCCATTCAATGGTCACGATCCGCACTTCGCGCACAGCATCGTCCACCCAATAGGATACCACGAGGTTGTCCTCGGACAGGATTCGCAGATCGCGATCATCCGCCTGCGGCAAAGGGCTGTCGCCCGAACGATTGGGAAAGCGGCACAGGCGGGCGATGATGGTCAGGGCTTGCCGGCGGGCGGAGCCCGAAGCCGCCATCAGGGCATCCAGGGCCTCTTGCGAGTAGGCCGGCGAAAACGCCCTCATTCTCTGCCCGGGGGATTGCGGGCCAGGATGGCCTCAACCTGCGCCTGCGAGTATTTCCGGCCGGCATCCATGTCCCGCATGATGCGGGCCGCCCGCTTCTGCCGGGCCGGGGAGTCCGCTTTTTCGATATACGAGATAAACTTGGCCACCGACTTCCGCTTGAGCGGGCTGAGACGGTTGAGGCGCTTTTGCATTTCGGCTACGCTCATGCCGGATACATACCTGAGACCAGGTTTCCGTCAACGGGAGAAACAGGACTACGCGACCGGCTCGCGTTGCCGAAGTTAACCGATTTAAGAAAACGGGTTTTGATCACGATTCCACCAAGGTCACCTCAATGCTGCCCTCTGGGAATACGCGATCATCTGGTAAAACCAACCGGCCAAATAATTCGGTGAGGCGACGAACCTTCTCAGCGTTGCTGGATTGAGGGCAGAAGTAGAGATTTGAGCCGGGCACCTGAATAGAGCTGAAATCGCCGAACGCTTCTCGCGGGTTATCAGAGAGCGGGTAGCGCAGGACGGGAATCTCGCAAAGTTGCGCGGTCATCGAATCACCGAATTCTGTGATGAGGGCAGCAAGCAGTTTGACCACAGTTGCCGACGCCTGTGCTTCCTCGAAAACCTGCTTCTCCCGGTCTACATCCAAAGTTCCCCAATCCACCGTGATCCTTATGTGTGAACGGCCGGGGCGCTCCCGAGTGATATCAACGCCGCCTTCCATTTGACCCAGTGGCAGACTATCTAACTCCCCGATAGGAGCCAAGTCGGGTGCGCTCGGCAATTTTGTGTAGATACGCGAAAGGTAGCTTTTGAAGTGGGCGGTTAGCCTTTGCATTTCATAGCGATTCGAGTGGCACTGAGGGCAGACCAAGATGCCATTGGCCAAAACGGTTTGGCCGCCCGCACAGTGTTCCTCGACATGATGAATTGTGGCATCTGCGAAGGGAATGAGACGATCTGAGCGTTCACAGTCGGGACACTGGCATGTCCCTCTGTCACGATTCCAAATCACTTCTTTTTCCAGGGGGTCAAACAAGCGGTGCTGGTCGAGCTGACGTAATTCCAACTTGGGATAAACTTCAGCCAACAGAAAGGCGTGACGGATACGGATAATGTCGGCCGTGTCGGAACCTGATCCCGATAGCAAACGGCCGAAGCGCTCATGATGCGGAAGTGACTCCCGATGATCGCGGTAGTGCAATTGGGCTTCAGCAACCTTCGCTTTGAAGTCGAGGAAGGCTTCCACGACTCGAGACTTCCAGCCGGGGCTGAAATTCCCTTGCACCAAAGAGTCGATGAGCACGGCAAAATGAAAAGCCCATTGGTAGGACAATGCACGGCCTGCCTGCAGTAGGTTCCAGTTGGGCACTTGAGATGCCATATCCAGGACGCGCTCGACTCGAAGCGCAGCCTCATCAGTCGCATCTAACACAAGGTTAGCGATGTAGAAATCGTTTATAGTAGTCCCCTTTAGATCTACGAAATCGACCCCGGCGCGCTGGCGACAGATAATGGTCATCGCCAACCCGGCGAAAAATTTACGTGTTTCGGCAAGGCCATCTACATAGTGTGCTCCATCATCAACTGAAAGCGCCTTAGCCTTTTTGCAGATGGAAAAAAACGGCTTTGGATGAGACTGCGTGTGCCCGGGTTTTCCAGCATGTCTGATAATAAAGTTAGTAAAATCTCCTGGCCAAGCATCGCGCTTTTCCTGTGCCGTGAGCGGCGTGCCGGCCTGAAGCCGGATGAAAAGATCGCGAACCTCATTCGGATGATCAGCCACCATTTCGACTACGAGAAGTTCTGTTTCGCGGAGACGTTTGCTATCCACTTCCGATAGCGTGTCGTATGCTTGGCCTGCCCAAGTGGGCACTTGAGACATTGAGGGCGGGAGCACTGAATTGGGCTTAGCCTTGCGGGGATCCGGGAGCGCGAATTCACCATTGAGGAAGCCCACAATGGCAGCCAGTCGTTGCTGGCCGTCTACCAGCCAAGCAGTCGTTTCGACTGCGCCGGTGTAGTTGTTGGGGCGTTGTTCGAGGTGAACATAGATGAGCGGGATCTGGTAACCTCTGAGCAGCGAATCGATGAGACCCTGTTTCTGCGGTAGTTTCCAAACGGTGCCACGTTGGTATTCCGGTCTGACGCGTAACTCATGCGCCGTGTATGCGGCGGCAAGACGATGAAGGGGACGTGGCTTCGGTTCAGATTTCATGCAAAGTTGGGAGATTACATGATGGAATGGGACATGAAAACACGGCTGGCGTAAACCACCAAGAAGCGATGAATCGGGGCATGAAGCCCCTCCTAAAACGGCTCAATCCAAGGAGGCGCCCGTCGGCCGGTTGGCGGCGAGAAACGCGTGCAGCTGCGCGGCGAACTTTTCGCCGAAGCCCGGCACCTGCGTGATCTTTTCCACGGACGCGCCGCGCAGTTTGTCGAGCGAACCAAAGTGCGCGAGGAGCGCGGTTTTCCTTTTTTCGCCGAGGCCCGGGAAATCGTCGAGGAGGCTTTCCTTGATCTTCCGCGAGCGCAGGTCGGCGTTGTAGGTGTTGGCGAAGCGGTGCGCCTCGTCGCGCAGGCGCTGCAGCAGGCCGAGGCCGGGGTTGCCGAGCGGCAGGTTCAGCGGCGCGCGCGCGTCGGGGAAGATGATCGTCTCGGCCTTCTTCGCCAGGCCGATCATGGCCGGCGGCGGACAGTCCAGCCCGACGAAGGCCTTGAGCGCGGCGCCGACCTGGCCGCGGCCGCCGTCGATGACGACGAGGTCGGGAAACTGCTGCTGCTCCTCGATCAGCCGGCGGTAGCGGCGGGCCACGACCTCCTCCATCGCCTTGAAGTCGTCGTTGCCGATGAAGCTCTTGATCGAGAAGCGGCGGTATTGGTCACGGTCGGGCCGGCCGTCGGTGAAATGCACCATCGAGGCGACGACGAAGGTGCCGCTGATGTGCGAGATGTCGAAGCACTCCATGTGCACCGGCGGCGACTCCAGCCCGAGCGCGGCCTGCAGTTCCTTCAGCGCGGTCTGGTCGGGCTGCAGCTTGGTCAGGTCGCGGGTGAACTTGCGCGTGCGCGCCAGGGTCTGTTCCAGCGCCAGCACGACGTCGCGCAGTTCGGCGGCCTTCTCGAATTCCTGCTTCGCGGCGCGCGCGGACATCTCCTCGCGCAGCGAGGCGAGCCACTCGCGGCTCTTGCCGTCGAGGAAGGCGCAGGCCGCGGTGACGCGCTCGCGGTATTCGGCGGTCGTGACGGTGTTGGGCCAGCCGTAGAGCTCGGCGCGGACGTCGTCGTAGAGCTGCCAGGTGTCCGGCGCGATTTTCCTGGGGTGCGTGTCGGCGAGCAGCACGCCGAATTTCTGGCGCATCGTCGCGAGGGTCTTGCGCAGCAGGGCGGAGTGGGCGAAGGGCCCGAAGTAGCGCGAGCGGGCGTCCTTCCGGAAGCGCGTGAGCACGAACTTCGGCAGCTCGGCCTCGAGGTCGATGCGGACGAGGAGGAAGCGCTTGTCGTCGGTGAAGTCCGTGTTGTATTTCGGCCGCCACTGCTTGATCAGCTTGCCCTCGAGCAGGAGGGCCTCGGTCTCGGACTTGACCTCGAGGATCTCAAGGTCGGCGATCATCTCGATCAGCGTGCGGATCTTGGGCTGGTGGCGCAGGGCGCGCTCGCGGCCGGCCTGGAAGTAGGTGGAGACGCGTTTTTTCAGGCTCTTGGCCTTGCCGACGTAGATGATGCGGCCCAGCCGGTCCTTCATCAGGTAGACGCCGGGCGTGTCCGGGAGGGACCGGATCTTTTCCCGAAGGGCTTCACTGTATGCGGGGGCTGGCATTTTGGGAAAAACGGGGTAGGTTGCGCCCCCACACACAGTATGGCCACCTCGGAATCGTCAAACCCGCGCGCGCCCGGCGTCGCGCCCCGCTACGAATTGCTCACGCTCGGCGATGAGCTGCTGCTCGGGCTGACGGCGAACGGCCACCTGACCTGGATCGGCGCCGAGCTCGGCCGCCGCGGCGTGCAGCTGGCGCGCAATGTCACCATTTCCGACGACGCCGAGACCATCGCCGCGCAGTTCCGCGAGAGCTGGGCGAAGGCGGACGTCATCATCACCACCGGCGGCCTCGGGCCGACCTGCGATGACCGCACGCGCGAGGTGCTGGCGCAGGCCCTCGGACAGAAACTGGTCTTCGATCCGGCCATCGAGCGCGCGATCACGGAGCGTTTCGCGAAGTTCAACCGCGTGCCCACCGCCAACAACCTCAAGCAGGCCTACCGGTTCGAGCGCGGCGAGGTGCTGCCCAACGCCAACGGCACGGCGCCCGGCCTCTGGGTCGAGCAGGACGGCAGGGTGCTCGTCATGCTGCCCGGCCCGCCGAACGAGCTGCGTCCCATGTTCACCGAGCAGGTGATCCCGCGGCTCGCCGCCCGCCGCCTGCTGGCCGAGACGGAGGCCTACATCCAGATCCGCAGCGCCGGCGTCGGCGAGTCGGCGCTCGAGACGATGTTCCAGCCGCTGTTTGACCGGCATCCCGGCCTCGGTATCGCCTTCTGCGCGCACCTCGGCCAGGTGGACTGCCGCATCAGCTCGCCCGACGGCAAATACCCGATGACCGTGCTGCGCGCGCTGGCCGACGAATGTGCCGTCCTGCTGGGCGACGACTTCGTCAGCTTCGGCCACGACAGCATGGTGAAGGTGGTGGCCGACCGGCTCCGCGCCCAGGGCCGCACGCTGGCCGTCGCGGAGTCCTGCACCGGCGGCCTGCTGGCCAACTCGTTCACCGACGTCTGCGGCGCCTCGAAGTTTTTCCAGGGCGGCATCGTCTCCTACAGCAACGACTCGAAGATGCTGCTGCTCGATTGTCCCGAGTGCCTGCTCTCGCAGCATGGCGCCGTCAGCGCCGAGTGCGCCGTCGCCATGGCGACCGGCGTGGCCGAGCAGCTCGGCGCCGACTACGGCGTGGCCATCACGGGTTTCGCCGGCCCGACCGGCGGCGTCGGCGAAAACCCGGTCGGCACGATCTACCTCGGCCTGCACGCCCCCGGCGGCGACTGGTCGAAGAAGCTCACCTACCCGGGCCCGCGCTGCGCCGTGAAGGAGCGCGCCGTCACCGCCGCCATCGACTGGCTCCGCCGCGAGGTGGTGAAGGAATCGCGCCGCGTGGCGGCGCCGCTGGCGAACTGAGGGGGTTTGCGAAGGTGGAACGCGGCCTCCGGACGCGTTTTCAGGGTGCGTATCTAAGTTTCAGGACTCATATCCCATAAACCCGTCCGGAGGCCGGGTTCCACCTCGGAAAAATCTGCGTGCGCTTTCGCGCGTTTCGTGGGCAAATCCCCGCCCATGCCCGCCGCCACCAAACCCTTCGCGCTCTTCTGCGGACCGGACGACTTCATCGTCAACCGGCTCGGCAAGGAGCGCTTCGAGGCGCTGGCGGCCGAGGCGAATGCGGACGACTTCTCCCGCGAGGTCATCAGCGGCTTCGCCAACAACGTGGACGAGGTCGAGACCGCGGTGAACCGCTTCCGCGACGCCGTGCAGACCGTCCCGATGTTCGGCGGCAAGCGCGTCGTGTGGTTCAAGGACATCAATTTCCTCGCCGACACCGTGACCGGTCGCGCCGACGGCACGCTCAAGCAGGTCGAGGCGCTGCAGGAACTGCTCGAGAAGGTGAACGCCGACGAGGTCGCGGTCGTCCTCACCGCCGCCCCGGTGGACCGGCGCCGCACTTTTCCCAAATGGTGCGAGGCGAACGGCGACTTCACGCTGGCCGGCGGCGACGGCGAGTCGGCCGGCGAGGCGCTGGCGGGCGTGGCGATCGCCGAGGCGCGCGCCAGCGGCGTGAGCTTCGGCCCCGGCGCCATCGAGCTGCTCCTCTCCAAGATCGGCCCGAACACGCGGCTGCTGACCGAGGAGGTGCGCAAGCTCGCGACGTTCGTCGGCGAGGGCGGCGTCATCGACGACGCGCAGATCGACGAGCTCACGCCGAACTTCGCCGAGGGCGATTTCTTCGCGTCGGCCGAGCGGTTCTTCGCCGGCGACCTGCCCGGCACGCTCGCGGCGCTGGCGCAGCACTTCTTCAACGGCAACGACGCCCGCCCCGTGCTCAGCGCGCTGCAGAACCGCAACCGCATCCTCATCCAGGTGCGCGTGCTGCTCGACACCGGCGAGCTGCGGGCGCCCGGTCCCTACGGCTTCGACAAGGCGGCCTGGGCCCGCGCGCAGGGCGTCTACGCGAAGCACTTCGGCGGCGACGCCGAGAAGAGCGCCTACAACCTTTTCACGCAGAACCAGTGGTATGTCGGCAAGCTCGCCGGCGCCGGCCGGCTGCCGTCGCTGCGCCGCCTGATCGACAACCAGCAGGAGTTCATCCGCGCCTTCGAGGAGATCGTCCGCCGGCCCAACGAGCAGGAGGCGGTGCTGCGCGACATGGCCGTGCGGTGCCTGGCGCCCGGGGCGGTGTGACATGCCTTGAGGTGGAACGCGGCCTCCGGACGCGTTTTCAGGATGCGCATCTAATTTTCAAGATGCACATGACACAAACCCGCCCAGAGGCCGGGTTCCACCTTAAGGCCGCTCACCGCATCCCGCCGAAGATCAGACAGGGTATCTCCCGCCAGAAACACTCCGGGTCCTCGAAACCGGCGCCGCCCAGCAGGCCGAGCTCGTCCGCCAGCGGTGGATAATAATCCTCGTGCGCCCAGCTGGTGAAATGCGCGCGCGCCTGCGTCTCGTTGATGCCGTGCGGCGCCATGGCGTTGATCCACTCCCGGTAGGAAAACTCCCGCAGGCCGCCGCCCGCGGCGATCGCGAGGTCGGCGTTCAGGAACACCCCGCCCGGACGCAGCGCCGTGTGGATGTTCCGGTAAATGTCCCCCTTGGTCACGAGGTCCTTCACGTGGTGCAAGGCGATGCACGCGACGACCGCGTCGCACGGCGTCAGCGGCCCGGCGAACGAGCGCTCCACATAACGGATGCGCGGGCCGAAGCGCGCGCAGCGTTCGCGGGCCACGCCGAGCATGGCGGGGTCGATGTCCCAGATCTCCACCTCGGCCAGCGGCAGCGTCTCCGCCACGGCCTCGGCCAGCGCGCCGGTGCCGCCGCCCAGGTCCAGCACCAGGCAGCGCCGGTCGGCCGGCAGCAGTTTCTTCAGCAACCCCATGTGGGCCGCGCGCATGGCCGCATAACCCGGCACGAGCTGGCGGATGAGCTTGTCGTAGTCGGCGACGTTGAGCTTGAGGTGTCCTTCGACGGAATGACCCATGCGGGGAGTTGAAAGTTGCCGGGTGAAAGTTGAAAGACTGAAAATTTGTAGGGCGGGATCGCTGATCCCGCCTTCACGCAGATATGACGCAGCCAATAGGGCGTGCTCTCGAAATCCCGCAAATCACACAAAACCTGTCATTCTGAGCGCAGCGAAGAATCCAGTTGTTCGCCCGTGATTGCGGGTTTGTCGCACTGGATCCTTCGCTGCGCTCAGGATGACAAACGGGTTTTAAGAACACCCAAGGCGGGATACGGAGATCCCGCCCTACAGTCTTGCCACACCTTGACGCGGCAGCTAACCGTAGCCACCTCGTGAAGCCACCCGCCCAGTCCGCCGAAACCATCCCCAACGTCCTCGCCGAGCGCTACGCCTCGCCCGCGATGAAAGAGACCTGGTCGGCGACCGGCCGCATCCTGCTGGAGCGCGATTTCTGGATCGCGGTCATGAAGGCGCAGAAGGACCTCGGCGTCGCCATCCCGGCCGAGGCCATCAAGGACTACGAGCGCGTCCGCGGCGACGTGAACGTGGAGCGCATCAAGGAGCGCGAGCGCGTCACCCTCCACGACGTGAAGTCGCGCCTCGAGGAATTTTCCGAGCTGGCCCAGCGCCAGTTCATCCACCTCGGCCTGACCAGCCGCGACCTGACGGAGAACGTCGAGCAGCTGCAGGTGGCGCGCTCGCTCCAGCTGGTGCAGTTCAAGGTGGCCGCCGCGCTGCTCGCCCTGGCGAAGCGCGCGGCGCAGCACCGCGACGTCATGATCACCGGCCGCACGCACAACGTGCCGGCCCAGCCCACGACCTTCGGCAAGCGCCTCGCGATGTTCGCGCAGGAGCTGCAGATCGCGTTCGCCCGCCTCGACGACCTCGTCACGCGCTACCCGGTCCGCGGGCTCAAGGGCGCCGTCGGCACGCAGCTCGACCAGCTCACGCTGCTCGGCGGCGACACCGCCAAGGTGGACCAGCTCGAGGCGCGCATCCTGAAGCATCTCGGTTTCAAGCAATCCCTTGGCGCCGTCGGCCAGGTCTACCCGCGGTCGCTCGACTTCGACGTCGTCAGCGCGCTGCACCAGGTGGGTGCCGCCGCCGCGAGCTGCGCCACGACGCTGCGGCTCATGGCCGGCGCCGGGCTGCTGACCGAGGGCTTCCAGGACGGGCAGGTGGGTTCCTCCGCCATGCCGCACAAGGTCAACGCCCGCAACTGCGAGCGCGTCTGCGGCTTCTCGACGATTTTGTCCGGCTACGTGACGATGACCGCCAACCTTGCCGGCCACCAGTGGAACGAGGGCGACGTGTCGTGCTCGGTCGTGCGCCGCGTGGCGCTGCCCGACGCGTTCTTCGCGATCGACGGCCTGCTCGAGACCTTCCTCACGATCCTGCGCCAGATGGAGATCTTCCCGGCGGCCATCGCGGCCGAGAACGAGCGCAACCTGCCGTTCCTCGCCACGACCACGATCCTCATGGAAGCGGTGAAGGGCGGCGCCGGCCGCGAGACCGCGCACGAGGCCATCAAGGAGCACGCGCTCGCCGCGGCCAAGGCCCTGCGCAACGGCGGCGACGCCGACCTGCTCGGCCGGCTGGCCGGCGACAAGCGCGTCGGCCTCGGCAAAAAGAAGCTGCAGCAAATCCTCGCGGAGAACGAACGCTTCGTCGGCGCGGCGCCGCACCAGGTGGATGCCTTTGCGGCCGCGGTTGCGCCCCTCGCCAAAAAGCATAAGGGCGCGGCGGACTACCGCCCCGGCAAGCTGCTGTAAGGCCGCGCATTCCGACGAAAATATTTTTCGCGCGGGGGCGGTAGGGCGGGGTCGCTGACCCCGCCTCATTCGTTGGCGGGGTCAGCGATCCCGCCCTACAATTGACACTCAGGCGGATTAAATTTTCGCCGGTCCAAGGTTTTAGTTTGCCAGTGTCCGGAGCGTGGCCTTTTTTGAACCCTCTTTTCGTTTCTTTAACAGCTTTAACCACAACACATCATGGCAGAAGAACTCGTAGGTAATTGTCTTATCGGCCAGTCCGGCGGTCCCACGGCCGTCATCAACGCCAGCGTCGCCGGCGTCGTCGCCGAGGCCCTGAATCATTCCTCCATCGAGGAAGTCTACGGTGCGCTGAACGGCGTCCTCGGCCTCCTCGGCGAGGATCTCGTCGACCTCGCGGCCGAGTCGCAGCAGGCCATCCGCGGCCTCCGCTACACCCCGGGCGCGGCGCTCGGCACCTGCCGCTCCAAGCTCAAGAAGCCCGCCGAGTTCGAGCGCGTGCTCGAGGTCTTCAAGGCGCACAACATCCGCTATTATTTCCACATCGGCGACGGCGACTCCCAGGAGACCGCCAGCAAGCTCGCCGAGCTCGCCAAGGCCCAGGCCTACGACCTCCGCGTCATCGGCATCCCGAAGACGATCGAGAACGACCTGCCCGCCACCGACCACTGCCCGGGTTACGGCAGCGCGATCAAATACATCGGCGCCACCGTCAAGGAGCTCGCGCTCGACGCCGACGCCATGGGCCAGGGCGACCTCGTCACCATCGTCGAGGTCATGGGCCGCAACTCCGGCTGGCTCGCCGCCGGCGCCTCGCTGGCCAAGCGCCGCGACCACCCGAACGATCCGCCGCACCTTGTCTATCTCCCCGAGGTTCCCTTCACCAACGAGAAGTTCCTCGATGACGTCCGCCGCGTCCTCAAGCGCGAGAAGCACGCCGTCGTCGTGGTCGGCGAGGGCCTCGTGGACAAGGACGGCAACTACGTTTCCGTCGAGAACGCGGACGCGGCCGGCCACACGCAGCTCGGCGGCGTCGGCGAGACCCTGAAGGATCTCGTCGAGACGCAGATCGGCGCCAAGTGCCGGGTCGCCCGGCTCGGCCTCACCCAGCGTTCCGCCGCCCACCTCGCCTCGAAGACGGACGCCGACGAGGCGTTCCTCGCCGGCCAGGCCGCGGTCAAGGCCGCCATCGCCGGCGAGTCCGACAAGCTCATCACGCTCGTGCGCGGCGACGGGGACAACTACACCTGCGAGACCGGCCTCTCCGCCCTCAGCGATGTCATCGGCAACCCGAAGCGCCTGCCCAAGGAGTGGATCAACGAGGACGGCGTCAGCCTGAACTTCCAGTTCTTCCGCTACGCCACCCCGCTCATCCAGGGCGAGGTCGCCGTGCCCTACGACAACGGCCTGCCCGCCTACGCGAAGCTCGCCAAGGAGTCGGTCGACAAGACCCTCCCGGCCTACGAGGGCTAACTGAGACCTGAAAGCTGAAACCTGAAACCTGAGTTCAGCCAAAACCATTCAAGCCGGTCCGCAAGGACCGGCTTTTTATTTGGAGGCGGGGTGCCCTCACCCCGCGATTGCGCCATCGCATCATGGAAATGGTGATCCTCCGGGCGCGCGCGGCGCAGGCCGCGCGCGGATTTGCCAAGATATGCGCAGTATCCCGCGGGGCGCGGGTGCATAATGCCCGCAACCAAACGGCCGCCACCGGGCGGCCACCCCCAAACCCCGTCCCGGGAGGATACCCCCATGACCATCAAACTGCACCTCGATCATGCGGAAGCCGCGCCCATCGAGCGCGCCGCCGAGGCCTTCGGCTGCACGCCCGAGGATCTCGTCTACACCGCCGTCAACCTCTATATGCTGCGGCTCGGCAGCTTCACCGAGCAGTGCGGGCCCGACTGCAAGAAGATGTTCACCGACTTCGAGACCATGCGCGCCGGCGTGCTCAACCTGAAGCTCGCGCGCAAGGACAACCTGCCCCTGTGGGCCGACAGCGCGGGCAGCGTGCACAACTACGAGGGCTTCGGCCCCGACCAGTCCGCGCGCAGCAAGAAGGCGATCTACTGAGCGCCGTCAGACCGCGGGCTTGAACCCCACCGTGGCCGTCGTGCCGGCGCCGGGCTCGCTGGCGAGCGAGAACTCCGCCCCGCACCGGGCGCTGAGCTTTTGCACCAGCACCAGCCCGAGCCCGAGGCCCTGCTGCTCGTGCTTCTTGCGGTCGAACTGCCGGAAGGCCCCGATCCGCCGGACCTGCTCCGGCGTCATGCCCCGGCCCCGGTCCGTGACCTGCAGCCGGCCGGACGCCTCGAGCCGCACCGTGATGGGCGTGCCCTGCCGGGAGAAGCTGCAGGCGTTGTCCACCAGCTCCTCCGCCATCGTGGCGAGGTCGTCGGCCGGCACCGCGATCGTGCACCCCGCCGCCTCCACCGAGAGATCGGCCGCCCGCTGGTGCCGCCGCGCCGCGGCCGCGGCGCCGTTCGCGACGGCCGCGGCGGGGTCGTCCCCGGCGAGCACCGGCGGCGGACCGGCCGGCGCGCCGGCTTCCAGGTCGAGGACCGCGAGGTAGTTTTTCAGCGTGCGGTGCAGCCGCCAGCCGGACTGCTCGATGCCGGCGAGCAGCTCCGTGATCTCCGCGGGCGCCAGCCGCGGCAGGTCCTCGCGCAGCGCCGCGGTCAGGCCCAGGATCCCGGCCAGCGGGGTGAACAGCTCGTGCGGCAGCGAGGTGCGCAGGCCGGCGCGCAGGTCGGTGAGCGCCTGGTCCGCCACGCGCCAGTGGATCTGCGCCCGCTGCAGCCGGGCCTCCACGCAGCCGAGGAGCTGCGCTATCTCGAAGGGCTTGGTGAGAAAGTCGTCGGCGCCGAGCGCCATCGCCGCCCGCGTGTCCACGGTCCGGGTGTTCCCGGTCATCAGCACGATCTGCGTGGCCCCGAGATCGGCGTCCGCGCGCAGGGTGCGCAGGACACCGCGGCCGTCCATGCCGGGCATGTCGATGTCGCACAGGATCAGGTCGGGCCGGTGGCGCCGGGCGAGTTCCACGCCCTCGTTCCCGTCGGCCGCCAGCACCACGCGGTAGCCGGCCAGCTCCAGGGCCAGGCCGTAGGTGCTCCGGACCGCCTCGTTGTCGTCGATCACCAGGAGGGTTTTCATCACCGCCGGCATCCGGGGAGCAGACGAGAAACGGGGCGGAGCCGCAATCATCGAAACAACCCCCATGGTCGCACCGATTCGGTTGAATTGGTGGGCCCACCGGGATTCGAACCCAGAACCAAGGGATTATGAGTCCCCTGCTCTAACCGTTGAGCTATAGGCCCCCGACTGGCGAAAGTGTGAACCGATTATCGTGCCGCTAGTCAACCGGCTACCCGCCCGCCTTCGCGTCGGCCTTCTTCGTGATCTCGTCGACCACCAGCGCGGTCGTCACGTCGCAGCCGACGTTCGTCGCCGTGCGGCACATGTCGAGGACCCGGTCGGTGCCGAGGATGATGCCGATACCCTCCGCCGGGATGCCGAAGGTGATGAGCAGGCCGGCGATCAGCGGCAGCGAGCCGCCGGGGATGCCGGCCACGGCCACGGCGCTGAGCACGGAGAGCAGCAGCAGGGTGACCTGCTGGCCGATCGACAGGTCCACGCCGAACACCTGGGCGACAAAGAGCACGACGCAGCCCTCGTAGAGCGCGGTGCCGCTCATGTTCATCGTGGTGCCGAGCGGCAGCACGAAGCCCGCGGTGCTGGGCGTGATCTTCAGCTTCTCCGTGGCGTTGGCCAGCGCGCTGGGCAGCGTGGCGTTGCTGGAGCTGGTCGAGAAGGCGGTGACCACCACGTCCTTGATCGCGGTGAAATACGCCCGCGGCGACCACTTGGTCCAGAGCTTCAGCCACACCGACATCGTGCCGAAGAGGTGGATGGCCATCACGCCGGCGCAGCCGAGCACGAAGACCCCGAGCGCGAGCAGGATGTCGAGGCCCGACTTCACGAGCACGCTGTAGATCATGCAGGGCACGGCATAGGGCGCCAGCCGCAGCGCGAGGTGCACGATGCCGGTCATCAGCTCCGTGATCATCTCGAGGGAGTCCTGCAGGCGCCGGCGCTTGTCGTCCGTCAGGGTGGTGCCGACCACGCCGACCAGGATGGCGAAGAGGATGAGCGGCAGCACGTCGCCGATGCGGGCGGTGCTGGAGCCGACGACGGAGGCCAGCAGGTTGGCGGGCATGAACATCTCGACGATCACGGCGAGCGAAAGGCCGGTCGAGGCCTGGGAGGCGGCGACGTGCTTGGAGGCGGCGCCGCCGTATTCGGCCATGAGGCGGTCCTTGGTGGCGGCGTCGATGTGATGGCCGGGCTCGAGCGTGTTCATCATCAGCAGGCCGAGGCCGACGCCGATGGCCATGTTGAGGAAAAAGAAGAAGAACGTGCGGCCCGCGAGCGGCCCGAGCTTCTTGGGGTTGCCCAGCTGCACGACGCCGGTGGCGAGCGAGGCGAACACCAGCGGCATGACGACGAAGAACAGCAGCCGCAGGAACACGCGGCCGAACGGGTCGAGCAGCACCGTGGCGACCCCGCGCATCAGCTCGAGCAGCGTGCCGGAGGGCTTGATGCCGACGTGCGTCAACCAGCCTTGCAGGAATTCCGGGACCGGCACGTGCGGGCCGGCGAAGAGGGTGGCGACACCCAGGATGATACCGATGACCAGCCCGCGCAGGATGCGGTTGGCCAATTTGTCAGGAGTAGAGCCGGCCATAGGGGAGTGCGCGGAGCATGAAAAGCAGGCCGGCCATGTCGAACGCGAAGTCGGCCGGCCGGCCGGGTGGCGGGCAAGGGCAGTTTGGGGTGGGAGGGGCTTTAAGCCCCGACCGGTGGAGCGGCTTGACCGCAAGACGCCTTTGGAAAAACGCGCCGGGGCCAGATCGTTCCACCCCAACCCGTCGGGGCATAAAGCCCCTCCCACCGGGATAATCCAAGCTCTGGACAAATATAAAATGCTGTTCCCGTGTTGTTTAATACGGCATGCCGGCCAAATGAGTTGCCGGCCGGGTGGTGGGCCCTACGTTGGCCGGCCACCACGTCATGAACGCCTTTTGGGGTATCACTTTGGAGACGGTCATCATTCTCGGGCTCGTGCTCGCCAATGGCTTCTTCGTGGCCGCCGAGTTCGCGCTGGTGAAGGTCCGCGCCAGCCAGCTCCGCCCCATGGCCAAGACCGGCGGCTGGCGCGTGAAGCTCGCCCTCAAGGCCACCGAGCACCTCGACGCCGCCCTCTCCGCCACCCAGCTCGGCATCACCCTGGCCAGCCTCGGCCTCGGCTGGGTGGGCGAACCCTTCCTCGCCCACCGCCTCGAGCCGGTGCTGGCGAAGTTCGGCGTCACCGACCCCGCGATGATCTCGTCGGTGTCCTTCGCGATCGCCTTCGCCGTCATCACCTTCCTCCACATCATCTTTGGCGAGCTCGCGCCGAAGTCCCTCGCCATCCAGCGCTCCAAGGGCGTCGTGCTCTGGGTCGCCGCGCCGCTGCTGGGGTTCTATTACCTGTTCTTCCCGTTCATCTGGTCGCTCAACGGCCTGGCCAACCTCTTCCTGCGCTGGGCCGGCCTCGGGCCCGCGACCGAGGGCGACCACGCCTTCAGCGCCGAGGAGCTCGAATACGTCTTCTCCCACGCCCGCCACTCGCACCCGGGCGACGCCCTTATCAACAAGCTCATGGTGCAGTCGCTGCGCGTCCGCGCGACCACCGCCCAGCACATCATGCGTCCGCGCGACCAGGTCATCGCCCTCTGGCTCGACAAGCCCATGGCCGAGAATCTCCGCATCGCCCAGACCAGCGGCCACAGCCGCTACCCCGTCTGCTCCGGCTCGCTCGACCGGGTCGAGGGCATGCTCCTCATCCGCGAGTGGCTCTGGCAGATCCAGGCCCTCGGGCCCGAGGCGTCCTTCGAGCCGCTCATGCGCCCGGCGCTGGAATTCACCCTCACCACGCCGATCCACACCATGATCGAGCGCTTCCGCACCGCCCGCAGCCACCTCGCCGTCGTCCTCGACGAGAAAAAGGCCATGGTCGGCCTCGTCACCTTCGAGGACGTGCTGGAGGAGATCGTCGGCGACATCCGCGACGAGACCGACATCGAGAGCGGCCCCATCTACGAGCGCACCGCCAACGCCATCACCGTCAGCGGCTCGCTCACCATGCGCGAGCTGCAGGCCGAGACCGGCTGGCCGCTGGAGTGGAACCCGCGCGAGACCGTCGCCACCTGGTCGCACCGCCACTTCGGCCGCGTGCCCAAGCGCGACGACCGGCTGAGCATCGGCGAATACCGCCTCACCGTCACCGAGGCCAACGCCGAGCGCTGCCGCCGCGTGAAGATCGAGCGCGCCGGCTCCGGCGACACGACCCCGCCCATGTAATTTGTAGGGCGGGATCGCTGATCCCGCCACGAACGGCGGGCTTAACCCAAGGCAGGTTGGCCACAAAAAGGCGCAAAAAATGATCCGTCCGGCCATCGGACAATCACCGCGCGCCTATAGGCGCCTTGAGAGCTGCATTCGTCCTCGGATTCTTGCGCTTTTTCGTGGCCTAAAAAATCTTCCGTGTCTTCCGTGCGTTCCGTGGTTAGTCCTTTGCCCTCATGACCCTCTCCCTCGCCTTCGCCGCCGCCATCCTCCTGGGCTGGCTGCTCCTCGGCCAGGAGGTCTTCGGGGGGAACCGCCGCGTGCGCCGGCTGGCCCGGCTCCCGCTGCCGGCGACGGGCACCTGGCCGCGCGTGTCGGTCGTCTTCGCCGCCCGCAACGAGGCCGCCACCGTCGGCGCCGCCGTGCCGACCATGCTGGCGCTCGACTACCCCGACTGGGAACTCATCGCCGTCAACGACCGCTCGGAGGACGACACCGGCGCGATCCTCGACCGCCTGGCCCGGACCGACCCGCGGCTGAAGGTCGTGCATATCGCCGAGCTGCCGGAGGGCTGGCTGGGCAAGAACCACGCCCTGGCCGACGGCGCCGAGGCCGCCAGCGGCGAATGGATCCTGTTTACCGACGCCGACATCCATTTCCGGCCGGACGTCCTGCGGCGCGCCATCGCCCATGCCCGCGCGCAGACGCTCGACCACCTCGCCGCCGTGCCGGCGCTCGGCGCCCCGGGCCACTGGCTCGGCATCTGCATCAACGCCTTCAGCCTCGGCTTCTGCGCCGGCCTCCGCCCGTGGAAGATCGCCGACCCGCGCAGCCGCGCCCACGGCGGCGTCGGGGCCTTCAACCTCGTGCGCACCTCCACCTACCGGAAGCTCGGCGGCCACGTGCCGATCCACCTGCGGCCCGACGACGACATCAAGCTCGGGAAGCTGATGAAGTCGGGCGGCTTCAGCGACTTTGCCTACGGGGCCGGCGCCATCTCGGTCGCATGGTATGCCTCGGTCGGCGAGATGATCCGCGGGCTGGAGAAAAACGCCTACGCCGCCGTGGACTACCGCTGGTGGGTGCCGCCGTTCGGCCTGCTGGCGCTGGCGGCCGGCGTGCTCTGGCCGCTGGTCGCGCTCTTCGTGACGACCGGCCCGGCCTGGTGGTGTTATGCGGGCGCCGTGGTCGTGATGCTCGCGCTCGGCTGCGACCAGCCGCGCTTCACCGGCGGCCGCTGGTGGCACGGGCTTTTCCTGCCCGCCGGCCTCGTCGTGATCTTCGCCACGGTCTTCCGCTCCATGGTGGTCACGCTCTGGACCGGGGGCATCCGCTGGCGCGGGACCTTCTATCCGCTGAGCGATTTGAAGGATAACAAGGTGTGAGGACAGAAACCGGTTGATCATTGGTAGGGGCGTTTGCCCTCAAGCGCCCTTCGAAGGGCCGTTGAGGGCAACGGCCCCTACCGGCCGGCCGTGGGTTCGGTGTATCCCGTGTTTTAAATTATTCTTCGCGGTCTTCGCGTGAGGCCTTCCGGAAAAACACCGGCCAACACCAGTCTCCGTTTGCGTTTCGGTTCTCCCGGGCAATCCGTGTGCGCTGTGACCCCGCGCGCGCCCACCACCGCCATCCCCGGCCGCGGCCCCAACCTCAATCCGGCCAACCGCTTTGAGCCCCTCCACGTCGAGCCCGACGGCGAGTGGCTCGACGCCGAGTTCGCCGCGACCGGCTCGGTGCCGCACCCGCGCACGCAGTTCTTTTACGACGCCACCGAGTCGCTCCTGACCAGACACGACAGCCCCGACCTCGGCCACGGCTGGGGCATCAACTGTTACCGCGGCTGCGAGCACGGTTGCGCCTACTGTTTCGCCCGGCCCTACCACGACTACCTCGGCTGGAGCAGCGGGATCGAGTTCGAGACCAAGATCCTCGTCAAAAAGCGCGCCCCGGCGCTCCTGCGCGCCGAGCTGTCGGCCAGGAAATGGCAACCCGCGCCCATCCTCATGAGCGGCGCCACCGACTGCTACCAGCCGGCCGAGCGGCATTTCCGCCTGACGCGCCAGTGCCTCGAGGTGCTGGCCGAGTTCCGCCAGCCGGTCGGCATTCTCACCAAGAACTTCCTCGTCACGCGCGACCTCGACGTGCTCGCCGAGCTCGCAAAATGGCAATGTGTCGCCGTCAACTTCACGATCGTCACCCTCGACTCCGATCTCGCCGGCCGCCTCGAACCCCGCGCCGCCCGCCCCGAGCACCGCCTGCGGGCCATGCGGATGCTCGCCGATGCCGGCGTGCCGGTCGGTGTGATGGTGGCGCCCGTCATCCCCGGCCTCACCGACCACGAGATGCCCGCCATCCTCGACGCCGCCGCGGCCGCCGGCGCGACGCGCGCGGGTTACGTGACGCTGCGCCTGCCCCATGCCGTGAAGGATGTCTTCCTGAAGTGGCTCGACGACCACGAGCCCGGCAAAAAGGAGCGCGTGCTCGCGCGCCTCCGCGATCTCCGCGGCGGCAAGCTCTACGACGCCACCTTCGGCACGCGGCTGACGGGGGAGGGGATCTTCGCGCAGCAGATCAGCCAGATGTTCGATATCGCCACCCGCCGCGCCGGCCTCAACCGCGAGGAGACCCCGCTCTCCACCGCGAATTTCCGCCGCCCCGGCGGCGTGCAGCTGGAAATGTTCCCAGACCCGGCAGGTAACCACTAATCCACACTAATTATCACTAATCCGGATTAGTGTCAGGTTAGTGTTCATTAGTGGTTAAAACAGTTTGGGGTTTACCGTCTGAAAAAGTCGGATTCGCCGTGTGGCGGATATTTTTCAAGCTGCGCCCATGCCCCCGCTACCCCGCCTGGCGCTCATGGCGTTGCTCGTTTCGTCGGCTTCGGCCGCCTCAACGTGGACCATCTCGACCTTCGCCGGCACCGGCGTGATGGGTTTCAGCGGTGACGGCGGTCCCGCCACCGCGGCGCAGATCAACGATCCCTATGGCGTCATCCGCGGCCCGGACGGCGCCATCTGGTTCTGCGAACACAACGGCCACCGTATCCGCCGCGTCGCGCCCGACGGCACGATCACGACGGTCGCCGGCACCGGCACGCGCGGCTACACCGGCGACGGCGGCCCGGCCACCGCGGCCACCCTCGACCTGCCGCACGAGCTCCGCTTCGACCGCGCGGGCAACCTCCTCATCGCCGACACCGGCAACAACGCCGTCCGCCGCGTCGACGCGCGGACGGGCATCATCACCACGCTGGCCGGCGGAAGGGAGAAGCGCGGTTACTCGGGCGACGGCGGCCCCGCCGCCGCCGCGACCCTGCGCGGCCCGCACAGCATCCAGTTCGCGCCCGACGGCACGCTCTACATCTGCGACGTCGGCAACCACGTCATCCGCACCATCCACCCGGAGACCGGCATCATCACGACTTTCGCCGGCACCGGCCGGCCCGGCCCCACGCCCGACGGCTCGCCCATTGCCGGCACGCCGCTCAACAACCCGCGTTCCCTCGACGTGGACGCCGCTGGCAACCTCTGGCTCGTCACCCGCGAGGGCAACCAGGTGCTCAAGTTTGACGTCAAGGCCGGCCTCATCCGCCACATCGCCGGCACGGGCGCCCCGGGGTTCACCGGCAACGGCGGTCCCGCCAAGCTCGCCACCCTCAGCGGCCCCAAGGGCATCGCCCTCGACGCCGCCGGCAACGCCTGGCTGGCCGACACCGAGAGCCACACCGTCCGCCTGATCGATGCGAAGACGGGCAATATTGAATTGATCGCCGGCACGGGCGCCGCGGGCAACGGCGGTGACGGCGACCCGCTCGCCTGCGCCATGGACCGCCTGCACGGCATCTACGTCGATGCCGACGGCTCCGTCTTCATCGGCGACAGCGAGGCCCACCGGGTGCGGGTGCTGAGGAAGAAGTAAAGGGTAGGGCGAATCCTCCGGATGAGCCGCGGCTCGTCGGGACGACTCGCCCTACCATTGCCGCCGCCCCGGGCCAACAGCCCAGGCCGCCATAACAAGCATTGAACCGGCTGGGGTAGTTCCCTCATGCTCTCCGCCATGGACAGCACGCCCAGCCGCGAGCCATCGGACGACCTCAACCGTCGTCTCGCCGAGCTCAACCAGATCGGCGTCGCGCTGTCGCAGGAAAAGGACCTCAACCGGCTGCTCGAGCTCATCCTGATCGCCGCGAAGAAGATCACCAACGCCGACGGCGGCACGCTCTACCGCCGCCACGCCGACAAGCCCGGCGAGCTGGCCTTCGAGATCATCCGCACCGATTCGCTCGGCATCGCCATGGGCGGCACCACCGGCGTGAAGATTCCCTATCCGCCGATCCAGCTGCGCGACAACCGCGGCCGCGACAACACCTCCATGGTCGTCGCCTACTCGGTGCTGAAGGACCGCACCGTCAACATCGGTGACGCCTACCTGGACAAGGGCTTCGATTTCTCCGGCACCAAGGCCTTCGACCGCCACACCGGCTACCACTCGCAGTCCTTCCTCACCGTCCCGATGAAGAACCACGAGGACGAGATCATCGGGGTGCTGCAGCTGATCAACGCCCAGGACCGCACGACCGGGATGATCGGCGCGTTCGACGAGACCGACCAGCGCCTCGCCGAGTCGCTCGCCTCGCAGGCCGCCGTCGCCCTGACCAACCGCCTGCTCATCTCCCAGCTCGAGAACCTCTTCGAGTCCTTCGTCCAGCTGCTCAACAAGGCGATCGACGAGAAGTCGCCCTACACCGGCGGCCACTGCCACCGCGTGCCCATCCTCACCATGCTCCTGGCCGAGGCCGTCCATGAGACGAAGCAGGGCCCGCACGCCCTCTGGCACCTCACCGACCTCGACCGCTACGAGCTCAAGATCGCCGCGCTCCTCCACGACTGCGGCAAGGTCACGACCCCCGTCCACGTCGTCGACAAGGCCACCAAGCTCCAGACGATCTTCGACCGGATCCACCTCATCGACACGCGCTTCGAGATCCTCAAGCGCGACGCCGAGATCGCCGCGCTCAAGGCCGCCCGCGAGCCGGACGCCGACGCCAAGGCCATCGACCAGGCCTACCGCAAGCGTCTCTGGGAGATCCAGGAGGACCGCGAGTTCCTCCGCCTCTGCAACATCGGCGGCGAGGCGATGACGCCCCAGGCGCAGGACCGCGTCCGCGACATCGCCAACAAATACCGCTGGCGCAACCCGCTGGGCGAGCCGGTGGACTTCCTCACGCACGACGAGGTCGAGAACCTCACCATCCGCGCCGGCACGCTCACCGCCGCCGAGCGCCAGATCATCAACCACCACATCGTCGTCACCATCCAGATGCTCGAGGCGCTGCCCTGGCCGCGCCACCTGCAGAACGTCCCCGAATACGCCGGCGGCCACCACGAGCGCATCGACGGCAAGGGTTACCCCCGCGGCCTGCGCGGCGACCAGATGTCGGTGCAGGCGCGCATCATGGGCATCGCCGACATCTTCGAGGCCCTCACCGCCCGCGACCGCCCCTACAAGCCCGGCAAGACGCTCACCGAGTCGCTCCAGATCCTCGGCAAGATGCGCCTCGAGGGCCACATCGACCCCGAGCTCTTCGACATCTTCATCCGCTCCCGCGTCTACGAACGCTACGCCCGGGACTACCTCGACCCCACCCAGGTCGACGAGGTCGACGTCTCAAAAATCCCTGGCTACTCGGGGGACTGATCGGAATATTTTTCACCGTTCATTTTTCAATGCTCAGTGTTCATTGGCCGAACCAAATGAAAATTGAACGATGAAAACTGAACAATGAACAATTGAGCCGTCCTCGGCTCACGAGACGATTCTCTGCACCGTCCAAAATAATCCGGTCGCGGCGATCAGGCCGCAGGCGGGCACGGTGATGCGGTCGCGGAACCACGGCTTGTGCCGGAACCAGCCGACCGCGAGGAACGCCGCCGCGATCACGCCGAGCTGGCCGAAGTCCACGCCGAGGTTGAAGCCGAGCAGCGCCAGCAAAAACTGGTCCCGCGGGAACTCCACCTCCGCCAGGCTGCCGGCGAAACCCAGCCCGTGCACCAGGCCGAAGGCGAACACCAGCGCCAGCCGCGCCGGGCCGAGCTTCGGCCGCCAGATGTTCTCCAGCGCGATGCACGCGATCGAGAACGCGATGAGCGGCTCGACGTATCGGCCGGGCAGGCTGATGACGCCGTAGCGCGACAGGAAGAGCGTCGTTGCGTGCGCGACGGTGAAGACCGTCGTCTGCGCGATGAGCTTGCGCCACTCCAGCCCGAGGAAAAACAGCGCCAGCACGAACAGCATGTGGTCGAGCCCCTGCGGGACGATGTGCCTGAAGCCCAGCCGCAGATAGGTCCAGAGCTCGATCTGCCACGGCGCCGATGGAGCCCGGGTGCCCCCACCCGGGGGATTGACCACCAGCCCCGCCCACTCGAACTCCTCGCTCGGCCCCTCCTCGACCCACGACCGCGCCAGCACGCCCGCCGCCGGCGAACCCGCTGCGAACAAAACCGGGTGGTGCACCCGCGCGCCATACGGCACGATCATCACCAGCGGGGCGGGGGGCGCCGGCAGCCTCGCCGTGAAGCGCAGCACCGTCGCCTTGTCCTGCGCCGGGTCGGCAAAGGCGGACTCCGGCAGCTGCGGCAGCGAGAAACCCTGCAGCTCGAGCTGCAGCCGTGTGTCGCCGGCGTAGAATTCCATCGCCTCGAGGATCACGGGCAGCGCGGCCCTGACCGCCGCCGCCTGCGTCGCGGCGTCGGCCCGCGTGAGGGCGTAGTGCGCCTCCGGCCGGCCGAGGATCAGGTCCAGGTCGTAGTCGATGGTCAGGTTCACCACCCCCGGCGTCCCGAACATCGCCTCGACCCGCGTGAACACGAGCCCGTGCGCGTGCGCGGTTCTCGGGGCAAACAGCGCCGCCAAGGCGAGCCAAAGGCAGAAACCTGAAACCTGAGACCTGAAACCTGAAAGGGCGGGGAATTTCACACGAAGAAGCTAAGCAGCGAAGGGTGGGGCAAGGCGGAGGACAGGGGCAAGACGTGAGGATCCGGGCGAGGTAACCAGGCAAAGGCGATTTTTCACGGTAGGGCGCGGAGGGTAGGGGCTGTTGCCCTCAACAGCCCTCCGGAAGGCGCTTGAGGGCAAGCGCCCCTACCGAAATCCCCGCGCTAAATATTCCGTGTGTTCCGCCCCTTCCGTGGTTAAGCCTTGGCTGCCTTTCCCCTCAGGTTTCAGGTTTCCGGTTTCAGGTTTCTCCTCCCCCTCCCCATGTCCGACCCCAACGCCGAATTCGACCACGCCGTCCTCGACAAGATCGACGCCAGCCCCATCGGCGCCGTGCCGGGCACGCCCGCCTACCAGGACGCCCTCCGCCGGCTCTACGCCGCGCAGCAGGTCTACGCCTCCGCCGACCACAAGGGCGGGCACGTCACGGCGCGCTCGCTGATCCAGCTCCCGTTCTTCCACGCGCACAACCTCGACGAGTTCATCGCCGGCTCGATCGACGACACCGCGCTCGAGACCAACGCCAGCATCTACGACCGCTACGTGCACTCGCTGCCGCTCGACTTCCGCGCGCGGGCCGAGGCGTTCCGCCTCACGGTGATCGGCAAGGCCGTGCATCACCGCGCCAAGCACGGCCAGGCCGTCCCGCACGATCCGCTGCACACGCTCTTCCTCGTCCCCGGCGCCGGCCCGCATCCCGGGTTGCCCGGCAATTACCTCCACGGCGCCGTGTTTCACGTCGGCGACGAGGTCACCGGCTCGTGGGTCCTCAACGTTCACGACCGCGAGGACGGCGCCTGCCTCTTCAGCACGCTGAAGCTCCCGGGTGCGTTGGAAAAACTGCAGGAAGTCCTCGCCAGCGCCCCCTTCCACCTGAACGAGCTGGAAGCGCTCGGCTTTCGGCTCACATGAGCCGAGAGACCTGAAACTTGAAACCTGAAACCTGAGGGTAAAACCAAAGATTGGGTCTGGAAACTTCGCGTCTTAGCGCCTTTGTATGCCCGTGAATCCGGCGGAGCACGGAGTTCTCGGGACATATACCGGGCAGCGAGCACGCTGCAACGGTGCGTGAGACCTGTCTTGGTCTTATTTCTGCCCCAGCGCCGCGCGGATCTTCGCCGCGACCGGCGCCAGCACGTCCATGCCGACGCGGTCTTCGGGCGTCTTCGCCGGCGGCTCGCCCACGTAGCGCGGGATGATGTGGAGGTGGGCATGAAAGACCGACTGCCCGGCGGCCTTGCCCGTGTTCATCTGGAGGACGAAGCCGTCCATCTTGAGGTCGGTGCGCTTGATCGCCGCGGCGATCCGCTTGGCCGTGTCGGTCATCGCGTGCATGGTGGCGTCCGGAATATCCAGGAAACCCTCGGCGTGGGCCACCGGGACGACGAGCACATGCCCCGGGTTGCGCGGCCCGATGCCCAGGAAGGCGATGACGGTGTCGTCACGATAGACGATCCCCTCCTGCTGCCGCGTGCCGGCGATGATCTCGCAGAAGACGCACGGCTTGGACGTCTCCGCCGCCCGGAGGGGGAGAACACCAAGCAGCAGAGAAACCAAGGGCAGCAGGCGGGGCGGCAATTTTTCAAAGTTCATCGTTCAATGTTCATTTGTCATTTCGGACTCCGGCCAATGAAAGCTGAACAATGGAAATTGAACAATGAACAATAGTGGCCGCGCTCAGCGCGGCCCCTTCCCCTTGAACGTCGCCAGGATCATCAGCACCACGAGAGTGACGAGGATGAAGAGCATGAGGAACTTGGCCATGGGTGTCTGGGGACAGATGACAGAGATCAGAGGACAGACGACAAGGAAAGCGCGGGGGTAAACCAGCGGCAGGGCCGGGCGAAATTTTGCGGAAGTGAGCCGCAAGCCGCGGGGTTGTGTCTGCCCCCGGATAAACCAGTTGCAGCCACCGCCATTTTCGGCGTCATTGACTGTGACCGGTGGACTAAATTCGGCTTCATGCCGTGTGTTTCAGGTCTTCGGACCAGCGAAACCTATATCCATCGGCTTTTTATTTTCCCTGGATCAGGTGGCGGGTCTCTGCGCCGAAGGTAAGTGCCATAGGCCGCGCCACTCGGATCATCCACATCCTGAATCAGGGAAACCTTGGGCCAGATGGTGCGCAGGAAGCGATCCTCGTGCTTTTCATAGCAGCGCTGGAGTGCCCAGAGACAATAATCGGCGATCTGGAGGCATGGCTCTTCCCACGGATAAGCCGGGATTATTTCGAGGGCGATCTGTTTGGTGGCGTTGCTCTCCGCGAGAAACCGCTGTCGGGTGTGCACCAGCTGGGCGGTGAGAGCGGCGGTGCGGTCAGAGTGGCCGCGGCGGGCAAAGACCACGCGACAGTGCTCCTCCTGATGCAACCGCTGCTTGAAAAGCATGCGCACGGTGAGGTCGTAGAGTTCATTAGGGTGGTATCGGTAGGCACGGTCCATTTGGTTGCGACCCTGCACATATTCGCGCACCTTTCTCATGTCCTTGATCACGGCGTAAAACTTGAAATCGAGATCGGGCAGTAACTCGAAAACCTTGCTGCGGATTTCCGAGTGATCGTCTTTGGCATGAAAAGCCCGGGCCGTTTTCCGGGCATCTGCCTGCATCGAATAAATGCCGGCATACAGAGGATGGGCTTGGAGCTTGGCTCGCAGGCTGCCCAGCCGGTGCGCGGTATCGACGGCCGAGGGACAGCACACCATGCCCAGAATAAAGAATTGCTGGGCGCCCGCATCTTGCAGGCGGTCCCGCCCGCGATGACCGAACAGAATTCCGTCGCCAGCTTCATCCACGTGATAGGTGATGGTGGCCATGATGGTTTGATAAACCACCCGTGGCCCCGGGCGATGGCTGGAGGTTTGGCCGACCCGCGAAAAGCGTCAAACGATATGGGGCGGGCATGGGTTGTCAGTCGGTGGCTGCTGGTTGTCGGGGCTGAGCCACTAACAACAAACAACTTTCAACAAACAACCGACCGCGCCAGCCGCGCGGCCCCCATTTCCGACTTTCGTCCCGAGCCCGATTCTGAGAATAATCGGCGCACAAAGCGAGCTAGTCCTCAGCTTTCAGACTCCCTGCTTGGTCTCAAGTTTGCTTCGCCATCTCCGCGCAACGCTCCGTCAGGTTTCTCCCCAAATCCCATGAGCTCCCTCCTCACCCTCTGGTTGCCGATCCTGCTCAGCGCAGTGGTCGTGTTTGTGATCAGTTCCCTCGTCCACATGGTCTTCAAGTGGCATGCGTCCGACTACAACGCCTTCCCCAACGAAGATGCCGTGCGCGACGCGATCCGTGCCGGCAACCTGCCGCCCGGCCGGTATGTGCTGCCGCACTGCAAGGACATGAAGGACATGGGCAGTCCCGCGATGATCAAGAAATACCAGGACGGCCCCGTCGGTCACCTCACGCTCGGCGCCCCTGGCGTGCCCAACATGGGCAAGTATCTCGGGTTATGGTTTCTCTGGAGCCTGGTGATCGCCGTCGTGGCCGGTTACCTCGCGTGGCGCGCCTGCGGGCTGGACCCGGTGCAGGCGGCGCGCGCCGCCAAGTGGGCCGGGGCGATCACGTTCATCGCGCACGGCTTCGGCACGGTGACCGAGTCGATCTGGATGATGCGCCCCTGGTCCGGCAGTGCGAAATACCTGCTCGACTCCGCCCTCTACGCCGCCGGCACCTGGGCGGTGTTCCTGTGGCTGTGGCCGAGATAGCAGAAACCTGAAACCTGAGACCTGAAACCTGAGGGTAAGCATCTAGCGCAAGACATCTCACGCGATCAGCCGATGGCCGTGGAAACCCTCGAGATTGAAGTCCGGAAACGCGCCCTGGGCCAAGGGGCCCTCGGGGTGACCGGGGCGGTGGGGCTGTTGTTGCTGACGGGCTGGCTCCAGTCGGTTTGGACCGGCTCTCTGGCGCTTTGGACCAGCTTCGTGCTGTTCGTGCTGGGGTTCGCCGGCAGCATCCTCGGCGTCTGGCGGCTGGGAGTCGCGCGCAACCTCCGCTGGGACGGGTGGGGCCTGCTGGCCCTCCTGCTGATGCTTGTGCCGGGCTATCCCCTGGTTTTCGTCTACCTGATGCTATTCATCACGGGTCTGGTGGGTCCGGTCTACAGCAACCGGTGAGGGGAGCGCAGGGCGATGGGCAAAGCGGTAAGCCGGTAACGTGAAGGCGCGGAGGCGCGAAGGGTAGGGCGAGTCATCCCTGACGAGCCGTGCAACTGGTAACGTATTACGTTACCAGAGGTTGGTCGGGCCGAGCATGATTTCATGCACCGTGGCTCCGCTACTTCGGGGCCAGCCCTTTCTCCAGTTCCGCCACGGAAGGCACCGCACCTTTGAGGGCCTTGGGCAGTGAATCCACCAGCCTGGTCAGGTAGCCCGACACGCCGATGGGCTTGCTGAGATCACGCAGGGCGTATTCGGCGATCACCCGGTTCTTGCTCCGGCACAGGATGAGGCCGATGGACGGCTGGTCGCCGGGCTGCCGGAACCGGTCGTCCACGGCCGACAGATAAAAATTCATCTTTCCCGCCGCCTCGGGCGTGAAGTCCCGCGCTTTGAGGTCGATCACCACGTAGCACCGCAATTTCAGATGGTAGAACAACAGATCGAGGTAGAAATCCTGATCGCCCACCGCGAGGTGCACCTGGCGGCCGACGAGCGCAAAGCCGGCGCCCAGTTCCAGCAGGAATTTCTCCACCTGCACGACGAGCCCCGTCTCGACGGACCGCTCGTTGGCATCGTCGGTCAGCGCGAGGAAATCGAAGAGATACGGGTCCTTGGTGATGGCCTGGGCGAGGTCCGACTGCGCCGGCGGCAGCGTGGCCTTGAAATTGGTAACCGCCTTGCCCTGCCGGTCGTGCAGGCCCGCCTCGATCTGGAGGGCCAGCACGTTGCGCGACCAGCCATGCTCCACGGCCTTGGCTCCATACCAGAGCCGGTCTTCCGGCGTGCTTAGTTTATCGAGGAGCACGCAATGATGCTTCCAAGGCAATTGTGCACCAGCTTGGTGCACAATTGTCGGCATGGGTTGAACCACTTGTGCAAGCGGTGCTTGCATGATTGCCGGGTCGGACTCCCGGGGCTTGGCCAATGGTGCAGCAGGCTGCTGCACAATTACCGTCTCCGGCCAGGCCTCGGCGAAGGCGCGCATGTATTTGAGATTGCGCGGGGAGAAACCGCCCTGCCCGGGGAACTCGCGCTGGAGATCGGCGGAGAGTCGGTCGATCACCTTGGTGCCCCAACCCTCCCGGTGCTGGCGATCGAGGATCAGCCGGCCGATGTCCCAGTAGAGGGCGAGCAATTCCCGGTTGGCGGCCAGTCCCGCCCTGATCCGGGCGGCCTGCACGCGGTTCTTGATGTCGGCGAGCAACGGTCCGTAGTCCGCTGGCAACGCGGCGACAGCCTTGGGTGAGGAGGGGCGCTTCGGCATGGGGACACCACCCGTGGCCCCGGGCGTCGGTGGGAGAACTAGGCCGCCTGCCGGGGAGGCGTCAAATGCCAAGCTCCCAACCTTTGCGCCTCTGCGCCTTTGCGTTAAACATCTGCCGGACGGCCATCACAGGATGCCGGTTGTTGGTTGTCGGCTGCTGGTTGTCGGTGTGGGACCCTAACAACAAACAACCCTCAACCAACAACCCGGCCGCATCACTGCGCGCGCTCCGCGGCCGGCGTCCTGATCATGAAGCCGCTCAGGCCCCAGCTGGCGGTGGTTTGGTCGCGGCGGAGCCACTGGCGGTGGTTGTCGGGGTTGCGGGTCTTTTGCTCGGTCCATTCCGTCCAGCCGCCGTTGATCTCGAGGAGGCGGCGGAAATGCGGTTCGGTCCACTTGCCGGCGAGGGTGTAGGTGATCTCCTCGCAGCGGCCGGCGACGATAACGGCGCTGACCGTCCAGAATTCGAACTTAAAGCCCAGGCGCTCCCCGTAGATGTTCATGCGCCCCTGCACGGACTTCCGGGCCGGCTGCCGGTTGGTCACGGCGCCATACCGCGCCACCAGTTCCTGCTCGGTCTCCCCAACACGCCCCACTGCCGTAGCCGCCACCAAGGCAAAAACCAGGACCGGAACGATGGATCGGACACTCATGGGTTAGGGCATCTGGAATTCCTGCCTGTGGCGAGGCCGGGCAACCGGCCGGAGGCGTCAAATATTCTGTCGGCTGGGCTTTGCGGCAAATCAGTAATCTAGACTCAAGCTGGGCACCATTAGACAGTCCTGGTTTCAGTCTAAATTTCTATAGGCGTTAAGGGCGGCAGTAGCGACTAACGCCACCGCAATAGCCAGCAATCTGCGCGATTGTAGCGATCTCGCGCTAGATCTTGTGTGAGAAGCGCGCTAAACGGGATTTGAAAACTTGATTTGGTTAGGCGCAGCCTGTCGATAAAGGCTAGGGTAAAGTAAGATTTGTCGGTGCGCCCGCGGAAATCCCTATAGGGTCCCAATACCGGCAACGCCTTGTCAGAGGTCATTAGGTTAGAATGAAGAGTGACCATTTGGTGGATTTGATGGCGCGTTTCATAAATTTAGGAAGACCTTCTCCAGGCGGATTCTGCCTTTGACCGCGGAGACCTTCGATCAGAGGACAGGGTTCGTTTCACTGACCCCTCATTTACCAAGGCTCGCGACGACGGCGCGGAAGTTGGCCAGGCCGGCTTCGATGTTGTCGATGATCTCCTCGGCGAGGATTTCGGGCTCAGGCAGATTATCTAGGTCGGCGAGGCTGTCGTCCTTCAGCCAGAAGAGGTCGAGGCTGGTCTTGTCGCGGGCAGCCAGCTCGGCGTGGGTGAACTTCCGCCAGCGACCGCTGGGGTTCTTTTCCGGATGCCAGGTTTCCTTCCGCTTCTGGCGGTTCTGCGGGTTGTAGCACGCGATGAACTCGGCGAGATCCTCGAGGTGGAGCGGCTTACGCTTCAGGGTGTGGTGGATGTTGGTGCGGTAGTCATAATACCAGACCTCGCTCGTCGCGGTGGCTTTGCTCGCGGGGCGGTTGTCGAAGAAGAGCACGTTGGCCTTCACGCCGTTGGCGTAGAAAATCCCGGTGGGCAGGCGGAGAATGGTGTGGAGCTCCGTCGTCTCCATGAGCCGCTTGCGCACGGTTTCGCCGGCGCCGCCTTCGAATAGCACGTTGTCAGGGAGGACCACGGCGGCACGGCCGGTGGTCTTGAGGAGCGAGCGGATGTGCTGGAGGAAGTTGAGCTGTTTGTTGGACGTCGTGGCCCAGAAATCCTGCCGGTTGTAGACGAGGTCCTCCTTCTCCTGCTCGCCCTCCTCGTTGGTAAAGGTCATCGAGCTCTTTTTGCCGAAGGGCGGGTTGGCGAGGACGTAGTCCACGGTTTGCGCCGGCTGGGCGATCAGGGCGTCGGTCGATGCGATGAGGCTGTCGCCGTCGATCTCACCGATATTGTGGAGGAAGAGATTCATCAGGCACAGGCGTCGCGTGCCGGCGACAATCTCGTTGCCGTGGAAAGTCTCGTTCTTGAGGAAACGCTTCTGCGCGGGCGTGAGGGCGTGCTGCTTCACCAAGTGGTCGTAGGCCGAGAGGAAGAAGCCGCCGGTGCCGCAGGCCGGGTCGGCGATGGTCTTGCCCGGCTCGGGCGCGACGCACGCGACCATGGCCTTGATGAGGGCGCGGGGCGTGAAGTATTGGCCGGCGCCGGACTTGGTATCCTCGGCGTTCTTTTCCAGGATGCCCTCGTAGATGTCGCCTTTGGTGTCGGCGTCGAGGGTGACCCAGGAAACCTCGTCCACCATCTCGATGAGGCGGGCCAGCTTGGCGGGGTCCTGGATCTTGTTTTGGGCCTTGGTGAAGATCTGTCCGAGCATGCCCTTCTCCGTGCCGAGCGCGCGCAATGCCTCGACGTAGTGGTCCTCCAGTTCCTTGCCCTTGAGCGGGCTCATGACGCGCCAGGAATAGCGCGGAGGCACGCCGACCTTCCGGCTGTAGGGCGGCTTCGAGTATTCATCCGCCATCTTGAGAAAGATGAGGTAGGTGAGTTGCTCGAGATAGTCGCCGTAGCCCACGCCGTCGTCGCGGAGCGTGTGGCAGAAGGACCAGACCTTGGAGATGATGCTGTCGGTGGTCATGCGGGAGGTCAGCCTAGGTCGTCCAACAGCCGTTGCGAGAAGTTCGGCAGGACTTTGCCCAGTCGGATCAGGACATCCTGCACCTCCAACTTGCGCTTGCCGGCGATCTCGCCGAGGCAAGCCATCACCTGCTTGGGCTCCATTTCATAGAGAATCAGCAGGTAATCCTGCGGGTGGCTCACGCAGATGTTCCAGGGTTTCAGGGCCTCGGCGGGAAAGTGTTTCAGGTTGAAGGTGAGGATGAGTGGGCACCCTCCCCGGATGGCCGCCGCGAGCACATGGCGGTCCTTCTCATGGTTGGTGATGGACGGCAGGAGGCCTTCGTAGCCTGCGACAGCCGCATCCGGAAACGCCTCCTGAACCTTGACCTGAAACGAGTCGGCCAGTTCGACGGGCCATTTCAACGGACCAACATGCGTGCGGCGAACTTCGGCCAGCACCTCAGCGGACCAGTGCGGCACGATCAGCCGCGGACGCTCGGATAATCTCAACAGCAGGTCGCACACGCCTTGGTTGGCGAGCACGCACGCGTCGAGAAATACCCGATAGTCTGCCTTCATCGTTCACCGGTATGATCCGAATCGTAGAGACCGGCGGCTTCGGCGGCGGCGGCGATCTGGTCGAGGGCCTCGCGCCGGGTCTTGTCGCGCGTGCGCTCATAAACCAGGAGATCCTTGAAGGTGACGCGGCGATGGGTCCCCACCTTGTGGTGCGGGATTTCCTTCCGATCGAGCAGGTCGACCAGATGCTGGCGCGAGACGCCGAGATAATTGGCGGCGGCCTGGGTGGTGAAGGCCTCGTCCTCCGGCACGAGCACGATGGCCTTCTTCTCGGACATCAGCCGCACGATGCGGGCGAAGTGGGTGAACAAGACCTCCGGCAGGTGCGTGCGGTTGCCCTGGGCATCGATCAGGGCGATATGATCCGGTTTCGCGAAGACCTTGGCCAGCTCGGCCAGCTCTTCCTCCGGGATCAGGGACGGGTCCAGGCGGTTGTTGCGGGTGGTAAGCATAGTGGGGCAACCATCGTCACCGAGGGGGCAAATTCAAGCGTTTAAACGCTATATCCGCTACACTCGCCATAAGCGACAGAGTATTGATGCGGCCTGTTGCTCGCTTCATTGCTTCGTTTTCACCCTGTTGGTCAATGATTTGGAAACACGGACCGAACCATCTGAGCGCTCAGCCCGAAGGCGGGCAAGCAGTTCGGAAGCGGGCTCATCTTTGGCGTCCTGGGGGACGAGGCGGCCGGTGAAGGCTTTTTGCAGGATAGACTGGCGCAGGGCTGCGCTCGACCGCAACGCCCCGTCGATCTCCCGCTCGTTCCGCCCGATCCCCTCGAACTGCTCGTCCAGCACCCGCACGATCTCCTGTTGCTCGGGGAGGGACGGCCGCGCGAGGACAAGGCGTTGAATCTCCTTCGAGTTTATGTTGTTCACGCCGCTCGTGGACTTCGCGGAGAACTCGATTTGAGAACGCAGGCGGTGCGACGCCAACTGACTGAGGAGAAACCGCGAATTCAGTAGCGCGCTGCGCGGGCGTAGCCGGATCAGATAGCCAGCGTAGAGGAATTCGGTGTGCTTCGGCTCCACAATGGCGCAGCGCCCAACAATCGAGACGCTACCATTGGAGCGGATCAGGAGCAGATCACCGGCCTTGAGTTTGTAGGCCTCGCGCTCGTCTTTGGTGAACTCCGCGAACTTGAGATCGTCGGCTTCGATGGCTCCGTTTACGACATTTGGAATGCGGAGCACGCCCAGGCCGCCGCTTTCATAGAAACACTTTTTCGAGGTGCCGTAGGCCGGTTCCTCAATTGCGCTGCCGAGTTTGATCCATTGCCACCCTGCCGGAAGAGCGTGCGGACCATCCATGGCTGGAAGGGCGGCGGGGGATTCGAGCTTGGCGCGGTTTTGGGTGCGCCATTTCGCGGTGAGTTTGCCCTCGAAGGCTTGTTGGAGGAGGGACTGGCGATAGACGCCGAGTTGCCGCCGCGCCACCCGCAGACTCTCCTCTCCGGCCTCCAACTCGCTGAACAACTCCTCGATCTTCGCCACGATCCGCTTCTGCTCGGCCAGCGGCGGCAGGGGGATTTCTAGGCCACGCACAATCGTGAGATTCACCCTGGGGCGCGTGGTGCCCTTGGTGATCTGCTTGAATTGGCTTTGAACAACGTGGCTATTGATCGCTAACAGAACAAAACGCTTTGAAATCTTGGTCGTGCGTAGTCGGAGCCGCATGAGGTCAGCAACGAATACACCTGCAGGAAAATCTTTCGGAACTTCGCAACAAAGACCAAGGGGATCTCCGAGCTTGGTTATCATGAGATCTCCGGGAACGAAGCTATGGCGGGAAAGCTCTGCTGCCTTCTTCTCGGATACATACGAGAAGTGCTTCCGAACGAAGCGATCCGCCTTGATGTTCTGAATCTTAAGGACCGGAACGCCGGATTCGATATACTCCGAGGATCTGAGGTTGGAGCCGAATGGGCCATCGACCAGATCCGCCTTCGGCTCGATCAATAGATCTTCGAACTTTGCGAGAGCCCAGCCGGGCGGAAGCGTCTCGTCGCTCACGCCGTCAGCTCCTTATTCAGCTCTTCGATGATCGCGTCGAGTTTTTGCCCGAAGAGTTGGTCCATCTTGCCGAGGCCGCCGCGGGCGTCGAAGGGGGCGTAGTCGAGGTCGGCCTTCTCCATGCGGAGCGAGGCGATGACGTGGTCGCGGATGAGTTCGAGCCAGGCGGCTTGCTGGGCGTTGAAGGGGTTGCCGGCGTTGGCGCGGAGGATCCAGTCGCGGTAGTTGCGGCGCACGGTGTCGGCGAAGGACGTGAGCTTCTGGTCGAGGCCGCAGGCGCGGCGGAGGAGGGCGACGAGGGCCGTCAATTCCGTGAGGGGCCGGGCGTTGGCCGGGACCGCGTCGAGCCGGGCGTAGGCATCCCACACACGGAGCGGCGCGAGGCGCGGGGCGTGCTGCTTGAGGGCGGCGAGGACGTCCTGGATCTGCGCGAGCGTCACCAGCGAGCGGCGCTGGGGCTGGGTGTAGTAGATCGTGAGGGCGTCGAGCCGGTCGCGATGCTCGCGGCAGAAGGTTTCGAAATCCTCGGCGAAGGCGGCGGCGCGGGTCTGGGCATCGGCATCCCACTCGGCGCGGACAAGTTTGTCCTGCGTGTCGTGGTCGATGGTCTGCAGGTTCGCCGTGCAGGCCTCGACGAGGGCGGTGACGACGGCGCCGGTGAGCGGGGCGCGGGCGGCGGCGACAAGTTGCTGCTGGGCCCTTTCGCGGTTGGTGTCGCCGGGGTCGGTGCCGGGCGGCTGGCCGGCGAGCGCCAGGGCCTTTTGCTCAATGGCCTCGCCGTCGATGGCGTGGAAGAGGGCCTTCACGATCTGGCCGACGGTGGTGCCGCCCATCTTCTGGGCGAGGGTGTGCTGTTGCAGCGGGGTGAGCTGGCGCTCGATGCGGGCGAGGCGGCCGGCGAGGGAGGAGACGGTGTCGGCATCGGTCGCGCCCATGACGACCTCCATGGCGAGGTCCGAGAAACGGACGGTCGGACGCGTGATGGGCGGGCGGCTCGCGGTCTTGAGGGACTTGGTGACGCCGATGGCGTCGACGATGACGTAGTGGGTTTTTGCGGACTTCGCGGCGGAGGAGACCTTGCGGAGGCCGTCGTGGTCGAGGGTGCGCGTGCCGCGGCCCTTCATCTGCTCAAAGTAGCCTTTCGATTTCACGTCGCGCATGAAGAGGAGGCACTCGAGGGGTTTCACGTCGGTGCCGGTGGCGATCATGTCCACGGTGACGGCGATGCGCGGGTGATAGCCGTTGCGAAACTGGGAGAGGACGGACTTGGGGTCCTCGCCGGGCTCGATGACGTTGCCGGCGGCGTCCACGCGGTCCTGGTCGGACTTGAAGGTGACCTTCTTGCAGAAGGCGTTCCCCTCGCCGAACTCCTCGCGGACGATGTTGATGATGTCGTCGGCGTGGGAGTCGGTCTTGGCGAAGATGAGCGTTTTCGGGACCTCGTAGGCGCCGGCGGCGTCGGTGCGGTCGGGGAAGATCTCGGGGAGCTTGTCGCGGAAGGCACGGACGACGGTGCGGATCTGAGAGGGATTAACGATGTCGCGGTCGAGTTTGGCGGCGGAGTAGGCCTCGTCCTCGTCCTGCTGCTGCCAGCGGCGGGCGCGGGTGAGTTTTTCGCGGTGCTCGACGAGGCCCTTGAGGACCATGCCACCCTGTTGGGAGACCTCGGTGTCGATGACGTAGATTTCGCCCTGGACGTTCACGCCGTCGGCGACGGCGTCCTCGTGGGTGTATTCGGAGACGACGTTCTGGTGGAAGAAGGCGTAGGTGCGGGCGTCGGGCGTGGCGGTGAGGCCGACGAGGAAGGCGTCGAAGTAGTCGAGGACCTGGCGCCAGAGGTTGTAGATGGAGCGGTGGCACTCATCGATGATGATGAGATCGAAGAACTCGGGCGGGACATTCTCGGAGTAGGCGACGGGCAGCGGCTCGCGGCGGCGGTCGGAGCGCTCGGCGGGGTTTTCGTCCTCGGCGGAGGCGTCGAGTTCGCGGCCCTGGAGGATGGAATACATCCGCTGGATGGTGGAGATGCAGACCTGGGCGTCGGCCGGGACGTGGGCGGAGGTGAGGCGGGCGACGGTGTAGAGTTCGGTGAACTTGCGGTTGTCGTCGTTGGGGGTGAAGGCGAGGAACTCCTGCTCGGCCTGCTCGCCGAGGTTGCGGGTGTCCACGAGGAAGAGGACGCGGCGGACGCGAGCGTGCTTGAGCAGGCGGTAGATGGACGTGATGGCGGTGAAGGTCTTGCCCGAGCCGGTGGCCATCTGGACGAGGGCGCGGGGCTTGGCGGCCTTGAGAGAGACGTCGAGGTGGGTGATGGCGTCGATTTGACAGTCGCGCAGGCCGGTGGGGTCGAGGGCGGGCAGGTCCTGAAGGCGGTCGCGGAGCGCGCGGCCGGCAGAAAGCGATTCGCGGAGGGTCTCAGGCCGATGAAAGGTGAAGACCTCGCGGGAGCGGGGCTTGGGGTCGCGCTGATCGGTGAAGCGGGTGATGACGCCGGTGGCCTCGTAGAGGAAGGGCAACGGGCGGCCGGTGGACTGGACCCACCTCAGCTTGGCGGCGGAGTAGCCGGCGGTCTGATCCTCGACGACGGTGATCTTGTGCCCGAGGGTTTCTTTCTTGGCCTCGATGACGCCGACCGGCTGGCCGTCCACGAAGAGGACGTAATCGGCGGGCCCGGTGTCGGTGGTGTATTCCCGAACGGCCTGGCCCCCGCCTGCATGAAAGTTGATGGCGTCTTTGGTCTGCAGAACCCAACCAGTGGAGCGGAGCTGCGCGTCGATGGCGTCGCGGGCGATCTGCTCGGGGTTTTGGTTGGGGGAGCCGGCCATGTGGGGAGACAAAACAGCGAAAAGCCCGCTGAGCGGCAAGCACTCAACGGGTTATGGCCCGGACGGGAAGCTAGGGGAGGGCGCGGGGGTGGCCAGCTAATAGGAAGGGGACGCAGCCCGAAACCTGAAACCGGAAACCTGAAACCTGAGTTTTCGGACGACGGACGACGGAGGGCGGATGAGGCAGAGACCTCGCCGTTCCGACCTGCTGGTCGGCCGGTGTGCCCTGTTGTCGCCTGCTGGTGACCCAGGGTTCGTCCACCGGCCTTCGCCGGGGCGTATGTCCCCGGGGCTGTGTCCATCAGCACACCCCGAGGCAAAGAAACCTGACGGAGCGCGGCAGCGCGGAGATGGCGTCGTGAAGTGAAACGTAACAGCCCGAAGTGTCAGCGAAGGGTGGCAGCCGGCGGGTGCCCCTTGGGCGGCGGAAGCCACAAACCTGAGGAATCGAACCCCTCTCTCATACTTCGAATTCGAGCGGCGGGGGCTCAACGGTTGCCGCGATGGAAGCCCAACTTGCGACCGTGGGTGGGTTCATCGACCTCGGGCAGGAGAAGTGGGCTGATTTTCTTGTGCAGTGCGCGCAAGGCGGCGTTCTGGGCCAGCAGGTCCCTTTCAATCCGGGTCAGCCGGATCTCCAGCGTGGCGCTGTTCAGCATCTCGCGGCGCAGGCGCACAAAGGCCCGGACAACGTAGACGCTCATTTCGGAGGCCCGCGGCGAGTGCAGGACATTCGCTGCCATCAGGGCGCCATGCTCGGTGAACGCCCAGGGTCGGTAGACTGCGCCCCGGCGACTCGAACTCATCGCAAATTGCGATGAGTTGGTCGTAGCATGTTCCCCGCCAGCGGTTTCCACGTTTGATATCGCGAATTGCGATTTCAAACCGGCAAACTCTTCCCGGGTAAGCTGGAACCTGAAGTCCTCGGGAAACTTGTCGGCATTCCGCTTCACGGCTTCGTTGAAACGAAAGGTTGGCACGCCGTAAAGTTCGGCGAGGTTGCCATCAAGAATGACACGCTGGCCGCGGATGACGAGAAGATGGCCGGATATTGGATCGGGGGTGGTGCTCATGGGTGAATCAGCTTGTGCGAAGCGGGTTGGTCCGGACGAATTATTACCCGCTAGTCTCGGACCGGCAAACGACGGAACCGCCTGTAAAGAGGCGGATGTCGGCGACACGGTTATTGGATATCAGTTGTTCGTTGCCGGGAGCCAAACAGCCAGCAACCAGCAACCGACAACCGGCGCTTCAACTGATCAGCAGCAAGCGCGGCGTGTCCGTCACCGGCGCTCTATGCACGCACGGAGGAACGGGAGATCCCGGCCAATCACACGTAGCCCGCCACAGGTTGAACTGGCCGAAGCTGTAAGGCGTGGCGTCGGGCTTGGGGGCGTAGTGCAGATCGTAATGATTCTCGCTCAGCCACTCGGTAAAGGACTCATCCTCCGGGCCGTCGTATATCTTCAGGAGTTCGGAGCGGATTTTAGGATCATCGACCTTGCGAATGGCGTGTTCGTTGAGGAGGCCTTCGCTGGGGGCGCCGTGATAGGTGCAGAGCCACGTATCGGCCTCCACCGGGGCGGAATCGACGTGCCAGGACATGACGTCGGTGGGAACGGGGCCGCCCTCCTCGTCCTTGGGATAACCGTAAATGATATTGAGCACCGGGTCGCGGCCGGCGTCGCGGAGGAGCGCCAGGTCCGCGAGCATCTGGTTCACAGCAAGTAAGCCGTAAGCGGTAAGCTTTAAGCGGCGGAGCCGATCTTCGTCCAGGGCGACGATGCCCTCGCCGGGTCCGAGCAGGCGGACGACCTCGGCGTAGTCGCCGGGCAATGTCCGCTCCCAGCAGAACGCGTTGACGCCGTCGGCAAAGCGCGTGCTGAGCAGCTCTTGGAAACCGCCAACCCGCTTTACGCGGCCGCCGGTGACTGATTGTTCAATGTCCATCGTTCATTGTTCAATTTTCATTGGTCGATCCAAATGAACACTGAACGTTGAAAAATGAACGGTGAACAATTTGAGCCGCGCCTTTATTGCAGCGCCGCGGGCGCCAGGACAGTGACCGACGGCAGCGAGCCTCTCACATACACGAGGAGGAAGCCCTTGGGTTCGTCGAGGATGACGTATTCGTCCTTGGCGACGGAGAAGGTCTGGCCGGCGAAGGTGAACTTCTCGCCGAGCGCCGGCTCGCGCGTGGTCTTGGAGTCGCCGAGCACCGCCCGCTGGCCCTGGATGAAATCACGCGCGATCTCGGGGTGCAGCGGCGAGCCCGTGCGCGCGGGTTTCAGCGTCTCGGCGACCGACCGGCCCGCGGCGTCGAACTTGACGGCGTAGACGACCTGCTCGTCCCCGCCCTCAAACAGCCACACGGCCTTGGTCTTGTCCGGCTGCCCCGCGGGTTTGCCCCGGTGCTTCGTGATCTGCGCGAGCGTGTCGCCGAGGAAAGCCTGCGCCGCCGTGGCGGCGCACAGAAGACAGAGGACAGAGGACAGAAGACGGAGAGATTTCACACGAAGAAGCAAAGAAGCGAAGGGATGGATTGGCACAGGAGTAAACCGAGGAAACGTTGAGATTCAACCTTCGTGTCTTGGCGTTAGCTCAGCCGGCAAACCAGGAAGGCATTTTCACAAGAGGTAGCAGAGGTCGCGGAGGGGTAGGGGCCGTTGCGCTCAACGGCCCAGGGCGGTTGAGGGCAACCGCTCTTACCGGATTTCATCTCTGCGCCTTAGCTTCTTGGCTTCTTTGTGTTCAATCCGCCCGGGTTCAGCCGATGAGGTTCTTCAGGGCCGCCAAATACTTGTCCTTGGTCCGTGAGATCACGTCCGCCGGCAGCCGCGGGCCGGGCGGGGTCTGGTTCCACTTCAGCGCGAGGAGGTGGTCGCGCACGAACTGTTTGTCGTAGCTGGGGGGCGAGATGCCGGTGCGATACTCGTCGGCGGGCCAGTAACGTGACGAATCGGGCGTCAGCACCTCGTCGATCAGATAGAGCTTCCCGGCGGCGTCGGTGCCGAACTCGAACTTCGTGTCGGCGAGGATCATGCCGGCCTGCTGGGCGCGGTCGTGGCCGAACTTATACAGCGCGAGGCTGTGGGCCTTGACCTGGTCGTAGAGCGCCTGGCCGATGATGGCCGCGCCCTGGGCGTCGTTGATGGGCTCGTCGTGCTGGCCCTTCGGCGCCTTGGTGGTGGGTGTAAAGATCGGCTCGGCCAACCGGCCGGCCTGCGGGAGCCCGGCGGGGAGCTTGATGCCGCAGACCTCGCCGGTCTTCTGATAGGACGACCAGCCGCTGCCGATGAGGTAGCCGCGGGCGACGCACTCGATGGCGAGGGGCTTCAGTTTGCGGACGATCATGCTGCGCAGCTGCAGGTCGCGGTTGGTCAGGCCGCGGCGGGCGAACTCCCCGGCCTGGTCGGGCAGCAGGTGGTTGGGGATGAGGTGGGCGGTCTGCGCGAACCACCAGTGGCTCATCTGCGTGAGGATGGCGCCCTTGCCCGGAATGCCGTCGGGCAGGATGACGTCGAACGCCGAGAGGCGGTCCGTGGCGACGAGGAGGAGGGCGTCGCCGAGGTCGAAGATCTCTCTCACCTTGCCGGAGGCCAGGTGAGCGGGAGACCTGAAACCTGAAACCTGAGACCTGAGGTCCAGATCTTCAACGCGGGTGACAGCGGTCTTGGGCAGGGCGGCGGCGATTTCAGGAAAATTCATAAAGGCGGATTCACACAAAGCAGCTAAGCCGCAAAGGTCAGGCTGAATTTTCATGGTATGACCCGAACTGGGGAGTATCTCACACAAAGAAACAAAGAAGCCAAGGAAGACAGGAATTCAGGGCCGAAACCTTTGCTTCTTAGCTTCTTTGTGTTTTCTGGAAAATTTCATGTGCGTTCGCCGCGGCCCGCCCGATTTCGCTCCACCCATAACCGATAACCTATCACCCATAACCGCGCGGCGTCTGCCGCGCTCCATGCGTCACACCTACTACCCCGCCTTGGACGGCCTGCGCACAATCGCGGTCGGCATCGTGCTCTGCGCGCATGGCGGCGTGACGTGGTTCCGCAGCGGCGGGGTGGGCGTGGACATTTTCTTCGTCCTGAGCGGATTCCTCATCACGACCATCCTCCGCACCGAGTGCCAGCGGACGGGCGGCATCAACTTCCGGAATTTCTACGCGCGGCGCTTCCTGCGGCTGGCGCCGGCGCTGTTCCTGACCTGCGCCGTGGTGGCCGTGGCGAAGCCGGCGTTCGGCGAACCCTTTCCCGGCACCGACCTCGCCCTGGCGTTGAGCTACACGGCGAACTGGGCGCAGGCGCTCCATGGCTACTACATGACGTGGCTGAACCACACCTGGTCGCTGGCCATCGAGGAACAGTTCTACCTCCTCTGGCCGCTGGTCATCCTCGGGCTCGAGCGGGCGGTGCCCTCCCCGTGGGCCAGCGAGCCCGCTCGCGCGGATCAGCCGGCGCCGGGCGCGAGCATCAGCCGGCGCCGGGCCTATGGCGGACAAGAGCTCGCTGGCCCACATGCAGCGGCGGTGAAGGCCGGGCTGCTGCTGGCCGGCGCGGCGGGCATCGCCGTTTACCGGGCCTGGCATGTCGGCAGCTGGACGGACGAGCGCATCAACTTCGGCCTCGATACGCGCATGGACTCGCTGATGACCGGCGCGGCGCTGTCGTATGGGGTGGCGTGGGTCCAGGATCGTGCGTGGGCGAGCGAGCTGGCTCGCGCTGGTTCGGGCGCAAGCAAGCTTGCTGGCCCACTCAGCAAATTCCTCGGTTGGTGCCTCGCGCCCCTCGCCCTCGCGATCCTCTTCCTGATCCCCAACATCGTGACGTGGTATAGCCCGTGGATGGGCTGGATCGGCTATGTGCTCGTGGCCGGCCTGGCGGCGACGGTGCTGGCGGACCTGGTGCTGGGCCGGCACTCGCTGCTGGCGCCGGTGCTCGCGACGCGGCCGATGGTGTTTGTGGGGAAAATTTCCTACGGTCTCTACCTGCTGCACCTGCCGGTGTATTTCGCCGTGGAGAAGGTCATCCCCGACGCGCCGCTCGTTGTGCGCCTCGGCTGCAAGGTGAGCGTGAGCCTGGCGCTGGCGACGATGTCGTTTTACTGGTTTGAGAAGCGGTTTCTGAAGCTGAAGGACCGCTTCGAGGGCTGAGAAATTCCACACCAAGAAGCCAAGAAGCGAAGAGGGCCAGAGCGCCAAACCGCAACCCTTTGCTTCTTAGCTTCTTTGTGTGAGTCTTCGCCTTGGCTTTAGGCGGGTAAGTATCGGGGCTTCAGGCTCGGATGGGTGTCCCAGAAAACACTTGCGCGAGGGGGGGCAGGCCGTAGCTTCCCCGATTCCGTGCTGGGTCCCCATCGTCTAGCCCGGTTAGGACACCACCCTTTCACGGTGAGAACCGGGGTTCGAATCCCCGTGGGGACGCCAACGAAAAGCCCGCCAAGCATTTGCTTCGGCGGGCTTTTTGTTGGCGCTGCGCAGCAGTTCGAACCTTGGTTCGACGGAGCGAAGCGGAGAAGGGGCCCGGCTTGTCCGGGAGTGCGAAGCACCTGCCCCGGTTTGGCGGGGCAGCCAATCCCCGTGGGGACGCCAACGAAAAGCCTGCCAAGCATTTGCTTCGGCGGGCTTTTTGTTGGCTAAACCGGACTCACGCAAAGGCGCGAAGACGCAGAGCCAAAAGGCCAAGTGGGTCGCCCCTTTGGATTTCTTTGCGCCTCTGCGGCTCTGCGTGAAATCAGGCTCGGTTCTTACTCAACGAGAACAAACCGGCGTGACGGGCGAGGGAGGCGGGATCAGCCTGCAGCCGTCAGCCCCCGGACTTTTGACCACGGATTATACGGATTGGCACGGATGATTTCGAACAAGACCAGGGCGGTTTATGGCCACAAAAAGTCACAAAAACCCGATGGCATGCGAAACTTGCAAGGCGCCTCTAGGCGCGCGGAAGATCCTCGCCGACCGGCTGGATCATTTTTGCGACTCTTCGTGGTAATCCCCTGATCCGGGTTCATCCGTGTAATCCGTGGTTAAAAATTCCGTCTCCCCGATACCCCCATGCAAACCCCAGTCCGATCCACTATGGCATCTTTCCTAAAAGGTAGGGCGGTGAGTCCCTTCAGCGCCGCGGCGCGGAACGGAGTCCGCGCCCTACCCAAGACAATCGCTCTCGCTTTGTTCGCCGCCACCGCTGCATTCGCCCAGCGGCCGGAGGACAAGCCGTTGCCGGCGGCAGCGGCCGTGCCGTTTGAAATGCGATTCGAATTCGGCGCCGCCAAGCCGGGAACCACCGCCATGGCGGTCGCGGACTACGATGCCTACGCGCCCGAACGGGGCTACGGCTACGACCTCGGCACCAAGCCCGGCACCGACACGCCGTTTTTCTTCTCGGTCAAGGTGCCCGAGGGCAACTATCGCGTCACGGTCACGCTCGGCGATCCCGCCGGCGAGTCGGACACCACCATCCGCAGCGAGTCGGGCCACATCCATTTCGTGGACGTGAAGACGGCGGCGGGCCGGTTCGTGACAAAGACATTTTATGCGAACGTCCGCCGGCCCGAGATCTCGCCGCCGGCGCCGCAGAATGCCCCCGGCGAGCCTCGGGTTCATATGTTCCTGCGCGGCGAGGCCGAGGCGCGGCACTGGGACGAGAAGCTCACGATCGAGTTCAACGGCGCGCGGCCGCGCATTGCGGCGCTGGAGGTCGTGCGCGACCCGCAGGTGCCGACGGTCTTCATGGCCGGCGATTCCACGGTCGGCGACCCGCGCCGCGGGCCCGGCGGCAACTGGCCGACGCAGCTCTGTCAGTTCTTCAAGCCCGAGGTGGCCGTCTGCAACAGCGCCGAGGGCGGCGAGACCAGCAAGAGTTTCATCACGGGGCAGCGCCTCGACAAGGTCCTGAGCCAGATGAAGGCCGGCGACTTCTTCCTCGTGCAGTTTGCGCACAACGACTCGAAGCCCCAGTGGCCGCAGAGCTACACGGAGCCCGCCACGAGCTTCAAGGCCTACCTCGGCGTCTATCTCGCCGAGACGAAGCGCCGCGGCGCCACGCTCGTGCTCGTGACGCCGATGGAGCGCCGCAGCAACGGCGACACCGTCGGACCCTGGGCGCGCGCCATGCGGGAGTTCGCGCAGGAGAACCACGTGGCGCTCATCGACCAGTGGGCCATGAGCAAGGAGATGTGGACCGCGCTCGGGCCGGACGTCGGCACGGCCTTCGCCGACCAGACGCACCTCAGCGGCTATGGCGGCTACCTGCTCGCGAAGAACATCGTCCGCGGCATCAAGGCGAACGTCCCCGGCCTCGCGAAGTTCATCGTCGACGATTACGTGGACATGGACCCGTCGAAGCCCGAGCCCGCGCCGGCGTATCTGAAACAGTCGCCGGGGCCGGGAGGCCGTGAAGCGCCAAGACCGGAGCCGGGGACGCCGCCAACAAAAACCTAGGGATAACACCAAGAAGCAAAGAAGCTAAGGGCTGACCAACAATAGGAGCCCGGCTTTGTTTCTTAGCTTCTTTGTGTTCAAGGCCGTTTGATACACCGGAAGCCCGCATGGTTGCTGCCGGTGTCGGGGGCGCCTTTGCCGCGGGTGCCGACCATGTAGCGCGTGCAATACTGGTCCGTGCACAAAAACGAGCCGCCGCGCTGCACGCGCTTGGCCATGCCCGGCTCGGCGGGATCGAAACTCTCGGCCTGGGTCGGGCCGGCGGGATTCCTGACGACGCCTTTCGCGGCATCACGGGCATAGGCGTCCGGTCGATACCAATCCTTGCACCACTCCCAAACGTTGCCGGCGACGTCGTGCAGGCCGTAGGCGTTGGCGGGGAAGGAGGCGACGGGCGCGGCGCCGGCGTGGCCGTCGACCCGGGTGTTCTCGTGAGGGAAGTGGCCCTCAAAGATGTTGGCCATCCACTTGCCGCCGGGGTTGAGCTCGTTGCCCCAGGCGTAGGTGTTGCCGCTGAGCCCGCCGCGCGCGGCGAATTCCCACTGTGCCTCGGTCGGCAGGTCCTTGCCGGCCCACGCGGCGTAGGCGGCGGCGTCCTCATAGGCGATGTGGACGACCGGGAAATTATCGCGCCCCTCGATGGTGCTCGCGGGTCCCTCGGGATGGCGCCAGCTCGCGCCCGGCACCCAGGCCCACCAGCGGAGCGCGTTGTCGAGCGGCACGGCCGAGCCGGGCGGCGTGAACACGATCGAGCCCGGCGCGAGCTGTTCGACGGCCACGCCGGGATAGTCGGAGGCCTTGAGCGGGCGCTCGGCGACGGTGACGTAGTTGGTCGCGGCGACGAAGCGCGCGAACTCGGCGTTGGTCACCTCGGTGCGGTCCATCCAGAAACCGGCCACCTGCACGCGGTGGACGGGCCGGGCGTCGTCCATCGGCTCGTTGCCGCCGCAGATGTCGCCCCGCGGATCCTTCGACCCCATGGAAAACTCGCCGCCCGGGATCCACACCATGCCCGCCGGCGCGGGCGAGGGCGGCGGCCCGGCCAGCTCGACGGTGGGCTGGAAGTCGTCGGCGGATGCGCGCACCGTGAGCAACGCCAAGCCGAGGAGGAAATGTTCAATTTTCATCGTTCAATGTTCATTGTTCAATGACGAGGCGGGTATGACTTGGTTCCGAGGGCTCAGGCAGATGAACATTGAACGATGAACATTGAACAATGAACAATTCTTTTCACCTTCTTTTCCGTGACCAGCCCGACCCGAGACAACATCGTCGCCCGGTTCCGCTCGACCTATGGCAGCCCGCCGTCGGTGGTCGCGCGCGCGCCCGGGCGGGTGGAGTTCATCGGCAACCACACGGACTACAACGGCGGCGCCGTGCTCGGCGCGGCGATCGACCGCTATGTGTGGGTGGCGGCCGCGACGAATCCCAGCGGCCGGCTGCGGCTGTTCAGCGCGGGCGGCCAGGCGGTGCTTGAGCTGCCGTCCGACCCGGGCGCGCGCATCACGGACCCGGACTCGTGGGCCAATTACCCGCTCGGCGTCTGGCGCAGCCTGAAGGATTTCGGCCTGCGGCAGCCGGCGGGCTTCGACCTGTTCGTCGAGTCCAACCTGCCGGCGGGCGCCGGCCTGAGCAGCAGCGCGGCCCTCGAGCTGGCCACGGCGCTGGCGCTGCTCCATCTCGTGGACCAGGCCGACCTGCCGGCCGACCGGCTCGCGGCGCTGGGCCGCCACGCCGAGAACCAATACGTCGGCGTGCCCTGCGGCATCCTCGACCAGGGCACGAGCGCCTTCGGCCGGGCCGGACACCTCGTGCACATCGACTGTCGCGGCCCGTCGTTCTCCCGCGTGCCGTTCCCGGCGAACGCGCACCTCTGGATCTTCAACACCCGCGAAAAACACGCGCTGATCGACGGGCTCTACGCCACGCGGAACAAGGAGTGCCTCGATGCGGCGAAGGCGCTGGGCGTCCGGTTCCTGGCCGACCTCACGCCCGCGCAGCTGGCGGGGAAGGTAGGCTCGTCGGGACGACTCGCCCTACCGGTGGCACTGGCCAAGCGCGCGCAGCACATCGTCGAGGAGCACGCCCGCGTGCATGACACGGCGGAGGCGCTGCAGCGCGGCGACCTCGCGACGGTCGGCCGGCTGCTGACGGCGTCGCACCGCAGCTCGCAGCATCTGTTTGAGAACAGCACACCGGCGCTCGACCAGCTCGTGGACCTGCTGGAAAAGCACCCTGCGGTGCTCGGCGCACGGCTGACCGGTGGCGGCTTCGGCGGCGCCGTGATGGCGCTGACCAAGGACAGCTTCACGGAGCAGGACGCGGCGGGCATCGCGCAGGCCTACCGCGCGACGCACGGTCGCGAGCCCGAGATGATCCACCTGCAGGCGGCGGACGGAGCGAGGGTGCTGTAGCAGCACCAGGAAAGCTGAAACTTGAAAGCTGAAAGCTGAGGAATGAACGCGCCGGCATAAACCTTGGCGCCTTCGCGTCTTTGCGTTACGGGTCCTGATATGGCCGGTCTTCTTTCAAGTTTCAGGTTTCAGCTTTCAGCTTTCGGTCTAGCCGCCCAGCTGGCGGCAGGCCCGTGGGAGCCGTTGTTCAACGGCAAGGACCTGACCGGCTGGAAAGAGGTCAACGGCACGGCGCCTTACGCGGCGGTGGACGGGATGATCGTCAGCACGACGGTGCCGGGCTCGCCGAACAGCTTCCTCGCGACGGAAAAGACCTACGGCGACTTCATCTTCGAGTGCGAGGTGAAGCAGGATATCGGGCCGAGCAACAGCGGCATCATGTTCCGTGCGCTGAGCACGCCGGACCATATGAACGGCCGGGTGCACGGCTACCAGATGGAGCTCGAGTCCGGCGCCCGCGCCTGGGCCGGCGGCATCTACGACGAGGCCCGTCGCGGCTGGATGTATCCCGGCGACCTGAATCCCGCGGGGCAAAAGGCCTACCGCTACGGCGCGTGGAACCAGGTCCGCATCGAGGCCATCGGCTCCACCCTGCGCACCTGGATCAACGGCGTGCCTGTCGCGCATCTCATCGATGCGCTGACACCCGCGGGTTTCATCGCCTTGCAGGTGCACAGCATCAGCCGCGAGGACGCGGCCGGCCGGCGGATCTCGTGGCGCAACCTCCGCATCCAGACCACCGACCTCCAGCCGGCGCCTGCGGATAATATTTTCATCCGCAGCTTCGTGCCCAATGCGCTTTCCGACGCCGAGCGCGCCGCGGGCTGGCGGATGTTGTGGGACGGGCAGACCAGCCGGGGCTGGCGCCGCGCCAAAGGCACGGCGTTTCCCGCGACCGGCTGGAGCATCGCGGACGGGGCGCTGACCGTGCTCGGGCTGAAGGGCGATGCCGAGGGCGGCGACATCGTCACGGCCGAGGAGTTTTCCACCTTCGAACTGCAGCTGGAGTTCCAGGTCACGGAAGGCGCCAACAGCGGCATCAAATATTTCGTTTCACCGGATGAAAAGGGCGCGCCGGTCGGACTGGAGTTCCAGCTGATCGATGATGAGCGTCATCCCGACGCCAAGGCGGGGGTCGACGGCAACCGCACGACCGCTTCGCTCTACGACCTGATTCCCCGCGGCAACCTGCCCGGCGGCGCCGCGATCAAACCCGAGGCCGGGAAGTGGCAGCACGCACGGATCGTCGTGACGCCCGCCGGCCACGTGGAGCACTGGCTCAACGGCATCAAGGTCGTGGAATTCGAGCGCGGTTCGGCCGATTTCGCCGCGCGCGTGGCGCGGAGCAAATATGCGAAGATCCCGGGATTCGGTCAGGGCGCCAAGGGCCCGATCCTGCTGCAAGACCACGGCGACCTCGTCCGCTTCCGGAGCATCAAGGTGCGGACGCTACCTTGATGCGGTTGTTAGCTGTTTGTTGTTGGTTGTCAGGACCGACCGTTCAGATCCCCAACAACAAGCAACCATCAACGGACAACCGTGCCGCACGCGGCGCTAGTTCGTGATCGTCAGCAGCTCCTCGTCGGACCAGGGCTCCTCGCGGTTGCCGACGGCGGCGCGGACCCTGGCCACGCTCTCGGGCGAGACGGGCGCGGCGTTGTGGCCCCAGGACTGGCGGATGTAGGTGAGGACGGAGGCGATGGCGGTGTCGTCGAGCGCGCCGCGCAACGGCGGCATGACGAGGCCTTCCTTTTCCTTTCCGTTGAGCACGATGCGGGTGATGGCGCCCTCGACGCCGAGGACGTATTTCGAATACAGCAGCTGCGGCGCGAGGCCGGCCAGGCCCTCACCACCGGCCTGGTGGCAGGCGGCGCAGATCGTGGCGAAGATCTCGCGGCCTTTCTCGAAGAGGACCTTCTGCTCCGGCGTCAGGCGGGCGGCGATCTCGGCCGACTCCTTCTCGAGGCCGGGCTTGCCGGGCCATTTGAGGAGCGCGCTCAAGCGGCCGGCCTGCTTGGCCTCGGGGGTGTTGCCGCCCTGCACGGAGAGGAGCAGGAGCGGACGCGGCTCGACGGCGATCGTGCCGGCGACGGGCTTGCCTTCCGGGGTCTTGGGCAGCGAGCGCTCGATGCCGTTGAGCACGGCGGAGCGCACCCAGGATGCGACGGGCGCGGCCGGCTCGAGCAGGGCCAGGACCTTGGTGATGCGTGCGGCATCGCCGGACTTCAGCAGCGCGCCGGTCGCCAGGGTAAGGACCGGCGCGGCGTTGTCGGACGCGTTGGCGACGTCGACCAGTTCAATCAGCTCAAGTTCGCGGCCGGCGAGGCCGCTGACGATGGCGTCGGCCACGAAGGGCTGGCGGCCGGCGCGCTTGGCGATGGCGGCCAGGTCGGTGACGGCGGCGGGGGCCGGGCTCTCGCCGAGGGAGAGGGCGAGCTGCAACGTGAGGGCCGGCGAGGCCGCGGCCGGCACGGCGGCGACGGCCTGGTAGACGGCCGTGTCGGACGGGATGCGCAGCCATTTCTCCGCGAGGCGGATGGCGGCGGCGGCGACGCGCTCGTCCTGATCCTTGAGGGCGGCGAGGACGGTGTCGCGGTCGAGCTGCTCGGTGCCGTGGAGCGTCCACAGCGCGTGGAGGCGGGCGAGCGGCGGGCCGGAGCGCACGAGCTCGCGCAGCGGCGCGGTGGCGGCGGGATCGCGGCGCTCGACGAGGAGGCGCTGGGCGGTGTCGCGCCACCAGCTGTTCGCGGCGCGCAGGCGGGTGACCAGCTGGGCGGTCGGCTCGGTGGCGAGGTTGAACTTCACCTTCGAGCGCACGGCGCCCTCGGGCACGAGGCGGTAGATGCGGCCCATGCCGATGCCGTCGGCGAGGCCGCGCTCGTCCACCTGCTTGCGCAGGAAGGAGGTCATGTAGATGCGGTGCTGGATGATGCCGCGATACATGTCCACGACGTAGAGCGCGCCGTCAGGACCGCTGGCGGTGTTGACGGGGCGGAAGCGCTCGTCGGTGGAGGTGATGAACTCGGAGCCCTCGTAGGCGTTGCGGGCCGTGACGGTGCCGTCCGCCTCCGTGAGGATCATCCGCTTCACGAGGTTGCCCGCGGGCTCGACGATGAAGGCGTTGCCATAAAACTCCGCGGGGAAAAGCGCGCTGCGGTAGATGAGGGGGCCGCAGGCGGCGGTGACGGCGGTGATCTTGCCCTCGCTGTTGAGCGTGCGGTAGCCGCGGTTGACACCGGGGGTGACGCGGCCCGGCCAGATGGGGAGGTTGGCGGGGGCGAGGCGGACGTTGGCGCCCTCGGGTTTCAGCAGGGAGGGATTGCGCCGCAGGTAGGCGGTCGGCACGAGGTCGGCGCGCAGCGGGTCGCTGTTGCTGTTGTGGTAGATGCGGCCGGTGTCGTCCTGCGAGATGCCCCACTGGCCGCGCGAGAGGGTGGAATCGGACTCAAACTTCCCGTTGCCGAGGTAGCGGAAGCGCTGCGTGTGGTTGGCGTTGTAGATCCAGTTGTCGAGGGCCCACATCAGGCCGTTGGCGGTGTGCTCGGGGTTGCTGGTGCCGCCGTAGTCCGAGAAGACCTCCTTCTTCTCGTCGGCCACGTTGTCGCCGTTGGTGTCGCGGCAGAACCACAGGTGTGGCGGCTCGGCCACGAGCACGCCGTCGCCGACGAGGGCGAGGGCGCGCGGGAGGACGAGGCCCTCGAGGAAAGTGGTGCGCTTGTCGGCCCGGCCGTCGCCGTCGGTGTCCTCGAGCACGGCCACGGTGCCGACCTTGGCGTCCTCGCCCTTGCCGTCGGCGTTGGGCATGAAGCCGCGCATCTCGACGACCCAGATGCGGCCGTCGGGGCCGAAGGTCATGGCGACGGGGTCGCCGACGAGCGGGTCGGCGGCGGCGATCTCGGCGCGGAAGCCCGGCGCGACCTTCAGGGTCTTGAGCGCCTCCTCGGCGACGAGCGTCGGGGCCGGCGGCGGCTTGATGTGCTTGGGCAGGTCGGCCTGGGCCTCGCCGGGTTTGTCGCCGCGCTGGGCGAACAGGGAGGCGGAGGTCAGCAGCAGGACGAGGGGCAGCAGGCGGGGGGGCATGGTGGAAAGTTTAGAGCTGAGAGTTGAGGGCTGAGAGTGGATGGCTGCGGAAACCCGATGAAGCGGCTGGGTGGAGTCTCTCAACGCTCAACACCCAACCATCAACTCGGCGGCCGGAAGCCGTCAATCAAACCACTCGTCGTGCGGGTCGAAGGCGGGGACGGGGATGTTGACGAACTTGATCCGGCCGAGGATGCGGTGGCGGCAGCCGGGCTTGATGAGGATGGTGCTCAGGGGTTTCACCGGGTGGAGCACGCCGTCGAGCTCCATGTGGCCGGAGCCCTCGAGGATGAGGTAGATCTCGGTGAGCTTCTTGTGGTAGTGCGTCTGCGTGTCGACCTTGGCGTCCACGAGATGGATGGTGGCCACGGGGTTGTCGGGCGTGACGAAGGCGCGGCGCGACTGGCCGCAGGGGCACGGCACGGGCGGGATCTCGTCGAAGTGGGCGATCGCGTAGTTCGGGCTCATGTTGGCATGTTAGGGCACCGTGGCCGGCGGCGGCCAGCCCGGTGTTTGTCCGGGCCGGGCCGCCCGGCAAAGGTTTTAATCCTCCGGCAGGGGTTGATCCTTGGTTTCCGGCAGGAAGGGCAGGACGGCGAGGCCGACCAGCAGCACGAGGGCGACCCAGGAGCCGGCGGTGCGGAAGCCCTCGAGGTCGCCGCCGAGGCGCCGGGTGATCTGGCCGATGGTGAACGGCGCGGTCGCGGCGACCAGCCGGCCGAAGTTGTAGCAGAAACTCGTGCCGGTGCTGCGCAGGCTGGTCGGGAACAGCTCGGGCAGGTAGATGGCGTAGACGGCGAACACGGACAGCTGCCCGAAACCCATCAGCGGGATCATCCAGAAGATCTGGCTGAACCCGCGCAGCCCCTGGAACACGAGCAGCGTCGAGAGGAAGGAGCAGGTGAGCGCGACCGCGAAGGCGAGCTTGCGGCCCTTCGTCTGGGCCAGCCAGGCCAGCGTCATCATGCCGGCGAAGCCGCCGACGTTCTGCAGCAGCAGGGCGACGCTGCTCCAGAAGGCCTTCGCGCTCGCGATGGCGTCGGCCGGGAGGCCGGAGCCGGCGAGGTGCGTCTCGATGATGGTGCGGACGATCTTCGGGTGGAAGTTGCCGATGCCCCACAGCCCGACGATGCCGGCGAGGCAGAGGATGAGGCCGAGCCAGGCGTGCTTGCGCCACTGCGGGTGGCCGAGGAGGTTGCCGTAGGAGCCGAACTTGAGGCCGGCCTTCTCGCCCGCGGCCTTGGCCGCCACCCATTTCGGCGGCTCGGGCAGGCGGCGCAGGATGAACACGCAGAGGAAGGCCGGCACCGCGCCGATCAGGAAAAGCGTCTGCCAGGTCTGCAGGCCGAACGGCAGCAGGTGCCGCGCGGCCAGCGCGCCGACCGCCATGCCGATGAGGCCGGCGAGGATGTTGCCCCAGGTGGAGAGCGACTGCAGCAGGCCGAGCGCCGGGGCCCGCGTGTGGTCGGGCACCGAGTCGGCGACCAGCGCGACGGCCAGGCCGAAGACGCCGCCGACGCCGAGCCCGGTGAGGAAACGGTAAACGCAGAAATCCACGAACCCGGTGGAGAACGAGCTCAGCCCGGTGAAGACCGAGTAGAGCAGGACGCAGAGCGAAAGGATCTTCGCCCGGCCGTAACGGTCACCCAGCGCGCCGAAGACGAGCCCGCCGATGGCCCAGCCCACGAGGAAGACGGAGGTGGTGTAGGGGCCGTATTCGTTGGCCAGCGCCTTGGTCGGCATCAGGGCCTCCATCGCCGCGTCGCGGGCGAGGTTGAAGAACTGCTGGTCGAGGCAGTCGAACAGCCACGCGAGCGAGGCGATGCTGAACACGAACCAGTGGTCGCGGTTGAAGCTGCGCCACCAAGCGGGGGAGGGGGTGGACATGAGGGGTGGGAGTGTGGGGCGGACCGCGCGGCCGGCGCGAACCAGCCGGAGCTATATTCGTTAACCGGCGCTCAGAGCCGCACGGGCGCGCCGGTTCTGGCCGACTGGTAGATGGCGTTGACGAAGGCGACGGCCTTGCGGCCCTCGCGGCCGTCGATCGCGGGCGCGCGGCCGGCGGCGATCGCGTCGACGAGGTCCTGCAGCTGCCGGCGGTGGCCCTCGGTGTTGATGGCCTTGGGGTCGCTGGCGCCCGAGCCGAGGGCGTTGGCGGCGCCGCCGGCGCGGATGGCGTCGTCCTCCGGGCGGGTCTCGCGGAATTCCCATCTGGCGAGGCGGTCGTCCTCGAGGCAGACGGAACCGTGCTCGCCGCAGAGCTCGATGCGCCGCGACCAGCCGGGCCAGAGCGCCGTGCTGGCCTCGAAGGCGCCGAGGGCGCCGTTGGAAAACCTCAGCGCGGCGGCCGCGGTGTCCTCGGCCTCGATGCCGGTATGGACGCGGCGCGTCGACCACGCGAAGACCTCGGCCGGCAGGCCGGCGAACCACTGGAGCAGGTCGAGGCCGTGGATGGCCTGGTTGATGACGGCGCCGCCGCCGTCGAGGACCAGCGAGCCGCGGTAACCGGTGTAATATTGCGCGGTGCGGTGCCACTTCACGTAGGCGCTGGCCAGCACGAGGCGGCCGAGGCGGCCGGTGTCGAGGGCGGCCTTGACCGTGCGGGCGCCGTCGCCGAAGCGGCCCTGGAAGATCGGGGCGACCAGCACCTTCGCGCGGTCGGCGGCGTCCAGGATCTCGTCGGCGCGGGCGGGCGTGATCTCGAGAGGTTTCTCGATGACGACATGCTTGCCGGCGCGGATGGCGGCCAGGGCGGGTTCGAGGTGGGCGCCGCTCGGGGTGGTGATGCAGACGACGTGGAGGTCGGGCCGGGCGAGCAGGGCGGCGGGGTCGGTGGTGGAGAAGACGCCGTGTTGGTCCGCCAGTTCCTTGCCCTTGGCCGAGCGGCTGGCGACGCCGACGAGGCGGGCGCCGGTGAGCTGGGCGATGGCCTGCGCGTGGAAGCCGGAGATCGTGCCGGCGCCGATGATGCCAAAGCCGAGGGGGGTTGCTGCCATGCGGAGACGGGGAAGCTTTGGCCCCGGCGGGGCGAAGTCGAGCGCTTCGTCGGTCATCGTAGGGCCGCCCTCCAGACTGTCAGAACCGCAAAGGCATTGCCATGCCCCCGGCCAGCGGCTTTCCTCCGCCGATGCCCCAGAAGTCCGATGGGATGAACTATGCCCCGCAGGGCAAGCCGCGCCCGGTGGTGCAGCCGGGGGAGTTTGTGTTCGCCGCGGCCTTCCTGGAACACGGCCACATCTACGGCCAGTGCAACGGCCTGATCGAGGCCGGCGCCGTGCTCAAGTGGGTCTACGACGCCGATCCGGCGAAGGTGAAGGCCTTCCTCGAGAAATACCCCGGCACGTCGGTCGCCCGCTCCTTCGACGAGATCCTCGCCGACCCGGCGGTGAAGCTCGTCGCCGCGGCCGCGGTCCCGAACGAGCGCGGCGCGATCGGCTGTCGCACGATGTCGGCGGGCAAGGACTACTTCACGGACAAGACGCCCTTCACCACGCTCGACCAGCTCGCCGAGGCGCGGCGCGTCGCGGCGGCCACCGGCCGCAAATACATGGTCTATTACAGCGAGCGGCTGCACGTGGAGTGCGCGATGCACGCCGGCGACCTCGTGCGCGGCGGCGCCATCGGCCAGGTCGTCCAGGTGATCGGCCTCGGCCCGCACCGCATCGGCAATCCCGCCGGCCGCCCCGCCTGGTTCTGGGAGCGCGCCAAGTTCGGCGGCATCCTCTGCGACATCGGCAGCCACCAGATCGAGCAATACCTCTTCTACAGCGGTGCGACGGACGCGACCGTGACGCAGGCGGCCATCGCCAACCACGCCAACGCCGACCACCCGGAGTTCGAGGATTTCGGCGAGGCGTCGCTGCAGGGCAACAACGGCACGACCAATTTTTTCCGCGTCGACTGGTTCACGCCGCCCGGGCTCGGCACATGGGGCGACGGCCGCACGGTCATCCTCGGCACCAAGGGTTACATCGAGCTCCGCAAATACATCGACGTCGCCCGCGACAAGCAGGGCGACCAGCTTTACCTCGTGGACGAAAAGGGCGAACAGCACCTCAACCTCACCGGCCAGGTCGGCTTCCGGTTTTTCGGCGAGCTCGTGCTCGACTGCCTCAACCGCACGGAGAAGGCCATGACGCAGGCCCACGCGTTCAAGGCCGCCGAGCTCTGCCTGAAGGCGCAGGCGGCGGCGCGCCGGATCACACCCTGACCCGCCATGCACAAGGTCCGCCTCGGTCTCATCGGATACGGCAACATGGGTGCCGGCCATGCGGCGCAGGTGGCGGGCGGCAAGATCCCGCGTCTCACGCTGACGGCGGTGGCCGAGAGCAACCCGGCGCGGCACCCGCACCTCTCCGGCGTGAAGGTCTTCACCGAGCCCGCCGCGCTGCTGAAGTCCGGCCTGGTCGACGCCGTGCTCATCGCCACGCCGCACCCGCTGCACGCCCCGCTGGCGCTGGCGGCGCTCAAGGCGGGTTTCCACGTGCTGTTGGAGAAACCCTTCGCGGTGCACAAGGCCGAGGCGCTGCCCGTCATCGCCGCGGCGAAGCGCCGGCCGGCGCAGGTGTTCGGCGCGGTCTTCAACCAGCGCACCGACCCATATTTCCGGAAAATCCGCGACCTGCTCCGCGGCGGCACGTTCGGCCCGGTGCGGCGCATCAACTGGACGATCACGAACTGGTTCCGCCCGGAGGCCTACTACCAGTCGAGCAGCTGGCGCGCGACCTGGGCGGGGGAGGGCGGCGGCGTGCTGCTCAACCAGTGCCCGCACAACCTCGACCTGCTGCAGTGGATGGCCGGCATGCCCGTGCGCGTGCGCGCCCACTGCCAGTTCGGCCGCTACCACGACATCGAGGTCGAGGACGACGTCAGCGCCCACTTCGAATACGCCGACGGCGCGCACGCCACCTTCATCGCCTCGACCGGCGAGGCCCCCGGCACCAACCGGCTGGAGATCGCCCTCGACGGCGGCCGCATCGTCTACGAGCACGACGTGCTGCAGCTCACCCGCAACACGACGCCAGCGTCGGCCTTCAGCCGCACCTCGCGCGAGCTGTTCCTCGCGCCCGGCACGACGGAGGAGAAGCTGATGGGCCTCGGCCACGGTGGCCAGCACAGCGAGATCCTGACGAACTTCACCGCCGCGATCCTCGACGGCGTGCCGCTGATCGCCCCGGCCGCCGAGGGCCTGAACTCCCTCGAGCTCGCCAACGCGATGCTCCTCTCGACGTGGACGGATAAGACCGTCGACCTCCCCCTGAACGCCAAGCTCTACGAGAAGTGGCTGAAAAAGAAGATCGCCGGGTCGCGCGCGGGAAGAGGCGCGGGCCGGGCGGGACGACAGGCCCGGCGGCCGGCTCAGTAGCCGGCTTCCTTGAGCGCGGCCAGGATGCGGCGCTCGCCGCCGCCGATGTGGCGGGCCATCAGTTTCTGCGCCTGCGCGGCGTTCCGCTTGCTGATCGCCTCGACCACCTTGATGTGCTCCTGCGTGGATTCCTCCGCGTCGATGCCCACGTCGAGCCCTAGGAAGCAGGGCCGCTGATGCCGGTCCAGCACGGTGACGACCAGGCTCTCGAGCTGGCTGTTGCGGGCGCAGCGGGCGATTTCCAGGTGAAAGCGGCTGTTGGCCAGGAGGTAGCTCCGGTAGCTTTTGTGATCCCCGGGCGTGTAGGTCAGCGTGGAAAGCTCGGACAGCCGGGCGACATCCTCGGGCGTGGCGCGTTCCGCGGCGAGGGCGGCGACGGCGGGCTCGATCATGCGGCGGACCTCGCAAAGGTCGTGGAAATTCCGGGCAGTCAGCGGGGCCACCGTATAGCCGCGAAACGGGCTGGCCATGACCAGGTTCTCGTTGGCCAGCCGGTTGAGCGCCTCGCGGATGGGGGTGCGGGAGACGCCGAGTTGCGCGCAGAGCTCGGCCTCGATCAGCCGGTCGTCGGGTTTCAGCGTGCAGGTTAGGATACGGTGCTTGAGCTCGGCGTAGACGCGATCCGGCAACACGCTGCCGCCGCCACGGGTTCCGTTGAGCAGTTCGTGCGGCGCAGATTTGGGCGCGTTCGCGGTTTTCATGATAAGGGGTAGGCCTTTATCACTTTATCCGAGACCGGGCGCGGGGGGTCGAGTTGTTTATCAAGGTTTAGCGCAGGAACAGGCCGGTCAGACAGACATACCAGCCACCCAGCAGCAGCCAGGCACCGGCGTGAAGCACGACGCGGGTCCGCCAGCGGTAGGCCAACCAGCAAAGCAGACCGGTGACGGGAAAGGCGACCAAGGAAAGGGCGACCGGTTTGACGAGCCAGTGCTCTGCCTGGCGATGGGTAAACGCCCAATTGCCAGCATTCTGGGCTACGACGGCATAAGCACAGGCTAGGGTGGCGAGGCCGATGGCCGGCACAATCCACCGGGGGCCAGCCGGCCCTGCGGGGACCAGCGCGGGGGCCGGTGCGGACTGGGCGGTGTGTGCCCGGCGCCGCCACCACATCCAGGTGCCGCTCAGGGCGAGGAAGCTTGGCGTCATGCCGAGCACGAACCAGATGACCTTGGTGAGCAACCCACCGAAGTAACCGAAGTGGAGCGGATCCAGCGCCCAGTAAACGCGGGTCCAGCCGGTGTCGTCGCGTCCGTCCACCTTGCTGATCAGGGCGCCGGTCACGGGGTCGAGCCGGAGGGAGTTGCGCCGCCGGACATGGCTTTGCGCAACCAGCGGGTTGGGCACATCGCCGGTCATCGCGACGGGCGTGCCCGCCTTGGCGGGCAGGGTCAAGGTGCGGACCGTGAAATCCGGAAAGGCCAGGCGGGCGTGCTCGAGGACCTGGTTGGGGGTAAGCAGTTCGCCGAAGGCGACGGAAGCGGGGCGGGGGGCGCGCTTCGCCGCGGGAGTGGCCGCCGCATCCTTGGGGGTGAACCATGCCTTCCGCGCCTGGATGTAAACGTTTTCCAAGCCAAGCACTGCGCCACTGAACCCGATGATGAGGTTGAAGAGCAGCGACCAGACCCCGATGAACTTGTGCAACTCGGCCCAGGGCGGGCGGCCGCCCCAGCCGCCCTTCAACCGCAGCTGGAACAGTTTCTTGATCCAGCCGCGGTAGATCCAGAGCCCGGTGATGCAGGACAACATGAGCGTGACGCCGAAGACGCCGACGAAAACGCGGCCCCACAAACCCATGAGCAGGCGCACGTGGGACTGGCGGATGAATTGGTAGACGGAATCGGTGTAGCCGCCGCCGAAGCTCCGGTCGCCCTGGATGGCACCGGTGGCGGGATCGATGTAGGCTGTGACGCTGCGGCTCCGGCCATCAGGCTGGCGCACGGAAACGCTGGCCTGGTGGGCAAACGAGGGTCGCGTCGAGAATTCCAGCGTGTCAATCCGGCCGTCCGGGTAGCGGGCCTTGAGGTTGGCGACGATCATGTCGGCGTCGGCGCGCCGGCCGTCCGGCGCGGGTTTGGCCCGCAAGGGGGGGATGACCACCCATTCGATTTCCTCGGCGAAAACGGCGATCGCGCCCGTCATGCCGATTAGGAAGAGAAAGAGCCCCGAGAGCAGGCCCAGCCAGAGGTGCCAGCGGAAAATCGTTTTCAAGGACATGGGAGGAACAGGGGTTAAGACCAGCGGGGGCGCGGGCGCAATCCGGCGGCACCGGGCGCTTCCGCAGGCGCGGCGGCCGGGTCAGAACTTGTAGTTGAGCGTGCCGGTGAACGTGCGCGGAGTCCCGGGGAAATGACCGTCGCTGGTGAAGACGCTCTTCGAGTAGACCTTGTCCAGGACGTTTTCACACCGCAGGTTGAGCCGGACATTTTTCCAGCGATAAAACACCGAGGCGTTGTAGACGATGTATTCCGGTCCGGGGAAGTTGTCGGCGCCGGAAAAATTCGGACGCTCGCCCACATAGCTGCCGCCCAGGCCGAACCCGAGCTTGTATTTGGGCAGGTTGTAACGCGTGAAAAAGCCCGCCTTGTGGTGGGGTGCGTTCGGGAAGCGGCTGCCCACCGGGGTGGCGGTCAGGACGCTCCGCGTAACCATGGAGTTGTTGTAGGCGTAGGTGGCGGTCACGCTCCAGTCCTTGGTGATCTGGCCGGTGGCATCGAACTCGAAACCCTTGCTCGTGATATCGCCGATGGGCGCCAGCCAGTTGGCCGGGGCACCGGGGGTCGGGTCACGCTCGAGAATGTTCGTCTTCATGATTTCGTAGACCGTGGTGGTGATGCCCAGGCGCTTGTCGAAGAAGTCGAACTTGAAGCCGCCTTCCCATGAAGTGCTCTCCTGCGGAGGAAAGGGACCGTTCCGGTCCTCGCTGCCCAGGCTTTGCGGTTTGAGGCCCATGGCGTAGCTGATGAAGGCGGCGATGTCCGGACGGATCATGTAAACCGCGCCGGCCCGGTAGGTGAGGACGGCGTCGTCGAACTGGTCGACGGTCGGACGGGACCGGCTGTCCTCGAAATACTCATAGCGCAGGCCGGCCAGCAGGTGGATTTTCTCCCGAATGTTGACCTGATCCTGCAGGTAATAGCCCAGGCGGATCTTCTCGGTGTCGTTGGGCACGATCCCGGTGAGGGAGGTGTCATACATCGAGGCGCTGCTCAGGCCATACACGGGATTGTAGACGTTGATCGGCACCACCTGCGCCTGGGGGATGGTCTTGGTGGTGAAGACGCGGTTGGCGTAGGAATACTCCGCGCCGGCGAGGATCTTGTGCTTGGCCCCGAGGAAATCGAGGTCGGCGACGCCGTTGATGGCCCAGGAATATTCCTCCATGGCGCGGAGCTGGATGCGGAATTCACGCGGCCAGATGCCGGTGGTGACATTGAAGGTGTTGGGCTCGTGGTATTGCTGGTCGGCGTCGCTCTGGAAATAGCGGGCATAGGCGTTCACGCGAAACCAGCTGGCAAAGGTGTGATCGACCTGGAGATTGTAGACCGTGGTGTCCAGGGTCTGGAAATCCGTGGCCTCGGCGGCGTTGAAACTGAGGTCGGTGGCCCAGCCGGTGGCGAGGTAAGGGATGCCGCGCACCCGGGAACCATACTGGTCGTTCTTGATGTGTTCGATTTCAACGGTGGCGCGCGTCGCGGGAGTGACAATCCAGGTAAAGCCCAGATTGGCATTGAATGACTCCTGGTGGTAATTGGCGCGGAAGCTGTCCTTCTCGTAATAATTGGTGCTGGCGAGGTAGAGGAAACGCTTCTTGGCGTCCAGGGGTCCTGTCACCATGGCGTTGCCGCCAATGAGGCCGTCGTCGCCGAAGCGGGCCCCGATGGAGGCTTCGAACTCGGCGCGCGGTTTGGCGGTCACGATGTTGATGAGGCCGCCCGGCTCGTTGTCGCCATACAGGAGCCCGACCGGGCCCTTGAGCAGCTCAACCTGCTGCACGTTGTCGAGCGTGGGGATGCCGAACTCATTGTGCGGACTGCCGGCGATGCCGTTGTAGCGGGTCTGCTCCTGGCGGAAGCCGCGGGCGCTGACGCCGCCGTAGGAGAATTCCGTGACGGCGCCCATGAGCGGGTAGAGGTCGGTGATGTCCATCGCGCCCATGTCCTCGATCAACTCCCGCGTCAGCACCTGGATGTTCTGCGGCGTGTTAATCAGCGGGGTGTCCGTCTTGGTTCCTGTGATGGCGGTGGCGCTCTTGTAGGCGGAGTCCTGACGATCGGTGACCACGAAGGCATCGAGCTTGAGGACTTTGTTGTCTTCGGTTTTCTCCGTGGGGCTTTCGGCGGCGGAAACGGCGGTGGCAAGGACCGCGGACATCATGATGGCGTGGGTGATCTTCATATGCAGTGTGTGAGAGGTTGAAGGAGGCAGACCAAGGCCCGGTGAGTGGTTCCACGAGTAGCAATTGAGGTGCCAGCGGCAAGCCTTATTGTATACGAAACACAAATCTTGTTTTTGAAGGCGATGGTAAAACGCCTCCTGCCTTCGTGACCGGCCCAAGGGTGGCGCGGCCGGGAAACGGGCATGGCGGCATATTCTCCTCACAAAATGGCCGATTACCGGGAAATTTTGGATTTCGCTGGGTCAAGAATCTACAATCGAGCCCGCCACGAATTTCTTTTGGGATTGCATATCGTATACACTTAAATTTCAAGAACGAGAAGCACCGCACATGACGTCCACGCCGCCTTACTCAGTTTCCGGGCTCATCGGCTGGACCGAACGGGTCGGCAACCGCCTGCCGCATCCCTTCTGGCTGTTCGTGCTACTGACGGTTTTGCTGGCGGTGCTCTCGGCGGTGGCCGGGGCAGCCGGGCTGGCGGTGCGGCATCCGGTTACGGGCGGGCTCGAGCCGGTGCGCAACCTGCTTTCGCGCGAAGGCTTGGGCTGGCTGCTGGGCAGCGCGCTGGCGAACGTGGCGGAATTCCGGCCGCTTTCGCTGGTGCTGGTGATGCTGGTCGGTATCGGACTGGCGGAGCGCACCGGTTTCCTGGAGTGCGCCATCCGGCGGCTGCTGGCGGATGTGCCCGGCCGGCTCGTGGCCCCCGCCGTGGTCTTCGCGGGCATCCTGGGCAACGCGGCCTCGGATGTGAGCTACCTTATTCTGCCCCCGCTGGGTGCGCTGGTCTTCAGCGCGGCCGGAAGAAATCCGCTGGCCGGTTTCTGCGCCGCGCTGGCCGGCACAGGCGCCGGTTATACGGCCAATCTCTTTGTGACCGGCACGGACGTGCTGACGGCGGCCATCACCACCGAGGCGGCGCGGGTGCTCGATCCTCAGGCCCTGGTTTCCCCGCTCAGCAACTGGTATTTCATGATCGTCTCGGTCTTCCTCCTGACCGCGCTGGGTGCGGCGCTGACCAGTTGGTGGCTGGAGCCGCGGTTGCAACGGGAGCCCGCTGCGCCCCGCGAACCTGCCATGGACCGGCTTTCCCCGCTCCAACGGGGGTCGCTCGGCCGCGCTCTCCTGGTCGCGGTCGCTTATGCGGCGCTCGTGGCCGGGGTGACAGTGCCCGCGGGCGGCTGGTTGCATCCGGCGCCCGGCGTGGCCTTCGTGAATTCGCCCTTCATGCACGGCATTGTGCCGCTGCTTTCGCTGGGCTTTGCGCTGATGGGGTTGGTTTACGGCGTCAGCGCGGGCGTGATCCGCACCGCGTCGGATGTGCCGCGGCTCATCGCCGAGGCGGTGCGCGAGATGGCGGGATTTTTTGTCGTCGCGGTAGCCATCGCGCAATTTCTGGCCTGCTTCAAGTGGACCAACGCCGGGGTCTATCTCGCCGTGCAGGGCGCGGAAGGGGCACGCTCCGCCGGTCTTACCGGTCTTCCGCTGCTGCTGGCCTTTTCGCTGATCACCGCGGTGCTGAGCCTGTTCGTGGCGAGCAGCTCGTCGCTGTGGGCGCTCCTGGCCCCGGTCTTTGTCCCGCTCGGCATGCTGCTGGGCTACCATCCGGCCGCGCCGCAGCTGGCCTTTCGCATCGCGGAATCCTCCACGAACATCATCACGCCGATGACGAGCTACCTCATCGTGCTGCTCCCGCATTTGCAGCGGCACCGGCCGAGGGCCGGCTTGGGCACGCTGATCAGCCTGATGCTTCCGTATGCCGCGCTCTTCTTCACGGGCTGGCTGCTGCTGTTTGCGGCCTGGCACGCCCTCGGCTGGCCGCTCGGTCCCGGGGTCAACCTACGACCTTCCCTGCCATGACAAGAACAACCTGCAGTTTTCTATTATGCGTCGCCTTCTGCTGTCCGGGACCTGCCGGGCTCGCCCGTCCGCTCGACACGGATGACACGGGCACCGTCGCGCGCGGCCAGTGGGAGCTCGAGGGGGGCTTCGATTTCCTGCGGGCCGACGGTGCCGGCGCCTGGGCGCTCACCCCGGTGCTGGCCTATGGCGTGAATGACCGGCTGCAGGTCGACTTCGGGTGTGATTATCTGGTCGAACTGGGTGAGGCGGGCGACCCCGATGCCCGCAGCCTGAAGCCGTCGTTGCAGTTCAAGCAGCGCTGGTGGAGTTCGGCTGACGGCCGCCTGAGTTTCGCGCTGAAGGGTAACATCGGCTGGCCGGTGCATCAGGGCGGCCCTACCGGCGAGCTGGAACGGCACGGCCACCTGCGGTTGCTCGCCACGCGGGCGTTTGACGTGATCGAGCTGGACTTCAATGCGGGTTACGACTTCACCGGCGCCTGGGGCGGGGATGACGACGCCTGGATCGTCAGCGCGGGTTTTCGCCGGCAGGTAACGGCCACGCTGACCTGGGTGGCGGAGGTGTTCGCGACTTTTCCCGAGCACGGAAGCGCGGCCAGCTGCCTGGTCGCCACCGGCGCGAAGCTGGAGGGGCGCGGTGGCTGGACCTTTGACGCGCTCGTTGGCGTTGGCATCGGCCGCGACAGTCCCGATCTGCGCCTCGTGCTGGGATTCGTGCGCGCACTTTGATCCAGCATGAACATTCCCACTGCACTTTCCGAGCAACTGGTCCGCTGGCGGCGGGATTTTCATGCGCATCCGGAGCTCGGCTTTTGCGAATACCGCACGGCGGCGAAAGTCTGCGGCGTGCTGGCGGCCCTGCCCGGATGCAGCGTGCGCACAGGGGCCGAGGTGATGGATGCGGCGTCCCGGGCCGGCGTGCCCCCGGCCACGGAAATTGCCGCGGCGCGCGCCGCCGCGCTGGCCCAGGGCGCGGACCCGGTGTGGGTCGGGCGGATGGGCGACGGTTTGACCGGCGTGGTCGCCGAGTGGATCTTTGCCCGCCCAGGCCCCACGGTGGTCTTTCGCGTGGACCTGGACGCGCTGCCGGTGACGGAGTCCGAGGAACCCGCGCACCGTCCCGCGCGCGAGGGATTCGCTTCGACACGCCCGGGGTGCATGCACGCCTGCGGTCACGACGGACACACCGCCATCGGTCTGGGCCTGGCCACGATCGCGGCCGGGCAGGGTGCACGCTGGGGCGGACGGTTGCGGATTATTTTCCAACCCGCCGAGGAAGGATGTCGCGGGGCCCCGGCGATGGTGGCCGCCGGCGTGGTGCGGGACGCCGATTATTTCATCGCCAGCCATCTTGGCACGGCGGCAACCGAGTCGGGGCTGGTCAGCTGCGGCACCCGCGGCTGGCTGGCGACGACCAAGCTCGACGTTGTCCTGCGCGGGGTGGCGGCGCATGCGGGGCTGGCTCCGCACGAGGGGCGCAATGCCCTGCTCGCGGCCGCGACGCTCGCCCTGCAGTTGCATGCTCTGCCGCGTCATGGCGATGGCGCCACCCGCGTCAATGTCGGCGTCCTGCACGCCGGATCCGGCCGCAACGTCATCGCCGATCGCGCCGAATTGCAGCTCGAGGTGCGAGGGGCCACGACGGCGATCAACGAATTCATGACCGCAGAAGCCCGTCGCGTGATCGCGGCCACGGCGGAGTTGCACGGCGTGCGGGCGGAGGTCTCGCTGGCCGGCGCGGCGCAGGGGGCGATTTGCGACCCGAGCCTCCAGGCCGTGGTGCGCGCCGCGGCGGAAGGCCTGCCCGGGACGCGCCGCGTGGTGGATTGTCTGGATTCGGCCGGGAGCGAGGACGCCACCTTTTTCATCAACGCCGTGCAGGCGCGCGGTGGCGCGGCCACCTATCTGCTGGTCGGCACCCCGCTCGCCGCCGGCCACCACCAAGCCTCCTTCGATTTTGATGAAGCCGCGCTGTCTCACGCGGTGGCGCTTCACGCCGCCATCGCCGACCGGCTGCTCCGCCTCTCCTGAACCCATGCCTCCAATGTCAACGCCCCCCGTCCTCAACGACGCCCTCACCCTTGCCGCGATTCGCGCGGCGCATGTCCGCATTGCCCCGCATATCAAGCGCACGCCCGTGCTCACCAGCGAGGCGCTCGACGCCGAGGCCGGCGCTCCGCTCTTCTTCAAGTGCGAGAACTTCCAGGCGATCGGCGCTTTCAAGGCGCGCGGCGCGGCCAACGCCGTGTTCAGCCTCACCGCGGCCGCGGCGGCGCGCGGCGTGGCCACGCACTCCTCGGGCAACCACGCGGCCGCGCTGGCCCGGGCGGCCCGGTTGCGCGGCGTCCCCGCCTACATCGTGATGCCGACCAATTCGCCCCGCTCCAAGGTGCGCAACGTGGAGCGTCACGGCGGCCAGATCACCTTCTGCGAACCCACGCCCGAGGCGCGCACGCAGACGTGCGCGCGGGTGGTGGCGGAGACAGGTGCCGCCTTCATCCATCCCTACGAAAATTTCGACGTAATGGCCGGTCAGGGCACGGCGGCCTTGGAGCTGTTTGAGGATGCACCGGATCTCGAACTCATCCTCTGTCCGGTGGGCGGCGGCGGCCTGTTGGCGGGCACCGCGGTGGCAGCAAAGGGCGTGAGCTCCTCGGTGAAGGTCATTGCCGTGGAGCCGGCCCAGGCGGATGACGCCTATCAATCGTTCCTGGCCGGCCGGTTGGTGCGCCGGCCGGTTGACACTGTCGCCGACGGCCTGCGGACGGTCGTGGGCGAGCCGAATCTCCAGATCATGCGCGCCTGGGTCGATGATGTCGTCACGGTCAGCGAGGAAAGCATCATCACCGCCATGCGCCGGATCTGGGAGGAACTGAAGCTGGTGATCGAGCCCTCGGGCGCGGTGCCCTATGCCGCGATCCTCGAGGGCAAAATCAAACCGGCGGGACGGCGCACCGGCATCATCCTGAGCGGTGGCAACGTGGACTTGGAGCGTCTGCCCTGGCAAAAATGAAACCCACGCCCCCCGCCCTCCTGCTCAACCGCTCCGATATCGCGGCCGTTCTGTCACTCGATGATTGCATCACCGCCGTCGAGGCGGTCTTCGCCGCCCACGCGCGGGGCGAGACCCTGGCGCCCGGGTTGCTGCATGGCGACGGCGTCGGGGGTGAGTTCCACATCAAGGCGGGCGGCCTGCGCGCGCCGGCGCCGCGCTATGCGTGCAAGGTCAACGGCGGCTTTTTCCAGAATGGTCCCCGGCACGACCTGCCGGCCATCCAGGGCCTCATTTTGCTCTACGACGCGGCCAACGGCGTGCCGCTGGCCGTGGCCGAGTCGGGGCTCATCACGATGCTCCGCACCGGCGCCGCCACTGCGGTGGCGGCGAAACACCTGGCCCGGGCGGACGCCACGACCGTCACGCTGTGCGGCGCGGGCGTGCAGGGTGCCATGCAGCTCCGGGCCTTGTCCCGCGTGCGCGCGCTGCAGCGGATCCGGGTCTGGGATCTGGATCCGGCGCGGGCCGCGGATTTCGCCGGCCGGATGGAGGCGGAGCTCCGCGGCGAGGTGCGCCCGGCGGCCGACCTCAAGACGGCCGCCTTGGACAGCGACATCATCGTCACCTGCACGCCGGCGAAGAAATGGTTCCTCGGCCGCGAGCATGTGCGGTCGGGCACGTTCATTGCCGCAGTCGGGGCCGACAGCCCGGACAAGCAGGAGATCGAGCCGCAGTTGCTGGCCTCCGCCGCCGTCGTCTGCGACCTGCTGGAGCAATGCGCGGAGGTGGGCGACTTGCATCACGCCCTGCAGCAGGGGCTGATGGAGCGCGCGCAGGTGCGCGGCGAACTCGGCGCGGTCATCGCGGGCCGCACGGTCGGCCGGCACGACGGCCATGAGACGGTGATCTATGACGCCACCGGCACGGCCTTGCAGGATGCGGCGGCGCTGTCCGTCGCCTACGATCACGCCGTCGCGACCGGTCGCGGCACCCGCTTCGCCTTTTCCTCCTGAATTTATGAACCCCAACAATCGATCCCTGTTACGCCGGTCCGTCTGGGCCGTTGCCTGCGCCGGACTCCTCCTGCTCAGCCCCTCCCTGCGGGCGGCCAAGATCACGCTCGAAACACGCACCGTGGCGCTGCCCGACGGTTCGACGGTCGAATATGAGCTTGGCACCCTGCATGTGCCGGAGAACCGCAACGACCCGGCGAGCCGGACCATCGGGGTGGGCTTCGCCCGTTTTCGGGCGCTCGCGCCGACGGGCGCGCCGCCCACCTTCCATCTGCCGGGCGGCCCCGGCGGTTCTTACGTCCGCGGGCTGACGCTCACCAAGGCCGATCCCGCAGCGCGCAAGCTCAGCGAGCGCCAGGCGGCCGATCTGAAGCTATACCGGCAGATCGGGGACGTGATCTACGTTGACCAACGCGGCTGCAGCGACCTTGGGGAAGATCTGGTCTATGCCTACGACATTCCCGCCAAGCCCCTGAACCAGCCCGGCAGCATGGCGCGCGAGACGGCGGAGATGGTTGAAGCTTCCAAGGCCGCCGTCGCGGACAATGCGAAAAAGGGCATCGATCTCCGTGGCTACACGGTGATCGAGTGTGCGGCCGATGTGAATGATGTGCGCCGTGAGCTCGGCTACGAACGCATCACGCTCATCGGGCAGAGCTTCGGCTCGCAATGGAGCTTTGCGATCATGCGCCTGCACCCCGACATCGTCGCCCGCGCCGTGCTTTCGGGTGTCGAGCCCCTCGATTGCGGCTACGACATGCCCTCCCACATCTACGCCTCGATGCGCCGGCAGTGGCAGGCGGTCGAGCGCGAGGCCGCGTTCAAGCCCTACCTACCGGCCGGCGGCATCGCGGGAGCGGTGAGCGAAATCGCCCGCCGGCTGGAGCGGGGACCGATCGAGGTCAATACGACGGACAAATCCGGCAAGGCCGTCACCATCACCCTCGGGCGCGACGACTGGCAGCCAGGCAACCCCGCCGCGATCCTGGCGGTGTATCACGGTCACTATGAAGCGTGGGCCAAAAGCGTTGTCGCGAAACGGCAGGCGCGCAAGGGGAGGATCGATCCGCTGATCGGTTTGCTGATCGACACCAGCCTGGCGGTCACGCCGGCGCGCCGCAACCTGCTGCGCACCGATCCGGCCATCGCCGTGCTCGGCGAATGGAATTTCGACGACTACATGGCGACCGAGGAAATCTGGCCCTCGGCGGATGTCGGCGACGCTTTCCGCAACGAGGTGCTGAACAAGACGCCGGTGCTCTTCGTGCATGGCGACTGGGACACCTCCACCCCGATGGAGAACCTGCTGCATGTGCAGCCCTATTTCATCAACAGCCGCACAATCCTGGTTCACCAGGGAACCCACGGCGCCTATGCCGCCGTGCGCGCGCAGCTGCCGGAAGCCACGGCCGCCATCATGGACTTTATCCGCCACGGCGCCACCGAGAACCTGCCGTCGCTGGTGACCGTGGCGGCGCCGAAGTTCGCGGCGCCGGATTTTCCGGCGCCGGCCAAACCCTGAACCGACCCTCCAACATGCACCTCCACGCCTGGTTTCAACGGCTGGCCGGCGGCAGTATCGCGCTCAGCCTGCTCGCCACCAGCCTCGCGGCGGCGCCGCGGACATTTGACGTGCTGATCCGTGGCGGCACGGTCATCGATGGCACCGGTGCGCCCGGGTTCGTGGCTGATGTGGGCCTGATCGGGGACACCATTGCCGCCATCGGTCGCCTCGACGGAGCGATGGCCCCCGTGGTGATCGCCGCGGAGGGACGGATCGTGACGCCCGGGTTTATCGATCTGCACACCCACTTGGAAGAGGACGACGGCCTGGCTTCGCCCGACGTCAGGCGCCGGGCGGCGCAGAACTATATCACCCAGGGTGTGACCACGGCCTTCGTCAATCAGGACGGCCGCCAGCCGGCGTCGTTGACGACCCAGCGCCAGAATCTCGAGCGCCTCGGGATTGGCGTGAATGTCGCGCTCGCCAACGGGCACGACAGCCTCCGCCGCCGGGTGATGGGCAAGGACCTGCAGCGGCCGGCCACTGCGGCGGAATTGGTCCAGATGCAGACGCTGTTGCGCCAGGGTTTGGCAGAGGAGGGGTCGTTCGGGCTGTCGCTCGGGCTCGAATATTTCAGTGGCCGGCATTCCGACACGGCCGAGTTGATCGCGCTGGCGGGTGAGTTGCCCGCCTACAACGGCGTGTATATTTCCCACCTGCGCAGCCAGGGTTACGCCCCGATGTGGTATAAACCCAGTGTGGATGGCGCCGCGCCGCCTCCGACGCTCGAAGAGGCGCTCGCGGAAGCGATCCGCGTGGCGGAGGCGACGGGTTGCATCACCGTCGCCACCCACATCAAGGGCTGGGGCCCGGGATACCGCGGTCAGGCGGCCCGCACCGTGGCGACCATCAATGCGGCGCGGGCGCGCGGACTGCGGCTGTATGCCGATGTCTATCCCTATGACAGCGCGGGCAGCGACGGCGATTTTGTGGCGCTGCCCCCGTGGTCCATCGGATCCGGCCGGCCGAAGGGCGTGACGACCGGGCCGCGCGATTACCGGCCCGAGTTGCGCCGGATCATGGCGACAGGCGACCAGGCCGATGCGATGCGGCGGGATGTGGAGCACCAGGTTGCGCTCAAGGGCGGGGCCGAGAACATTCATGTGCTCGATTATCCCAACCCGGCCTGGGTGGGGCGGACGCTCGCCGACCTGATGAAGGCGGAGCGGATCGGGCTGACGGAACTGGCGGTGAGGTTGCAGCTCGAAGGCGATCCGGCCAAAGCCGGCGGGGCCAAGCTGCGGGCCGTCAGCATGGAGCAGCGCGACGTGGACCTGTTCGTGATGCAACCGTGGACCGCCGGCTCCACCGACGGCTGGATCGTGTTGCCGGAAGAGGCGGTCGGGCCGAAAAAATATATTGGGACGAACCGCCGTTGCTTCGGCAGTTTTCCGTGGCGGCTGATCAACTACACCCGCGACCGCAAACTCGAGAGTATCGAGGAGTCCGTCCGCAAATGCACCGGCCTGCCGGCGGAGATTCTCAACCTGCGCGACCGCGGCCGGCTGGCCCCGGGTTACAAGGCGGACCTCGCCATTATCGATGTGGCCGGCCTGCGCGATCACACCACGCTGCTGGAGCCCAACGAATACGCCACGGGCATCGAGCAGGTGTTCGTCAATGGCGTGGCCGTCATCCGCAACAGTGAGCGCACGCTCGCTTTGCCCGGTCGCGTGCTCGTCCCCGCCGGCGCCTTGCCGCCGGCCTCCGGCGGATAATTTCCATGAAAAACAGGCTTCTTCTCCATGGCATCGCTCTGCTGTCAGTCATCCCGCCGGTGCTGGCCGCCCAGATTGCCGTCGGCCCCAACGTGCAGGTCAGTGCCGCGCATGCCGGCGACACCCACTACGAGGTGCTGGTCGCCGCCGATCCGACCAACCCGAAACATCTCATCGTCGGCTCGTTCTACTATCCCGACGACAACACCGAAAACGGTTCCATGGTCTATGCCTCATTTGATGGTGGCGTGACCTGGCAGCCGACCTTGGCGGGCGAGGAGTTGCTGCACACGAGTGATCCGGCGGTGGCCTACGGCCCGGGTGGGGTGGCCTATTACGTGGCGGCCGTGCTGCCGGAGGAAGGCCAGCGCACGATGCGCCTCTTCCGTTCGCCGGATGGGGGCCGGAGCTGGGAACCACCCTCCACCTTCACCTACACGGATCGCGAATACATCACGGTGGATCATACGGGTGGCAAGCATCACGGCCGCATCTACGTCAACGGGAACAACCGCATCCCCCGCGGGGTTTCCGACATTGTCATGTTCTATTCGACGGACGAGGGCCGGACCTTTCACGGTCCGGGTAAGCGCGAGGGCTTCGGCAAATTCACCGTGGACAACATGGGCAACGCCGTCGTGACCTCTGACGGCACCGTGGTGGCGCTCATCGGTGAAGCCGGGCGCGAAAAACAGCATGTCCTGCGCAGCACCACCTCGGTCGACGGTGGAATCAGCTTCACGCCGGCGGTGACGATCGACCGCTTCGTCGTCGGCGGCAACCGGAAGGGCGCGCAGAACAACGTCAACGCCCAGCCGATGCTCGCCATCGATCCCGGCAGCGCCTCCTGGCGCGACCGGCTCTACGCCGTGTGGCCCGATCGCCGCGCCGGACGCAGCCAGATTTTTTTCGCCTGGTCCGCGGACAAGGGCGCCACCTGGTCCGCCAGCCGCGCAATCAATGACAACGCGCCCGACGACGCCACCGATCAGCTCATGCCCAATGTCGCGGTCAATCGTGACGGCGTCGTCGCGGTCATGTGGTATGACCGCCGCAACCATCCAGACAACCTCGGGTGGGATGTGCGGATGGCCGCCTCGCTCGATGGCGGCGAGAACTTTCTGCCGAGCGTCGAAGTCTCCGAAGAGGGCACTCGCTTCGATGCCAGCCAGCGTTGGACGGCCCTGCGGCCGTGGACCCAGCGCAGCGCACCTTCGAAAGGAAAGGAAGGGGTTCAGACACTGCAGGTGTCGTTGAACACCTTCATGTTCATGGGCGGCGACACGGCGGGATTTGCCGCCGGCGCGGACGGCGTCTTCCATCCGGTGTGGGTCGACAGCCGCACCGGCACGCCGCAGATCTGGACCGCGGCCGTGTCCGTGCATCGCCAGGTGCCGGAGCGGGCGTCGTTTGCGGAGGCCCGGGATCTCTCCGGCCAGTTGACGGTGGAGCTCAGCCAGCCGCGGTTCGACCAAGTCGCGGGCACGCTCACCGTGGTCGCCCGGCTGGCGAATGTTTCCGGCGACGCGTTGCGCGGGCCATTCCGGGTGCAGGTGAAGTCCCTCGATTCCGACTTCGGCCGGATGACGGTGGATGACGCGGTGGACGGCTGGGTGTTCTCCGCCGGCGAATTGGCGACCGGCGCCATGTCCGATCCGCAACTCGTGCGTTTTCGCCTCTCCGATCGCAAGCCGTTTCGCGGCGAGAAACGCTACCAACTGGGCTTGTTGAAGCTGAGCTTCACCGTGCAAGGCGCCGGCCGATGAATGTGCCAGACACCACCAAATGATTCTCCAGCCGCGCCGGTGCTGCATCGCGGCGACTCCCATCCTCATCAAACCCGCAACAGACAAGACCATGAAACCTCCATCGACAACGAAACTGACGGTAAGAAAAGCGATCGCCCGGCTGCTGGGGGCGGTTTTCGCCATCGCGGGCCCCGCGACCATCGCGGCGGCGGAGCTGACCCCCGAGCTGATCGCTGACCTTACGATGGTGGAAGAAGTGCGCGTATCGGCTGACGGAAAATGGGTATCGTATATCGTCGGCACCGAATCGGGCGGCGAAGGCGGCCGAGCAATGGAGTTGTGGATCGCCAACGTGGACGGGGCCCCGCAGCAGCGGCGCCTGCTGCTGGACCGGGACCGAGTGTCCGCCGCCCGCTGGTCGCCCGACGGCCGCCTGGCGATCGTGGCGCTCAGCGAGGCCGCGCCGCGTCGCCGGCAACTGTTGTTGTTGGAGCCAGACAAGACTAATGTGCGGGTGCTCGCTGACCGGTTCGAGGGTGATGCACTTGAGTGGTCGCCGGACGGCCGGCAGCTCGGCTTCATCCGCTCGGAAAGCACGGGCCCGGCCCGGAAACGGGCCGTCGGTGAACCGCAGGTCCTGGGTGGAGCGCGCGAAAGCGGTGGCAGTGTCGGCCGGTTCCACACACTCGACGTCGCGACCGGCGTGACGCAGGCCCGGACGCCCTTGACGCACAGCCTGGGCGATTATGCCTGGTCTCCGCGCGGCGACGGAGTCGTCGCACTGGCGCGACCCGCGAACAATTTATCCCGGCCGGTGGTCACGATTTTCCCCTTTGCCGGTGGCGCTGCGCCGCGTGAACTGTGGGCGCCGGAGGATCAGACGAACGGGCTCGCGTGGTCCCCGGACGGCAAGACCATCGCCTGGACGGGGCGCGAGTTGACGCCCGGGAGCGGCCAATTGGTGCTGATGCAAGCCGAGGGCGAGCCCGCCCCGCGCACCGTGCAGGCGGATTTTCCGGGCAGCGTGCATTGCATTCTGTTTCGGTCGGACGGCCGGCTGGCCTTCGGGGCGCAGGAGAATCTGCGGGCCGGCATCTATTCCATCGCGGCGGACGGCACCGATCTGCGGGCGGATCATCCGGCGGCGTCCTTTGCGCCGGGTTCGCTCGGGGTGGGTTCGTTCACGAAGTTCGTGCTTTCCTTCAGCGCCGACGGTTCGCGAGTGGCGGGGATGGTCTCCGGCCCTCGCGAGCCGGCCAACGTGATCGCCGGCCCGTGGCGCGGCCAGCTCACCCGGCGCACGGATCTCAATCCGGCTGTGGCGGGGCTGGCGCTGGGGGCGGTGGAGGAAGTTTCCTGGCGCTCCTTCGATGGACTGGCGATCCACGGATTTCTGGTCAAACCGCCGGGTTTCGACCCGGCGAAGAAGTATCCGCTGGTCGTTGAAGTGCATGGCGGGCCGCGCCGGTCGTGGTGGGCGACCTGTTTTCTCAACAATTCGCACTGGGCCCAGTGGCTGGCCCATCAAGGTTACGTTGTGCTCATGCCGAATCCGCGGGGCAGCGAGGGCCGCGGGGCGGAGTTCGCGCGCGCCAACTTCAAGGACCTGGGCGGCGGCGACTGGCGCGATGTGGCGGCCGGGCTGGATCATGTGTTGCGGCTGGGCTTCATTGACGGGGAGCGCCTCGCCCTGGCGGGCTGGAGTTACGGCGGCTATCTGACGGCTTGGGGTATTACCCAGCCGGAAGGCCGGCGGTTCAAGGCGGCCATCGTCGGGGCGGGCATCACCAATCTGTTCACGCGCGGCGGCGCCGCCGGCGGCTGGTCGGAAAACCACTGGGGCGATCCGCAGGCGATCTGGCGCTATTCCCCGGAATTTTTCAACCGCTCGCCGATCGCCCATGTGCGCCAGGTCACCGCCGCGACACTGATCCTGCACGGCGACAACGACTCGAAGGTGCCGCACAGTCAGGGGCTGGAATTCTACCAGGGGCTCCGTGCGATGGGCGTTCCCGCCGAGGCGCGGATCTATCCCGGCGAGGGACACAGCATCGCCCGGCGCGACCACCGGATCGATATGCTCAACAGCATCGCCCGCTGGCTGGAAACCCATGTGCCGCCCGGAGCCAAGTCCGGCGGATCCTAGAGTGGGGGTTCACGCTGCAGCGATTGACCGCCAGGATTATCCCCCATCATTCCCGCCCCGTCCTCAATCCAGCTTGCCCCGCACCCCTCGATCCGGTGCGGGCCGTTTCTGTCCCTAAAAAATCCTGAACCGAAAGTATCCCCATGAAGAAAATCATTGTCCTGATCCTGTGCGTGGCGGGCGGGCTGGCCGGTCCGGCCCTGGCGGCCGGGCTTTCGCCCGAGCTGATGGCGGATTTGAAGATGGTGGAGGAGGTGCGCATTTCGCCCGACGGCCGCCAGGTGACCTACTTGGTGGCGGACGAGACCGCCGGAAACGACGGCAAGGCGATGGAACTGTGGATGGTGAATACGGACGGAGACCCCGTGCCCCGGCGGCTCCTGCCGGAGCGCCGCCAGGTTTCTATGGCCCGCTGGTCCCGCACCGGCCACCTCGCGGTGGTCGCGTCGAGCGTGGAGGCGCCGCGCCGCCAACAGTTGTTGTGGCTGGATCCGGGTTCGGGATCGATGCGGGTGCTTGCCGACCGGTTCCAGGGCGCTGCGCTGGAATGGTCCCCGGATGGGCGACAACTCAGCTTCATTCAATCGGAAAGCTTGGGCGACGCCCGCTCGCGGCCGGCCGGTGAACCCTTGGTAATGAACGATGTGCGTGAAGGCGCGGGCAGCGTAAACCGGCTGCACACGATCGATATCGCGACCGGGGTGGAGCAGGCTCGGACTCCGTTAACACACAATCTGAACCGGAAACATTATGCCTGGTCACCTCGCGGGGACAGTATCGTGTGCGTCGCTTGGCCGTCGAACGGTGAATCCACGCAGGCGGTCACGGTTTTCTCCTTCGCGCCCGATGTCGCGCCGCGCGCACTCTGGCAGGTGAAGGATCAGACAAACGGTCTCGCGTGGTCACCCGACGGAAGGACTATCGCCTGGACCGGGCGCGAGTTGACGCCCGGGAGCGGGCAATTGGTCCTGATGCAGGCCGAGGGCGGGCCGGATCCGCGCACGGTGCAGGCGGATTTTCCGGGCAGCGTGCATCACATGATGTTCCGGGCGGACGGACGGCTGGCCTTTGGGGCGCAGGAAAATTTGCGGGTGGGGATCTATTCCATCGCGGCGGATGGCACCGACCTGCGGGCGGACCATCCGGCGGCCTCCTTCGCCCCGGGTTCGCTCGGGGTGGGCTCGTTCACCAAATTCACGATCTCGTTCAGCGCCGATGGTTCACGCGTGGCGAGCATGGTCTCCGGACCGCGCGAACCGGCCAACGTGATTGCCGGCCCGTGGCGCGGCCCGCTCACCCGGCGCACGGCGCTCAATCCCGCCGTGGCGGAGCTGGCGCTGGGCGCGGTGGAGGAAATTTCCTGGCGCTCGTTCGACGGGCTCCCGATTCACGGATTTCTGGTCAAGCCGCCGGGCTTCGATCCGACCAGGAAGTATCCGTTGGTGGTCGAGGCGCACGGCGGTCCGCGTCGGTCATGGTGGGCGACCTGTTTCATCAACGACTTCTATTGGAGTCAGTGGATGGCGCACCAGGGCTACGTCGTCCTGATGCCGAATCCCCGTGGCAGCGAAGGCCGCGGGGCGGATTTCGTGCGGGCCAACTTCAAGGATATCGGCGGTGGCGACTGGCGCGACGTCGCGGCCGGGCTGGATCATGTGCTGCGGCTGGGGTTCATTGACGGGGAGCGGCTCGCCCTGGCGGGATGGAGCTACGGCGGCTACCTGACCGGCTGGGGCATCACCCAGCCCGAGGGGCGGAGATTCAAGGCCGCCATCATCGGCGCGGGCATCCTGAACCTGTTTACGCACGGCGCGGCCGCCGGCGGCTGGTCGGAAAGCTACTGGGGGGATCCGCAGGCGCTCTGGCGCTATTCCCCGGAATTTTTCAACCGCTCGCCGATCGCGCATATGAGCCAGGTCACCGCCGCCACGCTGCTGCTGCACGGCGACAATGACGGGACCGTGCCGCACAGCCAGGCGCTGGAGTTTTTCAACGGGTTGCGCGCGATGGGAGTTCCCGCCGAGGCCCGGATTTATCCCGGCGAGGGACACAGCATCGCTCGGCGCGACCACCGGATCGATATGCTCAACAGCATCACCCGCTGGTTGAAAACTTACGTGCCGCCCGGGGCGCGGGAGCCCGCGCGTTCCCCTTGACCATCGCCGGAACTCGCCAACGCGATGCTGCTCTCACTGTGGAGCTGCCGCTGGACGCCAAGCTCTACGAGAAATGGCTGAAACGGAAGATCGCCGGCGCGAAGAAGCGGTGGGATTCCACGACTGACAGCAAGCGGTTGGACGCGGAATGACAGGAACAACGGGTTTGCCTGTTCGCGGACAATCCGCCGTCATTCGTTCTATTACCCCATGAAATTTCCCTCTTGGTTGCGGGCTGGCACTTGGACGTTGGTCGTGGCGCTTGGCGTTGGTGCCATCGCCGTGCTGGCGATGTCGCGCGGTGAGCCGGTCAGCGCGTTGTGGATGGTCGTCGCGGCGCTGTGCACCTTCGCCGTGGCCTACCGCTTTCACTCGGCGTGGCTCATGGCCAAGGTGCTGACGCTCGACGAGCTGCGGGCGACGCCGGCGGTGGCGAACGAGGACGGGAAGGATTTTGTGAAGACGAACAAGTGGGTCGTCTTCGGACACCATTTCGCGGCCATCGCCGGGCCGGGGCCGCTGGTCGGGCCGGTGCTGGCGGCGCAGTTCGGCTTTTTGCCCGGCATGCTGTGGATGCTCATCGGCGCCACGCTCGGCGGCGCGGTGCACGACAGCGTCATCCTGTTCTGCTCGGTGCGGCGGCGCGGCAAGTCCCTCGCCCAGATGGTGCGCGAGGAGGTCGGGCCCTTCGCCGGGCTCGTGGCGCTCGTCAGCATCATCGCCATCATGATCATCCTGCTGGCGGTGCTGGCGCTGGTGGTGGTCAACGCGCTGGCGGAGAGCCCGTGGGGCGTCTTCACGATCGCGGCGACGATGCCGATCGCGGTCATCATGGGCTGCGCCATGCGCTACGGCGGCACGAGCGGCAAGTGGCTGCTCGCGACCAGCGTGTTCGGCGTGGGGGCGCTCCTCGGGGCGGTGTGGGGCGGGCAGTTTGTCCACGGCACGGCGCTCGAGGGCTGGCTGACGATGAAGGGCACCACGCTGGCGTGGTGGATCATGGGTTACGGCCTGCTGGCCTCGATTTTGCCGGTGTGGCTGCTGCTCGCGCCGCGCGACTACCTGAGCACGTTCATGAAGATCGGCACGGTGGCCCTGCTCGGGGTGGCGATCGTGGCGCTGGCGCCGGTGCTGAAGATGCCCGCGATCACGAAGTTCATCGACGGCACGGGGCCGGTCGTGGCCGGGCCGTGGTTTCCCTTCGTCTTCATCACCATCGCGTGCGCGGCGGTGTCGGGTTTCCATTCGCTCATCGCGTCGGGCACGACCCCCAAGCTGCTGGCCCGTGAGAACCACATCCGGGTCGTCGGCTACGGGGCGATGGTCACCGAGATGGTCGTGGGCATCATGGCCCTGATCGCGGCCTGCGCGATGGAGCCGGGCGAATATTTCGCCGTGAACATGAAGGGCGACACCGCCGCGGTCGTCGCCAGGGTCACGGCGCTGGGTTATCCCGTGACGGAGCCGCAGATGACGGAGCTGGCGGCCAGCGTGGGCGAGAAGACGATGGTCGGTCGGACCGGCGGGGCGCCGACCTTCGCGGTCGGCATGGCGCAGATGTTCGCCGGCGTGCTGGGCGGGAAGACGGCGATGGCCGTGTGGTATCACTTCGCGATCATGTTCGAGGCGTTGTTCATCCTGACGACGATCGACGCCGGCACGCGGGTGGGGCGCTTCCTCGTGCAGGATTTCCTCGGCCTGTTCTGGCGGCGGCTCGGCGACACGAAGTCCTTCGCCGGCAACACGGCGGCCACGGCGCTGTTCGTCGGCGCGTGGGGCTGGTTCCTCTACCAGGGCGTCGTCGACCCGCTCGGCGGCATCAACTCGCTCTGGCCGATCTTCGGCGTGGCCAACCAGCTGCTGGCCGTCATCGCGTTCTCCCTCGGCACGACCGTGCTCATCAAGATGGGCCGCCAGCGTTATGCCTGGGTCACACTGGCGCCGCTGGCCTGGCTGCTTTCGGTGACAATGACGGCGGGCTGGATGAAGATCTTCAGCCCGGCGCCGATCGGCTTCCTCGCCATCGCCCGCGGCCTCGAGGCGAAGATCGCCGCCGGCGGCACGCCGGCGGAGCTCGCGACCTGGAAATCCCAGGTGTTGAACAACCACATCGACGTGGCCGTGACCGGAGCCTTCATGGTGCTGGTGCTCATCGTGGTCGCCGCCAGCGCGCGCACGTGGTGGCAGCTGCTGGCCGGCAAACGCCCGGCCGACCTGCACGAGGAGCCCTACGTGGCGCTGCCGGCGACGGAAGCGGCGAAGTGAGCAGCGGCGGTTGTTTGGTGGGAGGGGTTTTATACCCCGACGGGATTGAAGCTGTGTTCGCTGTCGGGACGTAAAGTCCCTCCCACCGGCTGAACCGGCCGGCTGCAGGATTGCGCGGACGGAGGAAAATCACACGCTGGCCGGCCATGCGCATCGCCGTCATCGCCGACACCCACGACCGGTATCCGCCGGGCCTGCCGGCCCGCCTCGCGGGCGCCGACGAGATCTGGCACCTCGGCGACGTGTGCGACCCGGACACGCTGGGGGAATTCCAAGCCCTCGGGAAACCGCTGCATGTGGTGCTCGGCAACAACGAGTGGCACAACTGCTGGCCGCTGGAACTGCGGCTCGAGCGCGCCGGCGTGAAATGTTTCCTGGTCCACATCCCGCCGTCCCGCGCGCCGGCCGGGATGAACGTCGTGTTGCACGGGCACACCCACGTGCCGCGGGACGAGACCGATGCGCGGGGCGTGCGGTGGCTGAACCCCGGCTGCATCACGCGGCCGAACCGCGGCGCCCGGGCGAGTTTCGGCTGGCTGACGCTGGCAAAGGACGTGCTGCCGGACTGGCGGGTGGAGCTGCTATGAACATTTTCCCGGTCACTGCCGAGGGCCTCGCGCGTGACGCCGCGGAATTCCACGCGCTGCTGCGTGACGCGGTGGAGCACGGTGCCTCGATCGGTTTCACGCGGCCGCTGGCGGATGGCGAGGTGGCGGACTACTGGCACAAGGTCGGGGCCGAGCTCGCCGGCGGGAACAGGATCCTGCTGGCGGCGCGGGACGAGGCCGATCGGCTTATCGGCAGCGGACAACTCGCGTTGGAGTCGAGGAGCAACGGCCGGCACCGGGCGGAGGTGCAGAAGCTGCTCGTGTTTGCGGTGCGGCGCGGCCGCGGGGCCGGCACGGCGCTAATGCAGGCGCTTGAGGCGGCGGCCCGGGCGCGTGGCCGCACGCTGCTGTTCCTCGACACGAGCGAGGGCGCGAGCGGCGCGGCGAAGCTTTACGACCAGCTCGGTTACGTGCGCTGCGGCGGCATCCCGGACTACGCGATGGACCCGGACGGGACGCTGAAGCCCAATGTGATCTTTTGTAAGAAGCTGAGCGTTGAGAGCTGAGGGTTGAGAGCCGGACAGGCGCAGCCAGGAACGGGTGGTTCCGCCCTGGGGACACTCAACGATCAACCCTCAACCAATGACTCCGCCGGCCGGCGGCCTCAATTCACCGCGGTGACGGTGGCGGGCGCCTTCCGCCACTGGAAGTTGCCGACCTTCACGGCCTCGGGCGGCTCGATGCCCGCGATGATGCCGAAGGAGGTGATGACGCAGGCGATGTTGCCCTGGCGGCCGGCGCGGGCCTGCTCCTGGATGCGGGGCTTGGAGGGCTTGCCGTCCTTGCCGATGGTGCCGAGGGAGACCTGGCCGTCCTCGGAGATGATCACGAGGCTGTTGCCCGCGGTCTTGCCGGTGGAGTAGACGCCGGCGACGGTCTTGAAGATGTTCGCGCGTTCGTCGGAGGAGGTGACGATGCTGACGCCCGGAGGCAGGTCGCTGAGCTTGCGCTGCGGGAGGCCGAAGCGCAGGCCGACGGCGACGAGCACGAGGGCGGCGGCGAAGAGGCCGGCGGCCTCCAGCACGGTGCGGACGGTGCCGTGACGCTTGCCCGCGGGGGCGGCATGCGCGGGGCGGGGGGCCGGGCCGGCGCTGACATGGAAGGGCGGCAGGTCCGCGATCGCGGCGGGGCTGTCCGCGGTCCAGAAATCATCGAAGAGCGACATGCTCTTGTGCATGCGCAGGCGGCCCTGGTGGACGCCGATGCGCCAGCCCTTGTCGCCGCGCTGGACGATGATGCCCGGCTCGGCGCGGGTGCTGGAGAGGTCGAGCTGGAGGAGCTTGCCGGCCAGGCGGACGACCTCCTCGACCGGGTGCGTGCCGTGCTCGATCTTGTCGCTCGCGCCGCCGACGGCGGAGGCGTCGGCCTTGAGCTGGACCAGGGTGATGCGGTAGGTGGCGCTCATTTCTCGATGATGAACACCAGCGAATTGGTGGAACCCAGCTGCATGTTGCCGGTGGCGAGGTTGCCGTCGTCAATCTGCTTGTCGACGGTCTCGAGCTGGTCGAGGTCGTCGAGGAGCGCATTGCCGGTGGCCGCCTGGATGATGATGGCGGCCTTGGCCGGCACGCCGTCGGCGGGGACGTCGAAGTTCCACTTGTAGACGCCGCCGATGGGGGTGCGCTGGCTGAAGTTGCCCGGCAGCTGGCCGGCGACCTGGGGCGGGACGACCTGCGGGTCGCCGTCATCGGGATAACGGCCGTTCTGCAGGCTGTAGGTGATGAAAACGGTGGAGAAGGTGCGCAGGTCGTTGACGACGCTGGCGGCCCGGGAGCGCAGGGTGATCAGCCGGTAGGCGGGCAGGGCGGCGGCGGCCAGGAGGCCGATAATCACGACGACCACCATGATCTCCACCAAGGTGAACGCCCTAGACCGGTGACGGGGCAAAGGGGGGATGTGCGGACCTTGCGGCATTACGTTAGTTAGCAGGACCAGAGGCTACTGGTATTTATCAGGTGTGCAAGCATTCAGGCTAAAACAGTTTGCAGGAAGCTTTTCTTTCAAAAATTCCGACCGGCCGCATAAGAATGTGACATAAGACGCCGGGCGGCGGGCCGTTGCCTAGGGAAAAATCCTAGCTGGCTTCGAAGCCGGCCCCCGTCTAGCCAGTGCCCGCGTGACCGGCGACCAGCAGGAGTTTCTCGAAACCAGGACCGAGGCCCGGTCCGATCTGGTTTTTGTCCGCAGCCTGCGGGCGCGGCATTACCGGCTGACGCTGCGCAAGGACGGGGTGGCGGTGGCCACCGTGCCGGCGCGGGGGTCGGAGCGCGAGGCGCGGGCCTTCGTCGAGCAGCACCATGACTGGCTGGCGCGGGCGCGGGCGCGGCAGGCCCGGAAGCCGCGGGTGGCGGAGGTCTGGACCGTCGGCACGTCCGTGCTGTGGCGCGGGGAGATGACGGAAATCCGGACCGCCGTGGCCGGGGAACGGCCCACGGTTTGCGTGGCGGCGGACATCTTTCGCGTGGCGTCGTTCGACGGCGACCTGCGGCCGGCGCTGGAGGCGCATTTCGCCCGCCGCGCGAAGATCGAGCTGCCGGCGCGCACGTGGGAGCTGGCGGCCGAGACCGGCGCGGACGTGAAGCACGTGACGGTGCGCAACCAGCGCTCACGCTGGGGCTCGTGCTCGGCGGGCGGCACGATCTCGCTCAACTGGCGGCTGGTGCAGACGCCGGACAGCGTGCGCGACTACATCATCTACCACGAGCTGATGCACCGGCGGGAGATGAACCACTCCGACCGGTTCTGGGCCCGCGTGCAGGAGGTCTGTCCCTGGTGGCGCGACGCCGAGAAGTGGCTCAAGCGCAACGGGAGCCTGCTGGGGCTGTGAATGACTGGATGGAGGCGGGGTGCCCTCACCCCGCGATTGAACGTGTTTTGCGGGGTGAGGGCACCCCGCCTCCAAAAACAGACAGGAGCTACCGGACTTCCAGCAGCTCGACCTCGAAGCGCAGCGTGGCCTTCGCGGGGATCGGGCCCTTGCCGGTCTCGCCGTAGGCCAGCCACCACGGGATGAGCAGCGTGCGCTGCTCGCCCGGTTTCATGGCGGCGAAGGCCTCCTCCCAGCCCTGGATGACGCTGGCGGTCCCGAGGTGGAAGACATAGGGCGCGCCGCGGTCGCGCGAGCTGTCGAATTTCGTGCCGTCGAGCAGGTAGCCGTCGTAATGCACGACGAGCTCGCGGCCGGCGGCGGCCGGCGCGCCGGTGCCCGGGCGGCGGACGAGGTAGCGCAGGCCGGAGGGACTGGTGTGCGCCGTGCCGTATTGCTCGCGCAGGATGGCGGCGTCGGCCTCCGAGAGCTGCGGGTTGGCCATGGCGGCGCGCATGTATTTGTTGGCGGGCTCGCCGGGATTGGCGCGGCGGAAGATGCCGGTGCGCGCCTGCCACGCGATGAAGGCGAGGATGAAACCGAGCAGGAGGAGGAGACCGAACTGGCGCATGGGGTTATTTTTTCGCGAGCAGGTCGAGCGCGGCGGCGGTGAGGGCGGTGACGCCGGTCTTGATCGTCGGCTCGGGGAGCGGGGCGAACTTGCTCGAGTGGAGCGAGGGCAGCGGCTCGCCGGTGCGCTGGCTCTCGGCGAACTTGGCGGGATCGACGGCGCCGACGCGGAACATGGTGATGGGGATCTTCCGGCCCGGGCCGGCGAACAGGCCGAAGTCCTCGCCGCCCATCTCGGGATCGATGTTGCGCAGGTTGTCGGCGCCGATCCAGTTCCCGATGGCGGCGCGCACGCGGCGGGTGAGCGCCGGGTCGTTGTAGGTGGAAGGCGTGAACTGGTCCTCCGCCACCGTGATGACCGGCAGCAGGTCGTCGGGCACGCCGGCGGCGATGGCCTCGCCGCGGCAGATGCGCCGGATCGTGGCGATGGTCTGGGCGCGCACCTTGTCGCTGTAGGAGCGCAGGGTGAGCTGCAGCTTCACCTCGTTGGGAATGATGTTGTGCTTGGTGCCGCCGTGGATGGAACCGACCGTGACGACGGCGGGATCGAGCGGCCGCGTCTCGCGGCTGACGACCGTCTGCAGCGTGGTGACGATGCGGGCGGCGAGGACGATGGGGTCGATCGTGGTGTGCGGGTAGGCGCCGTGGCCGCCGCGGCCCCGCACGGTGATGTCCATCGAGTCGACATTCGCCCAGGCCGCACCCTCGACGGTGCCGATGGTGCCGGCGGGCAGCGTGGCGCTGTCATGGACCCCGAGCACGTAGTCGGGCTGGGGAAACTTCGCGTAAAGGCCGGCGACGAGCATCGCGCGGGCGCCGGCGCCGACCTCCTCGGCGGGCTGGCCGATGAACACGGCGGTGCCGGACCACCGGTCCTTCATCGCCACCAGCATCCGGGCGGTGCCGGTGAAGATGGTCATGTGGATGTCGTGGCCGCAGCCCTGCATGACGGGGACTTCCTGGCCGGAGAGGTTGGTGACGCGGGTCGTGCTGGCGTAGGGCAGGCCGGTTTCCTCGAGGATGGGCAGGCCGTCGAGGTCGGTGCGGAAATACACGACCGGTCCCGGGCCGTTCCGGAACACGCCGACGACGCCGTGGCCGCCGACCTGCTCGGTGACCTCATAGCCGGCGGTGCGGAGCTCGGCCGCGATCCGGGCCGCGGTCTTCTCCTCCATCAACGACAGCTCGGGGTGGGTGTGCAGGTGCCGGTAGAGCGCGTCGAGCGCCGGGTAGTCGGCGGCGAGCTTGTTGGCGACGAAGTCGCGCGGGCCGTCCGCGGCCCGGGCCGCGGACAGGAGGCAGAGGACGGAGGACAGGGCGAGCAGGCGGAGTTTCATTTGGGTTCGAGCTTGAGGATGAGGTGGTCGAGGACGGCGTCGGTCTGGAGCTTGAGGCGTTGGGCGTTGGGCGGGGGGCGGTCGGCGGGGGATGCGGCCTTTTGTTTTTCGTAGGCGGCATCACCCTCGGCGCGGGTGGCGGCGAGGAAGGCTTCCTTCACATCGTGGAAGGCGCCGCCGTCGGCCAGATCCGCGGCGGTGGCGGGACGGCCGAAGAAGGCCGCGGTGGACTCGTCGCCGATCCACACGCGCCAGTCGTCGTCGGCCGCGAAGTAGACCGCGAGCGCGCCGCGCTTCGCCACACCGAGTTTTTCGGCGAGGGCCCGCATGTAGGCGCCGGGCACGGCGTCCTCGGCGGCGGTGGGGGCTTCCTTGAAAAGGCGGGCGACGATGCGCACGCCGGTGACACGCTCGAAGTTGGCGAGCTTGTAATTGAAATTCTTCGCGCGCGGCGGCTCGACCGGGATGAGCCCGGCGGGATCGTCGAAGTGTGCCGCGGGCCCGGGTTCGGCCGAACCCTGGTAGGGCGCGACCTTGGCGGTGAGGCTCGCGAAGGTTGCCGGGTCGGCCTTGAAGGCCCGGGCCTCGGCGCCAACGCGCATGATCTTGATCGTGAAGGCGTCGTCCGGTTGCAGCAGCGGCAGCACCTCGAGGCCCTGGATGGTGCGGCCGAAGACGGCGTGCAGGTAGTTGAGGCGCGTGCAGTCGCCGAGGGTGATGAAGAACTCGCAGCCGTTGGTGGCGGGGCCGGCGTTGGCCATGGAGAGCATGCCGACCTCCCGGTGGCGCAGGCCCGGGACGAACTCGTCGTTGAAGCGGTGCGGGATGATGTCGTTGCCGGTGTCCTTGAGGCCGGGGTTGCCGCTTTGGATGACAAAGCCCGGGACGACGCGATACCAGGTCAGGCCGGTGTAGAAGGGCTTGCCGTCGCGCGGCGAGAGGGTGCCCTCGGCGAGGCCGACGAAGCCGGCGACGGTGGCCGGCGCCTGCTTATAATACAACTCGGTGACAAAAACGCCGCGCGGCGTGGTGAACACGGCGTAGAGGCCGTCGGCCAGCTTCTCGGCGGCCGGGAGCCAGGTGCAACCGAGCAACAGGAGGGGGAGGAGTCGGCGAAGCATGCAGGCAGGCTAGCCACGCCGGATTGTTCCGCGAGCCGATTCAGGGCGGTCGCGGGGATTTCTGAAAGAAGCTGACGTCCCCGCGCGTTTCCTGCATCCATTCACCCGCTATCATGAAAACACTACGCCCGATGGTTCTTTTGCTCGGCGCGCTTTGCAGCGCGGCCGGTTTGATCGCCCAGCCCCTGCCCCGGCCCGCCTCGTATCGTCCGGTTTCCGCCATGCAGATGATGGACACGATGCAGGGCCGGAAAAATCTCATCGAATGGACCTGCTACACGGAGCACAACGGCACCAAGCCCACCAGCCGGACCACCGCCTGGCTGGAGGCCACGATCAAGCGCGCGCCCGGCACCAGTCCGGGTCTCGACCTGTGGGACATCGGCGCCCAGCACCGCACCGCGAAGATCAAGCTGCGCGTTTCGGCCCGCAACGGCACGCCCGTGCCGGTCGTCCAGGTGACCGATGCGGCCGGCACCCAGGTCGGCGCCAGCCAGCAGCCGCAGCCTGACGTCAACGGATTCTACACGATCGAGCCGAACAAGGGCAATGCGGCGCATTGCGAATACCGGATCCAGTCCAACGAGAGCAAGCTGACCATCGAGGCCTATTACGCGGCGCATCCGCCCCCGGGCGGTTTCCTGGCCGTGATGGGTTTTTTCCAGACCGAGGATGGCGGCCCCCCGTCACTCCCGCCCGTCAACGAGAACTAAGGGGCCGGTCCCTTCCGCCACAGCCGGATGACCCCGCTTTCGGTGTATCCGGCCAGGGTTTTTCCGTCCGCGCTCAGGGCATTGCGCACCAGGCTGCCGGGTGGGGCGCCGGGTGCCGCCCTGAGCTGGGTGACCTCGCGCCAGCGCCCCGTGTCGATCACGTGCAGCGTGCCGTCCCGGCCGCCCAGGAAAAGCCGCGGCGCCTGCGGGTCGAACGCGATGGCCTGCAGGTTGCCGCTGCTGGTGACCAGGGTCGCGACCACGGCTTGCGTCGACCAGTCGCGCACCTCCAGCGTGCCGGTGTTCTGGCAGAGGGCGAGCAGGCGGCCGTCGGGGGAAAAGGCCGCGTTGACCGATTCGTTGGCCGGCTTCCACTCCGCCACCTTCCGGCCCGAGGGGATCTCCCAGACCCGGATCATCAGGTCCACGCCGCCGGTCGCCAGCCGGGTGCCGTCCGGGGAGAGGGCGATCCACCAGGGGTAGCGATGGCCGGTCTCGATGACGGGAGATACGCGCGCGGAGGCCGTGTCCACCAGCACCAGGCCGGCCGCGCGGTCCGCGCAGGCGATCCACCGCCGGTCGGGTGACGCCGCGGCAATGAAGCCGCGGACCGGCAGCGCGATCGTGCTGGATTCCGCCGGTGCCGCCAGGGAACGAAGGGCCAGGTTGCCGTCGGCATCCAGCGACCAGAGCGCCTGCGCCTCCGGGGAAAAAGCGATCGGGAGCGGGGTCGCGGCCAGTTCGGCCAGGGTCCGGCCGGTGTCCGTTTCCACCACGCGCGTGACGCCCGCGGCCGAGGTCGCGGCGAGCCGGCGGCCGTCCGGGGACAGGCAGAGCGCGCGGCCGCCGCCCGCGGGATTCCAGTAGCCGGCCAGGCTCGTCGGCGCGGCGGGCTGTTGCAGCGGCCAGATGCGCACGTCCCCGCCGCTGCCGGTGCTGACCAGGCTCTGCGTGCCCGGGATGAATTCGAAACCGGTGAGGTCGCTTTCCTGGCCGCGCCGCAGCGCGACGTTGCGCCCGGTTGCAAGATCCAGCAGGGCGATCAGCGAGCTGCGCCCGCCCACGGCCAGCAGCGAGCCGTTGTGGGCCAGGACGCGCAATTGGGTCATGGGCATCCGCACCTGCCACCGGACCGCGCCCGTGGGCAGGTCGATGAGGCCGACCTCGCCGTTGTCGCCCCAGCCGTAGACCAGCTCGTCGTTGTTGCGGCCGAAGGCGAGGGCGGTGGGGCGGTGGTCGAAGAGTTGTTCCCAGCGCACGGTCAGGTCGGGCAGGGCCAGGACCATGACGCGCCAGCGGGCATCGGATCCGCGGCCATGGATCAGGCCGATCGCGCAGGCCCGTCCATCCGGCGAGGTGGCGGAGGAAAAATAGGCGTCCCCGGCCCCGGCCGTGTGCGGCAGCGCCCCGCGCCAGAGCTCGCGGCCCGTGGCGAAATCCCAGGCCCGGACCTGCAGCGGACGCTGGTTGTCCGTGACGACATAAGTCAGCCAGCGGTCACCCTCCAGCCGACCGAGGGGCCAGTCCTTGCCGTCGCCGGTTTCGGGTGCGGGCCGGCCGTCGGCCACCGCCCAGCGACGCAGGGCATATTGGTCATCCACGCCCAGCAGCCAGCGGCCGTCGCTCGAGAAGCCGCCCAGCCGGGGGATTTGGGCGATCCGCCGCAATTCGCGCGGCGCGGCGCGATCCCAGACGACCACCTCCTGCCCGGCCAGCTGGACGGCCACCAGGCGTCCATCCGGGGAGGCAGCCACATGCTGGCCCGGCGCGCCGGATGGGCGCAGCACGGTGGCGGGGTCGCCGTCCGCCTCCCGGCGGAGGGCGAACCATTCGAACTCGCGCAGGTCCGGTTCGCCCGGCCGGGGCACCACTTCATCGAGGAACTTCCGGGCGCGGCCGAAATCATCCTGCTCGAGCGCGCGCTGGGCCTGGGTGAGGGCCGCCGAGTAGATGGCGCGCCGGGCCAGGGCGTCGCGCTCGGCCTCGGCGGCGAGGCGGCCGGTCATTTCCTGGTTGGCGCGCTGGCGCTCGAGGTAGGCGCCGAGCCCGGCCACGCCGGCGATGAGGCCGAACAGCGCCGCGATGCGCAGGGCGCGCGCGAGCCGGCGCTCGGCCTTGCGCAGGCGGCGGACGGACTTGCCGGCCTGCAGCAGCAGCAGGTCGTCGAGCAGCGCGGCGGCGTCGGTGTGCCGCTGGCCGGGGTGGGGCTCGCAGGCGCGGATGAGCACCTCGTTGAGCTCGAGCACCTCCTTGCGGTCGGGCCAGGCGTGCAGCTCCGGCGGCAGCCGCGGGTAGTCGTGCCGGTCGAGGCCGGTGACGAGCTCGTAGAGCAGCTTGCCGAGGGCGAACACGTCGGCGCCCGGCGCGCCGGGGCCCTCGGGCGGGACGAAGCCCTCGGTGCCGACGAAGGTCAGCGCCGCGCTGGCCTCGGTGACGAGGCCGATGTCCGCCAGCTTGGGCGCGCCGCCGACGATGATGACGTTGGACGGCTTGATGTCGCGGTGCACGAGACCGCGGACGTGCAGGCCGGAGAGCGCGCGGGCCAGCTCGACGCCGAGCGCGACGCACTCGCCCGCGGGGAGCCGGCCGCGGCGCACGCGCATTTCCTTCAGGGTGTGCGGCGTGTAGTCCGCCGGATCGATGTTGCGGCCGGTCGTGACGTCGTCGGCCAGCTCCATCACGTAATAGAAGTAGGCGGCGGCGGGGTCGCGCCCGACGTGCAGCAGGGCGAGCTGGCGGGATTCGCTGAGGGAGATGGCGGCGAATTCCTTCAGGCCGTGGAACTCGCGCTCATAGGGCCCGGCCTCGGGAAAGCGGTCGCGCCAGACCAGCTTGACGGCGCGGTAGACGCCGGTGACGCCGCGAGCGAGCCAGACCTCGCCGTAAGCGCCGCGGCCGATGAGCCGCAGCAGCTCATAGTCGGGGATCACTGGGGGTTGCGGCGCGGCCTCCGTCGACACGACGGGAGGGAGCAAAGCAGGAAGCGGACCGCGGTCAACCCAGCGACGCGCGCAGGGCGGCGACCTCGGCCTTCAGCTGCTTGGTCAGGCGGTGGCTGATCAGGTAGACGGCGGCCGGGTTGATCCCGAGCTCGCGGGCGACGCGCATGACCGGCCAGCCCTGGCGCGAGTAGAAGTCGAAGGCCTGGAAATGCTTCGCGGGCACGCGGCGGGCCAGCCGGCCGAGGGCGGCGTCGAGCACATGCCTCTGCCACTCGGCCTCGGTGAGCTCGTCGAGCGTGCTGGTCTTGTCGTCGGCGATGCGCTCGATCGTGCGGGTGGCGTCGGTGATTTCCTGGCTGCGGCGCGAGGGGCCGGCGGCGGCATCGCGCGGCCGGGCGCGGAACTTGTCGGCGATGCGCCAGCGGGTGAGCTGGGCCAGCCAGCCGCGGAAAGTGCCGCGGTTCGGATCGGACTCGAAGTTCTTGATCGTCTCGGCCACGCGGATGAAGACCTCCTGCGCCACCTCCTCGGCCTCGACGTGGGTCAGCCCGCCGCGGCGCGCGAGCCCGTAGACGAAGTTGCGGTAGAGGCGGTAAAACTCGTCCCAGCTCGCCTTGTCCTCCCAGTCGCGCAGCCGGAAAAGCAGCGTCGGGCGGGTGTGCAGCGAGGAGTGGGGCTCGTCCATGGTGGCTATCATGGGGTATTCAACGCGACCCCGGCGGGCAATCTTTCAGCAATGCCGCCCTGAAGGACCTGCACTTCAGGGCTGATTGGCAGGGGCGCTTGCCCTCAAGCGCCCTCGAAGGGCTGTTGAGGGCAACAGCCCCTGCCTCAGAGGAACGAGCAGATGTATTCGCAGATGCCGTCCTTCACCTCGATGGTGAAGCCGCTCTTGCCGGGGACGTCGAAAAAGGTGCCGGCCGGGTAATCCTTCGCGGCGGCCGCGCCGTCGAGCGTGACGCGGCAGGCGCCGGCCACGATCTCCATGCGCTCCGGGGCGCCGGTGCCGAAATGGTAGCTGCCCGGGTAGATGAGCCCGAGGGTCTTCTTGGCGCCGTCGGGCATCAGCACGGTGTGGCTGACGACCCGGCCGTCGAAGTAGACATTGGCCTTGGGGTGGACGGTGACGCCGGAGAAGGAGGTGGGCAGGGACATGAAGGTGAAGGGAGTGAGGGTGAAAGTGAGAGGGGAAGGGCCGCCGCGAGTCAATCCGCCGGGCCGAACATGACAGGAATTCAGGCCCGGGTGGAAAATCGTCCAACGCGGCGTTTTCCACGACGAATGACGCAAACCCGCGACCAACCGCGCCATCCGGCCGGCGGCGCCGGGCCGCGCGCCGGGCGGGCGCTTGCATTTGCCGGAAACGGCGGCTTAACGGTCGCCCATGACCGAACCCCGCCGGCTCAATTGGCGCCTCCTCCTCGGCCTGTGGACCGTGGTCGGGCTGCTGCTGGTGCTGCACGTCTACATGACGACGGAGCGCGACTTCACGCGGTTCAGCTGGCGCGGGCACCTCTACATGATCCTGAGCCAGATGTATCGGGTGTGGATGTGGGCCGCGCTCACGCCGCTGGTCTACCGCCTGCGCCGCGTGCTCGCCGCCCGGCACGGGCACTGGGCGGTGCTCGGCGGGCTGCACCTGCTCGGGGCCCTGACGGCCTTCGCCGTCGGCAACGTGCTGCGCTTCTGGGTGACCGCGGCCTCGACGGGTTACCTCGTGCCGGAGGATTTCAACCTCCGCGTCGTCTACGACTACCTCGACTGGCGGGCGGTCATGGACTTCTTCTTCTACTGGGTCGTGCTGACCGCGGGCTACATCAGCGACCTCAACGAGCAGAAGCGGCAGACCGAGCTGCGCGAGGCCCAGCTGCGCACCCAGCTCGCGCAGGCCGAGCTGGCGGCGCTCAAGCAGCAGGTGCAGCCGCACTTCCTGTTCAATTCCCTCAACGCCATCGCCGCGCTCATGCGCCAGGGCGAATCCGCCAAGGCGGTGGAGGCGCTCGCGCAGCTCTCGACGCTGCTGCGCCAGCTGATGAACCACGCCGGCCGGCCCGAGATCGAGCTCTGGCGCGAGTTCGACTACGCGCAGTGCTACCTCTCGGTCGAGCAGGTGCGCTTCGAGGACAAGCTCGTGCCGCACTTTGATGCCGACGAGGAATGCCTGAACGCGCTCGTGCCCACGCTGATCCTCCAGCCGCTGGTGGAGAACGCCGTGAAGCACGGCATCGCCCAGCGCCGCACGCCGGGACGGGTCAGCGTCACGGCCCGGCGCGACGGCGACCGGCTGCGGCTGGCGGTGGCCAATGATCCGGCCGAGGGCGGCCACCACATCCGCGAGGGCGAGAACCACGGCATCGGCCTGAGCGCCACGCGCACGCGCCTCGAGCGCACCTTCGGCGCCCGGCACCGGCTGGACTGCGTCATCAACGGGCCGGACGGCACCGTCATCACCCTCGAGCTGCCCTGGCGCGCCGCGCCGCCGGCCTGAACCTTTCCCCATGGACCGCATCAAGACCCTCATCATCGACGACGAAAAACCCGCGCGGCGCGCGTTGCGCGGCCTGCTGGAAAAGGACCGCGGCCTCGAGGTCGTCGGCGAGGCGGCCGACGGCGAGCAGGCCCTCGAGCTCATCCGCCGGCTGCGGCCGCAGCTCATCTTCCTCGACGTGCAGATGCCGATGCTCACCGGCCTGGAGATGGTCGCGCAGCTGCCTGCGGCGGGGCGGCCGGAGATCGTCTTCGTCACCGCCTACGACAACCACGCGCTGGAGGCCTTCAACCTGCACGCGGTGGACTACCTCGTGAAGCCGTTCACCGACTCGCGCTTCGCGGCGGCGGTCGAGCGGGCCAGGCAGCGGCTGCACGACGGCCGGCTCAGCTCGACCGAGCAGACGCTGCGCGCGCTGCTGGCCCACCTCCAGTCGGCCGGCGGCGGACCCACCCCGCCGGCCAACGAGCACGCGCGGCTGGTGGTGAAGGCCGACGGGCAGCTGCATTTCCTCAACCAGCGCGACATCCGCTGGGTGGAGGGGCAGGGCGACTTCGTGAAGATCCACCTCAGGGAGCGCGGCCGGCTGCTCGTGCGCATGACGATGAACAAGATCGACGAGGCGCTCGACCCGGGGCAGTTCGTGCGCATCCACAAGTCCACCATCGTCAACCTGTCCGGCGTGCGCCGCGTGGTGCCCATGATGGCGCGCAGCCGGGGCATGGAGCTCGACGACGGCACCCAGCTCGCCATCGGCCCGAGCTACCGGGCCGTGCTGGACCGCCTGAAATGAAGGGCGCAATCCAAGAGGGAGTCGGGGCCATCCGCCCCGCGGGTTTCAGGCAACGGGACGCATGCCTCGCGGGGCGGATGGCCGCGCCTCCACGGGAGAAACAGGAATTTGCAGCCAATTCATCCGTGTTCGTCTCGCGCCGGGCGGCGGTCAACGATGCGGGATTGAGCCGGGGCCACGCCGCCGGCTTGTTCGCCCCATGAACGAATCAGCCCCCACGCAAGCTTCCCCCTGGAACTGGCGGGCCGTCGTGGCCGGCGGTCTGGTCTGCGGGGTCCTCGACATCAACGCCGCGTTCCTCAGCGCCTGGCTCAATGGCGGCATGCTGCCCGCGCGCCTGCTGAAGGTCGTGGCCAGCGGGCTGCTCGGGGCGGACGCCCTCAACGGCGGCGCGGGCACCGCGGCCTTCGGGCTGGCGCTGCATTTCGGTGTCGCGTTCTCCTGGGCGGCGCTCTTCTACGCGCTCAGCCGGCGGTTCAAATTCCTGACGCAGCAGGCGGTGGCCAGCGGACTGGTCTACGGCGCCTTCGTTTACCTCGCGATGAACTACGCCGTGCTGCCGCTCGCGGCGCAGTTCCGCAGCCTGTATATCCCCGCCACGAAGCCCCATGTGCCGCGGCTGGCGTGGCCGCAGTTCGGCATCCACCTGACCTGTGTCGGGCTGGCGATCTCGCTGGCGGTGCGCCGCTGGTCGCGCTGAGCTGATGTCAACTATTGGTTGACATCAGCGCCGGCGCGGTCGTGGCGGAAAACGCCGCGTTGGTCTTGCGCGGCGGCGCGGAGGTCGACGTCGCGTTGTGTTGCGGGGCGGGCGTGCGACAACGCCCGCGACACATGAATACACCAACCAACTCCTGCCAGCGGCGGGACCGGGCGCGCCTTTGGGTGGCGGCCGGCCTGTCGCTGTTCGCGGCCACCGCCGCCCGGGCCCAGTCCGCGCCCGCCTCCGAGCCCACCCCGTCCGACCCCGCCGTCGTCCTGGAGAAATTCCAGGTCACCGGCACCCGCCTCACCGGCGCGGCCGTCGAGGGCAGCCTGTCCGTCTCGCTCTACAAGATGGATACGACGGCCAACTCCGGCTACTCGAACTTCGGCGAGCTCCTGCGCAAGAAGCTGCCGCAGTTCGGCGGCGGCGTCGGCACGGTCAACGAGGCCTTCGGCAACGGCGGCAGCGGCGCCGCCACCATCTCGCTGCGCAACCTCCCGATCAGCAGCACGCTCTTCCTGGTCGACGGCCGGCGCACGAACATCGACATCAACCAGATCCCCAACCTGGCCATCGACCGGATCGAGGTGCTGAACGACGGCGCCTCCGCCGTCTACGGCTCCGACGCCGTGGCCGGCGTGGTGAACGTCATCCTCAAGCGCAACTTCGAGGGCGCGCAGCTCACGACCCGCTACGCCAACACGACCGACACGGACGTGGGCGAGTGGCGCGCGGGCCTCGTGCTCGGCGCCAAGGCGGGCCGGACCTCCCTCATGGTCGCCCTTGAGCACAGCGAGCGGAACATCCTCATGACCCCCGATCGCGCCGTGAGCATCCCCGCCGGCGACTCCGTCTCCGGCACGTCCAACCCCGGCCTGTTCACGCCCAACTCCACCGCCGCCCAGCGCCTCGCCGCCAACGCCACCGTCGCGGGCGACGCCGGCCACGTGGCGGGTGTCACCAACACCAACGTCCTCGTGCCGCTCCGCTGGTTCGTGGACACCCCGGGCACGGCCCTGACGGCGGCAGCCCAGGTTCCGGGCGCATTCAATCCCGTCGTTTTCCTCACGCTGCCCTCCACCATGTCGGTCACGGCGCGCAACGCCGCCCGCGACGCCGAGGAGGTCGCGCGCAACGCCGCGCTGCCGGGCAACTCGCCCGTGCGCTACGGCCCGAACAAGGTGCTGCTGCCCGGCGTCAACCCGGGCTTCCCCTTCGGCTACTTCACCTACGCCATCCGGCCGGCCGAGTTCACCGGCCTGAACCTCACGACCGACACGGCCCTGACGGACCGCCTGAGCTTCTTCCTCGACCTGCGCGTCGACCGCAACGAGAGCGCCAACGCCCTCGCGGCCTCGCCGCTCTCCGGCCGCACCGTGCCGGTCACGAACTACTGGTATCAGCAGGTGTTCCCGGCCGCCGTGGCGGCGGGCAACTCCTTCGGCTTCGGCTACCGGCCGACCGAGATCGGGTCCCGCATCACCTACAACACCTTCGAGGACGCGACGGTCGTCGCCGGCTTCAAGGGCACGCTCGACGACCGGTGGAACTGGCAGGTCGGCTACCTCCGGGACGAAGGCAAGCTGGTCTCCACGCAGACCGGCGGCGTGCTCACGCCGGCGTTCAACGCCGCGCTCGCGGCCGGCACCGCCGCCACCGCGTTCAACCCCTTCAGCTTCACGGAGCTGTTCGGCAACACGTCCCCGGGCAACCCCGCCGCGCTGATCAATTCCTTCGCCGGCTCGGCCTCGTCCTATTTCCGCGCCAAGCTCGAGCAGGCGGACGTCAACGTCTCGGGCGAGGTCTGGACCCTGCCCGCCGGCCCCGTGGCCGCCTCCGTCAGCGCCGAATACCGCAAGGAGGTCATCGACACGCGGCACGACACCGCGCTGCTCACCGGCGGCATCTCGCCCTTCAACGTCGTGTCGCCCTTCTTCGACTCGCGCGAGATCGTCTCCTACAGCGCGGAGCTCAACGTGCCGGTGCGCCAGCGCCTCTCGCTGTCGTTTGCGGGCCGCATGGAGGAGTTCGACGACGTGGGCTCGACGGGGCTCAAGCCGCGCGTGTCGTTCCGCTGGGAACCGCGGCCGAAGGAGCTCACCATCCGCGGCTCGTGGGCGCAGGGCTTCATCGCCCCGACCCCCAACGCCCTGTCCGCGGGCTCGCCGACGCAGTCCTTCCAGGAGCTGTTCAACCCGGTCACCGGCATCCGCACCCAGCCGACCCAGGGCGTCATCCTGATCGGCAACCCCGGCCTGCAACCCGAGGAGTCCGACAGCTACCTCATCGGCGTCGTCTGGTCGCCCAAGCGGGCCAGGGGCCTGACGGTCGGCGTGAACTACTACCGGATCGAGCAGACGAACATCCCGTTCACCAGCGCGCAGTATATCGTCAACCAGTGGTTCGACGCCGGCCCGACCAACGCCGCCAACCCGTTCGGTCCGGGCGCGCCGGCCAGCGCGCAGAATCCGCTGGCCGCGAAGGTCATCCTCAACGTCGACGGCAGCCTCAACCAGGTGCAGAACGTCGGCCCGATCAACAGCGGCGCGCGGCTGACCGACGGCCTGGACTTCTTCGGCAGCTACCTGTTCTCGACGGCCGCGGGCGATTTCACCCTCGAGGCGTCCTGGACCAAGGTGATGACGTTCGAGCAGGAGAATTTCCCGGGTGCCGGCACGGTCGACTACCTCGGCTACTACTGGCCGAGCGGCTCGGCCCTCGGCAACTTCGGCTTCCCCGTGTGGAAGGGCTCGACGAGCCTGGAATGGAAGAAGGGCCGGTTCTCCGGTTCCGCGGGCTACAACTACACGCACGGCTACACCGAGATCAACACGACGGCCTCGGCGGCCGACGACGTGGCCATCCCGAGTTACGGCACGATCGACCTGCGCCTCGGCTGGCGCATCCCGCGGATCGAGGCCGCGCTCATGGTCGGCGTGAACAACGTCGCGGACCGGCAGCCCCCGCGCGTGGCCAGCAGCTTCGAGAACCAGTATGACCGCGCCATCGGCGACATCCGCGGCCGCGTGCTGTTCGTGGAGCTGGGCAAGAAGTTCTGAGCGCCCCTGGTGAGCAGGTTCCGCGGGCCGGCCGTTGTGCCGGCCCGTTTTTTTGGTCAAACCATGGGGGCGGGACCATCAGTCCCGCGGGGCTGATGGCCCCGCCTCCAGATAAGATCAAAGCAAGAAGCCGGGCCCTGCGGCCCGGCTTCCTTGTTCTGACCTGAGACCCCGCCGGCCGGCCGGCAAGCGGTTGGGGCGGACGCTTAGTGTTTGAGCCGCCCGGAGTAAGCCAGCGTGTAGCTGAAGTAGATGCCGCGGCCGTCGCCGATGTTCTTGTTCACCTTCAGGTAGTCCTTGTCGAAGGCGTTGTTGACGTTGAGGCGGAGCGTGTGGTCGAGGCGCTCGCCCTGCTTCCAGCGGTAGGAGACGCCGAGGTTCCACAGCGTGAAGGCCGGGACGGTCAGCCGCCACTGGTTGGTGGTGCGCGTCACCGTGGGCACGCCGGCGATGATCGTGACGGTGTCGCCCGCGTCGGGCGCCTCGGTGTTGGTCTCGGAGATGTGCGTGACCCCGAGGTTGGCGGAGAAACCCTTCAGCCGGCCCTCGGTGCCGGTGAACTTCACGTAGGCGCTGCCGTTGGTCGGCGTGACGTTCTGCACGTTGCGGCCGATGGCCTCGGGCCGCGCCGAGCCGAAGTCCGTGTAGAGGGCCTTGATGTGGCTGTAGCTCAGGCCGGCCGCGAAGTTGCGGTTGATCGCCCAGTTGGCGTCCACCTCGACGCCCTTGGCCTCCTGGTCGCCGTCCGGCTGCACGACGGTGACGAAATTGCCGGACCCGACCGGGCTCTCGACCGCGTTGGTCACGCGCACGTTGAAGCGCTGGATGAAGTAGCCGCTGATGGTGTAGTTCAGGCGGTCGTCGAAAAGCGCACCCTTGAGGCCGTAGTCCCAGCCCTTCGCGGTCTCGGGCCGGTAGAGCGGGTTGGCGATGTCGGCGGGATTGTCGGTCTGGTTGATGAAGTAGCTCTCGCTGTAGTTGGCGAAGACGCGGAGGTTTTCCCTCACCTTGTAGAGGGCGCCGAAGTTGGGCTTGGTCTGCGTGACGGTGCGCTTGACGATGACGGGCGCGGCGAGGGTGCCGGTGACCCCGTTGATGGTGGCGAGATAGTCGAGCTCGCTGAACTTCACGTTGTCGTAGCGGACGCCGAAATAGGTCAGCAGGCGGTCGTCGAGCCAGTGCGACTCCTGGCGGAGCTGGCCGCCGAACACGGTGGCGCGGCGCCGCGTGTAGCGGGTGAGCGCGCCCTGGCCGCCGTCCTCAAGGCTGGAGGTGAAGTAGGTGAGCGGGGCGACGGGCGTGTAGTCGGGGTTCAGGGCCACGACGCGGCCGGAGCCGGCGGCGGTCCAGGCGGCGATCGCGGCGGTGGCCCCGCTGCTCCGGGTCGGGTCGTAGCGGTAGTAGTCGTTGAAATCCAAGGTCACCAGGGTCTTGTTGGTGACGGCGCCGGCGAAGAGCTTGTAGCGCGCCACGGCGTCGAGCTGGACGCCGCCGCCGTCCTCGAGGATCAGGCCGCGGTTGGGCGTGGCGCCGCGGGTGGACGTGAGGTTGGCGCTGGCCGTGGGGTTGTTGATGGTGACGGCGCCGAAGCCGGTGTTCTGGTTGTAGTCCCAGCGGTTGGCCGAGAAAATCTGGCCGCCGAGCCGCACGCTGAAGACGTCGCTGAGTTTCTTGTCGTAGGAGAGGTAGCCCGTGTTGGAGCCGCGGAACAGCTCGCTGTGCGGCCCGAAGGCGTTGAAGCGGGCGAGGTTCGTCGCGTAGCCGACCACCTCGTCGTCCGTGTTGGCGGCGGTGTTCTTCAGGTCGGTGACGATCGGGGCCGCGGATTGCGGCGCGTTGCGGTATTGCATGAAATACTCGGCGGAGACCAGCAGGCGGCCGCCGTTCCGGAAATCATGCCGCACCGCCAGGAAGCCCTGGTTCTCGCGGATGTGGAACCAGTCCATGTCCGCCGCGCGGTTGAACTGGCTCGCGATGAGGATGTAGGAGGTGTTGGGCGAGAGGAAGGTGCCGGTGGCCTCGAGCGTGCCCTGCAGGGTGTCGAAGCTGCCGCCGCGCACGGTGAGCTTCTGCTGCTCCTTCTTCTTCGGGCCCTTGGAGATCATGTTGACCATGCCGCCCGGCGAGGTGCGGCCGTAGATGCCGGCGTTCGGGCCCTTGATGATCTCCATGCGGTCGACGTTCGTCTGGCCGTAGCGGCCGAGCCGGTAGAAGCCGTCGCGCAGCTGCGAGGTGGAGCTGAAGCCGCGGAGGTTGAAGCCGCCGCCGATGTCCAGGCCGGTCAGGCCGCCGACCTGCGTCAGCGTGTCGTCCAGCTGGAACATGGCGAAGTCCTCGAAGAACTCGCTGGTGATGACGTTCACGGTGTAGGGCAGATCCTTGATCTGCGTGGCCACGCGCGTGCCGGTCATGGTTTCCGCGGCGACATAGCCGCGGTTTTCGTCGGGCTTCACCTCGAAGGGCGAGAGCTCGACGATCTCCTCCTTGGGCGCGGCGGCGGACGGGGTGGGCGTGGTCTGGGCCAGCGCGGTGCCGGCGCAAAGCGCAAGGCACCACGCGAACAAGCCGGCGGGCCGGCGGTTCATTGCGGTCATGGGTGGGGTGGGTTGGGTGGGGCGCGGCGACGAAATCGCCGGGCGCCAACAGGGTGCTATAATTATTAGCTTGGCGGCCGGAGACAGAAGCACCCAGATACTTATACCGTTAAATACCCATGAGCAGCCCCGTGACGATGAAGACCATCGCGGCGCAGGCGGGTGTGACGCAGGCCACCGTCTCGATGTGCCTCGCGAACAACCCGCGCATCCCGCCCGCCACCCGCGCCCGCATCCAGGCGGTGGCCGCGCGCCTCGGCTACCGGCCCAACCCCTATGTGTCCGCGCTGATGCGCATCCGCCGCCAGGGCCGGGCGCACCGCGAGATGCCGGTCATCGCGCTGGTCAACGGCCTGGATGATCCCGCGGCGTGGCGGAAGACCGCCCCGCCCACGGTGCGCCTCATGCTCGAGGGCGCGGGGGAGCGTGCCGCGCTGCGCGGCTACCGCACGCAGGAATTCTGGCTGCACCAGGACGGCATGTCGCCGGAGCGTTTCAGCGGCATGCTGCACGCGCGCGGCATCCACGGCGTGCTGCTCGGGCCGCTGGCCTACGGCGCCCCGACCCCGGCGCTGAAATGGGAGCACTTCGCCGCCGTCCGGCTCGGCGTGCCGCTGCCCGCGCTGACGCTCACCACGGTGTGCAACGACCATTATTTCTCCGCGCTGCAGGTCGTGCGCGAGTGCCACAAGCTCGGCTACCGCCGGCCGGGGCTCGTGGCCCTGCGCAGCCACCTGGAGCGGTTCCACGGCCGCTGGGACGGCGGCATCCTGGTCGGCCGCCACCTGCTGGCCGGGCTCAAGCCCGTGCCCTCGCTGCTCCTCGACCGGTGGGACGACCTCGCGCCGGTCGCGGGCTGGTTGAAGCGCGAGCAGCCGGACGTCGTGGTGTCGCCGTCCGCGGACGTGCTGCAGCCGCAGCTCCGGCGCCTGGGCTGGGACGTGCCGGGCAAGGTGGGTCTCGCCTCGCTGGCCTGTCCGAGGCAGGGGCACGCCCTCAGCGGCATCTGGCAGAACGGCACGCTCATCGGCGCGACCGGCATGGACACGCTCATCAGCATGCTGGAGCGCAACGAGCGCGGCCTGCCCGCGCAGGCGCACACCGTGATGGTCGAGGGCATCTGGAATCCCGGGCGGACATTGCGCGCGGGGTAGGTTGCCCGCGGTTGGAGGCGGGACCATCAGTCCCGCGGGTTGCAGGCAACGCAGCCCATGCCGCGCGGGGCTGATGGCCCCGCCTCCACTTCAAGCGCCGCTCAGCGCTCGATCCGGCCGCCCTCGAACTCGACGACGTAGACCGTGCCCATCGCGTCGTTGGCGTAACGGCTGACGTTGATGTAGCGCCGGCCGTCGGGCGCGGTCTTCACCTCCAGCGGCGTGCGTTTGGCGTCGGTGAGCGCGTAGATCGCGGTGATCCGGTTTTTGAATTCGGGCAGGGTGAAGGCGCCGAGCTGGCCGTCCCGCTCGACCTTGAAGAGGGTGAAGTAGAGCTTGCCGGGCTTGGTGGTGCAGCGCCAGTCGTTGAAGCCGAGGAAGACGGGCTGGCCGGCGCGGTTCTTCAGGTTGGTGGCGTAGTCGCCGAACTCCTCGCCGAAGGGCGAGCGGCCGGTGCCGTAGATCGCCTCGCCGTTGACCTTGAGCCACGCCCCGACCTCGCGGAGCGCATCCTGGCTCGGCTGCGGGATGATCCCCTCGGCGGTGGGGCCGACGTTGAGCAGGTAGTTGCCGCCCTTCGAGGTGATGTCCACGAGCTTGAAGATGAGTTCGCCGGGCGACTTCCAGTTGTGGTCGTCCGAGCGGTAGCCCCAGGTGTGGTTGAGCGTGGCCGGCACCTCGAAGACGTCGTCGCTGGCCTTGGGTGGGATGACGTTGTCGCCCGTGCTCTGGTAGTCGCCCACGGCGCCGAGGCGGCCGTCGATCAGGGTGGCGGGCTGCAGGGAGCGGACGATGTCGGTGAGGCGCTTCGGCCGGTCGCCGGTCATCAGCTGCGGCGTGTCGAACCAGATCAGGCACATCGGGCCGTAGTTGGTGAGCAGCTCGCGCAGCTGGGGCTCGGCCTTGGTGCGGAGGTAATGGTCGTAGGAGCCGTCCTTGTCCTTCACGGCGTTCTCCGGGAAGTCCCAGTTGTTGCCGGTGCCGCCGCGCTCGTGCCAGTCCTGCGACTGCGAGTAATAGACGCCGAAGCGCAGGCCGCGCTTCGCGCACGCCGCGGCGAGCTCCTTGATGATGTCGCGCTTGAACGGCGTGGCATCGACGACGTTGAAGTCGCTGGCCGCCGACTTGAAGAGGGCGAAACCGTCGTGGTGCTTCGAGGTGATGACGACGTATTTCATGCCGGCGTCCTGCGCGAGCTGGGCCCAGGCGTCGGCGTCGAAGCGGACCGGGTTGAACCACTGGGCGAGCTGGGCGTATTCGGCGACGGGGATCCTCAGCCGGTTTTGCACCCATTCGCCGATCCCGGGCGAGCGCTGGCCCTTCCAGTAGCCGGCGGGGATGGAGTAGAGGCCCCAGTGGATGAAGAGGCCGAACTTGTCGTGGCGGAACCACTCGAGGCGCCGGGCCTTGGCGGCCGGGCTCTCGGGATCGACGGCCGCGCCCCCTTGCGCCAAGGCGGCGGAGGGCGCGTCGGCGGCGTGCAGGCCGGCGAAAAAGATGGCCGAACAAAGGACGGGCAGGACGAAGGCAGGGATCTTCATGGGGCGGCGGGGTGGCCGGCATGACACCAGCGCGGGGAGGCGAAGGCAATGCACCTGTTGTCTATACGGTTAAGCCGGGCCGGTCGAGTAGGGGCGCGCCTTGTGCGCGCCCACGGGCTTCCATGTAGGTTGCCCGCTCGCGGGCAACGTTGCGCGCGAGCGCGCAACCTACATCAAGCAGATTGCTGATAAAGCTTCAGCAGCGCCTGCGTGCCGTCCTCGGACCAGCCGCGGGCGGCGACCTCGTCGTAAAGTTTCTTGGCCTGCTTGAGGCCGGGCAGGTCGAGCTTCATCTCGTCGGCCGACTCCAGCGCGATGCGCATGTCCTTCAGGAAGTGCTTCACGTAGAAACCCGGCGCGAAGTCGCCCTTGAGCGCGCGCGGCGCCAGGTGGTTGAGCGACCAGCTCGCCGCCGCGCCGCCGCCGATGCTCTCGATGACGCGCGCCGGGTCGAGGCCGGCCTTTTTCGCGTAGGTCAGCGCCTCGCACCACGACATCATGATCGAGGCGATGGAGATCTGGTTGGCCATCTTGCAGTGCTGGCCGGCGCCGGGGCCGCCCTGGAGGATGATGTTCTTGCCCATCAGCCCGAAGAGGGGCTGGGTGCGCTCGAAAGCCGCCGCCGCGCCGCCCACCATGATGACGAGCCGCGCCTCGCGGGCGCCGACATCGCCGCCCGACACGGGCGCATCGAGCGCGGCGAGGCCCTGCGCCGCGGCGGCCTCCGCGATGCGGCGCGCCAGCAGCGGGCTGGAGGTCGTCATGTCGACGAGCACGGCGCCGCGCTTGGCGGAGGCGAGCACGCCGCCGGGGGCGAAGTAGGTCTCCTCCACGTCGGCGGGAAACCCGACGATGGTGAACACGAAGTCGGCCTCCGCCGCGGCCGCGCCGGCGGTGTCGTGCCAGTGCGCGCCGGCGTCGAGCAACGGCTGCGCCTTGGCCTTGCTGCGGTTGAAGACATGCAGCGTGTGGCCGGCCCGGAGCAGGTGGCCGGCCATGCTGCGGCCCATGACGCCGGTGCCGATGAACGCGATCGAGTGCGAGGACATGATGGGTGAAAGTGAGAGCGAGCGTGAAAGGGGCGAGACGAAAACCGGCCGCCTCGCCGGGGTGGGAGGGGCTTTATGCCCCGACTGTGGGGGTGGAGAGGCCGGAGCGTCGGGGCATAAAGCCCCTCCCACCATCAATCGCTCCTGCATTCCGTCTAGACGGTGGGCGGCGTTGCCGGCATCGTCCGCCCGTGCAGATCCTCAACATCCTGGCCCCGGTCTTCCTGCTGATCGCCCTCGGCGCGATGCTGCAGAAGACGGCGTTCGTCCCGCCGGATTTCCTGAAGGAGGCCAACCGCGTGACCTACTGGCTCGGCCTGCCGGCGCTGCTGTTCACGCAACTGGCCGAATCGTTCCACCAGTCCGACGGCGCGGGGTTGATGCTCGGCGTGATGCTGGGCGCGACGGGCCTGCTGGTGCTGGCGGGCTATCTCGCGGCGTGGCTGTTGCGCGTGCCGGGAGCGGCGGTGGGCACCTTCGTGCAGGGCGGCTTCCGCGGCAACCTGGCCTTCGTCGGCCTGCCGATCATCTATTCGCTGCCGGACTCGCCGCTCGCGGGCGGCATGTCGGTGCGCACGGCGGCGATCGTCACCGTCGCGCCGATGATGGTGTTCTACAACGTCGCCGGCGTGATCGTGCTGCTGCTCAGCCAGCACACGCTGAGCTGGCGCATGCTGTGGCCGTTCGTGAAGCAATTGGCGGTCACGCCGCCGCTGGTGGCGACGTTTGCCGGCATGGGCTTCGCGCTGATGGGCTGGAGCCTGCCGGTCGCGGTGGACCAGACCTTTTCCGCGCTCGGCCAGATGGCGCTGCCGCTCGGCCTGCTCGGCGTCGGCGGCTCGCTGGTGACCGTGAAGTTCGGGTTGCACTGGCCGCGGCCGCTGGGCTCGGCGCTCCTCAAGACGGTGGCCGCGCCCGTGCTGGGCTGGCTGGTGGGGCGGGCCCTGGGACTGGATGCGCCGGAGATCAAGCTGGTCATGATCCTCATGGCCTGCCCGACCGCCATCGTGTCCTACACCGTGGCGCTCGAGATGAAGGGCGACGAGCCGATCGCCTCGGGGGCAATCGTGCTCAGCGTGCTGCTGTCGCTCGTCTCGCTCGCGGTGATTTTGGCGGTGGCGTGAGGCGGAATCGGATGAGGAAGGGTGGGAGGGGTTTTATACCCCGACGCGTGCGAACACTAGAAAGTCGGGGCATAAAGCCCCTCCCACCAAAACTTGGAACCTACGGGATGCGCAGCTCGGTGCCGACCTTGAGGATGCCGTTGGGCCCGAGGAGGGCCGCGTTGGCGTTGTAGATCTCCTGCCAGCGGTTGGCGTTGCCGTAGTAGCGCTGGCTGATGCGCGAGAGCGAGTCGCCGGCCGCGACCACGTGGGTGCGGAGGCCGGGGAGGGAGACGGGCGCGGCGGCGGTTGCCGCGGTGCCGGTGGTGCGCGAGAGCATCGTCTTCAGCTGGTAGTTCTCGCCGGCGAGGACCGAGTTGGCGCCCTGCAGCTGCTGGGCGAGGGCGCGCGCGGCCGCGAGGTCGCGGGAGGACTGGGTCGTGGTGCGCTGCAGCGCGGCGACGGCTTCGCCGAGGCGCGCGAGCTCGGCCTGGGTGCTGCCTTCGCTGCTCTGGGCGGCGGTGCGGAGCTGCTCGACCTGGCCCGTGAGGGTGCTGACCTGGGCGGCAAGGGCGTCGCGCTCGGCGGTGACGGCCGCGGCGGACTGGCTGGCGCTGGCCGCGAGGGCATCGCGGTCGCGCTGCAGGGAGGCATAACCGCGCAACGCGGTGGCGAGGCGGTCCTCCGTGTCGGCGAGCTTCTTCGCGAGTTCGCTGTCGTCGCCGGCGGTGGCGGTCGCCGGGGCGGCCGTGGTCTGCGCCGCGGCGAGTTGCTGCTTGGTCTCGGCGAGGGCGGTCTCGAGCTCGCTCACGCGGCCGGAGAGATCAGGATAGGACGGGGCACGGCCACGGGGGGCGGCCTGGGCCGCGGCCAGCTGGGACTCGAGTTCGCTCACGCGGCCCGACAGGTCCGGATAAGCCGGGGCGGCCGGCTGCTGCGCGGCGGCGAGCTGGGCCTTCTCCTGCTCGAGACGGGTGACCGTCTCGCGGAGCTCGGTCTGCGCGGCGCGGGCGGCGTCGCGTTCGCTGGTGATGCCGCCGGCCTGGGCCTGAAGCGCGGTGAGCTGGGTCTCGAGCTCCTTGACGCGGGTGGCGTCCGCCGAGGTGTCGCGCAGCTGGCGGCCCGCGTTGGCGAGCATCTGCTGCATGCGCTCGCGGTCGGAGCGGAGCTGGGTCACCTCGCCGGCGAGGGCGGTCACGCGGCCGGAGAGTTCATCGCGTTCGCGGCGAAGCTGGGTGCTTTCGACCCCGGCCTGGTTGGCGGCCTGGGCCGTGGCGGCGGCGGCGGCGAGCTTGTCCTCGGCGACCGTGAGCTGGCCCTCGAGTTCGCGGACGCGGCCGGAGAGATCGGGGTAGGTGCTCGCGGCGGGCTGGGCGGCCGCCTTGGCCTGCGCCAGCTGGGTCTCAAGTTCGTTGATGCGTTCCAGCTGGGCCGGCGAGCCGACCGGGCGGGGGCGGGCGTTGGCCTCGGCCAGCTGGCGGCCGGTGTCGGCGAGCAGTTTCTGCATGCGCTCGCGGTCGGCGCGGAGCTGGGTGACCTCGCCGCTGAGTTCGGTGACCCGGCCCGAGAGGTCCGGATAAGCCGGGGCGGCCGGCCTGGTCGCGGCGGATTGTTCCGCGGCGGCAAGCTTGGTCTCCAGCTCAGCCACCTTGTCGGTGAGATTCGGGTAGGCGGGGGCGGCCGCCTTCGCCCGGGCCAGGGCGGTCTCGAGTTCGCTCACGCGGCCGGAGAGATCAGGGTAGCCGGGCGCGGCGGGCTGGGCCGCGAGCTGGGCTTCCAGTTCGGCCACGCGGCCGGACAGATTCGGATAAGCCGGCGCGGCATTGCGGGCGGCGGCCAGGGCGGTCTCAAGTTCGGCGACGCGACCGGAAAGATCCGGATAGGTCGGGGCGGCCGGCTTGGCGGCCAGGGCCTGCTGCGCGGTCGTCAGGTCGGACTCGAGGCGGGCGACGCGCTCGCGCAGGTCCGGGTAGGCGGGCGCGGCCGCCTTCGCCTGGGCGAGCGCGGCCTCCAGTTCCTTGGCGCGGTCGGCTTCCGCCTTCGCCGAGGCTAGGGCGGACAAGTCGGCGGACCGTTGAGCTTCCAATTCGGAGACCCGGCTGCGCAGATCCGGATAGGCCGGAGCGGCATTACGGGCGGCGACGAGCTCGGCCTTTTCCTGGGCGAGTTTCGCCACGGTGTCGCGGAGTTCGTTTTGCGCCGAGCGGGCCGAGTCGCGGTCGGCGGCCAGGCTGGCGAGCCGGGCTTCGAGTTCGCCGACGCGGCCGGAGAGATCAGGGTAGCCGGGCGCGGCGGGCTTGGCCGCGAGCTGGGCCTCGAGTTCGGTGACCCGGCCGGACAGGTCGGGATAAGCCGGCGCGGCGTTGCGGGCCGCAGCCAGGGAACTCTCGAGTTCCGCGACTTTGCCGGAGAGGTCCGGGTAGGCGGGGGTCGCGGGCTTGATGCTGGCGGCCTGGGTCTTGAGCGCGGCGACCTGGGTGCGGAGCTGGTTGGATTCGGCGGTGGCGGCGTCCACCTGGCGGCGGAGGGCGGCCTTGTCGGACTCCAGCATTTTCAGGTTGGACTGGAGGGTGGTGCGTTCGCGCTGGGCGACGGCGGTCGCGCTCTTGTAGTCGTCGAACTGGCGCACGGCCTCGGCGCGGGCCTGCTCGGCGGCGCCGAATTTCTGGAGGGCGGTCGCGACGGCGGCCTCGAGCTCGGTCACGCGGCCGGAGAGATCGGGATAGGCGGGCTTCGCGCCCTGGGCGGCCACGAGCTGGCGGCTGCTGTCGGCCAGCGCCGTTTCCAGCTCGGCGACGCGGCTGGAGAGGTCCGGATAGCCGGTCGCGGCGGGCTTGGCCGCGAGCTGGGCCTCGAGCTCGGCGACCTTGCCGGACAGGTCCGGATATTTCGGGGCGGCGGCCTGGGTCTGGAGCTGGGCGATCCGCGTCTCGAGCGCGGCCGTGGTGGCGTTGGCGGCGTCCAGTTTGCTGGCGGCATCCTTGAGCTCGGCGCGGGCGAGGGCGAGTTCGCGGGCCGAAGCGGCGGCCTGGGTCTCCAGCTCGGCGACGCGGCCGGAGAGGTTCGGATAGGCCGGGGCGGCGTTGCGCGCGGCCTGGAGCGCGGTCTCAAGCCCGCTGATGCGACCCGCGAGATCCGTCTTCGCCTGGGTGAGCGCGGCGACCTCGGCGGAGAGGTCCGGGTAGGCCGGCGGGGCGTTGCGGGCGGCGGTGAGGGCGGCGGTGGTTTGCGCGAGCGCGGCTTCGAGCTCGGTGACCTTGCCGGAGAGGTCGGGATATTTCGGCGCGGCATTGCGGGCGGCCGCCAGGGCGGTCTCGAGCTCGCTCACGCGGCCGGAAAGGTCCGGGTGGCTGGGCTTGGCGGCGAGGGCCTTTTCGGCCGCGTCGCGGGCCTGGGTGAGCGCGGCAACCTGGCCGCGCAGATCGGGGTAGGCCGGCTTGGCGGCCGCGGCCTGTTTGGCCGCGGTGAGCTGTTCCTCGAGGGCCGCCTTCGCCGAGGCTTCGGCGGAAAGTTGGGCGTTGATGCGGGTGAGCTTGCCTTCCAGTTCGCCGACGCGACCGGTCAGATCAGGATACTTCGGCGCGGCGTTGCGCGCCGCGGCCAGGGCGGACTCGAGTTCGGTGACGCGGGCGGAGAGGTCCGGGTATTTCGGCGCGGCGGGCTTGGCGGCGAGCGCCTGGGTCGCCTGGGCGAGGGAGGCCTTGGCGGCCGCGAGCTCGCGGTTCAGCGCGGCGAAGGTGCTCTCGTCGCCGGCGAGCTTGGTGTTGGCGCGTTCCAGCTCCTGGGCGCGCTGGGCGGCGGTGGCCTGCGAGGCCGCAAACTGGGCCTCGAGCTCGGTCACGCGGGCGCGCAGGTCGGGGTAGCGCGGCGCGGCGTTGCGCGCCTCCTCCTTCGCTTGGGTGAGCGCGGCGATTTCCTGCCGGGCGCGGCCGGCTTCGGAGGACGCGGCGGCGAGGGCGGTCTCGAGTTCGCTCACGCGGCCGGAAAGGTCCGCCTTCGCCGAGCCCACGGCGGATAGTTCGGCCTGGGCGCGAGTCAGCTGGCTTTCCAATTCGCCCACGCGGTTGGTCAGATCGGGATAGGCCGGGGCGCCGGGCTTGGCGGCGAGTTCCTGGCGGGTGGCGGCGAGCTGGGACTCGAGCGCGGCCTTCTGGTCGTTGACCTTGTTCAGTGTGGCCTCGACCTGCTGGCCGAAGCTGCGGGCGGCGGCGAGCTCGGCGGCCGCGGCGGCGGCGACGCGGGCCCGGTCGTCGTTGACCTTGTTGAGGGTCTCCTCGACCTGGCGGCCGAAGCTGCGGGCGGATTCCAGCTCGGCGAGGGCGGCCTGGAGCTCGCGGTTCTTCGCGTCGAGCGCCGCGGTGTCGGCGGCGGGTTTCGGGGTCTTTTCCAGGCTGGCGAGGGATTGGCGGACCTGGGCCAGCTCGGTCTTGGCGGCCTCGCTGGCGCGGGCGAGTTCGGCGGCCCGGGTCTCGGCGGCGCGGGCGGCCTTTTCGTTGTCGGCGGCCAGCCGGGTCAGGCGCTCCCGCTCGGTGCGCAGCTCGGCGAGATCGCCGGCGAGATCGTTGACGCGGACGGCGAGGGCGTCGCGTTCGGCCCGGAGTGTCGTGCTGGCGGGATCCTCCCCGGGCGAGGCCGGGGCGCCGGGGGCGGCCGGGGCGGGGCGGGCGGGGGTTTCGACGGCTGGCGTCACGGCCGGGCGAACCGGGGCCGGCGCCGGGGTGCGGACCCCGAGGACGGCCTTGCGTTCGGTGAGGCGCTGCTGCGCGAGCTCGAGGGAGGCCCGGTCAAGCGAGCCGATGATGCCGTCGAGGTCGCGGCCGCGGGCGCCGTTCTCGCGGGCGAGGGAAAGCCAGACGAAGGCCTCGACGGGATCGGCGGCGATGCCGCGGCCCTGCGCGTAGGCCAGGCCGAGGTTGTATTGGGCGATGCCGTTGCCCTTGACGGCCTTGGCGCGGAGCCCGGCGACCTCGCTGCTTTCCTGAGCGACGGCGGCAAGGCCGAACGCGGACACAAACAAAACGGCGGCAAGCGAACGGAAAATTTTCATGCGGCAGGCTGGTGTGGAGGCGGATACATATGCCGGGGTGCCACCCTCGCTGCAAGCCCGCCGGTGCTCCGCGTGTAAAAAAGACCGCGCCAACCGGAGCGTTTACCGGTTATTCAGCCGCCGGAGCGCCGGCTACCGCGCCGCCCGGGCGGCGGCGAGCACCTCACCGGGGGCGAGGCGGGCCTTGTAGTCCGGATCCGTGTGCACGAATTTCACCATCCCGTCGCGGCCGATGACATAAACCGCCGGCACGGGCAGCCAGCGCGCGGCCGGCTCGCCGGGCACGGGCGGGAGATCGATTTTATAGCCGCGGTATTTCTCGACGGTCGGCGCGTCGATCCGGAAAGCGAGACCGAAGCCCGCGGCGGCGTGCATGCCCCGGTCGGAGAGCAGGCGGTAGTTGAGGTGGTTTTTCTCCGCGGCGGTGCGCAACCCGGGCGCCTCGTCCGGGCTGAGGGCGAGGATCTGGTAACCGAGCCGGAGCAGTTCCGGCTCGATCTCCGCGAGCGCGGCCAGGTGGCGGTTGCAATACGGGCACCAGCTGCCGCGGTAGAAGATGAGCAGCGTGGGTTTTCCCGCGACGGCGGCCGCGAGGTCGAGGTCGTCGCCCTCAACGGTCTGCACGACCGCGGCGGGAACGCGCGCCCCGGCCGCCAGCGGCACGGCCTCGGCGGCGGAGGGCGCGAGGGCGGCGTGCAGGCCGGCGGCCAGCAGTGAAAAAAGCAGGGCGGGGAGGGTGGAACGGAGGTGCATCGACCTGCGAGGATCCGGGCGCGGGTTTTATTCCCGCATCAGCCCCTGGCGCGGGCGACGGCGCGGTGCCACTCACCCATGAGGCGGCGCGCCGTGGCGGCGGGCGCGGTGGCGCGAAAGGTGCGGTCGGCCGACCAGAGCGCCGCGATCTCGGCGCGGTTTTTCCAAAAACCGGTGGCGAGGCCGGCGAGATAGGCGGCGCCCAGCGCGGTGGTCTCGGTGGTCCGCGGGCGGACGACCGGCACGCGCAGCAGGTCGGCCTGGAACTGCATGAGGGCGTTGTTGCGGACGGCCCCGCCGTCGACGCGGAGCTCGCGCAGTTTGCCCCCGCAGTCGGCCTCCATGGCGCGGAGCAGGTCGGCGCTCTGGTAGGCGATGCTCTCGAGCGCGGCGCGGGCGAGGTGGCCGGCGTTGCTGCCGCGCGTCAGGCCGGTGATGACGCCGCGCGCGGAGGCATCCCAATGCGGGGCGCCGAGCCCGGCGAAGGCCGGCACGAGGTAGACGCCGCCGTTGTCCGTGACCTTCGCGGCGAGTTGCTCGACGTCGACGGACCGCGCGATGAGGCCGAGGCCGTCGCGCAGCCACTGGACGACGGCGCCGCCGATGAAGACGGAGCCCTCGAGCGCGTATTCGATCCGGCCGTCGATCTGCCACGCGATGGTCGTGAGCAGGTTGTTTTTCGAGACGACGGGTCTTTGGCCGGTGTGCATCAGCAGGAAGCAGCCGGTGCCGTAGGTGTTCTTGGCCATGCCGGATTTCCAGCACGCCTGGCCGAAGAGCGCGGCGTGCTGGTCGCCGGCGATGCCGCTGATGGGGATGCCGTTCAACGCCGGCACGGCGGAGACCTCGCCGAAGACGCCGCTGCTGGCGCGCACGTCGGGCAGCACCTCGCGCGGGATGCGCAGGATTTTTAGAAGCCCGTCGTCCCAGCCCGCGGTGCGGATATTGAGGAGAAGCGTGCGCGAGGCGTTGGAAACGTCGGTGGCGTGGACGCGGCCGCCGGTGAGCTGCCAGAGCAGCCACGTGTCCACGGTGCCGAAGGCGAGTTCGCCCTTTTCCGCGCGGCGGCGGGCGCCGGGGACATGGTCGAGCAGCCACGCGAGCTTGGTGCCGCTGAAATACGGGTCGAGGAGCAGGCCGGTTTTTTCCCGGAACAGCGGCTCGAGGCCGCGGCGCCTGAGCCGGGCGCAGAGGTCGGCGGTGCGGCGGTCCTGCCAGACGATGGCACGGTGCAGCGGCCGGCCGGTGCGGCGGTCCCAGAGCAGGGTGGTCTCGCGCTGGTTGGTCAGGCCGAGGGCGGCGAGGTCGCGGCCGGTGAGGTTGGCCTCGGCGACGGCGCCGAGCGCGGTGCGGCGGGTGGATTCCCACAGGTCGAGCGGATCGTGCTCGACCCAGCCGGGCCTGGGGTAGTGCTGCGCGAATTCCTGCTGCGCCGTCGCCACGGCGCGGCCGCGCCGGTCGAAGACGATGGCGCGGGACGACGTGGTGCCCTGGTCGAGCGCGAGGACGCAGCGCATGGGTCAGTCCTTTTTCGGGAACGGCGGCGTGGTGTCGCCGCCCTGCGTGAAGATGACGCCCGAGGACACCGGCGCCGTGCGCCAGTTGAAGGCGATGGTGACGGAACGGAAGAGGAAGGTCACCGCCATGGCCAGCAGCGCGGACTGGGTCGCGGTGACGGACAGGTAGACGCCGGCGCAGATGAAGGTCACCGCGCCGGCCAGCGCGGTCAGCAGGTAGAACTGGCCCGGCTTGAACACGAGCGGCTCCTCGCGGGTGAGCACGTCGCGCAGCAGGCCGCCGCCGATGGCGTTGATCACGCCGATGAGCACGGCGGCCGAGGGCGGCAGGCCGGCGGTGAGCGCCTTCTGCACGCCGAAGGCCGCGTAGGCGCCGAGGCCGAGCGCATCGACCCAGGCGATAAGGCGGTGGAAGCGGTGGACCTGTTGGCCGAAAAAGAGGCTGGCGACGACGGCCGCGGCCACGGTGTAGAGGTAATCGGGCGTCGTGAGCAGCGGGGTCAGGCTCTGCTGGATGAAGATGCCGTCGCGGATCAGGCCGCCGCCGATGCCGGAGACCAGCGCGAGGGCCAGCACGCCGACGATGTCGTAGTGCCGCTTGATGGCGGCCAGCGCGCCGGTGAGGGCGAAGGCAAAGGTCGCCCCGAGGTCGAAAAGCACCGGCAGATCAAAGCTTCCCTTCAGCATGGTGGAGTGGGGTCAAGGGCTGGTGGCCCCAAAAACGTGCCGTGACAAGCGAACTTTGCCCCGCCACGTTGGGCCGGACCTTGCCCCCGCACACCACGAAGTCCCCGGTTCCGCTCCTCCTGGCCCTGCTGCTGGCCGGCTGCCAGGGCGGGCCCGCGGCCTTTTTGCCGGAGGAGACGGCCAAGTATTCGCTCGAGAACACCGAGAAGTTCCAGCTGCTGGACCGGACGGCCCGGCTGGCCGTCGCCTGCACCGGCCTGCAGGAACGGCTCGATGCCGCCGGCCGGCTGGAGATCGTGGCCAACCTCCGGAACCGCGGCCCGGAGGAGATCGCCATGCAGGTGCGCTGCGTCTTCCAGGACGCAGCGGGCGCGGCCACGGGCGACGAGACCCCGTGGCTGGCGCTCAACCTCGACCCCGGTGCGACCGAGGCCGTGCATTATTTCGCGACGGACAGCCGGGCCCGGAAGTTCACCATCCAGGTGCGGTCGGGAAAGTGAGGCGACAGCTCACGGCCGGGCCGGCGTGATGGGCTGCACGGCGGCCGGAGTGGCGTTCGCCCGGTTCTTCGCGCGGCGGTCGATCACATACCAGAGCACAAAGACCATCATGCCGGCGAGCAGGCCGAGCAGAATGATGATCTCCTTGTTGCGACGCACGGGCGGAACGTAGGCCGGACTCAACCCAGCGCCAGCGCAATCACGCCCGCGACCATGCCGCCCGCGGCGAGCAGCCGGCGCCGGCCGTCGGCCTCCTTCAGCAGCTTCGCGCCGAAGAACGTGCCGATGAGGATGCTGATCTCGCGCGCCGGGGCGATGTAGCTGACCGGCGTGAAGGTCATCGCCGTCAGGATGAGGATGTAGCCGAGCGGCGCGAGCAGGGCGACGGCGAAGACCTGCCAGCGGTGGTCGCGCCACGCGGCGGCGGCCTCGGCGCGGCGCGGCCAGGCGAAGGGCGCGAGCACGAGGCACATCACGACCTGCGTGCTGCAATCATAGACCAGCGGGGGCAGGTGCAGGTGGGCCACGGCGTGTTTGTCCCACACCGTCAGCGCCGCGATGCAGCAGCCGCACGTGAACCCGTAGAGCAACCCCTGCCGCAGATGGGCGCGGTCGGCGTGCAGCAGCCTGGTCCCGCCGGTGAGCGAGAAGATGCTCACGATGATGATGCCGCCGCCGGCGAGCGCGAGCGCGGTGGGGCGTTCGCCAAAAAGCGCGATGGCCGTGAGCGTGGAGAACAGCGGCCCGGTGCCGCGGGCGAGCGGATAGACCAGCGAGAAGTCGCCGTGCTTATAGCCACTCTGCAGGAGAAGCGCGTAAACCATCTTGATCAGGCCGCTGCCGATGACAACGAGCCAGGCGCCGGGCGGGATGGCGGGCGACTGCCACAGCAGGTAGGCGATGGACAGCGGCACGTAGAAGCAGAGCGACACGAGCCCGGTGAGCCACACGAAGGGCAGGCCGCCGCCCGAGCGCTTGGCGGCGTAGTTCCAGGTCGCGTGGGTGAATGCGGCGACGAGGATGATGCCGAGGGCGAGCGGGGTCATGGGGAATTACGCTCCCAGTGTCATTCTGAACGAAGCGAAGAATCCAGCATGATAATCGCAGGCGGCCTTCCGGTTGTAGGTTGCCCGCTTGCGGGCAACGTGGCGCGCGAGCGCGCCACCTACACCCACACAGTTTCCCTGCCCACCGGCCGATACATGCCGGGAAGCTTGCGCCCGCCCGGCTTCGCGGGCTTCGTGCCGGGGTGGTTAAAATGTCCGATCTCCGCCGCGAGCTGGGCCCGACGCTGGGGCTGGCCTTCCCGATCATCGTCGGGCAGGTCAGCCAGATGCTGATCGGGCTGACCGACAACGCCTTCATCGGGCGGGTCGGCAAGGTGGAGCTGGCGGCGGCGGCGTTCACGCACGGCGTGTTCAACATCTTCTACGTGGTCGGGCTCGGCCTGATCCTGGGCACGGGCGTGTTCGCGGCGCGCGACCACGGCGCGGGCGACGAGGCCGGCTGCGCGGCGTGGCTGCGGCACGGCCGGGCGCTCGCGCTGGCCGTCGGCGTGCTGGCGTTTGGCGGCATGCTGGTCCTGTCCTGGCAGCTCCACCGGTTCGGCCAGCCGGCGGAGGTGGTGGCGGTGGTGCGGCCGTTCTACCTGCTGATCGCGGGGTCGATCGTGTTCGCGCTGTTTTTCCAGGTGCAGCGCCAGTTTGCCGAGTCGCTCGGCCGGCCGTGGGTGCCGATGGGCATCATGCTCGCCGACATCGGGCTGAACGCGTTGCTCAACTGGGTGTTCGTGTTCGGGCACCTGGGGTTTCCGGCGCTGGGCCTGGTCGGCTCCGGGTGGGCGACGCTGATCGCGCGGTTCGCGGCGGTCGTGGCGCTGGCGCTGTGGCTGAACACCTCGTCGACCTTCGCGCCGGTGCGGTCCGCGCCGTGGGCCGGCTGGGAACGCGGCCGTTTCGCCACGCTGCTGAGGCTGGGCGTGCCGGCGGCGGGCATGCTCCTGTTCGAGGGCGGGGCGTTTGCCGCGTCCGCGCTGATGATGGGCTGGCTCGGCACGGTGCCGCTGGCCGCGCACCAGATCGCCATCGGCTGCGCGTCGCTGGCCTTCATGTTCCCGCTCGGGCTGTCGCTCGCCGTGAGCATGCGCCTCAGCCGCGCGAGCGGCGAGGGCCGGACCGGCGCGCTGCGGCCGATCGGCTTCGGCGCGCTGCTGACGGGCCTGGTCATCATGGTGGGCTTCGCGCTGGCGTTCGCGCTCGCGGGGCCGGTGATCACGCGGGCGTTCACGCCGGCGACGGACGTGGCCGCGCTGGCGGCGCAGCTGCTCGTGGTGGCGGCGCTCTTCCAGCTCTTCGACGGCGGCCAGGTGATCAGCGTCGGCGCCCTGCGCGGCCTGCACGACGTGCGCGTGCCGACCGTCATCACTTTCATCGCCTACTGGGTGATCTCCCTGCCGCTTGGCTACTGGCTGGCGTTCCACACCCCGCTCGGCGCGGTCGGATTATGGACGGGTCTCGCCGCAGGCTTGGGCTGCGCGGCGCTGCTGCTCGGGTGGCGCTTCCACCGGCTGACGGCCGCTGCGCGCTGAGGCGCCGCGGACGGGGGGTGGCGCTGATGTCAACCAATAGTTGACATCAGCCAGCGGGCGAAACTCAGGAGGATTTGCGGGTCAATCCAAGGCCTCGGCGAGGGTCGCGATGATGTCGTCGACCGGCTCGGTGCCGAGGCAGAGGCGGAGCAGGTCGGGGGACAGGCCGTGCGCGGCGAGCTCGGCGCGACCGGTCTCGCTCGTGACGAGGTCGTAGTGCGCGAGGTAGATGAACGGCGAGATGAGCGTCGTCGTCATGCCGAAGCTCGGGCCCTTGGGGAGGCGGACGGCGTCGTAGAACTTCGCGAGCGGGCCCTTGAGCGTGAAGGAAATCATGCAGCCCGGCGACGCGGGCGTGCGGGCGATCCTGAGATAGTTCGCCTTGGTGGCGGGCTGGTGCGCCCACCAGACCCGGGCGACGGCCGGGTGCGACTCGAGGAACGCGGCGACCTTGAGCGTGGTCGCGTTGATACGGGCGACGATGTCCGCCGTGGCACCGATCTGCGCGGCGAGGCGGGCGAGGTCGCGGCCGTGCACGGGCTCGAGTTGAGCGGCGACGAGGGCGCGGAGCTCGGTGGCGTCGCGACGCGAGGAGTTGATGACGACGGCGCCGGCGATGACATCGCCTTCGTGGGCGGTGTATTTGGTGAGGCTGGTGGCGACGAGGTCGGCGTGGGGCAGGAGATCGACGTTGAACGGCGAGCTCACCGCGGGATCGAGGATGACCTTGGCGCCGTGCTTGCGGGCGAGGGCGGTGACGGCGGCGAGGTCGGCCGTCTGGATGAGCGGGTTGGTCGGGGCCTCGATGATCAGGCCGGCGAGGCGCGGGCCGTGGGCGGCGAAGAGTTTTTCCAAGCCGGCCAGGTCGGTGACGTCGCCGTGGCGGAGGTAGTCGCGCGCGGGGTCGGGCGTGAATTTTTTCAGCAGCGCGATGCTGTCGAGATAGAGCCAGCCCAGTTGGAGCCAGGCGGTGCGGCCGGCGCGGGCCTGCACGGTGCTGATGGCGCGGAACGCGGCGTAGAGGGCGTTCATGCCGCTCGGCGCGAGCAGGAGGTCGGCGTCGGCGACGGGGAACGGGCCGCGCAGCACGCGCCTGATCTCGGCGGTGGCGTCGCCGGCGAAAAGTTTCTCCGGCGCGGCGGCCGGCAGCTGGCCGAGGCGGACGAGGTGGTCCTCGGCGGCGCGGGACGAGAGGAAGCCGCCGATGTTCTGCAGGTAGACCTTGCCGCGGGCGTTCAGCTCCGGGGTGTCGGTGTGCGCGACGCCGTCGATGCCGTCGATGGTGAAGGACGTGGCGGCGGCCGGGCCGGTGCGGCCGAGATGGTCGGCGAGCGCGGCGGCCATTTTCGCGGAGGTGACGAGCCAGAGGGACTGGCCGGCGAGTTCGGGGCGGCGGGCGAGGTGTTCGCAGAGACGCTTGGCGTGGGTGTGGACGACGAAGCGCGGGTAGCCGGACGCGATGTGCTTGGTGGTCTCGGGGCGGCCTTCCTCGTAGCCGATGACATCCGCCATGGCCGGCAGGCTGCAGGCGACGGAGTGCGGGCTGCCGGGAATACGCTGACCGAGGGGGATGGGCTTGAAGACCGACATGAGGGATGCGGGGGAGGAAAGTTGCCCGGTGGGGATGGGGTGGCAACTGCGGTTTGTGTCATTACCCGACACCGCCGCCCTCAAATCACGAGACGGGTTTTCACCTCGGCCAGCGTCAGCCCGGCGATGCGGACGGCCTTGTGGCGGGACTTGTCGCCGCGGAGGAGGGTGACGTCGCGGCGATGGACGCCGAGTTTGTCCGCGAGAAATTCCAGCAGCGCGTCGTTGGCGCGGCCCTCGAGGGCCGGGGCGTGGACCTTGACCTTGAGCGCATCGCCCAGCCAGCCGGCGATCTCGTCGCGCGGGGCGTTGGGGATGGTCTTCAGCTCAAGTGTGCAGGCCGGCATTGCGCCAAGCTGTCCGGCGGCCGAAGCCGGCGGAAGACAAAACAGGTTGCAGCCGGCATTTGAACCGGCGAACTAGGACCGCATGAAACTGGTTTCCTGGAACGTCAACGGCGTGCGCGCCGCCCTCGGCAAGGGCCTGCTCGACTGGATGAATGCCGCCAAGGCTGACGTCATCTGCCTGCAGGAGGTGAAGGCGCTGCCCGGCGACGTGCAGGGCGTGGCCTGGCCGAAGGGTTATGAGCTGGTCTGGAACGCCGCGGAGAAAAAGGGCTACAGCGGCACGGCGCTGTTCACGCGGCAGAAGCCGCTGGGCGTCACGCTCGGCCTCGGTTCGCCGGCGCACGACGCCGAGGGCCGGGCCATCACGGCGGAGTTCGCCGACCACTATGTTGTCGGGGTCTATGTGCCGAACGCGCAGCCGGAGCTCGCGCGCCTCGGATTCCGCCAGGCGTGGGACCGGGCGCTGCTGGCCCATGCGAAGAAACTCGAGAAGAAGAAGCCCGTGCTGTTCTGCGGCGACCTGAACGTGGCGCACGAGGAGATCGACCTCGCGCGGCCGAAGGAGAACGTCGGCAACCCCGGCTTCTCCGACGAGGAGCGGGCGGGCTTCCGGGACTTCCTCGGCGCCGGTTTCATCGACACCTTCCGGCAGTTCGAGCCGGGCGCGGGCCATTACAGCTGGTGGACCTACCGCGCCAACGCCCGGGCCAACAACGTCGGCTGGCGCATCGACTACGTCATGGCCTCGGCCGCGCTCAAGCCGCGGCTCAAGCGCGCGTGGATCGAGTCGGACGTGCACGGCAGCGACCACTGCCCGGTCGGGGTGGAGCTGAAGCCGTGAAGCGTGCGCCGGGCGGGAAAAACGGCCGGCCAAAACCGCCGGCCACGGTGCGGCTGGCCCGGTCCGGCCTGCACGGCTACGGGCTCTTCGCCCGGACGGACCTCGCGCGCGGGACGCGCATCATCGAGTATGTCGGCGAGCGCATCACCAAGGCCGAGGCGGACCGGCGCGACGAGCAGCGCCTGGCCCGGCTGGCGACCGGCGGCGACGGTTGTGTATATGTCTACGAGCTGAACCGGCGGCACGACATCGACGGCCGGGTGCCGTGGAACCTGGCGCGGCGGATCAACCACTCCTGCGACCCCAACTGCGAGACGCACGTGGTCCGCGGCCGGATCTGGATCGTGGCGCTGCGCGACATCCCGGCCGGCGAGGAGCTGACCTACGATTACCGGTTCGATCTTTCGGAGTGGCGGGACCATCCCTGCCGTTGCGGGGCGCCTGGGTGCGTCGGTTACATCGTCAACCGGCGGCTGCACTGGCGCGTGCGGCGGATCCTGGCGCAGAAATTGTAGGGCCTTCGCTTGTCGCCGGGCCGGTAGGGGCCGTTGCCCTCAACGGCCCTTCGGCGAACAAGGGCGGTTGAGGGCAACCGCCCCTACCATCGAACGCGGTCAGTCGACAAGCGGCGGCCCGACATTTCAGCACAAACCAGGCTTTTCTTCGCGGCGCGGGCGGGCAGTCTGCGGGCATGAATTACGAGGCCCGTCTGAAGCAACTGATGATGCGCAAGCCGCGGCTGACGCTCGCCGTGGCGGAGAGCCTGACGGCCGGGCACGTGCAGGCGCGGATCGCGGCGGTGTCGGGGGCGTCGAACTATTTTCTCGGCGGCGTCACGGCCTACAGCCTGGAGCAGAAGGTGAAACTCCTCGGCGTGAACCGGGCGCACGCGCGGCGCGTCAACTGCGTGTCGCAGCGCGTGGCCGTGGAGATGGCCCATGGCGTCATGGAGCTTTTCGGCGCGGACCTGGCCGCGGCGACGACCGGCTACGCCGAGCCCGACCGCGCGGCCGGCGTGAAGGCGCCGATGGCGTGGTGGGCGATCTGCCAGCGGCGGCCGAACGGCCGGCTGGCGCTGAACTCCGGCACCATCGAGGTGCCCGGGGCCAACCGCACCGAGGCGCAGGCGCGCATCGCGGAGGATGTGATCGGGCTGCTGGTCGCGCACGTGGCGGCGTGGCGGGAGGAATAAACGCGCCAGGCGCGGTTAATGTAGGTTGCGCGCTTGCGCGCAACGTGGCGTGCAAGCACGCCACCTACAGTTTCGGGCGGCGGGCACAAAAAACCCGCCGGGTTGCGGCGGGTTGAAGCGGGGGCGGGATTTTCCGGCGCTTACTGCGTGAGGCGCGTCACGTAGTTCATGATGAACTGGGCTTCGGCCGGGGGCGTGACCCAGTCGCTGAAGAGCAGCTCCGGCATGCGGTGGTTGGTATTATAAAAGAGCCGGTTGGCTTCCTCGCTCGGGGACATGTAGCCGGTCTTGATGGCGGCGCCGAGGTAGAAGCCCTCGGTGGTCGAGTAGACGAGCACGTTGGCGTCGCCCGGGAGATTCTTGGAATTGGCCTCGCGCTCGGCGGCGCGGATGCCGGCGACGGCCTTGGCCTCGGCGCCGAGGTTCATGCGGTTCTTCAGCAGGAGACGCGTGGTGTTGTCGTCCATGAGCAGGTAGACGGCGTTGATGGACTTGCCGCCGGCCTGGAGGCCGAAGCTGAGCTCGCCGGCCTTGAGGAAGGCGGGCACGGACCACTTGCCGTTCGGGCGGCGGACCATGGCGACCGCGTAACCGTCCTTGATGCCGAAGATGAAGCCGGCCTGGAACTGGTTGACGATGACGATGCCCTTGGCGCTGCGCAGCTTGTCGGCCGGGATGGCGGTCTTCACGTTGCCCTGGATTTCCTGCAGGATGGCCTCGCAGCTATCGAGATGGGAGACCACGGTCTCGCGGGTGATGCCGGCGGCGGGCAGGGTGACCGCCAGCGCGGTCACACAGAAAAGGGCGGAGAGGAACTTCTTCATGGTTGAATGGGACGGAGAATGGGGCTGCGCCGGAGGAGCGCAAAGCTGTTTTCCAAGACGGGTATATGCAGATTCAGCGGGGGAATGAAAGCCCTACTTGGCCCGCGGGCCGGGGCGTTGGGTGGTGGAACCCGACCTCCGGGCGGGTTTTGCGTCAATCAGCCCGTCCGGAGGCCGGGCTCCACCTGAGGCAAATGACCCGTTTAATCCAGCCCCCGTTCCGCGATCTCGTCCTCGTCCCAGCCGAGGTAATGGCCCAGCTCGTGGAGGTAGGTCAGCCGGACCTCGTCGCGGTAGATCGCCTCGTCGCCCTCGGCGTAGTCCCAGATGTTTTCCAGGAAAAGCATGATCTGGGGCGGCAGGGCCTGCGGCGTGCCCGCGTCGAGGTCGGCGCCGTGGACGTGGCCGATGAAGAGGCCGAGGATGTCCGGCTCCCAGCCCTCGGCCAGGATGGCGGCGTTGGGGCGGGGCTCGTAGCAGACCGGCACCCGGTCCGCGGCCGCGCGCACCGCGGCGGGCAGGGGGCGCCGCGCGGCGGCGACGGTCTGTCCGGCGAGGGCGGTGAGCTGCGGAAAATTCATGCGGGCGGGAGCGGGCACGTTGCGCGAAGCCGGTCCCGGAGTAAAGCGGCGCATGGACGGCGGGCCCCGGACGAGGTTACACGCGCGGCGAAGATTTTTCCCGGCAAATGATGCAACGTTCCGCGGCGTGCGGCGTCTATCCGGGTGAAGCTTACTGCTCAGCAGCAGTGTGTGCAAAGGAAGCGCCGTGGCGTGGGGCCACGGCGCTTTTCTTTGGCCCGGCCGGAAGCGGCGGCCGTAACCGCGCCGGGGGTGCGCCGTCATCTTTCCAACTCCGATCACCATGAAAAAGATCCTGCCTCTCTCGCTCACCCTCTGCGGTGCAGCCTGTCTGTTCGCCGTCGCGGCGCATGCCGCGGACGTCTCCGCCCCAGCCGCCCCCGCCGCGCGTCCCGGGGAAAAATTTGCCGGGATGGTCGCCGACCAGCTCGGCCTGACCGTTGAGCAGCGGGCCAAGCTGGCCGACCTCCGCCAGGCGCAGCGCACCGCGCTCGACGCGGTGGCCGGGGACAAGGCCCTTTCGCCCGAAGACCGCCGCGCCAAGGTGCGCGGGATCATGGAAGCCAACCGGGAGCAGATGAAGGCCGTGCTCACGCCCGAGCAGCAGCAACAGATGATGCAGGCGCATGCGCGCATGGGTCCCGGCCAGTCGGGCGCCGCGCATAAAATGGGCCGCGTGGGCCCCGGCCCCGGCCCGCAGCGTTTCGGCCGGCACCGGCCTGATCCGCGGCAGATGCACCGGCTGGCGCAGCGCGCGCACCAGCAGCTGAAGCACCAGCGCGAGAAGCGCGCCGCGGCCCTGGGCCTGACCGACGACCAGCGCGCCAAGATGCGCCAGATCGCCTTCCAGCACCGCGAGAAGGCCATCGGGCTGCAGAAGGAACTGCGCGCCGAGATGGAGGCCGTGCTCACGCCGGAGCAAAAGGCGAAGGCCCAGGAAATGAAGGCCGCCCACGGCAAGCGCGGCCCGGGCCGCCACCAGGGCGGCGAGAAGATGGGCCCGCCGCCGGCCCACTGACCAGCTTCTGCCGTCAGGCAGAGTGTGCCAAAGGAAGCGCCGTGGCGTGGGGCCGCGGCGCTTTTCTTTTCCGGGCCGGCCCGGCCCGCAGTAACCGCCGATCCGGGCCGCCGTCATTTCTCCGAACCCAAAACCCATCCATGAAAAACCAGCTCAAGCTGACATCCCTGATCCTGACCGCGGCCCTGGCCGCGATGCCCGCCCTGCAAGCCCAGCCCGCCGAAAGCCAGGCGCCGGCCCGTGAACACGGCCCCGGCGGTCCCGGTGGCGGCGCCCGCCCCAATCTCGAGCGTCTCGCCGAGGAACTCGGTCTGACCGCCGACCAGAAGGCCAAGCTCGGCCCGGTCATGAAACACCAACAGGAGCAGATGCAGGCGCTCCGGAAGGACGAGTCCCTCTCCCAGGAGCAGCGCCGCGAAAAGGGCCGGGCCCTCCGCGAGGAAAACCAGAAGGCCATCGCGGCCATCCTCACGCCCGAGCAGGCCAAGAAGTTCGCCGACCTGCGCGAGCGCGGCCCCCGCGGCGGCGGCGAGCGCCCCGCCAAGGGCGAGAAGAAGGGCGACAAGTAACCTTGCCGCGGCCGCCGGCCGCGGTGTGCAAAAGGAAGCGCCGTGGCGTGGGGCCGCGGCGCTTTTCTTTTGGTCCCGCCTCCACCGGTTTGACTTGGACAACCCTTGGGGGCGAACGCACGCTCGCGGGCCATGGGTCAACGGCACGTAGTCATCGCGGGTGGCGGGGCGGCGGGCTTTTTCGCGGCCATCGCCTGCGCCGAGGCCGACCCGGGCTGCGCGGTCACGCTCTACGAGGCCACGGCGCACCCGCTGGCCAAGGTGAAGGTGTCGGGCGGCGGCCGCTGCAACGTCACGCACGCCTGCTTCGAGCCGCGCGAGCTGGTGCAACGCTACCCGCGCGGCGGGCGCGAACTCCTCGGCGCCTTTCACCGCTGGCAGCCGCGCGACACCGTCGCGTGGTTCGAGGGCCGCGGCGTGCCGTTGAAGACCGAGGCGGACGGCCGCATGTTTCCGACGACGGACAGCTCGCAGACGATCGTGGACTGCCTGGAGACCGCCGCGGCCCGGGCCGGCGTGCGGGTGGTGCTGCGGACGGGATTGAAGGCGGTGGCGAGAACGTCCGCTGGATTTCAGGTCACGCTCACGACCGGCGAGGTGGTGAGTTGCGACCGGCTGATGCTGGCGACGGGCGGCAACAAATCCAACACGGGGTTCGCGATCGCCGCGCAGCTGGGCCACACCATCGAGCCGCCGGTGCCGTCGCTGTTCACCTTTCACATCGACGACCCGCGGCTGAAGGAATTGTCGGGCGTCTCGGTCGAGGAGGCGGTCACGGCGGTGCGCGGCACGGCGCTGAAGGAGCGCGGCCCGCTGCTCATCACGCACTGGGGCCTGAGCGGCCCGGCGGTGCTGAAACTGTCGGCATGGGGCGCGCGTTTGCTGCACGACTGCGGCTACCGGTTCACGCTCACGGTCAACTGGGCGCCGGCCTTCAACCCCGAGACCCTGCGCGCCGCGCTCGAGCAGGCGAAGGCGGCCAATCCCAAAAAGCAGCTGGCCACGTGGTGTCCGGTCGGGCTGCCGCTGCGGCTCTGGGAAAAACTCCTGCCGGCGGCGGGGCTCAAGCCCGACGCGACCTGGGCGACCGTGTCCGGTGCGGGCCTGCGCGCGCTGGCGGCGCAGGTCGGGGCGGGGGAGTTCGCCGTGACGGGCAAGAGCGCCTTCAAGGAGGAGTTCGTCACCTGCGGCGGCGTGCGGCTCGCCGAGATCGATTTCAAGACGATGGAAAGCCGGCTCGTGCCGGGGCTGCACTTCGCCGGCGAGGTGATCGACGTGGACGGCATCACCGGCGGCTTCAACTTCCAGGCGGCGTGGACCGGCGGCTGGCTCGCGGGCCGGGCGATGGCGGGCTTGGCGGAGGAAAGGTGAGAGTGGAGGGCGGGGTCAGTCTTGGTGGGAGGGGTTTTACACACCGACTGTTAGCGGCGGTGTTTAGTCGGGGTATAAAACCCCTCCCGCCGTGTTGCGAAAACCCCTGATCCCGGGCTGGCCTTTCCGGCCGCCGTCGTCTGTCCTGCGTCCCCTGCCATGATGTCCTACGGCCAACTCTTCCTGGTCCTGCTGCCGGTGTTCGCGATGATCGCGATCGGCACGGCCATGCGGCACTGGCAATGGATCTCGGAGGCGGGCGAGAACAGCCTGTTCAACCTCGTCATCCGGGTGACGACCCCGTGCCTGATCTTCGAGTCGGTGGCGACGAACCCCTCGTTGCGCGAGCCCGGCAATCTCTACTGGCCCCCCCTGCTCGGTTTCGCGCTGACGCTGCTGTCGATGGCGGTGGGATGGTATATGGCCCGCGCGCTGGGGCTGACGATCGGACACGGGTTGCGCACCTTCGCGCTGGCGGTCGGGCTGACCAATTACGGCTACCTGCCCCTGCCGCTGATGGACGCGATGTTCGGGGTGGAAAGCCGGGCGGTGCTGCTCGTCCACAACGTCGGCGTGGAGGCCGCGATCTGGACCGGCGGCGTCCTGGTGGTGACCGGTCTTTCGCCCCTCGCGGGCTGGCGCAAGCTCATCAACGGCCCGCTCATCGCCCTGGTGGCGGCCATCGGCTGCAACCTGACCGGGCTGTCCGGCCACCTGCCCGCGGTGTTGATGAGCCTGGTGCACACGCTCGCCGTGTGCGCCATCCCGCTCGGCCTCCTCGTGTCCGGCATCAGCATCCAGCCGCACCTCGACGACCCGCGGCGGCTGGTCAACCCGCGCGTCACGCTCACGGCCTGGCTGCTGCGGCTGGTGGTGCTGCCTTGGGTCTTCCTGCTGGCGGCCCGCTACCTGCCGTGCCCGGTGGAGCTGAAGCGCGTGCTGGTGATCCAGGCGGCGATGCCCTCGGCGGTCGTGTCGATCATCGTGGCCCGCCTCTACGGCGGGCAGCCGCTCGTGGCCGTGCAGATCATCCTCGGCACGACGGCGCTGGCGCTGTTCACGATCCCCTTCTGGATCCGGTTCGGGCTCTCGTTTGCCGGGTTGGCGCCGTGAAAGGTGGAACCTGGCCTCGGGACAGGTTTGTGACGTGTTCGTTGCTCCTGAAAGCCCGTCCGGAGGCCGGGCTCCACCCTGGTCTCCGGCTGGCTTGAAAGAATGCGGGTTTTTCCATCGGCCGCGGCGTTGACCTCGGGCGGGCAACCGGGCTTTCTCCCCGCCTATGGACTGGCTCACCGACCCGCAGATCTGGATCAGCCTCGTGACGCTGACGGCGCTCGAGATCGTGCTCGGCATCGACAACGTCATCTTCATCTCGATCCTCGCCGGCAAGCTGCCGCCCGAGCAGCAGGACAAGGCGCGCAAGCTCGGCCTGTCCCTCGCGCTGATCACGCGCATCATCCTGCTGATGAGCATCACCTGGGTGATGAGCCTGACCAAGGTGCTCTTCACGCTGCCCGTGGCCGACCTCGGCATCACCGGCAAGAGCCTGATCCTCTTCATCGGCGGCCTGTTCCTCATCGGCAAGAGCGTGGTCGAGATCCACGAGAAGCTCGAGGGCGTGGACGGCCACGCCTCCGGCGGCCCCAAGGCCGCGTCGTTCCAGGCGACCATCGTCCAGATCCTGCTGCTCGACATCGTCTTCTCCCTCGACTCGGTGATCACCGCCGTCGGCATGGCCAACCACCTGTGGGTGATGATCGTCGCGGTCGTCATCGCGCTGGGCGTGATGCTCGTCTTCGCCGGCACGATCAGCGACTTCGTGAACCGCCACCCCACGCTGAAGATGCTGGCGCTGAGTTTCCTCATCCTGATCGGCGTGATGCTCGTCGGCGAGTCGCTCGGGCAGCACATCCCGAAGGGTTACATCTACTTCTCCATGGCCTTCGCCTTCATCGTCGAGATGCTCAACCTCCGCCTGCGGAAGAAGTCGTCGCCGGTCGAGCTGCACCAGCCGTATCGGTGAGGGAATTAAGGTAGGGCGCGGACTCCGTTCCGCGCGGTGGCGGGGAACGGAGTCCCCGCCCTGCCTCGCAAAAACCGCTGGCGCGCCCCGCGCACCTGGGCATGTTCTCCGCCATGAAACGAATGGCCCTTCTCCTCGCGCTGGCGACCGCCGGCCTGCTTCGCGCGGCGGCGCCCGCGACCGACCCGCTCGAAATGCAGGTGGCCGACCTCGTCGCCGGCCCGCAGGTGACCGTCGTGCATTTCTGGGCGCCGTGGTGCCCGAACTGCCGGGCCGAGTTCGACCCGGCGGACGGCTGGGCGAAGTTCATCGCCGCCAATCCCGACGTGAAGGTCGTCTTCCTCAACATCTGGCACAAGGGCCAGGACCCGGCGCCACGCCTCGCCGCCGCCGGCCTCGGCGCGCAGCCCAACCTGCTTTTGCTCACGCATCCCAATCCCTCGCGCCTTGCGGCGGACCGGCTCAGCTCGTTCCTGGGGCTGCCCGTCACGTGGGTGCCGACGACCTGGGTCTACCGCGAGGGGAAGCTCCGCGTGGCGTTCAACTACGGCGAGATCCGGTTCCCCGTGCTGCAGCAGATGGTGGACGACGCCCGCAACGAGTGGGCGCATTGAGCTGATGGCCAACAAACTCAACTGGGGCATCCTCGGCACCGGGCGTATCGCCCGGATGTTCGCCACGGCGCTGGCCACCTCGCGCACCGGCCGGTTGGTGGCCGTCGGCAGCCGCACGGCGGAGGCGGCGGGCAGATTCGCCGCGGACTTCGGCGGCATCACGGCGCACGCCAGCTACGAGGCGCTCCTCGCCGACCCGGCCGTGTCGGCCGTTTACATCGGCACGCCGCATGACTCCCACGCGGAGCTGTGCGTCCGCGCCGCGCAGGCCGGGAAACACATCCTCTGCGAGAAACCGCTCGCCCTCAACCACGCCGACGCCGCCCGGGCGGTCGCGGCGGCGCGCCAGCACCAGGTGTTTTTGATGGAGGCGTTCATGTATCGCTGCCACCCGCAGACGGCGAAGCTGGCGGAACTCGTGCGCTCCGGCGCCGTCGGGGAACTCCGGCTCATCTCGGCGGTGTTCTGTTTCAACCGGCCGGTCGATCCGCAGCTGCGGCTCTACAACCGCGCGCTCGGCGGCGGGGCGATCCTCGACATCGGCTGTTACCCGGCGTCCATCGCGCGGCTGGTCGCCGGCGCGGCCGAGGGCCAGGCGTTCGCCGAGCCGGTTGAGTTTCACGGCACGGGCCGCATCCACCCGGTGGCCCGGGTGGACGAACAGGCCGCGGCGACCTTGAAATTTCCCGGCGGCGCGCTCGCGCAGCTTGCCTGCGGCATCACGACGGCCAAGGAGCTCTCCGTGCGGATTCACGGCACCGAGGGCATCATCGGTGTGCCGGCGCCGTTTCATCCCGGCACGGATGCGGAAGGTCCGGGCCGGATCATCGTCCAGCGCACCGGCGCGGCGGCGGCAGAGATAATCTGCCCGGCGGACACCAGCCTCTACACGCTCGAGGCGGACACCGTGGGCGACGCCATCGCGCGCGGCGAATTGGAAGCGGCCGCCATGAGCCACGCCGACTCGCTCGGCAACATGGCGGTGCTCGACCGCTGGCGCGCCGCGGTGGGGATGAAATACGACGGGGAGTAATGGAGGGTCGGTCTCCTGACCGACCGCGATCGGCTTGGTAACCACTAATGAGTTTCGCCAATGGCGAAACTTTGGTTGTCCCCTCCGACTTATCGTCTCCGGTTTAGGTCTTGGGAGTCTGCTAATCGCAGACTGAGGAAAAGCCGGCGATCAGCCGGCCCCCGAAGCCCCATGGCGAAGACGATTAGTCGGAGCTCAATTATAAGGATTCATCCTTTGATGAATCCATTAGTGGTTAATCACTCCGGGAGGCCGGCCCTCCCAAAAAGCGCGCCAGATTCCTCGCGGCTTGCCCCGCGCCGGAATTCGCGGCAAACCACCATTCCCCCTATGCAATACCGCACCCGCCTCCTCCTCGCGTGCGTGGCCGCCGCGCTCGCCGTCTGGCCCGCCCGCGCCGCCACGACGGCCGAGATCGCCGCCGAGTCCGCCAAGGCCAATGCCTTCTTTGAGCGCGTCTTCGACGAGAACGTCGCCCGCAGCCCGATGTTCATGACCCAGCTGGGCATGAAGACCGACTACGACAAGTGGGACGACCTCTCCGAGGCCCGCGAGCTGGAGGACTTCGAGCTTGGCGTGAAGCAGCTCGGCGAGCTGAAGCGCACCATCAACTACGACCTCCTCGACGACCAGGCGAAGGTCAGCTACCGGATGTTCGTGCGCGACGCCGAGCGCGCGATCGAGGGCTGGCGCTGGCGTTACCACAGCTATCCGCTCAACCAGATGTCCGGCCTGCACTCCGACGTGCCGGCCTTCCTCATCAACTTTCACCGCGTGGACAGCGTCGCCGACGCCCGCGCCTACATCGCCCGCCTCCGCGGCATCGCGCCGCTGCTCGACCAGCTGATGGACAAGGCCGGGGTCCGCGCGGCCAAGGGCATCATGCCGCCGAAGTTCGTCTACGGGCTCGTCGTCGACTCCTGCCGCGAGGTGATCGCCGGCGCGCCCTTTGACCAGTCGGGCAAGAAGAGCGCGCTCCTCGAGGACATCGAGGGCAAGATCGCCGCGCTCAAGGATGCCGACGCCGCCACCAAGGCGTCGCTGCTCGCCGACGCCACGGCCGCGCTCACCGGGGCGGTCCAGCCCGCCTACGGCAAGCTCATCGCCCTGCTGCAGGCGCAGGAAAAACTCACCACCACCGACGACGGCGTGTGGAAGCTGCCGGAGGGGGCCGAGTTCTACGCCTACCAGCTGCGCGGCTCGACGACGACGCGCCTCACCGCCGAGGAAATCCACGCGCTCGGCCTGCGCGAGGTGGCCCGCATCCACAGCGGCATGGAGGCCATCATGAAGCAGGTCGGCTTCAAGGGCGACCTGCAGGCCTTCTTCAAATACATCAAGGAGGACCCGCAGTTCTATTATCCCACCACGCCCGAGGGGAAGGCCGCCTACATGAAGCGCGCCACCGAGATCATTGACACGATGCGCGCGCGGCTCGACGAGTTCTTCACCATCAAGCCCAAGGCGCCGCTCGTCGTGAAGCCGGTCGAGCCGTTCCGCGAGCAGGGCTCGGCGGGCGCGTTCTACGAGCAGCCGGCCCCGGACGGGTCGCGGCCCGGCGCGTATTACGTCAACACGATCGACATGCGCGGCGTGCCGATCTTCGAGATGGAGACCCTCGCGCACCACGAGGCCATTCCCGGCCATCACATGCAGATCGCCATCGCGCAGGAACTCACGGGCATCCCGCGCTTCCGCAAGTTCGGCGGCAACACCGCCTACGTCGAGGGCTGGGCGCTCTACGCCGAGTATTTCCCGAAGGAGTTCGGGTTCTACCAGGACCCCATGCAGGACTTCGGCCGGCTCTACGACGAGCTGCTGCGCGCCGTGCGCCTCGTGGTGGACACGGGCCTGCATGACAAGAAATGGACGCGCGAGCAGACGATGGATTATTTCCGCAAAAACACGCCGAACCCCGAGCGCGACATCTTCACCGAGACCAACCGTTACATCGTGTGGCCCGGCCAGGCCACGGCCTACAAGGTCGGCCAGCTCAAGATCCTCGAGCTGCGCGAGCTCGCGAAGAAGGAACTCGGCGCGAGGTTCGACCTCCGCGAATACCACGACCTCGTGCTGAAGGACGGAGCCGTGCCGATGGACCTCCTCGAAGAAAACGTCCGCGCCTGGATCGCGAAGAAGAAGGGCTGAGGCGGCGATTGTTCGAACCGCAGATTTTTAACACAGAGGACGCAGAGGCCGCGGAGAAAACCGATTCACCCGGCCCATTCTCTGCGTCCTCTGCGCGCTCTGTGTTTAAACGCCTTGGCCCGACGATTTGCGGATTGAATTGACCGCCGGCAAAACTACCGTTCCCGCACCAGTGACTGACCAGGTTTGGGCCGGACCTGATTTTCGCCAATGTCCACGCATGCAACGTCCCATGAATTTGAGTGAGCCACAGCCAGTGGCGTAAACAACGTTTTCAATGAAAAAACTAGTTTCAGCGTTCGTTGTCCTTGCGATGTTGTCTAGCTGTATGCTGCCAAATTTTGATACGAGCCCCCTGTCGGATCGGCAGATCGCCCTCTTCAAGAAGATCGGGAATTATCAGTTACCGGCCCAGTCTTTACCTCCACCCGAGAATGTCGCTTCCGGCTTGCTGACCACGGCGATGAACGCGACTTACAATTTAGCGCTCGATCAAGGGCTCATCGCTGATGCGAGCGACATCGAAAATAATATGATGGTTGTAGGCCGAAGAGAACAGGGCAGGCAGATGCTGTTGGCGCTCAAATTCTATCTAAAGGAAGATGGTGGTGTCGGTATTGAAGAGGCTCACAGTTGGACGATGGGAGACTCGTGGGCTGGCGAGCGGATGCGGCAGAGATTCATGTCCACTCTTGTGAATGGAAAATAAAGAAAGCAGCTCCGGATCATAAAGGCAGTTCCTGTGTTTGGTTCCTCCGCGCTTTAATGATGACGTTAAGCAACACAGGTTACACCGATCCGCTCACCAAATTGAAATCGCCATGAAAGACACTGAGGCTAAAAAGAAGCTGACCTCTGCACAAACGGCAGAACTGCTCGGTGGGTTAAAGGCTCGCTTCGAGAAAAACATGGGGCGGCACAAGGGGCTGGACTGGGCCAAGGTGAATGCGCGGCTGGCGGCCAATGCGGGAAAATTGTGGTCACTTTTCGAAATGGAAAGAACCGGCGGGGAGCCGGATGTCGTCGGGCAGGATGAAAGGACGGGCGAATTTATTTTCTTTGATTGCTCGCCTGAAAGCCCGGCCGGCCGCACGAGCACCTGTTACGACCGCGAGGGGCTCGATTCGCGGAAGGAGCATAAGCCGAAAAGCAACGCCATCGACCTGGCTGCGGCCATGGGCGTTGAGCTGCTGACGGAGGAGGAATATTTAAACCTGCAGCAGCTGGGCGAATTCGACACGAAAACGTCGAGCTGGGTGAAGACACCGGCGGATATAAGAAAACTCGGCGGCGCGATCTATGGTGATCGGCGTTACGGCCGCGTCTTCATCGGGCACAACGGGGCGCAGTCGTATTATGCGGCGCGCGGGTTCCGCGCGGTGCTCAGGGTTTGATGAGGAATTGAAAGGTGGAACCCGGCCTCCGGACGGGTTTTCAGGGCGGGCGGATGAAACCGGGGTTTCCTGCGCTTCTATCAACCAACCCGTCCGGAGACCGGGTTCCACCTCGATCCGTCGGGGTATAAACCCCTCCCACCAAGACGGGTTATCTCAGGACGACAGCCGCTTCAGGTTGTCGCAGACGATGGCGGCGGCGATGGCGGCGTTGAGCGACTCGGCGCCGCCGAAGCGCGGGATGGTCACGCGCTTGGTGACCAGGGCCGACACGGCCGGCGAGAGACCGCGGCCCTCGCTGCCGATCACAATCACGGCGTCGCGCTCCGGCCGGAGCGTATGCACGTCGTAGCCGGCGAGGTCGCAGCCGAGCACGGGCACCTTGGCCCCGGCCAGCAGGTCGGCCAGCGGGCCGGTGTGCACGGTGACGCGGGCGAACGAGCCCATGCTGGCGTTGATGACCTTCTGGGAAAACAGGTCCGCGCAGTCGGGCGAGAGCAGCACGCGGTCGAGGGCGAACCAGTCGGCCAGCCGGAGCAGGGTGCCGACGTTGCCGGGGTCCTGGATGCCGTCGAGGGCGAGGGTCAGGCCGCGGTCGAGGGTGCCGGCGGCCAGCGGGGTGCGCGTGATCCCGCCCACGGCCAGCACGGTGGACGGGGTGGGGAAATGGCTGGCGCGGGACATCTCATCGAGGGTGACCTCGATGATTTGGGGGCGGGGTGCCCTCACCCCGCTGGGGGCGGCGGGCGCGGCTGATGCCTCGCGGGACGGGGGCGTCCCGCCTCCAAAGGAGGCCAGGCCCGGCCAGGCGGGGGTCGCATAGATCTCAAGCAGCGGATATTTTGCCGCCAGCAGCTCGCCGATGACCTTTTCGCCCTCGATGACGAACAAGCCCGCGGCCTCGCGGTGCTTCTTGTCGCGCAGGTCGCGGAGGCGGGAGAGCTCGGCTTTCGTCAGGGGCACGGGGCGACATGAGCAAGCCGGGGCGCGCTTGGCAAAGCTTTGTGGGCACCCTGAATTTGAGGTTACCATTAGGGAGTGTTTTCCAGCCTCCGGAAGGTTTAACCACTAATTAGCTGTGTTGGGTGGCAAGGATTAGTTCGTGGGTGTGGGCGATCTGGTTGAGACGGAGGAGGAGCTTGCGCATGACCGCGGTGATGGCGATGCGGTGACCTTTGCCGCGGGCC
>JAYRDK010000002.1:0-113719 GCA_041909435.1 Lacunisphaera sp.
ACCTGCGAGCAGTTCCAGAAGGAGTTCGGCTGCCATACCGGCGAGGTCTCGGCCGACGGCGAGGTGACGATTGATTTTGTCGAGTGCCTGGCGAGCTGCGGCACCGGCCCGGTCGTCATGATCGACGACGACCTCCACGAGAAGGTCGACGCCGCCAAGGTGAAGGCCTTGAGCGACCAAATCCGCCGGGAGGCCCTGAAGAAATGAAGAAGGTGCGCATCCTGCAGGTCCCGCCCATCCGCTTCGGCCTCGTGCTGGGGCTGATCAACGGCGTCATCGGCATGATTGTCGCACCCATCCTGCTGTTCACGCTCGGCGCCGCGGCGACCGCCGCCGACCTGGCCATTGCCCCCAAGCTCCTCGGCATCCCGTGGCTCTTCGCGGGCGCCGGCGCGCTGTTCATGCCGTTCATCCACGCGGTGGGCGGCTTCGTGTTCGGCGTCCTGCTCGCCATGGTCTACAACTTCGCCGCCCGGTGGACCGGCGGCATCGAGATCGTCATCAACGACTGACCCGTTTTCCTTCATGCCTGCTCCCGCCCAACGCCGCCTGATCTTCGCTCACATCGACGAGCCCGGCTACACCAATGACCTCGCCTGTTACCTCAAGCACGGCGGCTACGAGGTCATGAAGAAGGCGTTCGCCCGCCCGCCGGCCGAGCTGATGGACGAGGTCAAGAAGTCCGGCCTGCGCGGCCGCGGCGGCGCGGGTTTCCCTTGCGGCGTCAAGTGGTCGCTGGTCGACCGGAAGAGCGGCAAGCCGATCTACCTCATCGTCAACGCCGACGAGTCCGAGCCGGGCACCTTCAAGGACCGCTACATCATGCACCAGGATCCGCACCAGCTGATCGAGGGCACGATGATCTCCTGCTTCGCGAACAACGTGAAGCAGGCCTACATCTACATCCGCGGCGAGATGCCGCACGGCGCCCGCATCCTCGAGAAGGCCATCGCCGAGGCGCGCGCGGCGAACCTCGTCGGCCCGAACATCCTCGGGTCGAATTACAGCTGCGAGATCTACGTCCACCGCGGCGCGGGCGCCTACATCTGCGGCGAGGAGACCGGCCTGATCGAGTCGCTCGAGGGCAAGCGCGCCAACCCGCGCATCAAGCCGCCGTATTTTCCCGCCGTCCTCGGCCTCTACCAGTGCCCGACGATCGTCAACAACGTCGAGACGCTCTGCCATGTGAAGCACATCGTCGACATGGGCGGCGAGGCCTATACGAAGATCGGCACGCCGAACAACACCGGCACGCGCATCTTCTGCGTCTCGGGTCACGTGCAAAAGCCGGGTTATTACGAGTTCGAGGCCGGCAAGATCACGATGGGCCAGCTGCTGAACGACGTCTGCGGCGGCCCGCTGCCCGGCCGCACCTTCAAGGCCGTCATCCCCGGCGGTTCGTCCGCCAAGATCATGCGCTTCGGCGAGCGCTACAAGGGCAAGCGCAAGGTCGGCGCGGACATGGTCGAGTATGACTGGGGCGTCGAGGATGTCCCGATGGACTTCGATTCGCTCGCCATGATCGGCACGATGGGCGGCTCCGGCGGCGTCATCGTGATGGACGACTCGGTCAACATGGTCGAGGCGCTGGCCAACATCAACGCGTTCTACTCGCACGAGAGCTGCGGCCAGTGCACGCCCTGCCGCGAGGGTTCGCTGTGGATGAAAAAGATCACCACCCGCATGGTCCACGGCGAGGCGCGCGAGCAGGACGCCGCGCTGCTGAAGGGCGTGGCCGACCAGATCCCCGGCCGCACCATCTGCGCGTTCGGCGAGGCCTGCTCGTGGCCGACCCAGAGCTTCATCGCGAAGTTCGGCGACGAGTTCAAAAACTACCACCAGGACAAGAAGGCCGCGAAGCCCGCCGACGCCCTCCCGCTCATCTGATTTTCCCGCCGCAATGATCGCTCCGCCCAAACCCGACCTCGTGACCGTCAACATCGACGGCAAGGACATCGCCGTGCCGAAGGGCACGAACGTGATCGAGGCCGCCCGGCAGCTCGGGATCGAAATCCCGCACTACTGCTACCACCCGAAGCTGACCGTCGCCGGCAACTGCCGCATGTGTCTCATCGAAATGGGTATGCCGGCCATGGATCCCGCCACCAAGGCGCCGATCATGGACGCGGCCACCGGCAGGCAGAAGATCAACTGGATCCCGCGCCCGCAGATCGGCTGCGCCACCAACGCCTCGCCCGGCCTGCACGTGAAGACGAACTCGCCGATGGCCCGCGAGGCCCGCGAGGGCGTCACCGAGTTCCTCCTCATCAACCACCCGCTGGACTGCCCGATCTGCGACCAGGCCGGCGAGTGCAAGCTCCAGGAACACTCCACCGCCTACGGCCGCGGTTACTCGCGCTTCGTCGAGCAGAAGAACGTGAAGCCCAAGCGCACCCAGCTCGGGCCGCGCGTCACCCTCGACGACGAACGCTGCATCCTCTGCTCGCGCTGCGTCCGCTTCAGCAAGGAGGTCGCGAAGGACGACGTGCTCGGCTTCGTCGACCGCGGCAGCTACAGCACGCTGACCTGCTACCCCGGCAAGCAGCTCGCGAACAACTACTCGCTCAACACCGTCGACATCTGCCCGGTGGGCGCGCTCACCAGCACCGATTTCCGCTTCAAGATGCGCGTCTGGTTCCTCAAGCAGACGCCATCCATCGACACCGAGTCCTCCGTCGGCGCCAACACCGAGGTCTGGAGCCGCGAGGGCGTCATCTACCGCGTCACCCCGCGCCAGAACGACGGCGTGAACGACACCTGGATGGCCGACTCCGGCCGCCTGCTCTACAAGCAGGTGAAGGCGGACAACCGCCTGCTTGCGCCGACCATCAACGGTGCGGCCACCGCGGCCCCGATGGCGCTCAAGGCGGCCGCGGACCTGTTGGTAGGGCGAGTCGTCCCCGACGAGCCGCTCGGAAAGACGGCTCATCCGGAGGATTCGCCCTACCGGAATGGGGTCGCCATCGTCGGTTCCGGCCGCAGCTCCGTCGAGGAACAGTTCCTCACGAAGAAGCTCGCCGACGCGCTCAAGGTTTCCGCCGTGCTCGTCAGCCGCGTCGGGGCGGGGGACAAGATCCTCGTCTCCGCCGACCGCAACCCGAACGTCCGCGGCGCGCTCGTCACCGGCCTCATTGCCGCGCTGCCGGCGCAGCAGCTCACTTCGCTCGCGGCCGACATCGACGCCGGCAAGGTGAAGACCATCCTCTCCGTCGGCGAGGACCTGGCCGCCGCCGGCCTCACCGCTGCGCAGCTCGCCAAGGTCTCGGTCGTTTATCTCGGCACGCACCGGAATGTCACGAGCGACGCCGCCAAGGTCGTCATCCCGACGCTCACCGTCTTCGAGAAGTCCGGCACGCTCGTGAACCAGCAGTTCCGCCTGCAGAAGTTTGCCAAGGCCGTCCCCGGCCCGGCGGGCGTGGCGGATGACCTCGTCACGCTGGCCACCCTCGTCGGCGCCGTCACGCGCTCCACGGTGGCTTCCGACCTCGGTTCCCTCTGGGCGGTCATCGCGGCCGAGGTGAAGCCGCTCGCGACCGTCACCTACGCCAACCTTCCCGCCACCGGCCTGCTGCTCGACGCCACGCCGTGGGCCGCGCTGCCCTTCTGCGAGGGCGAGACGCTCCACTACAAACCGGCCGCCGCGGCCGCCACCGCATGACCGCCGTGATCGAACTCTGGTCCGGGCTCCACCCGCTCCTGCAGGCCGTCATCAAGGGCCTGGCGGTCATCGGCGTCATGTTCCCCTTCGGCGGCGCCTGCTCGCTGATCGAGCGCAAGGTCTCCGCGTGGATGCAGGGCCGTCCCGGTCCGAATCGCGCGCTCCCGTTTTGGGTCGCCTGGGTGCCGGGGATCGGCTTTCTGCAACGGCTGGGCGTGTTTCACCTGATGGCCGATGGCGGCAAGATGTTCTTCAAGGAGGACCCGGTGCCGGGTCACGTGAACAAGCTCTATTTCTATCTGGCGCCTGTCGTCGCCATGATCCCGGCGCTCACGACCGTCACGGTCGTGCCCTTCGGGGCCTACCTCAACGAGGCCGGCCGGCTGATGCCGCTTGTGCTGGCCAACCTTGATGTCGGCATCCTCGCCGTGTTCGCGGTGTCCTCGCTCGGCGTCTATGCGCTGATCCTCGCCGGCTGGGCGTCGAACTCGAAGTATCCCTTCCTCGGCGGCATCCGCGCCTCGGCGCAGCTCATCTCCTACGAGCTCTCGATGACGCTCTCCGTGCTGCCGGTGTTCCTGGCCGTCAACGCCCCCGGCGGCGGCGGCACGCTGAGTCTGTTCAACGTGGTCGAGTTCCAGAGCGGCACGTGGCAGGGCTTCACGCTGGCGAGCGCGCACGGCCTCTGGTTCGGCCTCACCATGCCGGTCGCCGCGATCGTGTTCCTCGTGGCGCTCTTCGCGGAAACGAACCGCCTGCCCTTCGACATGGCCGAGGGCGAGGCCGACCTCGTCGGCGGCTTCCATACCGAATACGGCGCGATGAAGTGGGGCCTGTTCTTCGTCGCCGAGTATTCGCACATGCTCATCGGCTCCGGCGTGTTCGTGCTGCTCTTCCTCGGCGGCTGGAACCCGCTGCCCTTCCTGCCGCTGTCCACGCTGGCCGCCTGGCTGAACATCGCCGGCCAGCCGCTGATCCTCGGCCTGCTCTCGATCGCCATCTTCATGGGCAAGGTGCTGTTCTTCATCTTCCTCTTCATGTGGGTGCGCTGGACGGTGCCGCGTTTCCGCTACGACCAGGTGATGAAGCTCGGCTGGCAGAAGCTGCTGCCCCTCGCCATCGCCAACCTCCTCTTCTACGCGATCCTCATCGCGTTCCTGCAGAAACCCGTTTCCTGAGCCATGGCCTACGTCGTCGAACGCAAACCCCTCACGCTCTCGGAGCGGCTCTACTTCCCGCAGATCATCGCGGGACTGCGGGTCACTTTGAAGCACCTGTTCGCGCCGAACGTGACGATGCAGTATCCGGAAGAGCGTCCGCCCATCCCGACCGGCTATCGCGGCGTGCCGACGCTGGTGAAGGATCCGCACGGCCGCGAGAAGTGCGTCTCCTGCCAGCTCTGCGAGTTCGTCTGCCCGCCCAAGGCCATCCGCATCACGCCCGGCAGCGTGGAGGACCAGCCGGACCGCGCCCACGTCGAGAAGGGCCCGCAGGCCTTCGACATCGACATGCTGCGCTGCATCTACTGCGGCCTGTGCCAGGAGGTCTGCCCCGAGGAGGCCATCTTCCTGCAAAACCAATATTCGATGTCCGGCTACACCCGCGCCGAGATGGTCAACGACAAGGCGAAACTCTACGAGCTGGGCGGCACGCTGCCCGACCAGCATTTCAAGTGGGACAAGAAAAAGGCCGCCGCCGAGCACGGCAACGCACACTAATGAAAACCAAGCAAAGTAGTGAGCATCGAGTAGCGAGTAGCGGGCATCTATGGATGGCTCGGTCTACTCACTACTCGCTACCCGCTACCCGCTACTAATGAGCGACACGCTTTTCCTCATCCTCTCGGTCCTCACCGTCGCCACGGCGCTGCTCGTCGTGTTGAACAAGAACGCGGTCAACGCCGCCATGTTCCTGCTGCTCTCGCTCGTCGGCATGGCCGGCCTGTTCGTGCTGCTCGACGCCCCGCTGCTGGCCTTCGTGCTCATCCTGGTCTACGCCGGCGCGGTCGTAGCGCTGTTCCTCTTCATCATCATGTTGCTCGACACCACCCCCGGCAGCTTCAAGGCCTTCAAGCCGATGACCATCACGGCGTCCGCCCTCGGCGCCGCGCTGCTGGCGCTCGGCCTCTGGTCGCTCACCACCCGCGCCGTGCTGCCCCAGGCCCCGGCGTCCGTGCCGGTGCCGACGATGAAGCACTATGCCGAGCAGCTCTTCACCACCTACCTGCTGCCCGTGCAGGTCGTCGGCTTCATGCTCCTGATCGCCATGCTGGGCGTCATCGTGCTCAGCAAGAAATTCACCGCCCAGGAGACCAAATGATCCCGCTCCTCGCCACCGCCCCCGCCTACGGCCTGCCGTCCTACCTGTTCGTCAGCGCCCTGCTGTTCGCTCTCGGCTTCTTCGGCGTGCTGCTGCGCAAGAACACGCTCGTGATCTACATGTGCCTCGAGCTCATGCTGCTGGCCTCGACGCTGGCGCTGGTCGCGTTCTCGAAGTTCAACGGCACGCTCGACGGCAACGTCTTCGTCTTCTTCATCCTCACCATCGCGGCGGCCGAGGTCGCCGTCGGCCTCGCCATCATCGTCGCGCTGTTCCGGAAGCGCCACACCGTCCAGGTCGAGGAACTCAATCAGCTTAAACACTAACTACGGATGATCACGGATAACCACAGATTGAAGCAGGGTAGGGCGAATCCTCCGGATGAGCCGCGGCTCGTCGGGGACGACTCGCCCTACCAATCTGACGCATCATGAGCATGCTCAATCACGCCATCCTGATCCTCCTGCTGCCGCTGGCTTCCGCGGTGGTGATCGCCCTGTTCCTGCGGAAGCGGGGTGCGATCGCCTCGTGGCTCTCCACGGGCGTCGCGGGCGCCATTGCGGCGATCTCCATCATCCTCCTGCAGCACGGCGGGCGCTTCGAGTCCTCGGTCGAGTGGCTGCGTTTCGGCACCTTCAGCGTGTCGCTCGGTATCAAGTATGACGACCTCGCGGCGCTGATGCTCTTCATCGTCGGCTTCGTCGGCTTCCTGATCCACCTGTTCTCGCTGGGTTACATGCACGACGACCAGGCCCGCGCCCGTTTCTTCGGCGGCCTGTCCATCTTCATGTTCTCGATGATCGGCATCGTCCTCGCCGACAACCTGTTCATGATTTTCATCTTCTGGGAGCTGGTCGGTTTCAGCTCCTGGCTGCTGATCAACCACTACCACGAGAAGCAGTCCGCGGCCGACGCCTCGAAGAAGGCCTTCATCGTCAACCGCGTCGGCGACTTCGGTTTCCTGCTCGGCATCATCATGTGCTACTGGGCGAACGGCACGGTGAACTTCACCGAGCTGGGCGAACTCGGCACGGCCGGCAAACTGGCGGCCGGCGCGGCGATTCCCCTCCTGCTGTTCTGCGGCGCGATGGGCAAGTCGGCGCAGATGCCTCTCCAAGTGTGGTTGCCGGACGCGATGGAGGGCCCGACACCGGTGTCCGCCCTTATCCACGCCGCAACGATGGTCGCCGCCGGTATCTTCATGCTTTGCCGGATCAACGTCCTCATGGTGCCGCAGGCGCTCGAGGTCATCATGTGGATCGGCACGGTCACCGCGGTTTACGCCGCCCTCTGCGCGATCGTCCAGCGCGACATCAAGAAAGTGCTGGCCTACTCGACACTCTCCCAACTCGGTTACATGGTCGCTGCGTTCGGGTTGGGTTCCATCGCCCTGGAGCACGGCGAGCACAAGATGGTCATTGCCGCCGGCGTCGGTGCCGCGATGTTCCACCTGACCACCCACGCTTTCTTCAAGGCCCTCATGTTCCTCGGCTCCGGCTCGGTCATCCACGGATGCCACCACGAGCAGGACATCTTCAAGATGGGCGGCCTGCGCTCCAAGATGCCGGTGACCTTCTGGACCTTCACGATCGGCGTGCTGGCGATCATCGGCATGCCGTTTTTCGCCGGCTTCTTCTCGAAGGACGCCATCCTCTACCTCGCGATGGAGAAGAACACCGCGGTCTTCGCGATCCTCGCCTTCACCGCTGTCCTGACCTCGTTCTACATGGTCCGACTCTGGAAGATCACCTTCCTCGGTGAAGCCCGTTCCGAAGAGGCCAAACACGCTCACGAGAGCGGCCTCGTCATGACGCTGCCGTTGATTGTCCTCGCGGTGTTGTCCGTGGCGGGCGGTTATGCAGGCGTCTACGGCAAGCTGGCTGGCTCGGTAGCAAAGATGATTCCCGAGGCCCACGGTTCCGCGCACACGACCATCCTGCTGGTCTCGCTCGCCGTCATGACCCTCGGCGCCGGCTCGGCGCTGTTCTTCTACAAGTCGGCCGCGACCGACACGCTCGAGGAGAAATTTTGCTTCGGCTTCAGCGCCCTCACCGGGCTCAAGGAGTCGTTCGACAAGCTCTACAATTACTACGTGGCGAAGGTGCAGCAGCGTTTCGCGATGGTGCTGAACTTCCTTGAGCAGATCGTGCTCGCGGGCGCCATCATCCGCGGCCTGGCCGGCTTCGCCGGTCTCGTCGGTTACGGCGCCCGTGCCTTCTACACCGGCAGCCTGCAGGCCTATGCCTACTGGTTCCTGCTCGGCGCCGCGCTCCTCTGGGCCTACGCCGCCGGTGTGTTTTAATACGATGCGTAACTTCTCTCCCATGCCTTCAAAGGTGGAACCCGGCCTCCGGACGGGTTTGTTGCCTGCGCGCATCCTGAAAGCGCGTCCGGAGGCCACGCTCCACCTCAATTCCCTGTGAGTCTTTCCAACGCCCAACTTCTGCAGCTCGCCATCGCCACGCCGCTCGTGGCCGCGGTCATTATCGCGTGCGGTCTGCCCAAGCGGTTCTCCACCAAGCTGGCCGCCGCCGCCTTCACCGTGCCGATGCTCATCGCGCTGTGGCTGTGGTCGCAGTTCCCGGCCGAGGGCGCGCATAACTACGCCTACCTCAGCACGACCTACACCGGCCTGGGTAGCTTCGGCATCAGCCTGAAGCTCGGCCTCAACGGCATCGCGCTCCCGATGTTCCTGCTCGCCGCCACCGTCGGCCTCGCGGCCGGGCTCTACGCCCTGCGCTCCGGCGCCGAGCGGCTGAAGCTCTACCTGGTGCTCCTGCTCATCATGCACGGCGGCCTGCTGGGCGTGTTCGCATCGGTGGACATCTTCTTCTTCTACTTCTTCCACGAGCTGGCGCTGATCCCGACCTTCATCATGGTCGGCATCTGGGGCGGTCGCGACCGCAACTACGCGGCGATGAAGCTGACCATCTACCTGACGGCCGGCGCGATGCTCTCGCTGCTCGGCCTGATCGCCCTCTACGTGAAGAGCGGCGCCAACTCCTTTGACCTGATCGAGCTGAAGGACGCCATCGCCGCCGGCGGCCTCCGCGGCTCGACCCAGAACTGGATCGGCGGGCTGCTGCTCCTTGGTTTCGGCACGCTCGTCTCGCTCTGGCCGCTGCACACCTGGGCCCCGCTGGGCTACGGTGCCGCGCCGAGCTCGGCCGCCATGCTGCACGCCGGCGTGCTCAAGAAGTTCGGCCTCTACGGCCTCATCCAGATCGCGATCCCGCTGCTGCCGCTGGGCATGCAGCACTGGGCGTGGAAACTCGCCCTGCTGGCCGCCCTCGGCAACGTGCTGGTAGTCGGCTTCGTCACCATGGCGCAGCGCGACCTCAAGCAGATGCTCGGTTACAGCTCCGTGATGCACATGGGCTACTGCTTCCTCGGCATCGCCTGCCTCTCGACCATCGGCTCCGGCGGCGTCGTCATGCTGATGGTGGCGCACGGCCTGTCGGTCGCGCTGCTGTTCCTGCTCGCGACCAGCATCCACCACCGCACCCACACCTTCGACATGTCGGAGATGGGCGGACTCGCCCAGAAGACCCCCGTGCTGGCCGCCTTCTTCGTCGCGGCCACCATGGCCAGCATCGGCCTGCCGGGCTTCGCCAACTTCTGGGGCGAGCTGACCGTCTTCGTCGCCCTGTGGAAATTATCACCCGCCCTGACGGCCGTGGCCGTTGCCGGCGTGGTCATCTCGGCCATCTACGGCCTGCGCGCCGCGGCGCGTGTGTTCTTCGGCCCGGCCAGCGAGCCGCTCCAGCGCGTGACGGCCCAGCACCCGCCGGCGGACCTCGACTGGAAGGAGAAGCTGCCGGCGCTCATCCTGATCGTCGCGCTGCTCTTCTTCGGTTTCTACCCCAAGGCCGTCTCGCAACCCGTGGACCAGGCGCTGGCCGCCCCGGTGCCCGCCGCCTCCGTCACCTTGCCGTCCCGCTGATCCTCCGCCATGTCCACCGAACTTCTCAAAGCAGTCGCCGCCTCCAACGAATGGTGGGCCCTCGGGCCGGAGATCATCGTGGCCTGCGCCGCGCTTTCCCTGCTGGTGATGGAAATGGTCCTGCCCAGGAAGGACCACTACGCCATCCCGTATTTCGCGCTCGTGGCGCTGGGCATGGTGCTCGTGACCGTCGGCCTGTATTTCCACACCGGCTGGCAGGAGCAGGACCTGCTGTTCGGCGGGCTGATCCGGATCACCGACGCCAGCCAGACCGCGCGCCTCTTCTTCCTCATCTCCTCGCTGCTGGTGTGTTTCCTCGCGACGATCTGCCTGCCGCGCGCCCGCGCGCCCCGGGTGGAGTTCTACCACATCGTGCTGGTGGTGACGGCCGCGCTGATGCTCCTGGCCCAGGCCAACCACTTCGTGATGTTCTTCGTCGCCCTCGAGACGGTGACCATCGGCTTCTACATCCTCGTGAGCTATTACCGCGAGCGGTCCCTGTCGCTCGAGGCCGGCCTGAAATACCTCGTGCTCGGCGCGCTCAGCTCGGCGATCCTGCTTTTCGGCCTCGTGCTCATCTACGGCGCGGTCGGTCGGGTCGAGGTGGACGGCGTCGTCCACAATGGCTTCGAATACGGCACCGTCCTGAACTTCCTGCGCGAGAACCCCGACAACTTCCTCGCCACCGCCGGCGCGCTGCTGGTGATCGGCGGCGTGGCCTTCAAGATCGGCGCGTTCCCGTTCCAGATCTGGGTGCCCGACGTTTACCAGGGGGCGCCGACGCCCGTGACGGCCTTCCTCGCCGTCTCGTCGAAGGCCGCGGGTTTCGCCGTGCTGCTCACGCTGGTGCACCAGGTTTTCGCCCCGCTCGAGGCCGTGCTGGTGCCGGTGCTGTCCCTGCTCGCCGCCGCGACCATCCTGTTTGGCAACCTCTCCGCGCTCACCCAGCGCAACACCAAGCGACTGATGGGCCTATCCGGTGTCTCGCACGCCGGTTACCTGCTGATCGGCGTGGTCGCCTCCTTCACCGTGCCGTGGGCGCAGGGTGCGGTATGGTTCTATCTCTTCACCTACCTGCTGGCCTCGATGGCGGTCTTCGGTGTCATGGCCTACGTGGCCGGCCCGGACGACAGCGGCGAGGAACTCGACCATTACGACCGGCTCGCCAAGGAGCGGCCGTTCCTTGGCGCCGTGCTGGCGATCGGCGTCGGCTCGCTCGCGGGCATCCCGCCGCTGGCCGGGTTCATGGGCAAGCTGCTGCTCTTCATGGCCGCTTTCCAAGCCCACCTCTACGGCCTGCTGGCCGTCGCCATCGTGGGCGTGGTGATCTCGATCTTCTATTATTTCGGCTGGATCCGCTCGGCCTGGTTCGAGTCGTGGGCCCCGCCCGCCGCGGGCGCCGCGCCCGTCCGCCCGCTGCCGGCCGGTCCGAACTGGGCCGGGGTGGCCACGCTGGCCGTGCTGGTGTTCGCCACCGTGCTGCTCGGCTTTTTCCAGGCCCCGCTGACGAGCTGGCTGCTGCCTTGAGGTAGGGCGGTGACTCCGTCACCGCCGTGGGGGGGGGGGGGGGGGGGCCCCCCCCCCCCGGCCCCCCCCCCGCCCCCCCCCCCGCGGCGCCCCCCCCCCCGCCCCCTGGGGGGGGGCGGCCCTGCGCGGGGGGGGGCCCCCCCCCCCCGGGGGGGCCCCCCCCCCCCCCCCCCCCTACCGGTCCTACTTCAGCAAATCGTCCACCTCTGCGGCGAACTCGACGAGGTAGTCGTCGCCCTTCGGGTGGCGCGTCATGGCGACCACGATGTAATGACGGCCGCCGCCGGTGACGATGGCGGAGTCGAGGAACCAATCCTCCCACCAACCGGCTTTGCGCAACACCTGCACATCACGTCCGGCCAGTCCCTTCACGAATTTGTCCTGAACGTGTGTGATGTCTGGTGAAGCAAAGATCCCGCGCATCGCGGCCGAGGCGGCGGGCGAGACGAGCCGGCCCTGTTCCAACAGGAGATAATAGCGGAGCAACTGGCGCACCGTGGCGGCATGTGAGTGTCCGCCAACCGGATCGGTGTAACGTTCCGTGCCCTTGCCGTAATGTTTGCCCATCCACAGCCCGCCGCCCCGGGCCGCGTCGTAGAGGCCGTAGTCGTTGAGGACCTTCTGGATATTCTTCAGGCCGAGCAGCTGGGAATATTTAGCCGCCAGCGCGTTGTCCGAGACCTTGATCATCAGGCCAAGTTCGTGCCGGGTCGTCGGATCGAGGCTGGTGACCGCCTCCGGGTGCAGCTGGAACCAGGCGAGCAGGATCGCGATCTTCGGCACGCTCGCAGCGTAATCAATCCGGTCCGGCCGCACCATGGCCAGGCGGAGGCTGTTCAGGTCGAGCACGCCCACGGAGGTCTGGCCGGGCTCCATGCCATGCTTCGCGCGCAGCCGGGTGTCGATCACCTCGACCTGGGCCTGCAGGGCTGGGTCGGTCGCGGTATCGAGGCCCAGGGTATAGCTGGCGAGTGGGGATGACATGGCCGGTGGGCCCTTTTCGGCCGCCATCGCCGCGCCGGCCAGGCCGGCCAACGCCAGTCCGATCAGGAGGGTGCAGGGATGACGGGGCGGGGGACTGATGGGCCCACGATGCGATCAGGCAGGCCGGGATGCCAAGCCCGTTTGCGGTGCCTTTAGGTGGAACGCGGCCTCCGGACGCGTTTTCAGGATGTTCTACTAGGTTCGAGGTCAGGCATCTTACAAACCCGTCCGGAGGCCGGGTTCCACCTCCAAGCGCCATCAGATTCCCGTTTATTTCCTTCGCCTCGGCCGGCGAAAATGTTTCGTGTGGGCCCGCGCATGAAGGTCACCGGACTCGCCATTGTGCCGCCTCCCGCGGCCGCCAACCTCCCCAAGGTAACCCCCGAGTTGCTCGCTTCCGTCCTCGCCCGCTACTCGCGCAGCAACCAGGGCATCGGCGCCATCCTCGAGAAGGTGGACCTCGCCAACCCGGACGCGTCGATCGACCGCATCCTCAATTTCGTCGACTACGGCCACGCCTCGATCGGCGGCCTGACCGGCGGCCTGGCCATCGCGCTCGACGACGTCTCGATGTGGCTGGCGTATAAAATCTTTGAGATCGCCCAGATGGCCGACGGCCAGGAATCGAGCACGCGCTACATCACGATGGCGGCGACGAACCTGCCCGCGCCCGCCGAGCTCGGCATCCCGGACGACCTTGCCTCGCGCTGGTCCGCCGTGATGGCCAACGCCTTTGCCGCCTACAACGCCGAGTATGCCCGCCTCGACCAGGCGGCGCTGGCCAACCCCGGCCTCGTGCGCCTGCCGAAGGACGCCAAGCCTGCGGTCGTCACCCGGCTCCGCAAGAACTACGCGCTGGACCGCGCACGCTACTTCATCCCGCTGGCCACGCGCACCAACCTCGGCCTCGTGCAGAGCTCGCGCATGTGGGCCACCACGGTGAAGCACCTCGACTCGCTCGGTCTGCCCGAGGCCTCGCTCGCCGCGAGGCTCATCCGCGACGAACTGTTGAAACAGTCGCCGCGGCTGATGAAACACAGCTTTGCCGAGAAATCCTTCCAGGTGCAGGCGCAGCAGGAACTGGCGGAAAGTCTGGCGATGGGTCTGGCGCGCCTGTCCACGAAGCCGCTGGCCGACGAGGTCTGGGTGAAGGTCGACCGCGACGCACCGCCATGGCTGGGCGAGACCCAGCCCGTGCCCGAGGCGCTGAAGCACCGCGCCAACCGCTACGGTTACCAGGGCAAGGCCACGCGCCGGATGCGGGTGAGCTTTGCCTGGAACAACATGGCGATCGCCGAGCTGCGCGACCTCAACCGCCACCGCACCGGCCACCGCTACACGCCGCTGATCCAGGCCGGTTTTTACCTGCCGCCCGAGATCACGCCTGCCGCGCACCAGGCCCTCCTCACCGAGCAGGCGGCACTGACCCGCGAATTGATGTCCCGCGGCTCCGCGGCCTATGTCTATTCGCTGCTGCTGGGGGCCCAGACCCCCTTCGAGCACAGCACGCAGGCTGACAAGTTCATCTACGAGGCCGAGCTGCGGACCGGCATGGGGGCGCATTACCGCTATGCCGAGCATCTCAGCGCCGCGTTGCGGGAGTTTTCCCGCCAGGTGCCAGAGGCTAAAGACTGGGTCGTGGAAGGCACGGCCGAGCCAGAATAGGCTTGCTGCAAATTTCAGCCGGGCGAACATGTTGGCAGCCTGCCGCGTATGATTCGCCGAGCGAAATTCAGCGTCCTTTTTACCCTCGTCGGCGCATTGACGGCCTCGGGTGCATTGCTCAACCCCGAGCAGCGCCACCCGGCCTTTCAGCCCGGCCGGGACGCGAGCCTGACCAAGCCGGCCGTGATGAAACCCGCCCGGGCCACCATCGCCCACGGGCTTTGGCAAGGAGCCAAGGGGCCGCACATCACCGCCAGCGCGCCGGCCACGGTCAAGGTTGCGCTGGGCGGCATGAGCCTCGCCCGGGCCGGTGACGCGAAGGTCGCGCCCGGTGCCGTCAGAAAAGCGGGAGGTGGCCGGTGAGCACGAAAGGGCGTTTCAAGATGCTGCAGTTCAACATGCAGTTCGGGCAGCCTTGGGACGATGCCTACCCGGACCACGCGCCGATCGACCTCGACAAGACCATCGCCGAGATCCGGGCGCACGATGCCGACATCATCATGTTGCAGGAAGTCGAGCACGCCCTGCCGGGCGGCCAGCAAGCCCAGCCCCCGCCGCATTACACGCGGATGAAAAAGGAATTTCCGGGTTACGACAGCTACTTTTGCTACCCCAGGCCCGACGCGCGCGAGCTGCCCTTCGGCATCGGCCTCGCGATCTTCTCCAAGACCCCGCTGCGCGAGCACATCTGCCTGAACCTGCCGTCGCCCCCCGTGGAGTTTGATTTTTTCGGCGAGAAGAAGACACCGACCGACCGCCTGCTCATCGGGGCCACGACCACCATCAACGGCCGTGACCTGCGTTTGCTGAACACCCACCTGCTCGCGTTCTTCATGCTCAAGTCCAGCAGCGAGACGCACCTCGACCAGCGCAAGCTCGTCGAGGAACAACTGCGCGAGACGGCCGGCATGCCGACGGTGCTCACCGGGGATTTCAACGTCAGCAAGCACGAGTCGCTGATCCAACAATTCGCCGACGCCGGCTACCAGACCGTGCAGTCCAAGGAGATCACCTGGCGCCGCCGGCCCTACGTGCTCGATCACATCTTCTACAACAAGTGGCTCCGGCCGGTCGGCTGGGAAGTGAAGCCGACCATGTCCTCCGACCATCACACGCTGACGGCGGAGCTGGAGTTCGCGAAGTGAGTTCGTAGCGGCGATCTGGGACCGCCGCTGCAGGTCACTTCTTCCGCCGCACGCGCTCCTTCTCGTCCTCGCGCTCTTCCTCAAGCCGGGCCTTTTCGCCCGCGATCTGTTTCCGGACCTGGTCGGCTTCGTCGAGTTTCTGCGCGGCCAGCGCGGCGTTGAGCTGCTGCTTCAGGAAAATCTCCCGCTCGGCCAGCTTGCCCTGGTAGACGCGGTCGATCTCGGCCAGGCGGGCCTTTTGCTCCGCGTTCAGCGGGGCGGCGGCGGGATCGGCCTTGGCCAGGCGTTCCATGGCGAGTTCGTAGGCACTTTTCATGGGGCACTGATAAACCACGGAACACACGGAATACACGGAAAAATTCAACCGGGGCGAAGTCCGGTCCTTCTCCGTGTTTTCCGTGGTTGTCAAATCAGCCGAACTTCAGGCCCAAAATGACCAGCAGGGCGACCGCCACCACGGGCGGCCAGAAGCCGCCGTAGCGTGGCGCCCAGCGGCCGGCGGCGCCGGCCAGGAACACGGCCGTCAGCAGGACCAGCGAGACCGGGGCCAGCCAAGCGGCGCGATACTGCGCGTCGAACCACATGCCGGGCAAGCCGGTGCCGTGCCGCAGCAGCCCGTCCATGACCACGATGGTCAGCGCGGCGACGAGATTGCTGAGGGCGCTCACCGGCAGCAACCCGGCCAGTCCGGCGACCATCGACACGAAGCCCGCCCACATGGTCACGAACGAGAGCGGGACGACGAGCAGGTTGGCCGGCAGCGAACCGGGAGTGAGCAGCCCGAAATAGCCGATGCCCGACGGCGTGCTGGCGAGAAAGGCCGTCCAGCACACGGCGAAGGTGCTGAGCACCCGCCGTCCGTTCCTTTCGATCGTGCGGTGATACCAGCGCCAGTCGCCACGGGGCAGCAGGGCGAACGGCCGCCACGCGGCCAGCCATTTCTCGGCCAGCGGCCGGGCCATCGCGACCAGCGCGATCACGACGGTGTAGGACATCTGGAATCCGGTGCTGAAAAGCTGCAGCGGATCGAGCAACAGCGTCGCGAGCGCGGACGCGACCAGTGCCGCCAACGCGTTGCCCGGCAGCCGGAAACTCCGGTAGGCGGTCCAGAAGGCGATCATGAGGAAGGAGCGCACCGCCGGGGCGCTCGCCCCGGTGATCTGCACATAAAGCCACAGGACCACCAGGCCGCCCACGGCCGCGACCGGTCGCGGGAGACGCAAAAGGTTGCCGGTCACATAAAGCGCGAGGGCGATGACCCCGACATGCAGCCCGCTGATCGAAAAGATGTGGAAGGTGCCGCTGCGCATGAAGGCGTTCTCCTGCTCCGCGGAGAGCACGGCCTTTTCCCCCAGCAGCATGGCGAGGTAGAGCGAGGCGGTCTGCGGCCATTCGGTTAGGCCGTGCCGCAGGATGTTTTCCAGCCGGTCCTTGGTCCGGGCGCAATAGGCCTGGAACCGGCCCGGCGGCGTCGCCTCGCTGATGAGGTGGGCCCGGGTGATCCGTTGTTGGATCCCGAGATTCGCGAGGTATTCGTTGAAACCCGCGTCCGCGGCGGTGTGCGGCAAGGCTTCGATGACCCCGCGGATGACATATGACCCGGAGCGCCGGGGCGGCACACTGATCTTCCGGATGGCCGAAAAATAGACCGGTCGCCCGATCAATTCGCGATCATGCTCACTGGTGGCGGAGATTTCGGCCAGCCCGGTCAGGCTGCGGGCGGCCGGGGCGGGCGGATAGGTCTGCCGGATCCGGATGGTGACGGTGACCTCGCGCGGCGGCCGCGTCTCCCGCAGGTGCAGGGTGGGCTGCCTGGCGTGCAGGAGAACAAAGCCACCCAGCCCTGCCGAGATTCCCATGCTCAAACCCCAGAGGGTCGCAGCCCCCCGGCCCGGCCGCAGCGCGCACCACCCGGCGCCCAGTCCGGCGGCGGCCGCGGCCAGGGCCAGCGGCACCAGACCGGCGCCCGGTGGCGGCCAGAGTCTGGCCGCGGTCAGCCCGGCCATGAAGGGCACGAGCAGCCACAGGAGTGGCGCACGAAGGTGCGAGGCGGGCGAAGGCATGGACGGACTGCGCCTTGGCCCGGCGGGGCAGCGGACCGAGGCCAGCAGCTTTCCCCGGTGCCTTCAAACTTGTTTCTCCGCGGAGGCGGCCCAACCTGTCCGGACGCATGGCCCGTCCAGACGATGATTCCGGTTCGCTCTTCGGGGAGGAAACTCCGCGCGCCGGCTCCGCGTTGCCCGCCAAGCCCGCGGCCCACCAGCCGCTGGCCGCGCGCATGCGGCCGCAGCGGCTCGACGAGATCGTCGGCCAGGAGCACATCCTGCAGGCGGGCAACCTGCTGCCGCGCCTCATCGCCAGCAACCGCTTCGGCAGCCTGCTCTTCTACGGCCCGCCCGGCTGCGGCAAGACGAGCCTCGCCGAGGTCATCGCCCGCGAGACGAAAAGCCGCTTCGTCCGGGTCAACGCGGTGATGTCGAACGTCGCCGAGCTGCGCGAGATCCTCGCCGCGGCCCGACGCCGGCCCGAGGCCGCGACGATGCTCTTCATCGACGAGCTGCACCGCTTCAACAAGTCGCAGCAGGACCTGCTGCTGCCCGATGTGGAGGAAGGCACGGTGCGGCTGGTCGGCGCCACGACACACAATCCCGGTTTCTACGTGAACCCGCCGCTGCTCAGCCGCAGCCACCTGTTCCGCCTGGAACCGCTCAAGGCCGGGGCCGTGGCCGGTGTGCTGCGCCGGGCGCTGACCGACGCCGAGCGCGGGCTCGGGGCCCGCGGGCATACGGCGGCCGACAAGGTGCTCAACGACCTGGCGGTGCTGTGCGACGGCGACCTGCGCCGGGCGCTCAACGCCCTCGAGGTCATCGCGCTCAGCCTGCCGGAGCAGGCGGAGATCGGGGAGAAGGAGCTGGAGATCTTCGCCCGGGAGCGCCGCATCCGTTACGACGCCGACGAGGATGAGCACTACGACACGATCTCGGCCTTCATCAAGAGCTGCCGCGGCAGCGACCCGGACGCGGCGATGTATTGGCTGGCGAAGATGCTCGCCGGCGGCGAGGACCCGCGGTTCATCGCGCGCCGGCTCGTGATCCTGGCCAGCGAGGATGTCGGCCTGGCCGACCCGCAGGCGCTGCCGCTGACGGTGGCGGCGCACCATGCGTGCGATTTCATCGGGTTGCCCGAGGCCGAGCTGACGCTCGCGCACGCCACGCTCTACATCGCCACGGCGCCGAAGAGCAACTCGGCGACCCTGGCGCTGGCCGAGGCGCACCGCGTGCTGAAGGAAGCGCCCGTGCAGGCCGTGCCGCCGCCGCTGCGCGACAAGAGCGGGGCCGCCAGCAAGCAGGCCGGGCACGGCAAGGGCTATCTCTACTCGCACGACTTCCCCGAGAATATTTCCGGGCAGGCCTATTTGGAAAAACCGCTCGCGCTCTATACGCCCAAGACGGCGGGGTGGGAGGCGAAGATCGCCGACCGGCTGGCGCGCTGGGCCGAGCTGCGCGCCAGGATCCGGCCGCCCCAGGCGTGAATTTGGTGCGAAAGGACGGAGGCGAACGATAGGTCGGGCGAGCCGGGGCTTGCACGGGCACGCCGGCCGGCTAAGGTAAGGGCATGAAACCCATCGCTGTCGCCGTGTGTCTTTTGTTCGCCACCAGCCTGATGCAGGCGCAGACCCCCCCGGCCACGAAGCCGGCCGATCCCAAGGCACCGGCCGCGAAGGCGACCCCCGCGAAGGCGGCTCCGGGCAAGACCGCCCCGGCCAAGACCGAAGCCAAGAAGGAGGAGGAGCTGCCCAAGATTCCCGGCACGGAAATCGCCCGCCCCAACGGCACCAAGCTCGGCCTCCAGGTGGTGGACGGCAAATTCAAGCTCACCTTCTACGACAAGAAGCACAAACCCATGGCCATGGACGTGACCCGCGCCTCGGCCCGCTGGCCGAACACCCGTTCCGGCACGCCCTCGGACTACCGCACGGTGCTGAACGGCAGCGGCACGGCCTTGGTCGGCGCCCGGCCGGTCTTCCCGCCCTACACGTTCACCGTCTACCTCACGCTGCTCCAGGGCGAGGGTGACGAGGCCAAGGCCGTCGAGAACTACACGGTTCCGTTCAAGGGCTGAGCGAGCCGGGATTTGACAGCGACGGCGCGGATGCAAAGCTTGGCGGCTTTCCTGCATGTCCGCCGCCATTCCCTTTGATCCCATCGAGACCGCGATCCAGACGATCGCGGCCGGCGGCATGATCCTCGTTACGGACGACGAGGGCCGCGAAAACGAGGGCGACCTGCTGATGGCGGCCGAGAAGGCCACGCCTGAGCTGGTCAACATGATGATCCGCCATGCGCGCGGCCTGATCTGCGTGCCGATGGCGGAGCCGCAGCTGAAACGGCTCGGCATCAATCCCATGGTGCAGCAGAATCGCGAGGCGCACCGCACGGCCTTCACGGTGTCCGTGGACGCGGCGGAGGGCATCACGACCGGCATCAGCGCCTTTGACCGCGCCCGCACCATCCGGCTGCTGGCTGACCCGGCGACCCGTTCGGACGAGCTGGTCCAGCCCGGGCACATTTTCCCGCTGTGCGCGCGCGCCGGCGGCGTGCTGGAGCGCGCCGGCCACACCGAGGCGGCGGTGGATTTCGCCGCGCTGGCCGGGCTGAAGCCGGCGGGGGTCATCTGCGAGGTCCTGAGCGACGACGGCACGATGGCGCGGCTGCCGGAGCTGGTCGAGTTCAAGCAGCGGCACAAGATCCCGCTGGTCTCCATCGCGGCGCTCATCGAATACCGTCACCACCGCGAGCAGCTGGTCGAGCAGGTGGCGACGCGCCCGTTTGCCTCGGAATACGGCGAGTTCCAGCTGCACATCTTCCGGAGCAAGGTGGACGGGCGGCATCACCTGGCCTTCACCAAGGGCCGGCTTGACGACTCGCCCACGCTGGTGCGCGTCCATACCGAAAACCTGCTGAGCGACGTATTTCACGCCAAGGACATGGGCAGCCACCGGTCGTTGCTCGCCTCGCTGGAGCGGGTCGCCCAGGCGGGCCACGGCGTCATCCTTTACATGGAGCAGACCGGCCGGATGCAGGAGGCGCTCCTGAGCGCCGGCCAGCCGGCGGCCGGCGGGGCGGCCCCGGCCAACCTGCGGGACTACGGCACCGGCGCCCAGATCCTCACCGCGCTGGGCCTGAAGAAGATCCGCCTGTTGCAGCACTCGCCCAAGCGCGTGGTCGGCCTCGACGGCTACGGGCTGGAGATCGTGGAGCAGATTCCCGTCTGAGATTTCGGTTGCGGCAAAGCCGCTTCCACCTTGCCTTGAACCTCCCATGAGTCTCGACGCGCCCAAGGAAAACGCCATCGACGGTGCCCCGTTCACGGTCGGCATCGTGGCCGCGCGTTTCAATCCCGCGCTGGTGGATGCCCTGCTGGCGCGCGCGCTGGCTGTCCTGGCCGCCGCGGGCGTGAAGGCCAAGCGTATCACGGTCGTCCGCGTGCCGGGCTCGCACGAGGTGCCGGTGGCCGCCCAATGGCTGGCGCAGGGCGGCCGGCGCGATGTGGTCATCGCCCTGGGCGTGCTCATCGGCGGCGACACCAACCACCACGAGATGGTGGGGCAGAGCGTTTCGTCAGCCTGCCAGCAAGTGGCGCTCGCCACGCGCACGCCCGTCATCAACGGTGTGATCGTGGCCAACAACCTGAAACAGGCGCAGGCACGGTGCACCGGCCGGATCAACCGGGGCGCGGAGTTCGCGCGCGCCGCGCTCGAGATGGCGGCGCTGAAACGCACGATCGGAGGCCAATCATGACCAGCCAGTTCAACCAGCGCCGGGAGTGCCGTGCCGCGGCCTTCCAGTATCTTTATTCGTGGAGCGTCAACCAGCCCTCCAGCATGAGCGCGGACCTCGACCTGTTTTTCCAGCACCTCGAGCACCCGCGCGACCACTACGCCTTCGCCGAGGAGCTGATCCACGGCGCCATCGAGCACGTCGAGGAGATCGACGGCCACATCAAGTCGCTGGCCCACAACTGGGAGTTCGACCGCGTGGCAAAGATCGACCTCGCCATCCTCCGCCTCGCGATGTTCGAGATGCTCCACCGCAAGGACATCCCGCCGGTCGTCTCGATCAACGAGGCCATCGACCTGAGCAAGCAGTATTCCAGCGCGGACGCGAAGCGCTTCATCAACGGCATCCTCGACCGGATGAAGGACAAGCTCGGCCGCGACTCGCGCAAACCTTCGACGGAGTAAGCGGCGGCGCATGCTCTCGCTGTTCAAGAAGTTCAAGGACGGCCTGACGAAGACCGTCGCGGCCATCGCGGCGAAGACGCACGGGCTCTTCGGCGGGCGCAAGATCGACGCCGCCTCGCTCGAGGAGCTCGAGGAGGCGCTCTACACGGCGGATTTCGGCGTCGAGACCACCACGGAGATACTCGATGAGATCAAGACGGCCTACCGCAAGGATCCGGAACTCAAGGGCCAGCAGGCCGCCGCCATCGGCGCCACGGTGCTGCGGCGCGTGCTCGCCGGCGCCGAGGGCAAGCTGGAGCCTTTGCCAGGAAATCCGGCGGAGCGCGGAGTTTCCGGGACAAACACCGGGCCGACAGCAGTCGGCAACGGTGTTGCCGCCGCCCAGCCCACGGTCATCGCCCTGATCGGCGTCAACGGCTCGGGCAAGACCACCACCACGGCGAAGCTCGCCCACCGCCTCAAGGGCGAGGGCCAGACGGTCATCGTGGCGGCGTGCGACACCTTCCGCGCGGCGGCGGTCGAGCAGCTGAAGAGCTGGGCCGAGCGCCTCAAGATCGAGATCGTGGCCAGCCACACCGGCGCCGATTCCGCGGCGGTGGCGTTCGACGCCTGGCAGGCCGCCAAGGCGCGCGGCCATGACTGGCTGATCGTGGACACGGCCGGCCGCCTGCACACCAAGGGCAACCTGATGGAGGAGCTGGCGAAGATCCGCCGCGTCCTGCAGAAGCACGACCCGGCCGCGCCCCAGCACCGCTGGCTCGTGGTCGACGGCTCGCTCGGGGCCAATTCCATCGAGCAGGCGAAGGTGTTCCACCAGAGTTTCGGCCTGACCGGGCTGGTCGTGACGAAGCTCGACGGCACCAGCCGCGGTGGTGCGATCGTGGGCATCTGGCGCCAGCTGAAGATCCCGATCTATTTCATCGGCCTGGGCGAGCAGCCTGACGACCTGCAGCCTTTCTCGGCTGACAACTACGCCCGGGCCGTCTTTGGTCTGGAGGCGTGATGAAGCCGCTGGCTGGAGTCCTTTGCCTGCTGCTGGGCCTCCTGGCCGGCGCCGTGGCCGCCGAGCCGGAGATGCGGCTCAGTCCGAAAAAAGTGCGCGACGAGGTCCGGGCCGTCGTCGAGGCCCAGCTGGGGGCGCTGCGGGCGGGCGATTTCGCGGCCGCCTATGATTTCGCGGCGCGCGGCATCCGGCGGCAGTTTGACGAGCGGTTGTTCACGATGATGATCAAGCGCGGCTATGCCCCGCTGCTCCGGCCGGACCAGACCGACCTCGGCGTGGTGCGTGACGACGGTGAGGGCACGGCCCAGATCGCGGTCACGGTCACCGACCGGCAGAACCGCAGCACGGGCTATCGCTACTGGCTGGTGAAGGAAGGCGACGCCTGGCGCATCAACGGCGTGGTGCTCGAGCAGCGCCCGCCGCGCGGCGACATCTGAGCCGCGGGCCGCCCATCCGTCGAACCACGTGTGACAAACGGGGCGGATCTTTTTGCCGGAAGCGCAGGACGCTGATGTCAACTAATGGTTGACATCAGCGTCCTGCCTTGGACCGAAAAAACACAGTGGGCGGGGTGTTCAAAAGACGGTCCGTATGCCCATGGTGACCGACCGGCCGGGCAGAGGCGCGCTGTCCTTCAGGAAGGAGGTGCTGACGCGGGCGTCTGCGTCGGTGAGGTTTGTGCCACGGGCGAAGAGTTCCCATTCCATCCGCGCCCGGGCGAAGCGGTAGCTGAGGTCGGCCCCGAGCAGCGTGTAGCCGGCGGTCTCCGTTTCTCCGGGGGCGACCCGGTCCTGCCGGAAGGAGTGGCGCAGGCTGAGTCCCGCGTTCCACGGACCCCGGTCGTAGCGCAGGGCGGCGCCGGCGCGGAGGGGAGGGATGCGTGGCAGCGACTGGTCGTCGATCGTCTGCCGGGCGCGCACGTAGTCGCCGGTCAGGTCGAGGTGCAGGTGGTGCGTGGCGGTGTGCACGAGGTGGACCGCCAGCTCGGCCTCGGCGCCGTAGAAGAGGGCGTCCTTGGCGACAAACTGGTAGATCGGGAGGAAGGCCGCGCCCGGCGGCTCGGGATAAGGCAGGAAGGCGCCGCGGTCCTCGTCAAAGTATCGGACGGTATCCTTCTGCTCGAAGATGAAGTCCTGGATCTGGTTCACAAAAGCACCGACCGAGCCGGTGACAAAACCTGAGCGCTTGCGCAGGGTGAGGTCGAGGCCGAGCGAGGTCTCCTTGCCCAGGCCGGCCGAGCCGACCTCATAGGCCCCGGTGCCACCGTGCGGTCCGTTCGAGAATACCTCCTGCGCGACGGGCAGGCGCTGGGTGTAGGCCAGCGAGAAGCCGAGTGAATAATCCCGGGCCGGGTAATACACCGCGCCGGCCGACAGGCTGAGGCTGCTGGCGTTGCGTCTCTCCCCCGTCGTCGCCGAATAGCCGGGATAGGCGGGCAGCAACGGATCGACCTCGCCGAGTTCGATGCCCTGGAATTCATAGCGACCGCCGAACTGCAGGGTCAAGTCCGGCCGGGCCTGCCAGGACTCCAGCACGAAGAGCGCATGATTAAGGGTCAGCGTCGGCGGCGTGACAACCTCCGCGCCCCGGGCGGAGAAATCACTGCGCGAGGTCTGCAGGCCGATGGTGCCGGTGAGGCCGCCGGCATCCTGCTGGGCCAGCTCGAGGCGGGCCTCGTAGGCCTTGTTGCGGAACGTGGTGTTGGGCAGCCCGGTCAGGGTGTCGACCTCGGCGTGCGTGTAGTCGGCGAGCCCGAAGCGAAATTTCGCGGACTTGAACAAGCCGAAGGGCTGGGTGAGCTCGGTGCGCAGGTCGGCGCGGCGCTGCCGCATGTCGATGGCGATCGGTTCGCCGACGGGCACGCCGTAGACGGTGGCATATTCGCTGGCGGCCACCCCGAGGTTGCCGGACGCGCCGAAACGGGCGCCCCCAACCGAGATGCTCCGGGTGGAGACGGCGCTGTTGAGCAGCGTGCCCTCGTCCGCCGGGTGGGCGAGATCGGCGTAGCCCGGAATGCGGACATCGTCCGTCACGGTGCGCAGGCCGTTCACCTGAAAGGCGAAATCCGGGCCGCCGGCGGTGACGGCGAGGACGCCGGTGCGTTCGTTCGCCGCGGTGTCGTAACGGAACTCCGTGCGGCCGCCCAGCGGGTGAGCGGGCGCGGCCGCCGGGATGCGGTTGTCGATCACGTTGACGACGCCACCGACCGCGGAGTTGCCGTAGAGCAGGGTGGCGGGGCCGCGGAGGACCTCGATGCGGTCGACGAGCAGCGGCTCGACGCTGACATTGTGGTCGGGGCTGACATTCGAGGCATCGAGCGAACCGACGCCGTTGTCGAGCATCCGCACGCGGTCGCCACCGAGGCCGCGGATGATCGGCCGGCTGGCGCCCGGGCCGTAGTAGGTGGCGTTGACCCCCGGCGTGGTGGCGAGGGTGTCGCCGAGCGTGGTCATGACACTGCGGCGGAGCTGGTCGCTGACCAGGACCGAGGTGCCTTGGGCGAGATCGAACGCGGATTTTTCATCCGGTCCGGCGCTGACGACCATGGCCTCGAGGGCGAGGGGTCCATCGTGCGCGGAGGCGGGTTCGGCCGGGGTGGTCTGCGCATGGGCGAGACCGGCGAGAAGAAAGAAAATCGGAAAGGAACGGGAAGTTTTCATGCCAAGAACAGGATTCGTGTGAAACGGACAGCCTGCCGGCACGCGGCCGGTCAGGATCAGGCAACGGCGGACCCGAGGGTCGCCGGACGACGAACTGGACTTAGCAGAGCGGGGGACCGCGGCCCGGAGGCAGCCGGTCAGACGGGTCGGTCAACGATGCGACGGGGAGCGTCGCAATCTCGCCGGCCGGGAAGAGCGCCGGGGTGACGACCAGATCAGCGCAGCCGAGGGAATCCTCGAGGCCTTGGCTGAAAAGAGTGATGGCGCAGCTGTGGCCGGCATGGCCGGCGTCGGTGTGCACGGAGACGTGCAGTTGCGAACTGGCGGCAAACAGACCCAGCAGCCAGACCGTGAGGGCGCACAGCCCGGCCACGCCGCGCAGGGCGCGGGAGATCGGGTGGGGGGAGGCGTCGGTCGTGGCGGACAAGTTGGGGAAAGCTAGCCAGCATTCTGCCAGAGTCGTCAAGCGGTGGATGTCGCGGCTAAACCACCGGTCCGAGGGGTTTAAAATCGGGCACCTGAATATAGGTGTTTTGGCCGCTCTAAGTGCCACGGGCCGTATGCTTGTATCCCGGTCCAGTTTTCGTGCCCGGTAGCGGGTGCGAGAGGTGACCAAAAAGGGCTCGCGTGCGCCTGACTGGCCCGTTGTGCGCGCGCGAGCCCGACTCCTTTCAGGGTGTAGAGCAACGTAAATGAAGAAGGCGCGGTGTAAGCCGCGCCTTCTTTGTCGAATCCGGTGGGCGCTCGGTCAGCGCACGCCGCCCATGAGCCGCTTGACCCAGGGGACGAGGGCGAAAAGCACCAAGGTGCAGGCCCCGACCGCCAGGGCCTGGTGCCAGAAGAAGGTGGCCAGTTCGCCGGCGTTCTCGCTTTTGAAGTCGCCGGCCAGCACGCCGGCCAGCTTGTTGCCGAGCGCCGCCGCGAGGAACCAGATGCCCATCACGAGTCCCAGCAGGCGCGGCGGCGCCAGTTTGGTCATGGTGCTGAGGCCGACGGGGCTGAGGAGCATCTCGCCCACGGTTTGCAGGAAAAACAAGGCCAGCAGCCAGACCGGGCTGATGAGGCCATGCGCGGTGAGCTTGGCGGCGGGCACCATCAGCACAAAGGAGAGGGCCACAAACAGGAGCCCGAGCGTGAATTTCACCGGGCTCGAGGGCTGCCGCGGCCCCAGCCTGATCCAAAGCCAGGCGAAGATCGGCGCGAGCAGGATGACCCAGATGGAGTTCACCGACTGCCACCACGAGGAGGGGAAGCCCTGCCCGAACATCCGGTTGTCGGTCAGGCGGTCGGCAAACAGCGAGATGCTCGAGCCGGTTTGTTCGAAGATGGCCCAGAAGATTTCCGCGGCGAAAAAGAACACGAGGATCGCGGCGAGGCGCTTGCTTTCCTGGCCCGGGCGGAAGGCGAAGAAAAGGATCAGCGCGATCTGCAGCGCGAACAGGAGGTAGACGATCCATGTGTAGGTGTCGCTGAACCACATCGCGGTGATGAGCGCGAGCGAGCCCAGCAGCACCAGCCCGAGCTTGCCCCACGGACGGGAACCGTCGGCCTCCGGTGCCGGCTGGTTGCCGACATGGGCGAGGCGGCCGCGCTGCAGCACATAGACGACCAGGCCGAGGGTCATGCCGACGCCCGCCGCGGCGAAGCCCCAGTGCCAGCTGGTGCGCGGGTCGAGGCCCCAGCCGGCCAGCGTGGCCTTCCAGCCCTCGCTCTGGGCGAGGTAACCGCAGACGAGCGGCGAGAGAAACGCGCCGATATTGATCCCCATGTAGAAAATCGAAAACCCGGCGTCCCGGCGTTCATCGCCGGGTCGGTAGAGGCTCCCCACCATGGTGGAGATGTTGGGTTTCAGCAGGCCGGTGCCGGCGGCCACCAGCGCGAGGCCGATGAAGAAGGTGACCTCCGAGTTCAGGGCCATCGTGAAATGACCGAGGGCGATGATGATGCCGCCGATGAGCACCGAGCGTCGCGCCCCGATGAAATTGTCCGCGAGGAAACCGCCCAGGATGCAGAGCAGGTAGCCGCTCATGGTATAGGTGCCGTAAATGCCGGCCGCGGTCTTGGTATCATATCCCAACCCGCCCTCGGTCACCGCCAGCACCATGAAAAGCATCAGGATGGCACGCATGCCGTAGAACGAGAAGCGTTCCCACATCTCGGCCAGGAACAGCGTGGTCAGGCCGCGGGGATGGCCGCCAAGGCCGCCGGTGTGCAGATCGGTGGGAACGGCGGGGACCACGTCGGCCGCCGGGGGATTGGGGGGATTCATCCCGGCCAGTCGGGCAACGAATCCCATCGGGGGCAAGAGCGGAGGCGTGGCTTCGTTCGTTTGGGCTACGGTGCTTCCGCCCGCCCGGCTGGGTGCAGCATGGACAAGCGCGGCCAAGCCCGCCAAACCAGCGGCATGGCCGTCCTGGTGAACCTCCTTTTTCCCGCGACATGAGCGGCGCGCGCCGATGGTGGCGCCGGCGCCCGGCGGCGCGCACGGTCACCGTGCTGGGCGAGGAGCTCGCCGTGCGCGGGCTCGCGCCGCGGCGGGTGACGGTCCACCTGCCGCCGGGTTATGATGCGGCCCGGGCCCGGCCGTATCCGCTGTTGCTGGCGCTTGACGGCCAGACCATGCCGCGGTGGCGGCTGGCGGAGACGCTCGACGAGCTCGTCGGGGCCGGGGCGATCGAGCCGGTGGTCGTGGCGGCGGTGCCGGCCTCGGCCGAGCGCATGGACGAATACGGCATGGCCGGGCAGCTCGACTTCGCCGGCCGCGGGCGCCACGCCAAGGCCTTGCAGGACCTGCTGGCGGGCGAGGTCTTGCCTTGGCTGCGTGAAAAACACCGCGTGACGGCGGACGCCGCGCACACGGGGATATTCGGCGCCTCGCTGGGCGGGTTGTGCGCCTTCGACGCGGCGTGGCGGCGGCCGCAGGTGTTTGGCTTCGCGGGGGTGTTCTCGGGCTCGCTGTGGTGGCGGGCGGACGACTCCAGTCCCGCCGCGCAACAGGCGAGCCGGCTGGCGCACCGCACGGTCCGGGACACGGCCACCCGGCCCGCCCTGCGGCTCTGGTTTCAGGCCGGCACGCGCGACGAGGCGGCGGACCGCGACGGCAACGGGGTGATCGACGCAATCCAAGACACGACCGAGCTGGTCGATGAACTGGTGGCCAAGGGTTTTCGCCGGGGCAGCGAGGTGGTCTATCACGAGACCGAGGGCGGCGAGCACGACGAGGGCACCTGGGCCCGGGCGCTCCCGGAATTTCTCCGCTGGGCCGTGCCGGCGCGGTTCAGTCGTTGAGCGCGGCCACGCGCACGCGGACCGGCCCCGGCAGCGGCTGGAAGGCGGCGATGACGACCCCTACCAGGTTGGCCGCTGACACCGGCTCCATGTCATGTTCGCGGTTGTTCAGGCCGGCGACGCGCCAGCCGTCCCGCGCCTTGGCCACCAGGACGTGGGCGACGATCTTGCGCGCCTGGTTGCGATACAGGACGGTCTGCCCGCGCTCGAGGAGCTCGTAGGGAAACTGTTGGAGGACCAAAATGGTGCCGGGGGCGTAGAGCGGATGCATCGAGCGGCCGGAGCCGACGAGGACAAAGGAATCCGGCGCGTGCTCGGCGACGGTGCTGGCGCGCTGCCAGGCATCGGTTTCAGCCAGGGTCACGGGGCGGGGCGACTTGCCGGTAAAGACACCGCGGATCCACGGATCATCGGTCTCCTGCGCCGCCCGCCCAAGCCCGGCTGCGAGAATCAATCCTACCAGAAGGCATGACACTCGCCGGAACATGTCCCCAAGATTCTGCAGGCCCCGCGCCAACGCGAGCCGGGGATGCTAGAGTTCTTACCCTAAGGCCGAAGGCTCTACGGCGGAATGATCTTTCACCCGGCCGAAAAAGCGGCGCCACGCGAGGGCGAAACCGGTGTAGACGAGGAAGCACCCGCCGAGGCACGCCAGTCCGGCGACGAGCTGCCCGCCCCAGCCGAGGGCCTGGCCGGTGTGCAGGAACCGCGTCCAGGTGCGGATCTGCCGGCCGGCGGTGAAGCTGCCAAAGCCTTCGCGCCTGAGCTCTGCACCGGAATAGGGATCGAGGGTGAGCGTGGTGGTTGCGGTGCGGGGCCAGGAACCGGCCTGCTTGACGGTGATCTGGACCGGCCGGTTGCCGCGGCCGGCGGGGTCATTGTTCAACGGCAAGGTCAGCAACTCCCAGCGCGGCGCGAGATTTTGCGCGGTGGCGAGCAAGGCATCATAGTCAAGCGCCCGGGTGCCTTCCGCCGGGGCGGGGCCGGCCGGCTTGGGCGTGGGGGCGGCCGGTGGGCCGGAGGCGCCAGGCCCGGTCGGGGCCGGCGGCTGCTCGCCGGCGAGGGTGTAGATCAGGTTGCCGGCCCAGCGATAGGAGATGGGCAGCGCGGTGAGCGTGAGCACGATGAGCACCGGGGCGGACCAGAGGCCGATGGCGTTGTGCCAGTTGAAATCACGCGCCCGGCCGGCAAGCCGCCGGTTGAAGAGAGCCACGGCCTTCACGCCGCGCCAGGACCAGGAGCGGGGCAGCCACAGGTAGAGGCCGCTGACCGCGAGGAAAAAGAACGCGATGTTGCAGGCGCCGTTGATCGCCTTGCCGAGGGGCCGTTGGTCGCCGGTCCGGGCGAGGTAGCGGTGCCAGTCGGTCATCAGGCGCATGAAGTCGCGGGTGCGGGTCGTCGCGGCGGTGCGCGTCTCGCCGGTGTGGGGATCGGCGTAGAGCGCGCCTTCCCGGCCGAGCGGAAAGGTGACGGCGTCCCGCGGATCCGCGGAGACCGCGAGACTCGCGAGTTTGGCCTCGGGCCGGGCCGCGCGCACCCGGGCGACGAGCTCCGCCAGGGGCAGCCGCGCCGCGGCCTCCGCGGGCGGCGTGATGCGGCGGATGTCCCGTTCCGCCCAGGCCACGATCTCCCGCTCGAAGGCGAGCGCCGTGCCGGTGAGGCACATGATGCCGATGGCCACCCCGGCCACGAGGCCGGCGGCCAGGTGCAGCCAGAAGATGATGGAGCGGAATATTTTCATGCGTGCCGGAGGGGCGTATTGCCCGGGATCCGGCTTGGAAGCCAAGCTGAATCCCGGGTGCGGGCCGGTCAGAACGTGGTGGTCAGGCTCACGCGGACCGCGCGGGGCGAGCCGGGGCTGAGGTTGTTGTTGCTGTGCGCGGTCGCAAAATAGGTCCGGTCGAACACGTTCTCGACGTTGAGCTGGGCGCGGAGCCGGGCGTTGAAGCGGTGGAAGATCGCGGCATCGACGCGCACGAAACCCGGCAGCCGGACCGTGTTGTCGGTGGAGGCGAAGATCGCGTCACGGTAGATCAGGCCCACGCCGGCGCCCCACCGCCGGCTGAGGTCGTAGCGGTTCCAGAGCGAGACCGTGTGCCGGGGCAGCTGCGCGAGGCGGGCCCCGGCGCGCACGGTGGCCGACTGGGTGGCGAGGATCTCGCCGTCCTGATAGGCGTAGCCGCCGGCCACGCTCCAGTTCTTGGTGAGGCGGCCGACGAGGCCCGCTTCCACGCCCTTGGCGCGCTGGCCGTCGACGAGGAGGGACTTGGTCGGATCGGCGGGATCGGTGATCACGACGTTGCTGCGGTCGAGGCGGTAGACCGCGGCGGTGAACGCCAGGTCGGGCCGCAGGTCCCACTTCAGGCCGGCCTCGTGGTTTGTGAATTCCTCGGGATCGAGCGACCGGTTGGTCAGGCTCAGCGAGGACAGCTGTTCGCCGGCCCGGGGCACGTGGGACATGCTGTAGCTGACGTAGGCGGAGACCGGCTCGGACGGCTTGAACAGCAGGCCGGCGCGAGGCGAGACGAGGGTGTCGGTGCTGTCGAGGCGGACCGCGGTGCGGTTGTTGAGGAAATCCACCTCGAACCTTTCGAAGCGCACGCCGGCGATGGCCTGCAGCTGCGGCAACAGGCGCACCTGGTCCTGCACGTAGGCGGCCACGGTCTGGGCGACGCCGTGGTTGTTGGCATCGGTCGCACTGGGCAGGAAAGTGACGGGCAGGGTGGTGCGGGGATCCGCCACCGGCACCAAGATCGAGGTCGTCGCGGGGGAAACGGTCGTGAAGTAACCGGTCAGGCGCAGGTTGTCGGTCTCCTGCCGGGCCAGCTCCAGGCCGGCGAGCAGCTGGTGGTGCACAGGGCCCGTGTCGAAGGCGAGGACGAGATCGGTCTGGTTGAACAGGTTGTCGCGGTTGGTGGCGTTGTTGTAGGCTGAGATCGCGACGCTCGTGCCCGCGGCGTTCACGGCGCCGGGAAACACGTTCTGGTAGAATTTTTCATAGCCGCCGAAGCGCGTGTGGTTGCGCAGGGTGGCGCCGTTGGCGAACTTGTGTTCCAGCACGGCGAACACCGTGTTCACGGTGGCCCAGGTGTCGCTTTGCGCGGGGTCGCCGAAGAAGGTCGAGGGATCGGTGTCGAGCGGCCGGCCCTGGAACGAGGAGACGCCGCGGTCGGCGGTGCGCTCGTCATGGAAGTATTCGTAGCCGAAACGCAGCGTGGTGCGCGGCGCGAGCGCCAGCGCGAAAGTCGGGTTCACGCCGTAACGGCGGAGCGTGACGTCGTCGCGGAAGCTGTCGCTGTCCTCGTAGAGCCCGGTCAGGCGGTAGGCGAGCGAGCCGTTGAGCACCTGCCCGACGTCCAGCGTGGTGCGCAACTGGTTCCAGGATCCGGCCTGCACGGTCACCTCGCGCAGGGTTTTGCCGAGCGCCTGCTTGGTCACGCGGTTGATGAGGCCGCCGGAGCCGCCGCGGCCGAAGATCATGGCGTTGGGTCCCTTCAGGACCTCGACGCGGTCCACATTGTAGAGGTCGCGGTAATACTGGACGTCGTCGCGGACGCCATCGACGAAGAAGTCCGCCGTGGTGCTGTTGCCGCGCATCACGGGCGTGTCGCGGTTGCCCTCGCCCTGGGCGATGCCCACGCCCGGGACGTAGCGGGTCACGTCGCCGATCCCGCGCATGGCCTGGTCGTCGATCAGCTCGCGGGTGACCACGGTGATGGACTGGGGCACGTTCACCAGGGCCGTGTTGGTCTTGGTGGCGGTGAGGCTCCGCTGGATGGAGTAGCCGTTCTCCTCGTTGCGGCCCTTCACCTGCATCTTTTCCAGCTGCACGACCTCCTCGGCGGGCGGCAGGTAGCTCGGGGCCATTTCAGCCCGGGCGATGGCGGCGGCTGCCAGGGTGCAGCAGGCCAGCAGGGGCTGGAAGGCGCGGAGCGCGCGGAAGCGAGACTCGGTCTCAGGAAGTTGACGTGGGTTTTTCATGGAAGCGGAAATTCAATCAACCTGCCGCCGGCCTGGACCGGTGATTGTCGGAACCGCACACACATTGCTGGTTTGGCCTAGGGAACATACGGCGGCAGGTTGGAAGTTCAGGGGAAGTGGAGGAGAAGCACGAAGGCCACCACTACGCTGACGGCCAGCAGGGCCCTCAGCGAAAAGCCGAGCTCAGCGCGCAGGGAGGAGATATCTTGGTTGGTGGGCTTCATCGGGAGCGGTGTTATATGAGTATGAGACGCAATCTCACGTCAATGATAGATTTGAGAATTTGTCTCATAAACTGAGCTATAACGAGCATTGACCTGCGCAAGTAGCTGGCTTTTAACGACTCTATGACAGAGGCACTTACAGTTGAATTAGGGGCCAGGACTTACCCAATTCATATTTCACGTGAGGCAAGCGCGGCCATTAACCAAGCCGTCGCGGAAGCGGCGAAGCGGGGGCAACAGTCTGTGCTTCTGACGGACGATGGCGTGGCCAAGGCCCAGAAGGAATTCCTGACCAGAAGCTTTGGTTCGATCCCGCGCCTGACCGTCAACGCCGGTGAAAAAGCCAAGTCGCTGGAGAACTTCGGTCGGGTGCTTGATTTCCTGGCGGCGAACAAGGTCACGCGGCAAGGCCTGCTGTGGGTGGTCGGCGGCGGGGTCATGGGCGACCTCGGTGGGTTTGCCGCGGCCAGTTACCTGCGCGGCATCCAGTATGTGCAGGTGCCGACGACGCTGCTCGCCATGGTCGACAGCTCGGTCGGCGGCAAGACGGGCATCAATCTCTCCGCCGGCAAGAACCTGGTGGGCGCGTTCCATCACCCGCAGGCGGTGCACATCGCGATGGATTTCCTCGCGTCGCTGCCGGCGCGGGAGTTCGCCGCGGGCATGGCCGAGGTCGTCAAATACGGCCTGCTTGGCGACGCCGACCTCTTTGCCCAGCTGGAGAAAACCGTCCTGACGCCCGCGCACGCCGACCTGCCGGCGGTCATCCGCCGCTGCTGCCAGCTCAAGGCCGGCATCGTGCACGCCGACGAACACGAGACCGCCGCCGAGGGCGGCCGCGCGCTGTTGAACCTCGGCCACACCTTTGGCCACGCCATCGAGCAGGTCACGGGTTATACCGCCTACCTCCACGGCGAAGCGGTGGCCGTCGGCCTCGCCGGGGCCGCGCGCCTCTCGCATAAACTCAACCTGATCACGGCGGATGAGGTCGCCCGGATCGAGCGCGTGCTGGCGGCCCACGCGCTGCCGGTGCACCTGAGCGTGCCGCTGCCGGTCGCGGCACTGCAGGCCGCCACGACACGCGACAAGAAGAACCGCGCCGACGGCGTGCGCTTCGTCGTCATCAATGCCCTCGGCACGGCCGCGACCCGTTCCGGCATCCCGCCGGCCACGGTCGAGGCGGTCTGGCGCGAGCTGGGCGCCGCCTAGATTTGGGGTGCTATCCGGGCGTTAATGGCTAAGTTATCCGATCCATGTCAGCCATCGACGAAGGCATTGTCCGCGAGTATTTCGAGCAAAACGGCTTCCTCGTGCGGCAGGTGCGCAAATACCAGGTGCAGGCGCGCCGCAAGACCGGCGACGAGGAGGTGGACCTCGTGGTCTACAACCCGGCCTACACCCGCAGCTCGCGCAAGCCGGAGTTCTTCCTCTTCGCGAACGAGCTGGCCTTCGTCCACCGCGCCATCGTGGTGGTGAAGGGCTGGCACACCGGCCGGTTCACGCCGAACATGCTCAAGAGCAGCCCCGAGATCTTCCGCTTCCTCGAGGAGAACGTGCTCAAGGAGGTCACGCGCTTCTTCCCGGTCGACGCCGAGGAACCGGGCAACGCGCCCGACGTCACGAAGATCCTCGTGCTCCCGAGCCTGCCCACCGCCGAGCCCTTCCGCTCCCAGAGCGTGGCCATGCTCAAGGAGCACGGCATCGACGGCATCATTTCCTTCCGTTCCATGCTGCTCGACATCATCGACCGCGTGGAAATCAACAAGAGCTACGGCAAGTCCGACACGCTGCAGGTCATCCGCATCCTGAAGAACTACGATCTCCTGAAGGACGCGCAGCTCGACCTGCTGGCCGAGCGCCAGTCCGGGCAGCGCCGCAACAACCCCCGTCCATGAGCATCCATCCGACCGCGATCATCGAGGAAGGCGTCCAGCTCGGCGCGGGCTGCGTGGTGCAGGCCCACGCCGTCATCCGGAAACACACCGTGCTCGCCGACGGCGTCGTGGTGCATCCCTTCGCGGTCGTGGGCGGCGATCCGCAGTATCTGAAGTTCGACCCGGCCACCACCTCGGGCGTGCGCGTCGGCGCGGGCACCGTGATCCGCGAGCATGTGACCATCAACCGCTCCATCCACGCCGGCAAGGATACCGTTGTCGGTGCGCGCTGCTTTCTGATGGCAAACTCGCACGTGGGGCACGACAGCGTCGTGGCGGACGACGTGGTGCTGGCCAACAACGTCATGCTCGCGGGCCATGTCACGGTCGGCCGCCACACTTTTCTCGGCGGTGGGGCGGGCTTCCACCAGTTCTGCCGCATCGGCGAGGGCGTGATCGTCAGCGGCCTGGCCCGCATCGCGCAGGATATCCCGCCGTTTGCGATGGCGGCGGAGCGCAACGAGATCATCGGCCTCAACCTCATCGGCCTCAAGCGCCGCGGCTTCGACCGTGCGGCCATCGGCGAGATCAAGGACGCCTTCCGCGCCGTTTATTTCACGCCCGGCAACATCCGGGAGGTGGCGGCCGCGGCACTGGCGGCCGGCACGTTCAGGACGGCGGAGGCGCGGGATTTCCTGACGTTTTTCACCGAGGGCAAGCGCGGTTTCGCCCGCGCCCGGCGCGAGGCGATGGCGGGGGACGGCGATGCCGGCTAAGCTTGCCATCACCTGCGGTGATCCGGCGGGCGTGGGTCCGGAGATCATCGCCAGCTGGCTCGCGGCCCATCCGGGCGAGGCGGCGGATGTCGCCGTGATCGGTCCGGCGCCATGGCTGGCGTCGTTGCCGGCGGCGGGGGCGAAGGTTGCCGTGGGTCTGGAGGAATTTGCCGCGAAGCCCGGCCAGCCGGACGGCGAGGGCGCGCTCGTGGCCTGGGCGGCAATGGAACGCGCCGCGGCCGGTTGCAAGGCCGGGGAATTTTCCGGTGTCGTGACCGGGCCGGTCAGCAAGGCGGCGCTCGCCGCGATCGGTTATGAATTTCCCGGCCAGACGGAATTCTTCGCGGCGAAGTGGGGCGGCAATCCGGTCATGGCTTTCTGCGGCGGGAAACTCCGCGTCGTGCTCGCGACCTGGCATGTGCCGCTGCACGAGGTCGCGCGCCTGCTCGGCCCGCACCTGCTCCACCGCACGGTCGCGGCGGCCGCGACGCTGGCGAGCGCCGAGGGCATCGCGGCGCCGCGCATCGGCGTGTGCGGGCTCAACCCGCACGCCGGCGAGGGCGGCCTGCTCGGTTACGAGGAGAAGGATCTGCTCGATCCCGCGCTCGACCACCTGCGCGCGGAGTTTCCGGGGCTCTCGTCCTGCCAGCCAGGCGACACGCTTTTCGCCCGCGCGCTGCGCGGCGAGTTCGACGTGGTCGTGGCGCTGTATCACGACCAGGGCCTGGCGCCGCTCAAGGTCATCGACTTTGACGAGGCGGTGAACGTCACGCTCGGCCTGCCGTTCGTGCGCACGAGCCCGGACCATGGCACGGCCTACGGGATCGCGGGACAGGGGAAGGCCAGCCCGCGCAGCTTCGCCAACGCCGTCACGGTGGCGCGGCGCTTGATAAAATCCCGTTCCGGCGCATGAGTGTGCCCGTGTCCACCGCCACCATCATCCCGCCGCTGCCCGAGGGCGTCCGCGAGGGCGGCGAGCAGCTCGTCCGCCTCACGCCCGACGCCGGCACCAAGGTTGCCGCGCTCATCGCCCGCGAGCAGGCGGGGAATTTTTTACGCATCGCGATCACGGGCGGCGGGTGCAACGGCCTCAGCTACAAGCTGAAGTTCGTCCCGGAGCTGCGCCGGGGCGACATCCTGGTGCGTTCGGCCGGGATTCCGGTCGCCGTGGACCCGAAGACGGCCCTTTACCTGAAGGGCACGGTGCTGGACTACTCGTCCAAGATGGTCGCCGGCGGCTTCAAGTTCTCCAACCCGAACGCCAAGGCCAGTTGTAGCTGCGGAGAAAGCTTTAGCGTATGATCAGACGTGGCCCGCCGGACCGATCGCGAGTCGCTTGTTGCTCCTGCGGCGAGAGTTTCAGCGTCTGAAAAGGGCCGTTTTCCCTCTGAAATAATAGGTGTTGTCATCCCGGGTCTTACGGGCAAAAACAGCGCCCGACCAACCTGACCAGCAATCCCACCTACTGAATGGCACTATCTTCTCCCTCGCCCGGCGGCCGCCCCCCCTATAACCGCGACAACCGTCGCAACAACGATCCCTTCGCCGCCATCCGCAGAAACATGCGGATCAAGTCGCCCCAGGTCCGCGTCATCAGTCCCGAAGGCCGCCAGCTGGGCATCATGGACACGCAGAAGGCCATCGCCCTCGCGCTCCAGTTCAACCTCGACCTCGTGGAGGTCGCCGCCGCCGCCACGCCGCCCGTGTGCCGTATCATGGATTTCGGCAAATACGTCTACGAGGAGCAGAAGAAACACGCCCACAGCAAGCCGGCCGGCGCCAAGCTCAAGGAGATCGAGTTCACCGTCCGCATCGAGAAGGGCGACTTCAACACCAAGGTCCGCCATGCCGAGGAGTTCCTCGACCACGGCAACAAGGTGAAGCTCCGCCTCAAGTTCCGCGGCCGCGAGATGGCGCACACCGAGATGGGCTTCGAGGTCATGAAGCGCGCGCTCGCCGACCTCGAGACGATGGGCACGCCCGACTCCCCGCCGAAGCTGAACGGCAAGCAGATCAACGTCATGCTTTCCCCGCTGCCCGTGAACAAGCGCAAGCCCAAGTTCCACGTGCGCGAGCCGAACCAGCCCACGGCCCCGGCCAAACCCGAGCCGGAGTCGCCGCCGCCCGACGCGTCGTAAGCCCGGAGCCCGATGCCATGGCGCGGTTGTCCGCACGCGGCTTGTCGCTGCTCCTCGGGTTGCTGACCGCCTGCACGGCCCCGGCCCAGCCGCGGCCCGCCCCGCCGGCCGCCGTCCCCGCCAAGCAGGAGGCTCCGGCCGGAAAAACCGAGCCGGTCCGCGCCGCGCCGACCCGCCCGGTCCAGGTCTGGCCCTTCACCAAGTTCCGGGGCCTCGACTACGTCGCCGTGCGCGACATCGCCAAACGCTACGGCCTCAAGGCCGCCTGGACCAAGCCGGGCGTGATCATGACGCTCAGCGACGCGCGCGGCGTGCGCTTCGCCTTTGAGCGGGACCAGCGGGACTTCCACCTCGACGGCGCGCGCGTCTTCCTCGGCGAGCTGACCTACCTGAGCGGCGACGACCTGTGGGTGCCCAAGCTCGATGTCATCAAGACCATCGCCCCGATCTTCGCCCCGGCCGACCACACCCAGTTTCTGCCCGAGGCCCCGCGGCTCATCGTCATCGACCCGGGTCACGGCGGCACCGATCCGGGCAAGCAGAACCTCCGGCTCAAGCTCGACGAGAAGGACATGACGCTCGACGTCGCCCTGCGCCTGAAAAAGCTGCTCGAGGTGCGCGGCTACAAGGTGGTGCTGACGCGCGCCACGGACACACGCTTTTCCAACAGCCCGGTCGTCGACCTGCCCATGCGCGCGGAGGTCGCCAACAAGGCCGGGGCGGATCTCTTCATCAGCCTCCATTTCAATGCCGTGGACCGCGACCCCGAGCGCGTCTCCGGCGTCGAGACCTACGTGCTGACGCCCCAGTTCCAGGTCTCCACCCAGCCGGAGCAGGACCGGGAGATGGTGAAGACCTATTATCCCGGCAACCGGCAGGACACGGCCAACGCCCTGTTGGGCTATAACCTGCACCGCCAGCTCGTCAGCGACCTGAAGGCTTCCGACCGTGGCTACAAGCGCTACCGCCTCGCCGTGCTGCGCACGCTGGCGTGCCCGGGCGTGCTGGTGGAGGCCGCTTATCTCTCGAATGATGCCGAGGCCCGGCGCGTCGCGAAACCGGAGTTCCGCCAGCAGATCGCCGAGGCGGTGGCCGAGGGCGTGGGCAACTACGCCGCGACGCTCGCGGCCTTGCGTCCGCCGCCGGATCCGGACAAAAAATAATCCCCCTATGAAAACGTCCGCCATCCGCCGTCTGGTTTTGTGCTCCGCGATTGGTGCCACGGTCACCGCGTCCGCCTGGGACTACGAGGGCCACCGCATGGTCAACCAGGTCGCGCTGGCCGCGCTGCCGGCGGATTTCCCGGCCTTCGTGCGCGAACCGGCCAACGCCGAGCGCATCGCCTTCCTCTCCGGCGAGCCCGACCGCTGGCGCAGCGTGGCCGACCTGCCGATCAAGCACTATAACGGCACGGACCACTACCTCGACCTTGAGCAGCTCGGCGAGGCCGGGCTCTCGCCCGACTCGGTCTCGGCGATGCGCTACGTGTTCGCCACGCAGTTCGCGTCCGGCCGGATGGTCAACCCGGCCAACTACGCGGACATCGACCCGGCGAAGAACAGCGACCGCTCGCGCGAGTGGCCCGGCTTCGCGCCGTGGGCCATCACCGAGTATTACGGCAAGCTGAAGGCCGCTTTCTCCTACCTCAAGGCCTTCGAGGAGGCGGGCACCCCGGAGGAGGTCGCCAACGCCCGGGCCAACATCATCTACCTCATGGGCGTGATGGGCCACTACGTCGGCGACTGCGCGCAGCCGCTCCACACCACGCATCACCACAACGGCTGGGTGGGGGAGAACCCCAACGGCTATACCAAGTGGCCGGGCCTCCACAGCTGGATCGACGGCGGGTTCATCGGCAAGGCCGGCCTCAAGACCGCCGCGCTGCTGCCCGCCGTGACCCCGGCGCAGCCCATCGCGCTGACGGCAGCGGCCGGCGGCCGCGACCCGTTCTTCACCGCCGTCATGAATTACGTCGTCGAGCAGCAAAAGCTCGTCGAGCCGCTCTACGCGCTGGAGAAGAAGGGCGTCTTCAAGGCCGATGTCGCCGCCACCAGCGTCGAGGGCCAGGAATTCATCAAGGCGCGCCTGCTCACCGGCGGCCAGATGCTCGGCGCCATCTGGGTCACGGCGTGGAAAAACGCCGGGCCGGACACCTACCTGAAGGCCCAACTGCTCAGGCGCGCGGCGGCCGGAACCAACCCGTGAGCGCACTCCCGGCACTTGTCTGGATCGCCCTTGGCGGAGCGGCGGGCTCGGTGGCCCGGGCGATGGTGGCCCTGTCGCTGCCGGCGCGTTTCCCCTGGGCGACGCTGCTGGTCAATGTGCTGGGCTCGCTCCTGATCGGCTGGCTCATGGCCCGGCTCGGCCCGATCGAGGGTGGCACCGCGGCCTCGCTGCGCAGCCTGCTCGTCGCCGGTTTCTGCGGCGGCTTCACCACGTTCTCCACCTTCAGCTGGCAGACCCTGGAGCAGATGCAAAAGGGCCAGTGGGGCGCGGCGGCGGCGAATGTGCTGCTGTCGGTCAGCCTGTGTTTGGTGGCGGTTTGGCTGGGTTTCCGGTTGGGCCGCGCATGAAACGGTTGCTCGCCCTCGGCCTGCTTGTGGCGGTCACCGCCCGGGCGCAGCCGGACGACCTGGCGGCGCGCGTGGTCATCCTGGCAAACTCCCGCCAGCCCGAGTCGGTGCGGCTCGCGGAGTTCTACGCGGAGAAACGCGCGGTGCCGCCGGCCAACATCATCGCCCTGCCGCTGCCCGAGGCCGAGTCGGTCACGTGGCGCGAGTTCATCGACCAGGTCTGGCAGCCGCTGCAGGACGAGCTCTTGCGGCGCGGCTGGATCGAGGGCACCAGCAGCCACCTGCTCGACCGGTTGGGCCGCCGCCGCTATGCCCCGACGGCCCACCGGGTTTCCTACCTGGTGGTCTGCCGCGGCGTGCCGCTGCGGATCTTCAACGATCCGACCCTGCTGGAGGAAAAGCCGGCCCGGAAGATTGTGCCGGAGTTCAACAAGAACGAGGCGGCGGTCGACGGGGAACTGAGCCTGCTCGCGCAGGGCGGCCACGAGATCGCCGCGATGGTGCCCAATCCGCTGTTCGCCAACGAGCGGTCCCCCACGCTTGATGCCGCCATGGTGATCAAGGTCGCCCGGCTCGACGGGCCGACCTGGGAAAACGCGCGGCACCTTGTCACCGCGGCGCTGGAAGCCGAGCGCGCGGGCCTGCTCGGCCGCTATTATGTCGACCTCCAGGGGCCGCACGCCGAGGGCGACGACTGGCTGAAGGCGACGGAGAAGCAGCTGCAGGAGCTGGGCTTCGACGGGGACACGGATGCCAGCGCCGGCACCTTCGGGATCGCGGCGCGTTTCGACGCGCCGGCGCTGTATTTCGGGTGGTATGCGGGCAACCTCAACGGGCCCTTCGCCCGCGAGGGTTTTGCCTTCCCGCCGGGCGCCGTGGCGTTGCACATCCACAGCTTTTCGGCGCCGACGCTGCGTTCCGCCGACTCGGGCTGGTGCGGGCCACTGGTGGCCCGCGGCGTCACCGCGACCGTGGGCAACGTCTTCGAGCCCTACCTCGCGCTCACCCACCGGCCGCATTTCCTGCTGCGCGCGCTGAGCCAGGGAAAGAATTTCGGCGACGCCGTCTATTATTCGCTGCCGGCGCTGAGCTGGCAGGCGGTCGCCATCGGCGATCCGCTCTACCGCCCGTTCAAGGTGGCCTTGGAGAACCAGGGGGCGTCGCCCTACGTGATCGTGCGCCGGGCGCACCTGCTCATCCGGTCGGGGCAGAAAACGGAGGCGCTCGCCCTGCTCAGGGGCGCCATGCGCGAACAGCCCAGCCTGCCGGCGGGGCTGGCGCTGGGGAAGGCCGACGATTCCACGGTGGCCGTGACCCTGGGCTTTGCGTCGCGGCTCAAGAACGTCCGGCCCGAGGACTGGCCGTTGCTGCGCGAGATCGCCGGGTTGCTCGCGGCGCACGGCGCCCGGCCGGCGGCGCTGCAGGTCTATGCCAATCTGGCGCGCGCCAAGGCACCGGCGCCGGAGGCGTTGAAGGCGCTGCTGACCGAGGCGCGCTCGACCGCGGACGCCGCGGGCGACCTGAAGCAGTCGCTGGAATTCGCGCGGCAGCTGAGTGCGCTGGATCCGGCGGCCAAATAAAAAGCCCGCCGGGCGGCGGGCTTGTCGGTCGCGCGCTGGCGCGCAACGTTGCCCGCGAGCGGGCAACCTACAGGGGTTCCTCAGATCTTCTCGACGATCTTGTCGGCCAGGCCGTAGGCGATGGCTTCCTCGGCGTTCAGGTAGAAGTCGCGGTCGGAATCCTTGGCGACCTTTTCGAACGACTGGCCCGAGGCCGTGGCGAGGATCTGGTTCAGCTCGGTGCGCAGCTTCTCCATTTCCTTCGCCTGGATGTTGATGTCCGAGGCGGGGCCGACCATCCGGCCGGTGATGAGCGGCTGGTGGATGAGCACGCGGGCGTGCGGGTAGATGTAACGGTTGCCCTTCTTGGCGGCGGAGAGGAGGATCGAGCCCATCGACGCGGCCATGCCGGTGACGACGATCTTCACCGGGGAGGTGATGAGCTTGATGGTGTCATAGACCGCCATGCCGGCCGTGATCGAGCCGCCGGGGGTGTTCATGTAGAAGGTGATCTCCTTGCCCGGGCCGGTGGTCTCGAGATAAAGCAGCTTTTCCGTGAGGTCCTTGGCGGTCTCGTCGGTGACGGCGCCCCAGAGGAAGATCTTCCGCTGTTCCAGGAACTTCTTCTGGATCAGGGCGCCGACCGGCGCGACGGTGGGCTTGGGGGCGGCGTCTTCGCGCTCGTCATCGTCCTCGTCGTCGAGGCGGGGTGTGACCGGGCTCTGGTATTCGCGGGTGAGATTGTGGGCTGACATGGATTCGAAACGTGCACCGGTTGGCCCCTTTTGCGAGTAGTTTTTCTTCACCGGGATTGCCAATCCCCATCGTCCCAACCAGCTTGCACTTAAGTGAAAGCATCAGGGCAACACCTCGCCGGCCGGATCGTCGACCTGCACCGGCGGCGCATCTTCCCCGGCGTGGTCGAGTGGGCCGGCGGACGGATCGTGCGGATCCGGGAGGACAAGGCGGTGCGGGCGAAACACTTCATCGCACCGGGTTTCGTGGACGCCCACATTCACATTGAAAGCTCGATGCTGCCGCCCGCGGAGTTCGCCCGCTGGTCGGTGGTGCACGGCACGGTGGCCACCGTTTCCGACCCGCACGAGATCGCCAACGTCCTCGGCGTGACCGGCGTGGACTACATGATCCGCGACGGGAAGCGCACGCCCTTCAAGTTCAACTTCGGCGCGCCGTCCTGCGTGCCGGCCACGACGTTCGAGACCGCGGGCGCTTCGCTGGACGCGAAGGCCGTGGCGCGGCTGCTGGCCCGCCGGGAGATCAAATACCTCAGCGAGGTCATGAATTTTCCCGGCGTGCTGGCGCGGGACCCGTCGCTGCTGGCGATGATCGCGGCGGCGAAGAAACTCGGCAAGGCGGTCGACGGCCATGCGCCGGGCCTGCGCGGGAAAACCGCGGCGCGTTACGCCGCGGCCGGCATCACCACCGACCACGAGTGTTTCACGCTGCCCGAGGCCCTCGACAAGCTGAAGGCCCGGATGAAGATCCTGATCCGCGAGGGCTCGGCGGCGCGGAACTTCGCCGCGCTGCAGCCATTGCTGAAGTCCCACCCGACGCAGGCGATGTTCTGCTGCGACGACCTGCATCCCGACCTGCTCATGGTGCGGCATCTGGATGAACATGTGCGCCGGGCGCTGCGCGGCGGGGCGGACCGGTTTGACGTGTTGCGCTGCGCCTCGGTCAACCCGGTGGAACACTACAAATTGGACGTCGGCCTGTTGCGGACAGGCGATGCGGCGGACTTCATCGTCTTCGAGGGCTGGCAGGACCTGAAGGTGCGCCGCACCTACCTGCGCGGCGAACTGGTCGCCCGCGACGGCCGCAGCCTGCTGCCGCGGCAACCGTCGAAGACGCCGAATGCATTCCGGGCACGGGCAAGAAAGGTGGAGGATTTCGTGGTGAAGGCAGGGCGAGTCGTCCCCGACGAGCCGCGACTCATCCGGAGGATTCGCCCTACCATCAACCTCATCGAGGCCATCAACGGCCAGCTCATCACCCGTCACCTGCGCGAGTCACCCCGCATCGTCCGGGGTGCGGTCGAGGCGGATGTGAAGCGTGACATCCTGAAGATCGCCGTGATCAACCGCTATGCCCCGCGCGCGCCGGTGGCGGTGGGCTTCATCCGGGGCTTCGGGCTCAAGGCCGGGGCCATCGCCTCGTCGGTGGCGCATGATTCGCACAACGTCGTGGCCGTCGGCGTGGACGACGCCTCGCTTTGCGCGGCGGTCAATCTCGTCATCAAGGCGCGCGGTGGCATCAGTGTCGTCGGCCGGGGAAAACGCGCCGCGCTGCCGCTGCCCATCGCCGGGTTGATGTCGGACCAGGACGGCCGGGTCGTGGCGCGACGTTACACGGCGCTCGATGCCGCGGCGAAGCGGCTGGGCTCAAGGCTCGACGCGCCGTTCATGACGCTCTCCTTCATGGCGCTGCTGGTGATCCCCGACCTGAAGCTCAGCGACCGCGGGTTGTTCTCGTCGGCCCAGTGGGGGTTTGTTCCGGTCTGCTAATGAAAGGGCCGTGCGTTTTCTGGGTGGGAGGGGTTTTACACCCCGACAACGAGGGCGGCATCAAGCCCGTCGGGGTATAAAACCCCTCCCACCCGAAACTCCTCACCTAATCCAGCCGCAGTGCCACCAGCGGATCCAGCTTCGCGGCGCGCCATGCCGGGATGAGAATGGCAAGCGTGGCGGCACAGGCGACCACGCCCGCCGCGAGGAGCAGCGGCGGGGCGGTCAGACCCTCCATGCCGTAGACGAGCCCCTTGAGCACCTTGGCGAGCGCGAAGGTGCCCGCGAGACCGAGCAGGATGCCGACCGCGACCCAGCGCAGGCCCTGGCCGAAGACGAGCCCGAGGATGTCACGGCCGACGGCGCCGATCGCGAGCCGCACGCCGATTTCACGGGTGCGCTGCACGATGTGGTAGCTGAGCGTGCCGTAGAGGCCGACGGCGACGAGGCCGAGCGCCGTGGCCATGAAGAAATTCACGAGGCTGGCCATGGCGCGCTCGCCCGCGGACGCGTCGCGCACGACCTGGTCGAGGGTCCGGATGTCCTCGGGCGGAAGCTCGCGGTCGAGCTCGGCCAGGACCGAGCGGAGCTGGGGGGCGAGGAAGGCGGCGGGCCGGTTCGAGCGCAGGTTGATGTAGACCGTGTTGCCCCAGTGGCCCGGCGGGGTCGTATACATCTCGGGCTGGACCTTGGCGGTGGCGCTCCACTGGCGGACGTTCTCGACGACGCCGACGACGGTGGCGGTATACCACGGGTCCTTGGCCTGGTTGGCGCGGAAGACCTGGCCGATCGGGTCCTTGTCGGGCCAGGCCTTCTCCACGAACGCGCGGTTGACGACGACGCCGAGGCGGCCGCCCTCCTTTGCCATGTCGTCGGCCGGCGTCAGGTTGCGGCCGCGCACCAGCTTGATGCCCATGGTGTCGAAATAGTTGGCGGTGACCGACGAGCGCTCGACACTCGTGCGGCGGATGGCCGGGTCGTAAACCTCGTCGTTCACCAAGGCGCTGGTGTTGCTGCCGCCCTCGAGGGGCAGCTTCGAGGTCAGGCCGACGGAAATGACGCCGGGGATCGCCGCGAGGCGCTCCTCGAGGCGCTGCCAGTAGCGGACGCGCTGTTCGTTTTCCTTGTAGGTGTCGCCACGCAGGCTGACCTTGGCGGACAGGACGGTGTCGGTGTCGAGGGTCCGGTTCTGCTCGAGGATCTTGAAATAACTGGCGGAGAAAAGCGCCGCGCCGTTGGCGAGCAGGAAGGCGATGGCGATCTGCGCGACAATGAGCGCGCGCAGCATGTGGTGGCGCGAGCGGGAGCCGACGGCGCCGCGGGCGTCGCTGCGGATGACGCCGGCCAGGGAGGTGCGGGCGGCGGCGAACGCCGGCGGCAGGCCGGCGAGAAGCGCGGTGAGCAGGCAGGCGCCGAGGACGAAGAGCAGGGCGGTGCCGTCGAGGGTGATGGCGGCCTTGCGCGCCGCGCTGACGGGCGAGATGACCTGCAGGGCCTTGATGCCGCCGAAGGCAAACAGGAGGCCCAGCGCGGCGCCGGCGGCGGCCAGCACGAGGCTTTCGGTCAGGGCGAGGCGCACGAGCCGGCCGCGGGTGGCCCCGAGCGCCACGCGCACGCCGAACTCGCCCTGCCGCTGGGCGCTGCGGGCGAGCAGCATCGAGGCGACGTTGGCGCAGGCGACCAGCAGCACGAGGGCCACGGCGCCGAACAGCATCCAGACCCGCTGGCCCACGTCCTTGGTCATCTCGTGGTGGAGGGTGTAGACGGCGAATTCCTTGCGGGTGTTGGAGTCGGGGTAGAGCGCCGTCAGTTTCTTGCCGATGGCCTTGATCTCGGCCTCGGCGCCGCCGATCGTGACACCATCCTTCAGCCGGGCGAGGCCGCAGAGCCAGTGGCTATCCCGCTGCTTGCGCTCTCTTTCGGTGAAGCGGTAGGGCAGCCACACCTGGCAGTCCTCGGTGCGCATCCACGGCGCGGCAAACTCGAAGCCGGCGGGCATGATGCCGACCACGGTGGCGTCGCTGCTGTTGACGCGGATGTTGCGGCCGAGCAGGGCCGGGTCGCCGCCGAACGTCTGCTGCCAGAGTTTGTAACTGATGATGACGACGGGTGCGGCGCCCTCGACGCCATCCTCGGCCGTGAACAGCCGGCCCTGCAACGGGCCGACGCCGAACGCGCGCAGCACGCCCTCGGTGGCGCGGGCGCCGGGCACGGCCTGGGCGTTTTCCAGTCCCACGTTGACGCTGGTGGGGCTGTAGACGCCGAAATTCTCGAAGGAGGTGTTCTGTTCGTGGAGGTCGAGGAAATCGGCGGGGGAAAGCGGCCAGCCGCCGCCCTGGCCGGACCAGATCTGCACGATCTCGTGGGAATCGGGATAATCGAACGGATGCACCACCAGCGCCCGCAAGGTGCTGAACATGGCGGTCGAGGCGCCGATGCCGATGGCCAGGGTCAGGGTGGCGATCAGGGCGAAGCCGCGGGCTTTGGCGAGCTGGCGAAGGGCGAGACGGAGATCGGTGATCATCGGGCAGGGTGGGGAGGATGGCGTGCTCCCGGTAGAACCCCGGAGCCGCGCCGGGGTTACATGAAAAATCCGCGCCCCTGCCGGTGGCCGATCCTGTTGTGGTGGGAGGGGCTTTATGCCCCGACTTCATAGATGGCCTCGCCGTTTCAGTCGGGGCGTAAAGCCCCTCCCACCCGGATTGCAAAACGCCTCAATACTTCACCTTGTCCTGCTTGGCCGCCCAGCCCCTGAAGCTCGCCAGCGCGGCCTCGCGCAGAAAGGGCGACATCTTGATCGCGCGTTTCTCCGGGGCCAGCGGCACCTGCTGATAGATGAAATCGTCGTCGAAACCGATGTCGGCGGCGTCCTTCCGGGTGTTGCCGTAATAGACCGTCGGGATCCGCGCCCAGTAGATGGCGGACAGGCACATCGGGCAGGGTTCGCAGCTGGTGTAGAGCTCGCAGTCGGTCAGCTGGAAGGTCTCGAGGTTGGCGCAGGCGTCGCGGATGGCCACGACCTCGGCGTGGGCGGTCGGGTCGTTGGTGGAGGTGACGCGGTTGTGGCCGCGGCCGACGATCTCGCCCCGGCGGACCACGACGCAGCCGAACGGCCCGCCGCGGCCGGAGGCCATGCCATCGTCGGCAAGCTTGATGGCCTCGCGCATGAATTTTTCGTTACTCATTGTCCGGGATGAGAACAAACCCGGCGGACGGAGGCGAGCTTGATGGCGTAGCGGGTAGGGCGAGTCGTCCCGACGAGCCGCGGCTCATCCGGAGGATTCGCCCTACCTGGCATCAATATCGTGCTGACACCCGGGAGGCTTCCGGCCTTGCTTCCCCTCCAACCCCATGAGTTCACATCCCATCATCAGCGGTTTGGAGATCCGCGGCCCGATGCAGCCCGGTTATGCCGGGATCCTCACCCCCGAGGCCTGCGCGTTCCTTGCCGGGCTGTTCGAGAAATTCGGTCCGCGCCGCCTCGAGCTGCTGGCGAAGCGTGTCGAACGGCAGAAGGAGATCGATGCCGGCAAGCTGCCCGACTTCCTGCCCGAAACCGCGAGCATCCGCGGCGGCGACTGGCGGGTCGCGCCCATCCCGCCCGACCTGGTCGACCGCCGCACCGAGATCACCGGCCCGGTGGACCGCAAGATGGCCATCAACGCCCTCAACTCCGGCGCTCAGTGCTGGATGGCCGATTTTGAGGATGCCAACTCCCCGACCTGGGAGAACTGCCTCGAGGGCCAGATCAACATGCGCGACGCCGCGCTCCGCACCATCGCCTACACCTCGCCCGAGGGGAAAAGCTACGCGCTGAAGGAAAAGATCGCCGTCATCGTCGCCCGCCCGCGCGGCTGGCACATGGAGGAGAAGCATATCCACTACCAGGGTGCGCGCGTCTCCGCCTCGCTCTTCGACTGGGGCCTGCACTTTTTCCACTGCGCCAAGGCGCTGATCGCGCGCGGCAGCGGCCCGTATTATTACCTGCCCAAGCTTGAGAGCCACCTCGAGGCGCGCCTGTGGAACGATGTCTTCATCCACGCCCAGGCCGCGCTTGGTCTGCCGCGCGGCACGATCCGCTGCACGATGCTCATCGAGACGATCACCGGCGCCTTCGAGGCCGAGGAGATCCTCTACGAGTTGCGCGAGCACGCCTCCGGGCTCAACTGCGGGCGTTGGGACTACATGTTCAGCATGGTGAAGAAACTCCGCAACCGCCCGGGCTACATGTTCCCGGACCGGACGCTCATCACCATGGACGTGCCGTTCCTCCGCGCCTACGTCACCCACGTCATCAACGTCTGCCACCGCCACGGTGCCTACGCCATGGGCGGCATGGCCGCGCAGATCCCGATCCGCAACGACCCGGCCGCCAACGCCGCCGCCCTGGCCAAGGTCCGCGCCGATAAGACGCGCGAGGTCAAGGCCGGCCACGACGGCACCTGGGTCGCGCACCCGGGCCTCGTGCAGACCGCCCTCGATGCCTTTGGTGAGCACATGAAGGGACCAAACCAGCTGCACGTGATCCATAATGTGAAGATCACCGCCGCCGACCTGCTCGCACCGCTGTCCGGCCCGATCACCGAGGCCGGCGTCCGCTGGAACCTGCACGTCGGCGTCCGCTACCTCGAGGCGTGGCTGGGCGGCTCCGGCGCCGAGCCGATCCACCATCTCATGGAGGACCTCGCGACGTCCGAGATCTCCCGCTCGCAGCTCTGGCAATGGCTGAAGTTCGGCGCGAAACTCGCCGACGGCCGGCCGGTCACGGCCAAGCTCTACGATGAGTTGCTGCCCGCCGAGTTGGCCGCGATCCGCGCGGAATATGGGGACGAGCGCTACAACAGCGGCCGTTTCCCCGAGGCGATCGAGCTTTTCATGCGCATGTCGAAGAGCGCGGAGTTCGACGAGTTCCTGTCGCTGCCGGCCTACGAGCTGCTGCCTTGAGTATCCGATGCATGGCCACAAAAAGTCACAAGAAACCGGTTCGTTTTCGTGTATTTTTGTGACTTTTTGTGGCCATAATTTCAGCTCCGATGCCTTCGCTCGTTGATCTGAATCAGGCTCGTCGGTCGGCGTTTGTGGCGGCGCTCGGCCATCTGTTCGAGCACTCGCCCTGGGTCGCGGAGGAGACGTGGACGAAGCGGCCGTTTGCCAGCGCCGAGGCGTTGCACGCCGCGCTTTGCGCCACGATGCGCGCCGCGCCGCGCGACCGGCAGCTGGCGCTCATCCGGGCGCATCCCGACCTGGCCGGCCGCCTCGCGCGGCAGAAACAGCTGACGGCCGAGTCCACCCGTGAGCAGGCCAGCGCCGGGCTCGACCGGCTGACCGACGCCGAGCTGGCGGAGTTCACCCGCAACAACGACGCCTACAAGGCGAAGTTCGGCTTCCCGTTCATCATCTGCGCCCGGCTCAATGCCAAGGCCACGATCCTAAACGCGATGCGGACCCGGGTCGGGAATGCGCAGGACGTCGAATTCAACACTGCGCTCGGTGAAATCGAGAAGATCGCCCGGCTTCGCTTGCAGGACGCGCTGCAGAAATAGACTTCCGGGGCGATTTCAGGCTTACAGCCTACCGCTTATTGCTTAAACCTATTCCCATGCCCGGCAAACTCAGCACCCACGTCCTCGATCTCACCACCGGCCGGCCCGCCGCCGGGATGCGCATCGAGCTTTGGAAAAACGACGGCAAGCACACGATGCTCAAGGCCGTCACTACCAATGCCGACGGCCGCACCGACGGCCCGCTCCTCGCCGGGGCCGAGATGAGTGTCGGCAGCTACGAGCTGGTCTTCTTTGTGAAGGATTATTTCGTCACGCACCTCGAGGACAGTCCGTTCCTCGACCGCGTGCCAGTCCGCTTTGCCATCGCCGACGCCGCGGCTGCCTACCACGTCCCGCTGCTCGTCACCCCCTGGGCCTACAGCACCTACCGCGGGAGCTGATGCCATGTGCGAAGCGGCGCAGCTCCTCGTCTCGATGCTGGACGAGCTCGGCCACATCACGGACGAGCGGGGCCGGATCACGCGGACGTTCCTGTCGCCGGCCATGCGGCGCGCGAACCAGCTGGTGGGCAACTGCATGACCGCGGCCGGCCTGGACGTCAGGGAGGACTCCGTCGGCAATCTCATCGGGCGATATGAAGCGGTGGGCGGCCAGCTAGCTGGCGCACAATCAGCGCGAGCGAGCTCGCTGGCCCACAAAAAGACAAAGACGCTTTTGCTCGGCTCCCACCTCGACACCGTGCGCGATGCCGGCCGCTTCGACGGTCCGCTGGGGGTGCTCTTGCCGATCGTAGCGCTGGCGGACTTGAAAGTCCGCGGCGTGAAACTGCCGTTCAACGTCGAGGTGCTCGGCTTCTCCGAGGAGGAGGGCGTGCGATTCGCCAGTGCCTACCTCGGCAGCGAGGGTTACACGGGCCGGCTCAAGGAAAGCACGCTCAAGCTGGCCGACGCCGATGGCGTCACGGTCCGGCAGGTCCTCGAGGAGTTTGGCGGAAAATTCGTTTTGCCCAAGCCGGCGCACAAGCGCGGCGACCTGCTCGGCTACGTCGAGGTGCACATCGAGCAGGGGCCGGTGCTGGAGGCGAGGAAGCTCGCGGTCGGCGTCGTCTCGGCCATCGCCGGACAGAGCCGGTTCAAGCTGACGTGGACCGGCAAGGCCGGCCATGCCGGCACGACGCCGATGGCCTTGCGCCGCGATGCGCTGGCCGGGGTGGCCGAATTCATCCTCGCGGCCGAAAAACTGGCCCGGGCCACCCCGGGGCTGGTCGCGACGGTCGGCTCGCTCACGGTTTCCCCCGGGGCGGCGAATGTCATCCCCGGATCGGCAGTGCACACGCTCGATGTGCGGCACGCAAAGGATGGCACGCGCAGAGCGGCGCTATTCAGGCTGGGCCGTCTGGCCGCGCAGATCGCGAAGAAGCGCGGCCTCGAGGTCGCGTGGCAGCGCACGCAAGACAACGGTGCGGTGGATTGCTCCCCGAGGTTGACGGCGGCACTGGAACGCAGCGTGAAAGCGGTCCAAGGCAAAAGCCTCTCTCTGGTCAGCGGTGCCGGCCACGATGGAGTTGTGATGTCCACCCTCACTCCCGTGGCCATGCTCTTTGTGCGCTGCCGCGACGGGTTGAGCCATCATCCGGACGAATACGCCTCGCCCAAGGACCTGGCGGTGGCGCTGGCGGTGATCACCGATTTCCTGGAGCGGCTGGCCACGGATTACACGAATGCACACGGATAACAAAATTGGAGGGCCCAGCTCCAGCTGGGCCGCGGCTCAGCTGGAGCTGAGCCCTCCACGATCGATCAAACGTCACCGATGAAGCGGCGCGGCAGAAACATCATCGAGGACGCCGAACCCGAGGTGCTCGACCTTGTGGTCCGGGGCGGCCGAGTCGTGACGACGGAAGGCATACATGACGTCGAGCTTGGCATCCTGCACGGCAAGATCGTGCGCATGGAGCCGGAGGTCGCCGACCCGACGCACACCGAGCTCGATGCGGCCGGCCGTATTGTCTTCCCGGGCATCGTCGACGCCCACGTGCATTTCAACGAGCCCGGCCGGACGGAGTGGGAGGGACTCGCCTACGGTTCGCTTGCGCTCGCGGCGGGCGGCGGCACCTGCTTCTTTGACATGCCGCTCAACTCCGAGCCGCCGGTGCTCGATGCCGCCGCCCTGCGCACCAAGCGCGAGCTCGCCGAGCAGCAGTCCTGCGTGGATTTCGCGCTCTGGGGCGGGTTGGTCCCGGGCAATCTCGACAAGCTCGCCGGCCTGCGCGACGCGGGGGCCATCGGCCTGAAGGCCTTCATGTCCAACAGCGGCATCGACAGTTTTCCGCGGGTGGACGCCAAGTCGCTTTATGAGGGCATGCGCCGCGCCGCCAAGCTCGGGCTGCTCGTCGCCGTGCACGCCGAGGACGATGCGCTCGCGGCGAAATTCACGGCGGACCAAAAGGCGAAGGGCAAAAAGGACGCCAAGGCCTGGCTCGCCTCGCGGCCCGTCGAGGTGGAGCTGGCCGCCATCCGCCAGGCCATCGAGTTTGCGGGCGAGACCGGCTGCGCGCTGCACATCGTGCACGTCAGCAGCCCCGAGGGTGTCGCGCTCATCACCGAGGCGCGCAGCATGCGGGTGGATGTCACGGCCGAGACCTGCTCACACTACCTGCTGCTCAACGACAAGGACGTCGCCAAGCTCGGCGCCCCCGCCAAGTGCGCCCCGCCGATCCGCGACGAGCAGCGCCGCGTGGCGTTGTGGCAGGAATTGCGCGCGGGGAACATCCAGACGGTCGGCTCCGATCATTCTCCTTCGCCGCCGGACCTGAAGATCTCCAAGGATTTCTTCGAGATCTGGGGTGGCATCGCCGGCGTGCAGCATGGTTTTCAGTTGCTGATGAACGAGTGCGTCGAAACGGCGGACAGGGATCTGCCGCGACTGGCGGCGGTGCTGGCGCGCAATGTCGCCCGTCGTTTCCGGCTCGATGACCGCAAGGGCTTGCTGGCCGTGGGGCGCGATGCCGACTTCACGCTGGTCGAGTTCGGCCCGAAACGGACCATCAAGGCGGACGAATTGTGGACCCGGCACCGGATCAGCCCCTATGTCGGCCGGGCCAGCAAGGCGCGTGTGACCCATACTTATGTCCGCGGCTGCCCCGTCTGGGCCGACGGCGGGGTTGCATCCGGCTCCCCGAAAGGTCAGTTTCTGCGGCCAACCCACACCTGACCATGTCCGACCTTTTTGGCCACACCCGCGCCCGCATCGCCGCCCGCCACGCGCTCATCACGCCGGGCAACCACGTCAACAGCTCGGTGCCGGGTTTCACGGGCGCCACGACGGTCGTCCTGATCAACGAGGCCATGGGCGCGAAGTTCGCGCAGCTGTTCGTGACCTTCACCGCCGACGGCCGCGCCGCGCAGCCGGCGAGCGGCACGCAGACCTTTGGTTATGTCATGCACGGCAGCGGTGCGCTGACCGTCGGCAAGGACAAGGCGAAGGTCCACGCGGGCAGCTTTTTCTACGTGCCCGCCGGCCAGCCCTGGAGCCTGACCGCGACCAAGGCCGGCACGCAGCTCACCCTTTTCCAGAAGAAATACGTCGCGCTGCCCGGCGTGGCGCTGCCCAAGGCCATCATCGGCGACATCGCCAAGGTGAAGGGCACGCCCTTCCTCGGCGACCCCGCGGCCAACCTGCAGGTGCTGCTGCCCGACGAGCCGGCCTTCGACATGGCCGTGAACCAGTTTGCCTACCAGCCCGGCGGCCACCTGCCGTTCGTCGAGGTGCACGTCATGGAGCACGGGCTCATCATGACGGGCGGCGCCGGCGTCTACCGGCTCGAAGACAGCTGGTATCCGGTGCAGGCGGGCGATGCCATCTGGATGGCCCCGTATTGCGCGCAATGGTTTGTCGCGATGGGCAAGATCCCCGCCTCCTATCTCTATTACAAGGATGTCAACCGTCCGGCCATCTGACCCGGCGGCTCCGGCCAGTCTCGACCTGATCGTCAACGGCCGCGCCGTCTCCACCGCAGGCGTGTCGCCCACCACCACGCTGCTCGCGTGGCTGCGCGCCAACGGCCTGACCGGTTCCAAGGAGGGCTGCGCCGAGGGCGACTGCGGCGCCTGCTCCGTGGCCCTCGTGGACCGCGACGCGCAGGGCAAGCCGACCTACCGGGCCTTCAACAGCTGCATCGCGCTGGTCCCGATGTTCGCCGGCCGCGAGATCGTGACGGTCGAGGGGCTGGCCCGATGCGGTGCGGACAAGCAACAGCTGCACCCGGTGCAGGCCGCCATGGTCGAGCATTACGGCTCGCAGTGCGGCTACTGCACGCCCGGCTTTGTCGTCTCGATGTTCGAGGCCTACTACCGCGACGGCTGCAAGGAGCCGTGGCAGGTCAGCGACCAGCTTTGCGGCAACCTCTGCCGGTGCACCGGCTACCGGCCGATCCGGGATGCAGCGACCGCCGCGCTGGCGCAGCGCCCGCCCGCGGGTGACGACCATTTCGCCGGCCGACTGCAGGTGCCGGTGCACCCGCCGGTCGCACTCAACTACGGCGTCGGGGAGCAGAAGTTCTTCCGTCCCACGTCACTGCCCGGGCTGTTCACGCTGCTCGACACCCACCCGACGGCCCAGCTGGTGGCCGGCGCGACCGAGATCGGCGTCGAGTTGAACAAGAAGTTCAAGGCCTTCCCGCTGCTCATCTCGACCGAGGGCGTGCCCGAGCTGACGCGCATCACCGCGACCGCCGAGGCCTGGCGCATCGGCGCGGGCGCCACCCTCACCAATGTCGAGGAGGCGCTCGGCCACGAATATCCCTCGGTCGCCAAGATGCTCCGCGTCTTCGCCGCCCGCCAGATCCGCAACCGCGCCACGCTCGGCGGCAACCTCGTGACGGCCTCGCCCATCGGCGACAGCGCCCCGGTGCTGCTGACGCTCGACGCGAGCGTCGTGCTCGCCACCGCCAAGGGCGAGCGCACGGTGCCGCTCGCGGAATTCTTCACCGCCTACCGCAAGACCGTGCTCAAACCCGGCGAGATCATGCGGGAGATCGTGCTGCCGCGCGGCGGGCCAGGCCGCGGACTGGTGCGGCGGATGGACTTCCTGAAGGTTTCCAAGCGGCGCGAGCTCGACATCAGCATCGTGGCGGCGGCGTTCTGCGTCGATCTCGCCGACGACGGCACCGTGCGCAAGGCGCGCATCGCCTATGGCGGCGTGGCGGCGATGCCCATGCGCGCCCTGAAGGCCGAGGCGGCGCTGGCGGGAAAGAAGCTCACCGAGCCGGCTGTCGCGGCCATTCTCCGCGATACTTTCAAGCCGATTGATGACGCCCGCGGCGGGGCGGAATACCGGCGCGGGCTGGTCGTCAGCCTTTGGGAAAAATTTGTCTCGGGCGAACAGGGGCAGGCGCAGGATGCCGATCTCGGTTACGCCGGCGACGGCCGCTGGCCGGTGGCCGATGCCTCCCGCAACCTCGGTCACGAGAGCGCCGTCGGCCATGTGACCGGCCGGGCGCTGTATGTGGACGACACGGCGCAGCGCCGGAAGATGCTCGACTGCTGGCCGGTCTGCGCGCCGCATGCCCGGGCGAAGATTTTGCGCCGCGACGCCACCAAGGCCCGGCAGGCGCTCGGCATCCATGCCGTGCTGCTGGCGGAGGACATCCCCGGCGAGAACAACACCGGCCCGGTGCGGCACGACGAACCGTTGCTCGCGAAGGACGAGGTGCTTTTCCACGGCCAGATGGTGGCGTGGGTGGTCGGCGAGTCGCTGGCGGCCTGCCACGCCGCCGCCGCCCTCGTCGAGGTGGACTACGAGCCGCTGCCGGCGGTGATCGGTTTGCCGGCGGCCATCGCGGCGGGCAGCTTCCACACCGAACCGCATGCGTTGAAACGGGGCGATGTGGCGACGGCGCTGGCCACGGCCCCGGCGCGGCTGGAGGGCGAGTTTGAGTTCGGCGGGCAGGAGCATTTCTATCTCGAGACGCACGCGGCCTGGGCCGAGGCGGGCGAGGACGGCACCGTGCTGGTGAATTCCTCCACGCAGCACCCGTCGGAAATCCAGGCCATCGTGGCCGAGGTGCTGCACCTGGCGCGGCACAAGGTGGTCGTGCAGGCGCCGCGCATGGGCGGCGGCTTCGGCGGCAAGGAGACGCAGGGCAACGCCTTCGCGGCGCTGGTGGCGCTGGCGGCGGTGAAGACCGGCCGGCCGGTGCGCGTGCAGCTCGACCGCGACCTCGACATGAAGCTGACGGGCAAGCGGCACCCGTTCCACGCGAAGTTCTCCGTCGGCCACGACAGCGACGGCCGGCTGCTCGCGGCGCAGGTGGAGCTGGTGTCGGACGGCGGCTGGTCGCTCGACCTGTCCACGGCGATCAACGACCGCGCGCTCTTCCACCTCGACAACGCCTACTACATCCCGGCGGTGCATTTCAGCGGCCGTGTCGCGAAGACCAATGTGACGTCGCACACCGCGTTCCGCGGCTTCGGCGGGCCGCAGGGCATGCTGGTCATCGAGGAGATCATGGACCGCATCGCGCGCCACGTCGGCCTGCGGCCCGAGGTGGTGCGCGGGCGCAACCTCTACCACGGCACGGGCGAGACCAACCGCACCCATTACAACGAGGACATCGGCGACAACCGCATCCAGGACATCTGGTCGCAAGTGCTGGCCAAGGCGGACTTCGCCCGGCGCCGCGCCGAGGTCGACCAATGGAACCAGGCCAACCCGCACATGAAGCGCGGGCTGGCGGTGACGCCGGTGAAGTTCGGCATCAGTTTCACGCTTTCGCACTACAACCAGGCCGGCGCGCTCGTGCACATTTACCAGGACGGTTCGGTGCAGGTGAACCACGGTGGCACCGAAATGGGCCAGGGGCTGCACACGAAGATCCTCGGTGTCGCCATGCGCGAGCTCGGCCTGCCCGCCGCCAGCATCCGCCTGATGACGACCAGCACCGACAAGGTGCCGAACACGTCGGCCACGGCGGCCTCGAGCGGGGCCGACCTGAACGGCGCCGCGGTGGCGGCGGCGTGTGTCACGTTGCGCGAGCGGTTGCTGCCGGTGGCGGCGGGGCTTTTGATTGAGCTGGTGGGAGGGGCTTTACGCCCCGACAAGAGCGCGGCGGAAGACAGTCGGGGCGTAAAGCCCCTCCCACCGGAGGAAATCATCTTCGAAAACGGCGAGGTGTTCGCAAAATCCAATCCGGCGGTGCGCATCCCCTTCGCCCAGGTCTGCGCGAAGGCCTACACGGAACGCATCAGCCTTTCCTCGACCGGATTCTACAAGACCCCCGGCGTGAAGTGGGACTGGGCGAAGGCCGAGGGCCGGCCCTTCCATTATTTCGCCTGCGGCGCGGCCGTGGCCGAGGTGGAGGTGGACGGTTTCTCGGGCATGCACCGTGTCCGGCGGGTGGACATCGTCCATGACGTCGGCGACTCGCTGAATCCCGGCGTGGATCGCGGCCAGATCGAGGGCGGCTTCGTGCAGGGCATGGGCTGGCTGACGCGCGAGGAATTGAAGTGGGACCAGACTGGCAGGTTGCTCACGCACAGCGCCAGCACCTACCAGATCCCCGCGTTCAGCGATGCGCCGGTCGAGTTCAACGTCACGCTGCTGCCGAAGGCGGCACAGCCCAACGTGGTCCACGGCAGCAAGGCCGTCGGCGAGCCGCCGCTGATGCTGGCGTTCTCCGTGCGCGAGGCGATCCGGGACGCGGTCGCGGCGTTCGGTCCGGCGGGGGGCGAGGTGCCGCTGGCGTCACCCGCGACCGGCGAGGCGATCTTTGCGGCGATCCAGGCGCGGACGGGCCGGACGGCATGAAGGCGCTGGACCGTTTCATCCAGCGCTGGCGGATGCGCCAGGCGATGCGGTTCATTCCGGAACACGCCCGGGTGATCGACATCGGGGCGCACGAGGGCGAGTTGTTTCACGCGCTCGGCGCGCGGCTGCAAGCGGGCTTCGGGATCGAACCGTTGTGCAAGGATCCGCTCACGGCGGCGAACTTCACGATCGTGCCGGGCCTTTTTCCGGCGTCGCGCCCGCCGGCGGGAGGCTGGGATACGGTCACGATGCTGGCCGTGCTGGAGCACGTGCCGACGGACGCGCAGCCGGCGCTGGCGGCGGCCTGCCACGAGCTGCTCAAGCCGGGCGGGCGGGTCGTCATCACGGTGCCGGCGAAGGCGGTGGATCACATCCTGGCCGTGCTGCGCTGCCTGCGGCTGATCGACGGCATGTCCCTGGAGGAGCACTACGGCTTCGAACCGGCGGACACCTTGCGGATCTTTGCCGCGCCCCGATTCCGCCTGTTGCACCGGTCGCGGTTCCAGGGCGGGCTCAACCACCTGTTCGTGTTCGAGCGGTCGGCCTGAAACGGCGTTGCGCCCGGTCAGTCCTTCGCCGGGGTCGTCACGACGTCGATCACGTCGTCCCGGTTTGAATAAGCCGGCCGCGCCGTGGCCGGGCCGACGGGCCGCGGGAAGCGCGGCATGGTGGCCGGCCGGCCGAACAGGCGGCGCAGGACGAAGGTCACGAAGCCCACCGCCACCAGCAGCAGGCCGCCGACCAGGCCGGCGATCACGATCAGGCTGGCGATGATGAACTGGAGGATGCGCATGAGGGAAAAACTCGGCAGAAGCCGGAAAGTTGCAAGGTCGCGGGCGTCGGAATCCCCGGATTTGATTGTAGCAAGACCGTGGGCCGGCGAGCTTGCGCGCGCTTGTTCGCATGCCCAAAGAGCGCGAGCAAGCTCGCTGGCCCACGGTATCAAGCGCCCTTCAGCCGGTCGCGCTCGGTCAGGAGCTGGGCGGCGATGCTCAGGGCGATCTCGCGCGGGTCGTTGTTGCCGAAGGGCAGGCCGACGGGGCAGTGGAAGTCCCCGGCCCGCTCCGCCGGGAGGCCGGCGGCGATGAGCTCCTGCCGGAGCACCTTCGCCTTGGCGTCGCTGCCGATGACGCCGAGGAAGGGAAACTTCCGCTCCGCGAGCGCGCGCTGCAGCACGGGGCGGTCAAAGGCGTGACCCTTGGTCAGGCAGAGCACGAAGGCGTGGCCGGGGATCGTCGGCACGAGGTCGGCCGGCTCGGCGGCCTCGACGTAGCGGACGTTGCGGGCGCGCGGCAGGCGGTCGAGCCACTCGCGGCGCGGATCGACGACGGTGAGCTGGCAGTCGAGCGGCGCGAGGACGGGCACAAGGGCCTGGACGACGTGGCCGGCGCCGAAGATCCAGATGGGCCACTTCGCACCGGCCCCGGCGCCGTCATGCGGCTCGAAATAAAGTTTCACCGAGCCGCCGCAGGTCATGCCGACGTCGGTCTTGAGCGCCCAGTTGACGAGGCACGGCGTGCCGGTGGCATCCGCGAGCATCTCCTGGGCGAGCGCAATGGCCTTGGCCTCGACCTTGCCGCCGCCGACGGTGCCGCTGTGGAGCCCGGCGGCCGTGACGAGCATCTTGGCGCCGGGGTCCTGCGGCGTGCTGCCGAGCGACTCCGTGAGGATGACGAGCACGAACGCCGTGCCCTCGCGCCCGAGGGCGGTCAGTTGCTCGTAGAAGGAGTCGTCCGGCATGGACGGGAGTCAGCCACGGATTCCTCCGCGGGGCACGGCAAAAAAACCATCCGCCGCGGCTGGGCTTCGCGCCGGGACTTACTTGCGGGCGATGCAGCAGAAGCCGTCCGGCAGGGCGATGCGGCCGACCACCTCGAGCCCGGCGTCGTGATAGGCGCCGATCATGGACGTCTGCGGATGCAGGTCGAACAACAGGCCGTCGGACTTCAGGAGGGCGACGGTGTCGGACAGGCTGGTGCCGGCCGGGTCGGGCAGACGAAGGGCGAGATCGAAGATGCCGGTCAGGCGCGGCAGTTCGTCGGGCCCGGCCTCGAGCCAGAGGTTTTGCACGCCGGCGTTGCGCAGGGCACTGCGCGCGACGGACATCTCCATCGCGTCGGCTTCCAGCCCCAGGAAAAGGCTGCGTGGAAACCGGCGGGCGAGGGCGACCAGTGCCTCGCCCCGGCCGGAATTCGCGAAGAGGAGGTTCACGCCCGAGTCCAGGCGGGCGGTGGTGCCGGGCGCGTGGACAAAGACCAGGTCAAGGAGCTGGTTGTCGTCGAGGACGGGAGGGAGGGATTCGGTGAGGACACACATGCGGGCGAAACAGCACATGCCGGAACCTGCGTCCGCAAGTCCGCCACTGGTGGCCGGTCGGCCAAGGGGAACCTCCTCAGCCCTTGAAGGACGTGCGGCGCCACTCCTGCCAGCGCTCGCGGCCGGCGAACATCGGCACGGAGTCGCGCACGGGCGAATCCTTCACCAGGAGAAAATACCGCGCGAAGAGCTCATCGGCCGTGCCCCAGGCGAAGCCGTAGGGCGGGCCCTCGGAGATCACCGGTTTCTGGTAGTAGAAGTAGCCGATCAGCGAGCCCTGGTATTTCAGCAGGCTCGCCATGCGGGCGCGGTAGACCTCGCGCCGGTCCGGCAGCAGCGCGCAGAGGAAGGCGCGCTCGTAGATGTAGTCGAACGAGGCCGGCGCGAAATCGTGGCTGAAGAAATCGCCGAGGATGATGCGGCTGGCCAGCGCGGTGCCGTTGAGGCGGCGGGCGCGCTCGACGGCGCCCGGGGCGAAGTCGATCGCCGTGACATCGTAGCCGGCCTGCATGAACGCCTTGATCTCATGGCCGAGGCCGCAGCCGGGGATGAGCACCTTGCCGCGCGCCTGCGGGTTCGAGCCGGTGTCCTTGCGCTTGAGGAATTCCTTCAGGTCGGCCGGCACGCCGTCGCAATCCCAGGGCGTGTTCGCGCTGAGGTAGCGCGAGCTCCAGAATTCGGGGTGGCTGGGGGGGATATCGTCCAACATGGCGGAAGTGACGGAGGGACAGACGGCCGGTTTGGACGGGGTTAGTCAAGTCCGACCACCGTCACCCCGCGCAGTTCAAAGGGGGTTCCCTCGAATTGGAACCCGATTTTACCGGCCTGGAGCGACGTGCCGGTGACCCGGTTCTGGAGCACGCCGTTGATCACGACCTCGAGGTTGTCGCCGCGGCAGGTGATGTCGCAGGTGTTCCATTCGCCCGCAGGTTTCTCGCTGTCGGGGGCGGTATGCGCCTTGATGGCGGGGGCGGCGCCGGGCGCGCTGGTCAGCGGCTCGGCAAAGGCGGCCCCGGCCATGGGCAGGAGGTCGCCGGCGGCACCGTGCTTGGTCTGCACCTGGAAGCACAGCGGCCAGGCCCGGTCCTTGGGGCCGGAGCTGATGTGGACGAGCACGCCGCCGTTGCCCGGTTTGCCCGGCCAGCGCCACTCGGCGTGCAGGCGGTAGTTCTTGTGGCCGGCCTTGGTCGCGATGAAACCCACCGGCTGGCCCGTCGCGACGATCACGCCGTCGGCCCGCGCGGTGCAGAGGGTGGCGATGTCCGTGGCGGGGCTGCCGGTGAACTCCCAGCCGGCGAGCGACCCGCCGGGAAAAAGATCACGGACTTCCCCGGCCGGGGCCGGGGCGCCCGACAGCGCGCAGGCGGCAAGAACGGACAAAAGGCAACGCATGCCCGAGCCGTAGCAGGTGGCCGGTTATTTGCAAGGGGCGGACTCCCGGCTTGAGCCAGATTGAGGTGAAGGGCATGGTCCGCGGGATGAAACCCCTCACCGTTGCCCGGCTCGGCCTGCTGTTGCTGGCGCTCGGTGGCCGCGTCCTCGCGACCGAGGCCCGGGACGAGGTCCTGCTGTTCAGCTACTTCATGGGCAATGGCGAGGACGGCCTGCACTTGGCCACGAGCGAGGACGGCCTCAAGTGGACGGCGTTGCGCGGCGGGGCGTCGTTTCTCCAGCCGGTGGCCGGCGAGAACAAGCTGATGCGCGACCCGTGCCTGCTGCTCGGGCCGGACGGCGTGTTCCGCATGGTCTGGACCACGTCATGGACCGGCGGGACGATCGGCTACTCCAGCTCGACCGACTTGGTGCACTGGACAAAGCAGAAGACGCTGACCGTGATGGGCCACGAGCCGACGACGGCGAACTGCTGGGCACCGGAGGTCATCTGGGACGCGGCGCAGGGGCATTACCTGATTTTCTGGTCGTCCACGGTGCCGGGCAGATTTCCCGTGCCGGACGAGACCGAGCGCAAGGACCAGAGCCGCCCGCCGCGCAACCACCGCCTGTATTCGACGACGACGAAGGATTTCGAGGCCTTCACGCCGACGAAGGTCCATTACGAGCCCGGGATCAATGTCATCGACGAGACCATGGTGCAGGACGGCAAGGAATGGGTGATGTTCGTCAAAAACGAGACGGAGATCCCGGCGGCTGCGAAAAACATCTATCTTGTGCGCGCGCCGTCGCCTGACGGCCCGTGGTCGGCGCCCAGCGCGCCCGTCACGCCGCCCGGCCTGTGGGTCGAGGGCGGCACCGCCGTCAAGATCGGGGACTGGTGGCATCTTTATTACGACATCTACCGCGACAAGAAATACGGCGTGCTGCGCACGAAGGACTTCGCGGCGTGGGAGGATGTCAGCGCGGAGCTGGTGATGCCGAAGGGCATCCGCCACGGCACCGTGCTGCGCGTGCCGCGGGCGGTGGTGAATTTGTTGAAGTGAAGGTGTTTCGTGGAGGGCTCAGCTCCAGCTGAGCCGCGGTCCAGCTGGAGCTGGACCCTCCAAAAGAAAAAGGCGGGATCAGCGATCCCGCCCTACAGCGGTCGGTCAGGAGACCGACCCTCCACTCAGATCAGCCCGAGCTTCATCTTTCCTTCCTCGGAGATCATGCTCTGGTTCCAGGCCGGTTCCCAGGTGATGCGGACGTCGGCGTTGGCGACGCCGGGGACGAGGAGGATCTTGCCTTTCGCATCCTCGGCGATGGCCGGGCCCATGCCGCAGCCGGGCGCCGTGAGCGTCATGGCGACGTCCACCTTGAAACCGCCGTCGTCCTGCTTGCTGACGTCCATCGAGTAGACGAGGCCGAGGTCGACGATGTTCACGGGGATCTCGGGGTCGTAGACCTTGCGGAGCTGGTCCCAGATCGCCTCGGGATCGGGCGCGCCGTCGGCCAGCGTGGCGGCGGTGACGGTCTGCACGGCGACGGTCTCGCCGATGGCGTCGGCATCCTTGCCGTCGAGGCGGAAGAGGCCGGTCGAGGTCTGGATGGTGTAGCTGCCGCCGAGCACCTGGTGGATGAAGACGGTCTCGTTGGCGAAGAGCGTCTGCTTGTCGCCGCTGGGGATCTGCGTGACGGTGACCTCGCGGGTGAGGGTGCGGTCGCGTTTGTCGGTGGTCATTTGAAGTAGTGGGTAGCGAGTAGCGGGTAGTGAGTAGTAGGGTGTCGGAAGCGGTGAGACGGTTTGGGTATGCTCGCTACTCGCTACCCACTGCTCGCTACTGGTTGCGAAACTTCTCGCGGATGATGTCGGTGAGGGTGTCGTGCAGTTCCTGGTGCTCGATCTTGCCGAGGACCTCCTCGAAGAAGCCGAACACGAGGAGCTCCTGGGCCTGGGCGGCGCGGATGCCGCGGGACTCGAGGTAGAACTCCTGCTCGCGGTTGATGCGGGCCGAGGTGGCGCCGTGCGTGCAGCGCACGTCGTTGGCCTGGATCTCGAGGCCGGGGAGCGAGTTGGCCTCGGCCTCGTCGCTGAGCATCAGGTTGCGGTTGCTCTGGTAGGCGTCGGTCTTCTGCGCGTCGGGATCGACGACGATGAGGCCGGAGAAGATGGTCTTGGACTGGTCGAGGAGCGCGTTCTTGTAGAGCAGGTTCGAGCTGGTGTTCGGCGCCTGGTGGATCTGGAGCGTGCGCTGGTCGAACTCCTGCGTGCCGTGGGCGACGGTGAGCGCGAGCATCTCGGAGTGGGCGCCGGGGGCGGCCAGCTGGGAGAAGGATTCGTGCCGCGCCTGGCGGGCGCCGGCGTGCAGGTTGAGCGAGAGGACCTTGGCGTCGCGTCGGGCGACGGTGGCGTTGAACTGGAAGGAGAGCGTCTCGCGGCTCCAGTCCTGCATGGCGACATAGGTGACCTGCGCGCCGTGGCCGGCGTAGAGGTCGTTGCCGCCGCAGGCGAAGTGGGCCTCCTTCGGCTTTTCCGAGCGGAAGAAATCGGCGACGGTGACCTTCGCGTTCTCCTCGGCGATGACGAGGGTGTGCGGGAAGACCGCGGTGCCCGCGCCGGAGGCGTAGTGGAACACGCCGACCGGGAGGCTGGCCGTGACGCCCTTCGGCACGTAGATGAAGGCGCCGTCCTCGAGGAAGGCCTCGTGCAGGGCGGCGAACTTGTCGGAACCGAGCTTCGAGGGCTGGGCGAGCAGGTGGGCCTTCACGAGGTCGCCGTGCTGGCGCAGCGCGTTCTGCAGGGTGTCGAAGATGATGCCCGAGCCGGCTGTGCCGGCGTCGAGCGCCTGCGAGGAGACGAGCCGGTTGTTGGCGAACACGAGGTGGCCGGCGCCCTTCACGCCGAGCTCGCGGTGCGCCATCTGGTCAAAGCGGGTGGCGGCGGGCGTGGCGTTGAAGCCGTCGAGGGTCAGCGTGGCCAGGTTGGAGAAGCGCCAGCCCTCGTTGGTGCGCTTCGGCATCGGCGCGGCGGCGAAACGCGCGTAGGCGGCACGCTTGCGGTCGAGCCACCAGGCGGGGAGGTGCTTCACGCGCTCAAGGTGAGCGGCGAAGGCCTCGGCGGTGAAGGAGCCGGTGAGGGAAGGGGAGACTTGAACAGAAGACATTGGGAAAATTCTTTGAACCGCGAAGTTCGCCAAGGGACGCGAAGGTGAAAACAGACTTTCGCGGTTCTTCGCGTTCTTGGCGGTTAACGGATTGGGATCAGCCGACCGAGCCCTCCATTTCGAGGTCGATGAGGCGCTTGAGCTCGACGGAGTATTCCATCGGGAACTCGCGGGCGAGGTCGTTGATGAAGCCGTTGACGGCGAGGCTCATCGCCTGCGCCTCGGTGAGGCCGCGGGACTGCATGTAGAAGATCATGTCCTCGGAAACCTTGGACACGCTCGCCTCGTGCTGCGTGGCGTTCTTGTCGCCGCGCACGGAGATGGCCGGATAGGTGTCCGTGCGGCTGTTGGTGTTGATCAGCAGCGCGTCGCACTCGGTGTTGTTCTTGCAGCCCTTGAGGTGCTTCGGGATGTGGACGACGCCCCGGTAGGTGGAGCGACCCTGGCCGACGCTGATGGACTTGGCGATGATGTTGGACGTCGTGTTGTTCGCGGCGTGGATCATCTTGGCGCCGGTGTCCTGGTGCTGGCCGTCGTTGGCCAGCGCGATGGAGAGGACCTCGCCGCGGGCGCGCTCGCCCTTCAGGACGACACCCGGGTATTTCATGGTGAGGCGGCTGCCGATGTTGCAGTCGATCCACTTGATCTCGGCGTCCTCGTGCGCGATGCCGCGCTTGGTGACGAGGTTGAACACGTTGTTCGCCCAGTTCTGGACGGTGATGTATTGGATCTTCGCGCCCTTGAGGGCGACGAGCTCGACGACCGCGCTGTGCAGCGTGGAGGTAGAGAACTTCGGGGCGGTGCAGCCCTCCATATAGACGACCTCGGAGCCCTCGTCGGCGATGATGAGGGTGCGCTCGAACTGGCCGAAGTTCTCGGCGTTGATGCGGAAGTAGGCCTGCAGCGGCTGCGCGACCTTCACGCCCGGGGGCACATAGATGAACGAGCCGCCGGAGAACACGGCGCTGTTGAGCGCGGAGAACTTGTTGTCACCGGTCGGGATGACCTTGCCGAAGAACTTCCGGAAGATCTCCGGGTGCTCGCGCAGGCCCTCGGTCGAGTTGACGAAAATGACGCCCTGCTTCGCCACGATCTCCTTGATGTTGGAGTAGGCGGCCTCGGAGTCGAACTGGGCCTCGACGCCGGCGAGGAACTTGCGCTCCTGCTCGGGGATGCCGAGGCGCTCGAAGGTCTTCTTGATGTCGTCCGGCACCTCGTCCCAGGTGCGCTTGGGCTTCTGGCCCTGCGAGAGGTAATAGCGGATCTTGTCGAAATCGATGTTCTCGAGGTCCTTCGTCGCCCAGTGCGTCGGCATGGGTTTGTCGCGGAAGGTTTTCAGGGCCTTCAGGCGGAAATCGAGCAGCCACGGCTCCTCCTTCTTGACGGAGCTGATGTAGCGGACGGTGTCCTCGTTCAGGCCGGTGCCGGCGTCGAAGGCGTAGTCGACCTTGTATTGGAAGTCGCCCTTGGTCTGGTCGATGCCCGCCACCGGGTTGTTTTCCGCGGCCACGGCCGCCTCGAGTTCGCTGGGAGGTTTCATGGTGGTCGGGGGTCAGGCGGTGGCGGCCGCAAATTCCTTCTTCACCCAGTCGTAGCCCTTGGCCTCGAGCTCGAGGGCGAGGGTCTTGTCGCCGCTCTTCACGATGCGGCCGTCATACATCACGTGCACGAAGTCCGGCACGATGTAGTCGAGCAGGCGCTGGTAGTGCGTGATGAGGAGGATGCCCGGCGGCTTGGCGCCGGCGCGGATGGCGTTGACGCCCTCGGCGACGATGCGGAGCGCGTCGATGTCGAGGCCGGAGTCGGTCTCGTCCATCAGGGCGATCTTCGGCTCGAGCATGGCCATCTGGAGGATCTCGCAGCGCTTCTTCTCGCCGCCGGAGAAGCCGTCGTTGACCGCGCGGGAGGTGAACTTCCGGTCGATCTTGAGCATGTCCATCTTGGCGTAGAGGCGCTTGTAGTAGCCGGTGGCGTCGAGCTCCTCGCCCTCGGCCATGCGGGCCTGGACGGCGGCGCGGAGGAAGTTGGCGATGGAGACGCCCGGGATCTCGCTCGGGTATTGGAAGGCGAGGAACAGGCCGGTGCGTGCGCGCTCGTCGGGCTCCATGGCGAGGACGGACTGGCCGTCGAGCAGCACGTCACCCTGCGTGATCGTGTAGTCCGGGTGGCCGGCGATGGCCTTGGCGAGGGTGCTCTTGCCGGTGCCGTTGGGCCCCATGATGGCGTGCACCTCGCCCGGCTTGATCGTCAGGTTGAAACCCTTGACGATGGATTTCTCGCCGATGCTGATGTGGAGGTCTTTGATTTCGAGTTGGCTCATGGCAGGAAGATGAAAGTTGAAGGATGAAGGTTGAAGGACGGGTGGATCAGTTGGCGCCGTGGGCGGGGGCGGCCTTGCCCCGGAAGATGATCTCGACGGACGAGGCGTCGTAGCCGGCGGGGAGGATGGTCTTCACCTGGCTCAGCAGGCCCTCGGGCAGGTCGATGTCGTGGGTCGAGCCGGTGGCCTCGTCGTGAAAATGCGCGTGCGGGTGCAGGTTCGGGCAGTAGCGGGTCGGGCCGCGCTCGAAGTTCACGGAGCGGACCAGGCCGCCCTGCACGAGCGCATCGAGGCAGTTGTAGACCGTGGCGAGGGAGATGGTGGGCATCGACGCCTTCACGCGGGCGAAGATCTCGTCGGCGGTCGGGTGGTCGCGCTTTTCCAGGATAACCTTGAGCACGACCTCGCGCTGCGGGGTGGGGCGCACGTCACGGGCTTTGAGCTGTTCGCTGAGGGCCGCGTGGTTGTCGGTGGTGTTGGACATGTTGAGGGGAGAGCCGCGTAAACCAAAGCACTTGAGACCGGTTTTCAAGTGAGAATTAGAATAATTCTAATTCCAGGCATAGATACCTGCCACCGTGGACTTTAAGTGCCTAAAAATCACGCCCGCCAGCACCAGTGCCAAGGCTCGTAACCGATGCCGTGCCGGTTGTTGCGCGGGTAAGTCAGGTGAAAACCGAAGCGCGCCGCGTGCTTTTTCAGCCAGCGAAACTCGGCGGTCCGCGCGAAATCCTCGTCGAGCCGCTGGTTTTCCGCCGAGCCGACATCGATCGCCCGGCCGGTATGGTGCTCGCTGCAACCGGGCGCGGCCACGAGCCGCAGGATGTCGGCGATGGCCTGGCCGGCCCGCAGCTTCCGGCGGATGATCCGGGTCTGCCGCGCCACGCTGCGGTAGCCGGAGAGGGGGAGCAGGTTCACGCCTTCCGCGGCGGCGGCGGCGCGCATCCGTTTCCACGCGGCCGCGGCGCGGGGGGTGAGCCGCACGGGCTTGCCGTCATCGGCGGCCGGGCCGGCCGACACGAGCGATCGCGCCACGCGTTGCACCGGCATCCGCCGCACCCGGGCGTAATCGGCCGGGATGCCAAGCTGCGCCCAGAGGACCTTTAACGCCGGGCTCAGGCTTCCTTGTCGGCGAGCCAGCGCTCCGCCTCGATGGCGGCCTGGCAGCCCATGCCCGCCGCCGTGATGGCCTGGCGGTAGTGATGATCGGCGCAGTCACCGGCGACATAGAGGCCGGGGGTCTTGGTCTTCACCTGGCTGTGACCGGTCGGCACAAAATAACCCTGGTCGTCCGTGTCCGCGGCGTCTTTGAACGCAGCGGTGTTCGGCACGTGGCCGATGGCGACGAAGATGCCCTTCACCGGCAGCACGGTCTCGGCGCCGGTCTTGACGTTCTTCACCTTCAGGCCGCTGACGGCGCCCTCGGCGACGCCCTCGACGCTGACCGGCACGCTGTCCCACACCGGCTGGATCTTCGGGTGCGAGGTGGCGCGGTCGGCCATGATCTTGGAGGCGCGCAGCGAGTCGCGGCGGTGGACGAGGTAGACCTTGCTGGCGAAACGCGTGAGGAACAGGGCCTCCTCGGCCGCGCTGTCGCCGCCGCCGATGACGGCGACCTCCATCTTGCGGTAGAACGCGCCGTCGCAGGTCGCGCAGGTCGTCACGCCCTTGCCGCCGTAGAGTTCCTTCTCGCCCGGGATGCCGGTGAGGCGCGGCGAGGCGCCGGTGGCGACGATCACGGTCTTCGCCTTGATCTCACGGTCGGCGAGTTTGAGCGTGTAGGGCCAGACCGACGTGTCGATGCCGGTGACGGTGCCGCTCTCGTAACGCGTGCCGAACTTCTCGGCCTGCTTGCGCAGGTTCTGCATCAGCTGGTAGCCGTCGACGCCCTCGGGGAAGCCCGGGAAATTCTCGACCTCGGAGGTCGTCGTCAGCTGGCCGCCGGGCAGCACGCCCTCGAGGACCAGCGGCGAGAGATTGGCGCGGCCGGTGTAGATGGCGGCGGTGAGGCCGGCGCAGCCGGTGCCGACGATGACGACGTTTTCAACTTTGGCGGACATGGGAGATGAGCGCCCAACTGAGCCCAACATTCCGGCCAGCGCAACCCCGGAGATGGCACCGGGCCGAAAGAGCCCCGGAAGAACCGCGTTGCCGGCCGCCGGCCCGCGCCTAGCCTGCAGGCCCATGACCCCGGCCGATGCCCGCGCCCTGCACGAACGCCTGTTCACCATCGACACCCACGTCGACACGCCGACGGCCAGCCTGCTCAAGCCCGGCTGGGACTTTGCCGCGGCACACGACTTCGCCGTGGACGGCACCCAATGCGACCTGCCCCGGATGCGGACCGGCGGCATCGACGCGCTGGTGATGGCCGTCTACTCGGGGCAGGGGGCGCGGACGCCGGAAGGCTTCGCCGCGGTGCACGAACGGGCGGTCCGGGTCTTTGCCCGCACCCACGAGGTCATCCGGGAGAACGCGACCGCCTGCGGCCTGGCCCTGACGGCCGCCGATGCGGGGCGGCTGAAGCGCGAGGGCCGGCGCGCCTTCTGCCTGAGCATCGAGAACAGCTACCCGCTCGGTCGCGATCTGCGGAACGTCGCCCAGTTCCACGGCCTCGGCCTGCGCATGCTCGGGCTGACCCACATGATGAACAACGATGTCGCCGACTCGTCCACCGACCCGCGCGGGCCGGAGTGGGGCGGGCTGAGCCCGTTCGGCCGCGAGATCGTGGCCGAGTGCAACCGGCTGGGCATCGTGCTTGACGCCTCGCACGCCTCGGACGCGGCGCTGCGGGACCTGCTGGAATTTTCGGCGCAGCCCGTGATCCTCTCCCACTCCGGCTGCCGCGCGGTGTGCGACCATCCCCGCAACATCGGCGACGACCTGCTGCGCGCGCTGGCGGCCAAAGGCGGCGTCATCCAGATCAACGCGCTGCCCGTGGCCGTCGTGAACATGCCGGAGGACGGCCGCACCGCCGCGATGGCGGCCATCCAGCTCCAGCTGGCGGGCAGGGTGCCGTCCCCCGAGACGTCGGCGTGGGCCGGCGCCGAGTGGCACCGCTACGAGGCGACCTACCGGAATCCGGCCGTGACGATGGACGACTACGTGAAACACATCGAGCACGCGGTGAACGTCGCCGGCCTCGAGCACGTCGGCATCGGCTGTGATTTCGACGGCGGCGGCGGTTTTCCCGGGCTCAACAGCGTGGCCGATTACCCCAACCTCACCGCGGCGCTGCTGGCGCGCGGCTGGTCCGAGGCGGCGCTCGCGAAGCTCTGGGGGGGCAACACGCTCCGGCTGCTCGCCTGAGCGGCGGGGAAATTCGGGATGGCCCCGGGTCCTGGCGGGTGGCAATGTGACCGCGTCCCGGCATGATCATCCTGAAGACACTCCTGTTCATCGCGCTCGCGGTCGTGGCGCTGACGGTTGTCGGCAAGGTCCGCCAGAAGGTCGCGGCCAACGCCCCGGCCGTCGCCAGGGATTCCGGCCTGAGCCCGGCGGGTTTCTACCACCTCAAACCCGCGGATGCGAAAAACCCGCGCGTCACCATCATGTCGGCCCCGAACTGCCCGAGCCACGAGTCCCGGCGCGCGGAGGCGCTGCATGCCGCGCTGCTGGCCGCCGGCATCCCGGCCGAGCTGAAGCAGGGCATCGAGTTCCAGTTCACGGATCCCGCCGAAGCCGAGCGCGTCACCAAATTCATGGAGAAGGTCGCCAATCCGCTCGTGCTGGTGCGCGGCTGGGCCAAGGGCAACCCGCTGACGGAGGACGTCATCGCGCAATACCGGTCGGGGCAGTGAGGCGGGTGGGCCCCGCGCTCCACCTCATGTCCTGGCTTCGATCACGACCTCGCTGCGGATCGAGCTGGCGATGAAGCACTCCTCGTGCGCGGCGTGGTGCAGGGCGTCGAGCGCGGCGCGGTCGGGGAGCTGCGCCCCGCTGAAGGTGACGAGCGGGCGCAGGGTGACCGTGGTCAGCGCGAGCCGGCCGGCGGCGTTTTTCGCCATGACGCCGCTCGCGTCGTCGGCGTAGGCGTCGACGACGTAACCTCGCTTCGCCGCGATCGAGAGGAACCAGAGCATGTGGCAGCTGGCGAGGCTGGCGACGAACGCCTCCTCGGGGTCGACCGCGCTTGCGTCGGACATGGGCACCGGCACGACGGCCGGCGAGGATGATGCGGGCACCACGGTGCCGCCGTCGAAATGCCACGCGTGCGCGCGGCGGTAGCGGTTGTCGGTGAACTTCTGCTCCCCTCGGCTCCAGCGGATCCCGGCGGTGTAGGTGGACATGCCGCGATGCTGGCGTCCCGCGTGGCCGCCGCAAGCCGGCCGTCCGGCCGGACCGGCACAGTGCCGGGGAATTTCAATCCTTGGCCGAGGCCTCGGCGATATGCTGGGCCAGCCGGTCGCGCGCCTTCTGCGAGCACTCGGGGCAGATGCCGTGGGAGGTCTGCGTGTCGAAGTTCGAGCCGAAATACTGCTCCATGGTCAGCCACTGGCCCTCCTGGCCGACCTTGCGGCACCAGCTGCACACGAGCATGAACTCCTCGAGCCGGTGCAGGCGCTTGATCAGGCTCCGGGTGGTGAAATAAACCCAGGCCCACACGCCGATGATGACGGCGGAGCGGAGCAGGACGCGGAACCAGTTGAACCCGGCCGGATCGCCGTAGAGCAGGTGGGGCAGCCGGATGATCTCGGCGGCCCAGTTGATCAGGAGGATGAGGGAGAACCCGAGGTTCTCGCGCCGCAGGATGGTGGCGCCATTGGTTTCGACCTTCATTTTTCGGCAGGTTGGGTGCCGGCCGGGGAAGGCGCAAGCCTGTGGTGGCGCCGGCCCGCGGCCCGGGTTCCGTCTGGGCCGACCGGCCACCGTCGGCCGGAAAATTTGTATTTGCACGCCGCGGCCAACCGCCGCATCAACAGCCCCGTGAACCTGTCCGCCGCCATCCGCCGTTCCGACGCGACCATCAAACTGATGGCCGTCAAAAACGTTTGGCTCCCTTCCTGGGCTCGGCGAAGCATGGTTCACGCGTAATCCGCAAAATTTAAAAAACCACTTCCACCCGAGCCCGACTCCTCCGAGTCGGGCTTTTTGTTTTCCCCCACGCCCATGCCCACGCTCCTCGCTCCGCTCCCGCCTCCCTCCGCCTCGCGGATGGAACTGCCGACCGTGTCGTTCTTCGGACGCACGTTCGAGGAATACACGCGCTTCTTCGCCCTCGACCCGGCGGCTCTGCGCCGGCACGCCGTGCTCGACGTCGCCGCCGGGCCGTCGTCGTTCACCGCCGAGGCCGTCCGCCACGGGATCGACGCCGTCGCGGTGGACCCGCTGTATGGCCACGGCACCGCCGAGCTCTCCGCCCGCGTGCGCGAGGACTACCGCCGGATGTTCGCGCAGATGCGCGCGAAGCGGCACCTGTTCCGGCTGAGGTCGTTCCAGACCTTCGCCGCGGCCGAGGCCGACCGGCGCCTGGCGGCGGCGCGCTTCCTGGCCGACTTCGACGGCAACGACCGGCACGGCCGCTACGTGCGCGCCGCGCTGCCCGTGCTGCCGTTCCTCGACCAGAGCTTCTCGCTGGTGCTGTGCGCGCACCTGCTCTTCATCTACGCGGAGCGGTTCGACTACGACTGGCACCTTGCGGCCTGCCTCGAGCTGGTGCGGGTGTCGGCCGGCGAGGTGCGCATCCATCCCGTGTGCAGCGCGGCCGGCCGGACCTGGGCGGGGCTCGACCGCCTGCGCGCCGACCTCGCCGCGCGCGGCATCCGCAGCGACATCGTGCCCGTGCCCTACGAGTTCTTCGCCGGGGCGGACAGCATGCTGGTGCTGCGCCGCGACCGGGGCCTGCGCCGCGCGGCGGCGGCCTGAGGCTGGGCGCGGATTTTTGCCGGCCGGGCGCGGGCGGCGGGCCCGTGGCCGCCCGCGCAAATCCCACGCGCGGGAAAAACGGATTTCGGAATCGCGCACCACGGGGGTGGCCTGTCCGGCCGCCCGGAAATTATTTTTGGCGATTTTCCCTCTGAAACTGCAACCGGCGCCGGCCGCGCCGTGTTGTTGGCACGGGCGCTGCAAAGTGTCCCGCACACCTCCGCTGGCGAAATCAAATAAACGCGGGCTCCGGCTCACCCCGGGACCCGCCCCAAAGTCAAACCTCCGCAAAAAAAATTCCGGCACCCGGAATCCCCCAACATGAAGATCAAGTCCATCATCGCCACCGCCGCCCTCCTGGGCGTTATGTCCGCCACCGCCTCCGCCCTCACCACGACCGCCGTCAGCTTCGAGGCGCCGGTCCCGGTCAAGACCATCCAGCCGATCGAGCTGCCGTCGAGCCATCGCGGTTCCGAGGTCAAGCTGAGCATGACCATCGACGCCGCCGGCAAGCCGAGCAACGTCCGCGTCGCGGATGTCTCCGATCAGGCCGCCTACCGGCGCATCATCGCCACCGTCTCGCAGTGGGAGTTCGCTCCGGCCCGCAAGAACGGTGTCGCCGTCGCCGCCAAGGTCCAGCTCCCGCTCGAGGTCAAGGGCCTCTGAGCCTTCCCGCCGGTTTTCCGCCGGCGGCAACCCCCGTCCCGAAAAATCCGATTTCCGCCCCGCGGAACCAATCCCATGAACTCCCGTCACCTTCTCCTCGCCACCGCCCTGATGGGCGGCCTGCTGTCCTCCGTCTCCGCCGCCACCCGCGTGGCGCCGGCCGATTACGCCGCGCCCCTGCCGGCCACGGTCGTGGCCCCCACCGGGCTGCCCCGCAGCCACATCGGCGCGATCGTCACGCTCCGGCTCAATGTCGATGCCGCCGGCCAGCCGAGCAATATCCGGGTTGTCTCGGACCGTGACCCGGCGCTGGCCCAGCGCCTGGTGGCGGCCGTCTCGCAGTGGCAGTTCTCGCCGGCCCGCCGCAACGGCGTCGCCGTCGGCGCCACGATCGAGCTGCCGCTCGAGCTGCGGGAGGGCTGAGGCCCGCCCGCCGCGGTTTGCAACCTCATGCCACCGGTCGCGCCCGCGGCCGGTGGCTTGGTGGTGGAAGGGGCCTTGGGCCCCGACTTCACTCGCGCCTTTATCGTGTCGGGGCGTAAAGCCCCGCCCGCCGCGCGGGCAAACCGCTTGAATTATTCCGCGGGGGCGGCAGCGTCGGGGCCATCCCCCTATGACCCCAGCCCCCGCCGGCGGCGCGACCGCGCCCGATCCCTCGGCGCGCATCCCGCGCCAGATTTCCTACATCATCGGCAACGAGGGTTGCGAGCGCTTCAGCTTCTACGGCATGCGGAACATCCTCACGGTGTTCCTCGTCTCGTCGCTGCTGCTGCACCTGCCCGAGGGCGACCGCGCCGGCGCGGCGAAGGACGTCTTCCACACCTTCGTCATCGGCGTGTATTTCTTCCCGCTGCTGGGCGGCTGGCTGGCGGACCGTTTCTTCGGGAAATACCACACGATCTTCTGGCTGAGCCTCATCTACTGCCTCGGCCACCTCTGCCTCGCGCTGTTCGAGTCGAGCCGCGCGGGCTTCTACACCGGCCTCGGCCTGATCGCGCTCGGCGCGGGCGGCATCAAGCCCTGCGTCGCCGCGTTCGTGGGCGACCAGTTTGACTCGACGAACAAGCACCGCGCCAAGGTCGTGTTCGACGCCTTCTACTGGATCATCAACTTCGGGTCCTTCTTCGCGTCGCTCCTGATGCCGCTCTTCCTCAAGCAGCTCGGCGCCGCCATCGCCTTCGGCATCCCGGGGGCGCTGATGTTCATCTCGACCGTCGTGCTCTGGCTCGGGCGCAAGCACTACATCCTGGTCCCGCCGGCGCCGCCGGACCCGCACTCCTTCCTCAACGTCTCGCGCTCCGCCCTGGCCTCCGGCACGCCCGGCCTGATGCTCGCCGCCGCGGGCGCCGTGCTCGCGCTGGCCGCGGTCGCGCTCTACGGGCAGTTCGGCATCGTGATCTCGCTGTGTCTCGCACTGGTGTCGCTGATCGCCTTCGGCGGGCTGGGCGTGTGGCTGCAGCTGCCGGGGGCGCGGGCGAAACATCCCGCCGAGGCCGTCGAGGGCGTGCGCGCCGTGCTGCGCGTGCTCGTGCTCTTCGCGCTCGTCACGCCGTTCTGGTCGCTCTTCGACCAGAAGGCCTCGACGTGGGTCCTGCAGGGCAACGTCATGACCAAGCCGGACTGGTTCCAGTCCTCGCAGATGCAGGCGCTCAACCCGCTCCTCGTGATGCTGCTCATCCCCTTCAACAACCTCGTGCTCTACCCGGCGCTGAAGCGCCTCGGCTGCGAGATGACGGCGCTGCGGCGCATGACGGCCGGCATCGCGTTTTCCGGCCTGGCCTGGATCGCGGTCGGCCTGATGCAGGTGCTGCTCGACGGCGGCACGGCACTCACGATCACGTGGCAGGTGCTGCCCTACGCGCTGCTGACGCTCGGCGAGGTGCTGGTGTCGGCCACGGGCCTCGAGTTCGCCTACAGCCAGGCGCCGGCGGCCATGAAGGGCGCGCTGATGAGCTTCTGGAACCTCTCGGTCACCATCGGCAACCTCTGGGTGCTCGTCGTCAACGCCGGCGTGAAGAACACCGCGGTCACGGACTTCATCGCCTCGACCGGCTTCGGCGTGACGGCGTTCCAGATGTTCTTCTTCGCGGCGTTCGCGTTCGCGGCGGCGCTGGCCTTCGGGCTCGTGGCCCGGAGTTACCGCACGATGGACTATTACCGGAAGGCGTAGCGGGTTGATAGGTAGGGCGCACCGGCCCGGTGCGCCGTTCAGCGCATGCCCACCACGGGTAAATCGCGGGGGACCGGTCCGGTCCGCCCTACCTGACGATCACGGGATTTTCAGAGCAGCGCCGCGGCCGCGGCGTTCGCGCGCACCTGCGCCGCGTCCTTGCAGCCGGGGATGACGGCGGTGACGGCCGGGTTCCGCAGCACCCAGGCGAGCGCCCACTGCGCCATCGGCACGCCGGGCGGCACCTCGGTGGCGGCGATCTGCGCGACCTGACCGAGCAGGCGCTCCTGCTTCGCCTTCATCCAGACGTCGCGCACGTCGTTGGCGGGGAACTTGTGGCCCGGCAGGTATTTGCCGGAGAGGAAACCGCTGGCGAGCGGCACGCGGGCCAGCACGCCGAGTTTCTGGCGCTGGCACGAGGGGAACACCGCCGCCTCGGGTTCGCGCTCAAGGCGGTTGTAGATGAGCTGGATCACGTCCACGCCGACCGCGGTCGAGCGGTCCACCTGGTTCGTGTCGCCGGTGTTGCTCGAGATGGAATTGCCAAGGAAACGCACCTTGCCCTGGCGTTTGGCCTCGTTCGCTGCCTCCCACATGCCGGGCGTGGCGAACTGCGCGTCGTTGCCGGAATGGAACTGCAGCAGGTCCACATAGTCGGTGCGCAGCGCCTTCAGCGAGGCGTTGAGCTGTTCCATCAGGTCGGCCGGGCCGACGCAGCTGTCGCGCTTGAAACACTCGTGGAACTTGTGGCCCCACTTGGTGGCGATGACCCAGTCTTCCCGTCGGCCCGGCAGGGTCTCGCCGATGAGGCGCTCGGACAGGTGGTCGCCGTAGCACTCGGCGGTGTCGATCAGGTTGATGCCGCAGTCCTGCGCCGCGGCGAGGACCTCGCGGGCGTCGGTCGCCGTGTAGGTGCGGCCCCACTCGCCGCCGAACTGCCAGGTGCCGACGCCGACGACGGAGACGTTGATACCGGTGCGGCCGAGGATGCGGGTCTTCATGCCCGTGAAACATGGCCCGGCCCGTCCGGGGTGCAAGTTTGCTCGGCCGGGGGGAGGCTTATGGGACAGGGCCTTTTGCCTTGGCGGAATACGGTCACCGGGGTTGACGAGTTCCGAAGTTCCGTATGGGTTTTCTCCCCTAGACTGATGTCGTTTTTCAAGCGCATCCTCAAGGAGCCCGAACCCCCGGTGAAACCAGCTCCGGCGGTGGAACGACGCAGTCTGCCGCGCTATCCCGTCAACCCGGAGTTTCCGCTGAAGGCCGTGCTCAGCTTCATCGGGCGCGACGAGAGCGGGGCGCCGATGAGCAACACCCGGCACGGCTGGAACTGGAAGGGCCGGCTCATCGATTGCTCCGAGGAGGGCGCCCGCATCCAGATGGGCCCCGCGGTCAAGCTGCAGGACAACGAGCCCTGCGACCTCAAGCTCAGCGTGCAGGACCATGAGATCACCGTGCCCTGCCATGTCACCAACCTGGGCGAGACGCCGGAGGGCGTGGTCCTCGGGCTGAAGCACGCCATCGAGGATGCCGCGACGCTGGAAGGCTACCGGCAGCTGCTCGATGTCGTGGCCCTCGGCTCGACGCTGCAGCTGCAGAGCGCGGCCAAGAAGCCCGATGCGGCGGGTTACCTGGTGGAGATTTACGCCGGCAACCGCGGCTCGCGCCTCACGGTCTGGCGGCACCCGGCGGACGAGTCGGTCATGGCCTTTGAGTTCGTCCTGAAGGACAACATGGTGCGCGCCGCCGCCGGCCAGCGGGTCGAATACCTGTCCGATATCGACGGCACCGGCTCGCGTCCGGCCGCGACGGAAAAGTGCCTCGAGATCGGCCGGCTCTTCCAGTGGGTGGTGCCCAACCTCCCGGCCGAAGTGCCGGAGGAAGTGCGGGGGTTCCTGAAGCACTACGCAGAGTGAGCGCCCGCCCGCTTCCGCCACCTGACCGCCGCCTCTCCCACCATGATGTTCTTCAAACGTATCCTCAAGGACGGTGAACGCGCGGAACCCTCCGGCCCGGTGGCGGAGCAACGCAGCATGCCGCGTTATGTGATCAGCCCGGAGTTCCGGCTGAAGGCGACGCTCAATTTTGCCTCCCGCGTGGACAGTCGTGCAACCAACGGCCACTCGCGTTCCGCCTGGCATTGGAAGTGCCGGCTGCTGGATTGTTCCGAGCAGGGCGTGCGCATCCAGATGGATCCCGCGCTCAAGGTGCGGGCGCGCGACCTGTGCGACCTCCAGCTGAGGGTGGAGGAGTTCGAGCTGACCATACCCTGCCGCATCGCCAACATCCGGGAGAACGCCGAAGGGGTGATCTTTGGCCTGAAACTCGAGCCCGACGATGAATCCACCTGGAAGGCCTACTGCCAGCTGCTGGAGGTTGTCGCCCTGGGTTCCAGCCTGAGGCTGCACCGCCGCACCGCCCACCCGGATGAGTCCGGTTATCTCCGGGAGCATTACGCCAACAACCGGCCGGCGCGCCTGAGCGTCTGGCGCGATCCGGCCACCCAGGCGGTGAAGGCCTGCGAATTCCTGCTCAAGCACCACCTGGTCCGGGCCGCCGCGGGCCGCCCGGTGGAATACCTGACCAGCCCGTCCGGTCGCCGGGCTTCCCCCACCACGGCCCGGGAGATCCAGCGGCTTTTTTGCTGGGTCGTGCCCAACCTGCCGGACGCCATGCCGGAGGATGTGCGTGCCTTCCTGAAGCAGCATGCGGGATCATGAGGCACGATTTTCCGGCCGTATGATCAGCCGGTTCGGACCGACTCCCCGCACCCGGATTGGAAGTTGACCCCATTTGAAGCCATTATGCTAATTCCACCCATGCGCCTCATTTCTCGCCTCCTGCTGGCCCTGCTGGCCGGCGTTTCCGCCTTCTCCTTGAAAGGCCAGACGATCACGAGCGTGTCCCACACCTACGACACGGCTGACGTCCTGGTGCAGTGGACCTTCACGCTGGATGAGGGCGCGTATTCGAGCTTAAACGTCGGCCACCTTGTGCTGGGCTTCGACGGTCCCGACACGTTCGCCCCGCCTGTGGCCTGGCAGGGGGTGGGCGACGTGACGGTCTATTCCAGCAGCTTTGGCGTCACCAATGTCGACGTCTGGACCGACAGCGGGCCGGGCCGGAGCTACCTGGAGTTGAATCTGAACACCCCCCTCGTCCTCGACGGTAACGGCACCACCTTCAGTTTCAGCCTCCTGACCGGCGGGATCAACAACCTCGGCAACGCCCCTTCGGCGACCTTCTTTGTGGAGTTGCGCAGCGGCACCGCGCTCATGAATGCCGGTCTCGACGGTTCGCTCATTGCCACCAGCAACCTCGCCGGCAGCCCCGGCAACCTGACCGCGGTGCCCGAGCCGGCAACCTATGCGCTGATCGCGGGGCTCGCCATGTTTGGGCTCGCGCTGGTGCGCCGGTCGCGGCGCACGGCCTGACCGGGCTGCGCCCCAAGCCCCCCTCGCCCCTTGAATGGCATCGTGAAACTGGGGTTGCTGCTGGGCGCGGTGCTGGCGGGTGCCGTCGCCGCCGAGCCGGTGAGGATCGGCTTCTTCATGTCCATCACGGGCCGCGACGCCTCGTTCGGCGAGGTCTCGCTGCGCGGGGCGCGGCTGGCGGTGGACGAGCTCAACGCCGCCGGCGGCGTGCTCGGCCGGCCGGTCGAGCTGTTCGTCGAGGACAACCGCTCCATCGCGGGCGAGTCCGCCACCGCCGCCAAGAAGCTCATCGCCCGCGACCGCGTGGCCGTGCTGGTCGGCGAGTGCTCGTCGGCCCGCACGCTCGAGGCCGCGCCCATCGCCCAGGCCGCGGGCATCCCGCTCATCACCCCGGCCTCGACCAACCCGAAGGTCACGCGGGCCGGCGACGCGATCTTCCGCGTGTGCTTCATCGACCCGTTCCAGGGCGACGTCATCGCCGCTTTCGCCCGCCAGCGGCTGGGGCTGAAGCGCGCCGCGCTGCTCGTCGAGGCGGGCGCGCCGTATTCGGTCGGGCTGGCGGAGTATTTCGAGAAAACGTTCAAGGCCCTCGGCGGCGAGATCGTGGCGGCGCAGAAATACTCCGGCGCCGACACCGACTTCCGCGCCCAGCTGACGGCGATCCGCGCCGCGCAGCCCGACGCCATCTTTCTGCCGGGTTATTATGTGGCGGCGGGGCTCGTCGCCCGGCAGGCGAAGGAGCTCGGGATCACGGCGACGCTGCTCGGCGGCGACGGCTTCGAGGCGCCGCAGCTGCTCGAGATCGGCGGCGCCGCGATGGAGGGCGTCCATTACTCGACGCATTTCGCCACGGAGAACACGGGCGGGGCCTCGCGGGCCTTCGTCGCGGCCTACACCGCACGCCACGGCTCCGCGCCGAACGGCCTGAGCGCGCTGACCTACGACGCCGTGAAGCTTGCCGCCGACGCCATGCGGCGCGCCGGCACCACGGAGCCGGGGGCCCTGCGCGCCGCGCTGGCGGCGACGCGGGATTTTCCCGGCGTGACCGGCCGGACGACGATCAACGCCGCGCGCGACGCCGACAAGGAGGCCGCGATCATCACGGTGAAAAACGGCAAGCTCACCTTCGTGGAAACGATCCGGCCCTGAGGTTCCGGGGGCAGCGCGCAGGCTTACTGGTAAATGTATTGGATTCCAGGACGCACCGGGCGCACGGGCTGCAGGTCCTGTGGCGCGGCCTTGATGTTCATGTAGGCGCCGGCCAGCGGCGGAACATTGGGCGTAAGTGCGGCCAGCAGCGCCCGGAGGTGTTCCTGTGCCTCTTGTTCCGTCGGCGCGTAAACCATGAGCGAGCGCCTGGTCAGCGGCCCGGCATCCTTGCCGGGCAGGAAGCTCGTGATCCACGCGCGGCAGCTTGCGACCGGATCCTCCAGCTCGACCAGCTGGGCCAGCGCGCGCGGCAGCACATCGTGGGCCGATGCGATCCGGTCGCCGGTGGTCTTCGTGGTGTCGAGCGCCGCATGGATGTGGGCTCTGGCCCGGGGCTTGTCCTTGGCCAGGCTGGCGTGACGCCCGAGGGCCAGCAGGGCCTCGGGATTGTGTCCCCGGTCCAGGGCGCGCTGGAATAATTCCAGGGCCTTGGCGTCAGCCCGCGCGCTTTCGTAAAGATACCCCAGCGAGAGCAGCCGGTTTCCCGTGAGCTCGGGCTCGGCCAGCATGGCCAGGTGCTGCTCCGCGCCGGCAAAGTCGCGGCGCAGCAGGCAGACCTGGACCCGCAGGTAAACGACCTCGGGATCATAGGCCGAGGCTGGTCCGAACCCGCCGAGGCGTTCCGTGGCCTCGCGCAGGGCACCGCGGTCCAGCAGCAGGCTGACAAACAGCTTGAGATGCTGGTCGGTGGGCGGCCGTGGTTCGCAGCAACTGCGGACGTTCTCGATCGCGCTCTGCAGCTTGCCGCGCCGCGACTGGCTGAGTGCCAGCATGGCGCGCAGGTGGACGTCCTTGGGGCGCGTCTTCAGGGTCTCATGCAGGAGGGCCTCGGCTTGCATCCAGTCGGCGTTCAGCATCAGGGCCCACGCCACCGCCAGGGTCGTGGCCGGCGTGCGCAGCGCGGTTTGCTTCAGCGTGGAATTGATCAGGCCGTTGACCGTGTCGTCCTGGTTGAAGGCCGCGGCGGCAACCAGCATGGCCAGGCCGGCCTCGACGGACTTGGGCTCGGCGTCCCTGGCCAGGCGGGCCGCCACATGGGCCCGCAGGTAGTCGGCCCGGCCGAGCGCGGCGTAGGCCGCGTCCGTCAGCAGCGCGGCCTGGCGCTTCTTCCTGGGCTCGGCCGCGAGGTTGGCGCGCAGTTCCTCCTCGATTTGTTTCTGCCGGGTGTCGATATCCGGCAGCGGGAAATTCTGCCGCGCCGTCATGAAGATTTCGTAATCCGGCACGGGGAAGGAGCGCCGGTCGCGATAGCGGCCTAGCCGGTAGAACCAGACTCCCAGCGGCACCAGCCCGAGCAGCAGCCCGAGTCCGGCGATCCACAATTCCGAGAGCAGCGCGACGAGGCCGAAGACGAGGCTGAAGAGCACCACCAGCACACCCGGCAGCTGGCCGGCGCGGATGCTGGCGCTCCGCCGGACCGTGCGCAGCCATTTCCGCAGGTCCGCCAGGTCCTTGCGTTCCTGCTGCAGGGCCGTCTGCTCGATGGCAGCGACCAGCTTCAGGGCGAGGGCGTTGGGATCGGCGAGGAGCGTGAGGCCGGATGGGCTCTCTTCCACCCGGGAGCCGTCCTCGGGCAAGGCCGCCAGCCGGTCCCGGCGGGAAGGGTGTGTCGAGTAGCGGTCAAACACCTCCGGTTCGTCGGCGTGCACGGCATCCGAGGTCCCGGCCAGCTCCTGCATGAGCCAGCCGCTGAGGCCTTCGGGGGACTCGATCTGGGCCACGCGTTCGTTCCAAGGCAGGCGGTCCGACCTCGGGTGCAGCACGCCGAGCTGCTGCAAGGCGGAGCGCATGGCCGCGCTGCCGCATATTTGCGCCGCCCCCAGGTCCGCCTCAAACTCTCCTTGCCGGGAATACGCGCCCATCTGCCGGGCGCACACCCGCGTCAGCAGGTCGGCCCCGGCCAGGATCAGTCCGCCCGCCACGAAGGCCTCGTTGCTGCGCCGGCAGGCGTCCGCGGTCGCCGAGAGCCGGTTGGAGATGGTGGCGGCGCGACCGAGGCCCCGGGAAAGCCAGTTGCTGAAAAAGCGGCCGATCAGCTTGGCGTGGGCCAGCTCGTGGGCCATCACGGCTTCAACCTGCCTTTCACTCAAGCCGGCGAGCAGATCATAGCCCACGCCGACCCGCGTGGTGCCGAGCCCGGTTTTCAGGCCGCGCAATTCCACCCAGGCCCCGCTGCTCATTTCCAGACAGAGCTCATCGGCCGGGGGGATACCAAGGCGCTGCGCGAGCCGCTGCATCATGGCGAATAAACGCGGGGCATCCGTCGGCCCAATTGGCAGCCGGTAGGTGGCGCCCTCGCTGAGCCAGAGGGAACGTGCGAGCAGGCCGAGCAGGCGTATATCCCGCTCAACCAACCGGATGATCAACCCCCCGAGGCCGAACCGCGCCAGGGCGAGGAAGAACAGCAGCACCAAGCCGAGCCAGAGCAGCAGGGCAAGCATCACCCCGGTGATATAAAGATAGAACAGCGCAATGGTCGCGGCCGTGGTGCCGATGAGCGCCAGCCGGGCCGCACCGCTCAAGGGCCGTTCTGCCGGCGCTTCGTGGGTGGACTGCATGAATGAATGATGTGGCCCGCAGGGAGGGAATCAATCCGTGTCGCCGGATCAATCCGGTTCTTGCGAAACGGCGGCAAAAAATGCTCATCGAGCGATACGCCGCGCGCGACGCCGACAAGGAGGCCGCGATCATCACGGTGAAAAACGGCAAGCTCACCTTCGTGGAAACGATCCGGCCCTGAGGGCGGTGAGTGGACCGGGCCGCGGCGGAAATGTGTAACGTATTATATTACACATTTCCCGGGGCCGGCGGGCTCGGGAATTTGTCGCGGATGAAGTGACAAATTAACCGGCGAAGCGCGACCCGGTCACTTGGCCGGCGGCGGCGTGGACTGCATCGAGGCGATGAAGGCGTCGGCTTCCCTGATGGATTTCTCCATGTCGGCCACGAGGCGGGTGATGTCCTGCTGCAACTCGCGGGTGGAGCCGCCGAGGGCGGTGACGGCCTGGGCGTTGAGGTTGTGCTTGAGGAAGAGCACCTGGTCGCGGAAGGCGTCGATCACGGGATTCATGCCGGCGGCGGCCTGGTCCATCACGCGCATGAGGGCGGCGTAGCGGTTCCGCGTGGCGGTGAGCTGGCGGTCGCTCTGGGCGCGCAGCGTGGCGCTCTTGTATTGGCCGAGCTCGGTGGTCCACTCGTCGAAGAGGGCCTGGGCCACGCTGTCGATGGCGGCCATGCGGTCGCGGACCTCCTTGGCGCGGGCCTCGCTGCGCTTGAACTCCGTGTCGAGCTTCTCGTAGGTGGCCTGCAGCTCGGTCGCCGGCACCTTGGTCACGGCGAGGAACTGGGCCAGCGCGCTGGAGAACTGGACCTTGGCGTCCTGCTGGGCCTCGCGGGCGGCGCCGACGCGGTCGACGAGGATTTTGCGCTTGGGGATGCCGACCTTCTCCATCGCTCCGTAGTAGACGCTGGAGCAGCCGGAAAGGCCGACGAGACACGTAAGCAGAAGCAGGGAAAGGCGCATGGGTGGGAAGATGGACCCCCCATGTCCAAAACACAACCGGCACGAACTCAAGCAGGGAGTAACCGCGAAGGACGCGAAATACCGCGAAGGCAAAAAGGCCGGACCGACCGACTGCCGTTGGCGCGGGCCGGGACAGGAAAATTTGTAACGTATTATATTACAAATTAACCGGGATTTCAGGCCGTCGTGGCCACACCCGGCGCGCCGGACTGGCCGGCGGCGTAACGGAAGAGCAGCCCGGAAACGGCGAACATCAGGACGAAGACGCCGTTCAGCAAGAAGACCTGCGGGATGCCGGGGCTGAAGTCGGTCGGCTTCACGATGACGCCGACGATGGGCACCACGAAGGTGACGGCGGCGGTCGCGAACGCGGCCTTCGCCATGCCGGCGGGCTTGAAGCGCGCGAGCGCCACGCCGCCCAGGCCGGTCAGGATCACGCCGAGGTAGAGGATATTGGCGGGGTTCTCGTCGCCGATGATCTGGACGGCGGCGGTGATCCAGAAGACGAGGAAGCCGGCCAGGACGGCCAGGGCGACGCCGGCCTTGTAGGCGAGGTTGGCCATCGGGCGCGTCACCAGGAAGCGGAAGACCAGCGTCGTCACGGTGAAGACCACCCAGGCGAAAAGGAAATCATTCCATTCCCAGTTCCAGCCCTCGACGGTGAGGTTGCCGGTGAACGGGATGAGCAGCAGGGCCAGCGGCAGGAGGGCGACGACGAGGTAGTCCTTGGTTTTCATGTGGGTCCAGGATGCCGGGGCTGTGTGAAGGGATGATGAAGTCGGGAAGAAATCACGAGAAATTACCCCGGCCGGGCGCCGGGACTTTTGTAGTCTATTAGATGACAAACCTGCCTGGGCGGAAGGGTTTCACGCAGAGACGCAGAGGCGCAAAGTTTTGGACGAGACGGGGTCAGGTTTTCCGGCGGGCGGTCTTCACGGCGAGGACCAGCAGGCCGGTCATGAGCAGGAGGCCGAGCAGCGCGGCGCCGGGGGAGTCGTCGGTTTCCCCGACGTAGATGCCGCCGGCGGCGAGGGCCAGGCCGAGGGCGACGTAGCCGGAAGCGAGGATCAGCTTCTTGGTCGCGGGCTTCATGAGATCGTCCTGCAGGTATGATTTTTCCATGGCGCAGGATGCACCCGGGGCGTGAAGGCATGATGAAGGGGCCGTGAAATCGGGCGGGATTGATCCAGCGGCACCCGGAAACATGTAACGTATTATATTACAAGTTTTCGGGCTGGCGGTGCTGCCAGTAGCCGGGTTTGCGGCGGAGGGGCATGATGGCGGGCGTGGCGTCGTGCCCCGTGTGCACCGGTTGGCCTCGGTGTTCTCCGTGACGAAACAAGACTCTGCCTCGGGCTATTTGATCCGGTTTTCGCCCTTGGGGGTGAGGGCGTAGAGCTTTTCGGCGCGGCGGTGCTCGACGAGGCCCTCCTTGATCCAGGCGGTGAGCTGCTTTTTGTCTACGGTGCGCGCATGGCTCTCGGGAATGGTGCCAAGGGAGCCCATGAAGAGGGTCCGCAGTTGGAAGGCTTGGGGGGATTTCGAGAGGGGCATGGTCCGGGTGGGGTGGAGTGCAACTGGGCTGGGCCGGACCGGTCAGTCAAGAGTCAAGACATGACCCCTTCGGCTCGGCCCTATTGCTTAGCCTCGACCGCCCTGCAACGCAGGGAGAAATCTTTGACTCATGCAGCGCTCAATGACACCTAGAGCAATGGAATGCATAAAACAGCTATATGATCTGTTTGTTGTGCCGCTTAAGGATATTATTTTCACACTAATTGGTGCCGGGATTGGTGCCCACATTGCGTTCAAATATCAGCAGCATTCGGATAGGCTGAAAGAGCGTGAGGAACAGATAACGTCATTAAAGATAGCGCAAGGTTCTATCCATAGTCATTGGTCCTCGCTTGACGAAATTCATCGGTTTCTAGCAGCCAATAAATCGGACATTTCGAAGGGCCTTATTAACCTACAAGACCTAATACGTGTCCGTTCTATTCTTCCTCTGGATATCCCAAGTGTCGCGTTTCTGTTCAACGGAAAGCATGCCAATTTAATTCAAGAAATCATGCTGGTTGAGGGAGCCAGTCTTACTGCAATATCCGCTATGAAACAGCGGACGGAGTTGATTAAAAAGCTCCATGACGACTCAACTAACACAAGAACCGTAAAGCCGGATTTGAAATCTTACACTGGGGATATGGACGCAGTTACAGGCACTATCTACATTGATTTATGCGAGAGCATGGAGAGCTCCACAAAGGAAGCCTGTGAAGACGCTAAAAAGGCTTTCTATGCTTTGAAATTGGCCGGTGAGGAAATCTTCGGCTGCAAATTTTTAGATTTGGAAGACCTGCCCTCGCAGAAATCTTAGCTCAACCCTCACCAGTAAACAGGGCCGAAGGGGTCATGTCTTGACTCTTGACTGGATCGATCAGTGCGCCGGATTTACCACCCATAGCTCCGCTTGATGCGCAACTCGTCGTAAAGGCTTTCGTCCAATTCTGAGAGGAAGCGAGTAGGCTGTAACATCATCCCGCCGGGGCCGGGGCGGCTCGCGATTCGGGGGTAGCAGATGTAGAGTTCGTTCTTGGCGCGGGTGACCCGTCTTCGCTGCAGCTACGCCGCGGCAAGCGGCGACGTAAAAGTGGCGGTGTTCTTCCTCGAAATCGCCGCTCTCGATCGTGCGGTAGCCGGGGAACTGGCCTTCGGCGGTCATTTCACGCGACGACGAGGCGTTCTTCGGCGACTTCGGAGATCGTCTTGCCCTGTTTGCGGGCGGCGGCGCGGAGGCTGCGGACGGTCTTGGGTGTGAGGCGGAGCAGCACGGGCTGACGGCCCGAGGGCTTGCGGCCGGCGCCAGGGCGGGCGCCACCCCAGAGTGGACGCACCTTCACTTTTTTCAGGTCGGGCAGGGGCGTGCCGTTGAGGTCGGTAAGATTGGTCTGGTAGCCCTCGGCGTCGAATACCGGGGGTTTAATCGTTTTGGTCTTTCCAGTGGTTTTCATAGTGGTCGCGTCCTTGTCGCCAGCAGCCGGCGCCGATGAGGCGGATAATGCCGTTGGGCCGGTGGGTGTAGCGGACGAGCATCACGCGCCCGTCCACTTTTCCCAGCAGCCACCAGCGCAGCTCGCGTCGGTCGCTGTGGGCTTCGTCGAAAAGAACCAGGGCCTTCGGGTCGGCAAAGGCCCGTTGGGCGGTCGTGAAATCGACACCATGGCGGGCGAGGTTCTCTCGCTCCTTGGCCCGATCCCAGCTGAACCGCATGGCAAGAAGCTAGTTCCAGGTTCTTGAAATGCAATAGTAGATATCAAGACACGGCGGCGGGGTCGCCACCGCTCCAGGGCGGTTGCCGGCAACCGCCCCAACCAAGCGCGTTGAGGCAACGCGCTCCACCGGCGGGATCAGCGATCCCGCCCTGCAGTTTACCAGCCGAAGCTGCGCTTGATGCGCAGCTCGTCGTAGAGGTCGTCAGAGAGTTCGGAGAGAAAGCGCGTCGGCTGTAACATCATGCCGCCGGGGCCGGGGCGGCTGGCGACTCGGGGGTAGCAGATATAAAGTTCGTTCTTGGCGCGGGTGACGGCGACGTAGAAGAGGCGGCGTTCTTCCTCGAAGTCGCCGCTCTCGATCGTTCGGTAGCCGGGGAACTGGCCTTCGGCGGCGCCGATCAGGAACACCGCGTCATACTCGAGGCCCTTGGCCTGGTGGATCGTCGTGAGCTTGATCGACTCCTGGTCGTGATCGATCTGCTTCTCGCTGGTCTCGCCGTTGAGGAGCATGATCTGGGCGAGGAACTCCGACATCTGCGTGAACTGCGACGCGAAGCCGACGAGGCCCTTCAACTCCTCGAGGCGGTCCACGTAGTCGGCGTATTCGCCCTTCATGTAGTCGCCATACCAGCCGTCGATCGCGATCTCGACGGCGTCGGAGGGCTTCTGGTCGTTCATCGCGTCGTAGACCTGCTTGAGCGAGGCGCAGAAATTCGGCCAGTCGGCCTTGGCGTCCTTGGGGACCTTGCTCGTGACGTCGTCGGTGGCGAGGGCGTCGATGAAATTCTGCTGCATCAGCTTCGCGTGGTCGAGGGCGGCGGCGTAGATCTTCGACGCGCCCTTCTCGCCGACCTTGGGCAGGAGCATGGCGAGGCGGTTCCAGGCGGAGGTGTTCGACGGGTTGTAGACGAAGTTGATGCAGGCGATGAGGTCGCGCACGTGCTGGCGCTCGAAGAACTTCACGCCGCTGGTGATGGTGTAGGGCACGCCGGCGCGGGTGAGGGCGAGCTGCATCTCGAGGGCGAGGAAGTGCGAGCGGTAGAGGACGGCGATCTCGTTGGGCGAGACGCCCTCCTCGTTGATCAGGGCGTGGATGCGCTTGAGGACGAAGGCGGCCTGCTCCTTGTCGTCCATGGCCTGGATGACGGCGGGCTTCTGCCCGTGCTTGCGGGCGGCGCGGAGCTCCTTGTCGAAGTGGCGGCCCTTGGGCTGGGCGTTGAGCACGCCGTTGGCGAAGGCGAGGATCTCGGGCGTGGAGCGGTAGTTGGTCTCGATGCGGTGGATGACCGTGCCCGCGTGCCGCTCGGGGAACGACATGATGTTCTCGAAGTCGGCGCCGCGCCACGAGTAGATGCACTGCGCGTCGTCGCCCACGGCCATGACGCGGTGGTGCGAGGCGAGCTTGTCCACGATCTGGGCCTGGATGGTGTTGGTGTCCTGGTATTCGTCGACGAGGACGTGGCGGAAGCGGTGGTTGAAATACTGGGCGACGTCCGGGGCGTCGGTCAGGAGCTTCAGCCAGAGTTCGAGGAGGTCGTCGTAGTCGCAGACCTTGTCCTCGCGCTTCTTCTTCTCGTAGGCGGCGGCGAACTCCGGGAAGCGGTCGCTGATCTCGCCGTATTGCGGGAAGTGGCGCGCGACGGTGTCGTGGAGGGAGAGCTGGGTGTTGCGGGCGAGGGAGAGGACGCTGAAGAGCGGGCCGGGGCGCGGGTTGGTCTTCTCCTTGAAGAAGGTCTTGTCGGAGGACTCGACGGCCTGCTTGAGGAGGGTCTCGGACTCGTCGGCGTCGAGGATGGTGAAGTTCTTGGGCAGGCCGACGGCCTCGCCGAACATGCGGAGGGCGCGGTTGCCGATGGAGTGGAAGGTGCCGCCCCAGAAGCGCTGCGGCTCGATGCCGGTGAGGTCGTGGACGCGGTGGAGCATCTCCTTGGCGGCCTTGTTGGTGAAGGTGAGGAGGAGGATCTCGCCCGGCTTGACGCCCTGGGAGAGGAGATAGGCCACGCGGTAGGTGAGGGTGCGGGTCTTGCCCGAGCCGGCGCCGGCGAGGACGAGGAGCGGGCCCGGCGCGGCGGTGACGGCGGCGAACTGCTCGTCGTTGAGGAGCGCCTTGAAGTCGATCGGGGGGACGCCGGCAGGGCCGGGGCTGTGCGGGGTATCGAGCTCAAAGTCCATGAATTCAGGGGACAGAAGACAGAGGACGGAGGACGGAAAGCAAGCAGGGAGGGGGATTGAACACAAAGAAGCTAAGAAACTAAGATGAAGAAGGGATTTCACGGACCGCCCTTAGCTTCTTGGCTTCTTTGTGTTCCACCCAATGCCCGTGGGATTGGGTTTGGTCGCATGCCGCTTGCCCGGGCTGCCGGTCCGCGGCATACCTGTCGGCATGAAGAAAACCCCGCTCGCGCTGGTCTGGTGTCTCATGGCTGCCATTGGCTGGTCCACCCTGGCGGCCCAGGAAAAGCCCGTGCCGCCATCCCCGCTCGAACCGCTGGCCTCGCTGGTGGGCGGGCTCTGGGTCGGCGCCCTGCCGCCGCCGAAAACCGGGCCGGCGATGTCAATCGAGCTGCGCTTCGAGTGGGCCGAGAACAAGCAGGCCATCCGGTTCGATTCCAGCTTCATGCAGGGCGACAAGAAGCGGCCCTACACGAGCGGCATGTATGGCTGGAATGCGGCGAAGGGGAAGATCACGATCTATTACATGGACTCAGGCGGCAACCTGACCGAGGGCGACATCAAGATTGAGGACGGCGTGCTGGTGAACGAGCTGCAGTCCACCGATCCCAAGGGCAAGGTGACGCCCATCCGGGTCAGGCTGACGAAGCTCGGCGACCATGCCTTCACCAACGACATCTATCTCCAGAAGGACGGCGCCTGGGCGCCCTTCGTGAACGTGCGTTACGAGCGGAAGTGAGTTGTGGGCCAGCGAGCTCGCTCGCGCCTCTCGCAAACTGCGCGAGCAAGCTCGCCGCCCACTCATCGGGCTCCCGCCCGGGGCAAATGTTAGCGCATTGTCGTAAAAATCATGACTGGCGCGCGGGCCGGTTTGCGGGGAAAGTGAGCGCCGGCTCGCGGGGCGTTCCCCGGGCCTTACCCCGATCCACGCATGAAGCCCCTCCGCGTCCTTTCCCAGGCGGTTGCCGCCGTCCTTGCCCTCACCCTGACGGTCCGCGCGGCGGACATCTACCGCGACCCGGCGCAGCCGCTGGAGGCGCGGGTGCAGGATCTGGTGGGGCGGCTGACGCTCGAGGAGAAGGCCTCCCTGATGCAGAACACGACCGCCGGGGTGGCGCGGCTGGGCATTCCGAAATACGACTGGTGGAACGAGGCGCTGCACGGCGTCGCCCGCGCCGGCGAGGCCACGGTGTTCCCGCAGGCCATCGGCCTGGCGGCGATGTGGGACGAGGCGCTCATGCGGCAGATCGCGCACACCATCGGCATCGAGGCCCGCGCGAAGTTCAACGGCGCCGTCGGGACGAAAAACGAGGGCAACCGCTACTTCGGGCTCACGTTCTGGTCGCCCAACATCAACATTTTCCGCGATCCCCGCTGGGGCCGCGGGCAGGAGACCTATGGCGAGGATCCTTTCCTCACGGCGCGCACCGGCGTGGCGTTCGTGCGGGGATTGCAGGGCGACGACCCGCGCCACCTGCTGGCCGCGGCCTGCGCGAAGCATTTCGCCGTGCACAGCGGACCCGAGCCGCTGCGGCATGACTTCAACGTGTCGCCGTCCGAGCCCGATCTCTACGACACCTACCTGCCCGCCTTCGAGGCGCTGGTGCGCGAGGGCCGGGTCGAGGCCGTGATGACGGCCTACAACGCCGTCCACGGCAAACCGGCGCCGGTCAGCCCGCTGCTCCACCTGCTGCTGGCGAAATGGGGTTTCAACGGCCACATCACCTCCGATTGCGGCTCGATCGAGGACCTCTACACCACCTACAAGGTCGCCGCCGACGCCGCCGAGGCCGAGGCGATGTCCCTCAAGGCCGGCCTCAACGTCCGCTGCGGCGAGCCGCCCTCGCAGCTGGTCGACGCCGTGAAGCGCGGCCTGATCTCCGAGGCGGAGCTCGACTACCGCCTCGGCGCGCTCTTGCGCACGCAGTTCCGGCTCGGGTTCTACGATCCGGCGGCGGACGTGCCGTTCAGCCGGATCGCCCCGACGGAAAACCTGGCGCCCGCCCACGGCGCGCTCGCGCTGGAGGCGGCCCGGAAATCCATGGTGCTGCTCAAGAACGACGGCACCCTGCCGCTCGCGCCGGCGAAGCTGCAGCGCGTGGCCGTCATCGGCCCCAGCGCGGACTCGACCACCGTGCTGCTCGGCAATTACCACGGCAAGCCGGTGGCGCCCGTGACGGTGCTCGCCGGCCTCAAGGCCGCGCTCGGCCCCGGCGTGGTCGTGGACCATGTGCACGGCTGCGACTACGCGACGGCGCCGCTGACCGTGCGCCCGATCCCGAAGACCGGCCTGCAATCCGAGGACAACACCGGGCTGATGGGCGACTATTTCAACAATCCCCGCCTGGAGGGGAAGCCGGTGGCGCGGCGTCGCGACCGGCCGGTGAGCTTTGACTTCGCCAGGGACAAGCGTCCGCCTGGCGCCGCGGCGGAGGACATGTCGGCCCGCTGGCGGGGCAACCTCGTCACGATGCTGGGCGGCGACTACCAGCTCGTGGTGAAGGCGCGCGGCGGCGTCCGCCTCGAGGTCGGCGGCAAACTGCTGATCGACGAGTGGACGCCGAGTGACAAGGTGCGGACGGTCCGGTGCGCGCTGCCCGGCAACGGCAGCATTCCCGTGAAGCTCGAGTATTTCTCCTCGGGCGGCCCGGCGGCGGTGTCGCTCGAGTGGCTGCCGCCGGCCGCGGCGGCGGGTTCCGACGCGGCGGTGGCCGCGGCGCGGCAGGCGGACGCCATCATCTTTGTCGGCGGCATCTCGGCGCTGCTCGAGGGCGAGGAGATGAAGGTGGACTACGAGGGCTTCAAAGGCGGCGACCGCACGGCGATCGAGCTGCCCGCGGTGCAGCTGGCGCTGCTCGAGCAACTCAAGGCGACCGGCAAGCCGCTGGTGTTCGTCAACCTCTCCGGCAGCGCCATCGCGATGCCGTGGGTGGATGCGAATGCCAACGCGGTCCTGCAGGCGTGGTATCCCGGCCAGGCGGCCGGCACCGCGGTGGCCGACGTGCTGCTCGGGAAGTTCAACCCGGCGGGACGCCTGCCGGTGACGTTCTACCGCGCGACGGCGGACCTGCCGGACTTCCAGGACTACAACATGGAGTCCGGCCACACCTACCGTTTCTTCAAGGGGAAGCCGCTGTATGCCTTCGGTCACGGGCTGAGCTACACGAAGTTCGGTTATGCGAATTTGAAGGTCGCATCGGACAAGCACGGGCAGCTGGAGGTCGCGGTCGACGTGACGAACACCGGCGGACGTGACGGCGACGAGGTGGTGCAGGTTTACGGCGTGCCGCCCGCGGCGCGCGAGAACCAGGCGCTGTGCGGGTTTACCCGCGTGGCACTGAAGGCCGGCGAGACGAAGACCGTGAAGCTCACGGTGCCGGCGACGGCGCTGCGCCGCTGGAGCGTGGCGAAGCAGGATTACGAGATCCCGGCCGGCGAGTGGGAGATCCGCGCCGGGGCGTCGTCCGCGGATGTGCAGCAGGTGGCGAAGGTGCGGATGTAGGGCGGGATTTAGGAAAACACAAAGAAGCCAAGAAGCGGAATGGGAATTGGCTGACCGGGCCTTGGCTTCTTTGCTTCTTGGTGTTCAGGGTTGGGGAAATAAAAAGGCCCGCCGAAGGGCGGGCCGTTGTAGGTTGCGCGCTCGCGCGCAACGTGGCCCGCGAGCGGGCCACCTACGGGAAGAGTCTCACACCGTGACCAGTTCCTTCTCCTTGTGGGCGAGGTGGGCCTCGATGTCCTTGATCGCCTTGTCGGTGGCGGCCTGGACGTCCTTCTCGAGGCGCTTGGTTTCGTCCTCGGGGAGCTTGGCCTTCTTGACCTGCTCGAGGACGTCGCGGCGGACGTTGCGGACGTGGACGCGGCCTTCCTCGGCGAGGCGGTGGGCGGTCTTCACGAACTCGAGGCGGCGCTCCTTGGAGAGGTCGGGGAAGGGGAGGCGGATGAGGTTGCCGTCGACCACCGGGTTGACGCCGATGTTGGCCTGCTGGAGGGCCTTCTCGATGGCGCGGATGAGGCCCTTGTCCCAGGGCTGCACCTGGATCATGCGCGGGTCGGGCGTGGTGATGGCGGCGCAGGCCTTGAGCTGCTGGGTGCCGCCGTAGGCCTCGACCATGATGCCCTCGACCATGGCGGGGGAGGCCTTGCCGGTGTGGATGGTGGAGAACTCGTGGAGCGTGTGGTCCACGGTCTTCTTCATGCGGGTCTGGGCGTCGGTGAGGATGGGATGGCTCATGGGGCGGAGGTTAAAAGTCAGGGGTTAGGAGTTAGGCGGACGAAGCGCTGGAGTCGAGAGCGGGAATTACACTTAACACCTAACACTTAACTCCTAACACGCTCGTTCAATTATGGACGAGCGTCCCGATCTTCTCGCCCATGACGGCCTTCCGGATGGCGTGGGGGTCGTCGAGGTTGAAGACGAGGATGGGGACGTTGTTGTCGAGGCAGAGGGAGAAGGCGGTCGAGTCCATGACGTTGAGCCGCTGGCGGAGGGCGTCGACGAAGGTGAGCTCGTCGTATTTGACGGCGTCGGCGTGCTTCTTCGGGTCCTTGTCGTAGATGCCGTCGACCTTGGTGGCCTTCATGATGATGTCGGCGTGGAGCTCGGAGGCGCGGAGGGCGGCGGTGGTGTCGGTCGAGAAATACGGGTTGCCCGTGCCGGCGACGAAGATGACGACGCGCTTCTTCTCGAGGTGGCGCATGGCGCGGCGCATGATGAACGGCTCGGCGATCTGGTTCATCGGGATGGCGGACTGGACGCGGGTGTTGACGCCCATCTTCTCGAGGCAGTCCATGATCGCGAGGCCGTTGATGACGGTGGCGAGCATGCCCATGTAGTCGCCGGTGGTGCGGTCGACGCCGCGCTTGGCGCCCTGGAGGCCGCGGAAGATGTTGCCGCCGCCGATGACGACGCAGACCTGGACGCCGAGGTCGTGGATTTCCTTCACCTGTTCGCACATCCGCTCGAGGGTGGCGGCGTCGATCGGCTCGGTGCCCTTGCCCCGCAACACCTCGCCGCTCAGCTTCAGGACAACGCGCTGGTATTTGACGGTGGCGGCGGAGGATTTGGCGGGCATTAGGGTCCATGAAACGCGGGCCGAAAAGCGGCGTCAATGGCGGAGATGGCGGGAAGAACACCTAGGGTGAAACTCATGAAATGGAGGCGGGGCCATCAGCCCCGCGAGGCCGGGCTTTCGCCGCGGATAACCCCGCGGGACTGATGGTCCCGCCTCCATTGATGACCGGCCCGCATATGCCGCGGCAAAGCTTTGCCATGGGGTGGCGGAACGGCGCAGACTGCCGCCGCATGAAATTCGAGCACCTGGCCCTGAATGTCCCCGATGCGCGCGCGATGAGCCGCTGGTATGTGCAGCACCTCGGCTTGACGGTGCTGCGCGCGCTCGAGGCCGAGCCGTTCACGCATTTCCTCGGCGACGATACCGGCCGGGTGTTCATCGAGCTCTACTCGAACCCGAAGGCGCCGTATCCGGACTATGCGGCGGTGCATCCGCTGGTGTTCCATGTGGCCTTCTTCGCGCCGGAGGCCGGCGCGGCGCAGGCGAAGCTGGTGGCGGCGGGGGCGACGGCCTTCTCGGACGACACGATGCCCGACGGCAGCCGGCTGGTCTTCCTGCGCGACCCGTGGGGCGTGCCCGTGCAGCTCTGCCAGCGCGCGAAGCCGTTCCCGGGGTTTTGAGGTAGGGCGCGTTTGCCTGTAGGTGGCGCGCTTGCGCGCCACGTTGCACGCAAGCGTGCAACCTACAGTTTCTGCAATTCCCCCGCCTTGAGCGCCGCCGCGTGCCAGCGCACCTCGCGGATGCCGCCCTTGAACCAATAGACCTTGTTCTGGCGCACGCCGAGCGAGACCCGGCCGTCGGTCATCGGGGGGAAGGCGACCTCGCCCTCGAGTTCCTTCACGCCGTCGATGTAGTGCGTCATGCGGCGGCCGTCGTAGACGAGGGCGACCCAGGTCCAGCGGTCGGCCGGGTGGCGCTTGGCCGGGTCGAGCAACGCCAGCTTGGCGCCGCTCGCCGGGTGGGCAAGGAAGGTGTCGAGCGCCCAGGTGCCGCCGCTGACGCGCGTCTCCATGAGGGCGCGGGTGCCGGGCCCGTCCTGCACGTGGAGGAAGCGCTGCTCGGCCGGGCCGTCCGCCGCGGGCCGGAACAAAACCTCGACGGTGAACTGCGTGAGCCCGGCCAGCGGGTTGACCGGCACGAGCAGGCCGTCGCTGGCGCCGTTGAACCAGACCGCCGGCCCGTCCGTTTCCGCGGCGACGCGCGGCGCGCCGAGCACCTCGGCGGTATGCCCGCCAACGCGAGCAGTCTGGTCGAGCCGCCAGACGGTGGGCTCGCCGGCTGCGGCGGTGAGTAAGCCGATCAGTGCGGCGAGCAGCGGTAGGACTTTCATCTAAGTGGCTGCCCGACTCCCTACAGAAAATCGAACTTGGTGAATTTGCTAGAGGAGGAATTCATCAGGAATCCTCAACTCCGGTCAAAAGAAGTGCGTTCACGGCCCGTTCCCGAATGCAATTCAGGGAACGGATTCATCAGTTTCATCAGAAATTGAACCGGTGGGGAGCCCCGAGACCGTGTCCGGTGTAGCGGGACCGCCGAGGGGGTATTGGAACGTTTGCGCATAGTGGAGTCCGCAGGCATTGCCTTGCCTGTCTCTTCCCGCGGTTACTGGCGTCGCTGGCATTGATGACGGTGCAGGCTCATTGCCAGGCGAGCATTGCGGGCGCCGTCGTTCGGACAGCCAAACAAGAAGCTGGCGACCGCGATCACTGCCCGGTGCAGCCGTGGGTTAGTCGGCGAGGATCACCTGGTGTTCAGGTTTATGCCGTCTTGAAAGAGGACGGTTGACAGCCGGGCTATAGTGAGTAAGTAGTTACTTACTTTGAGCAGCAACCCTACAGCCCTTCGCCCTAAACATCTTCCGGCAGATGAGCGCAAATCTGTCACCGTGGCGACGGTGATCGCATTGGCCGCCGAGCAGAACCCGAGTGAAATCACCACCAGCGCGATAGCCCATCGGATGAACCTGACCCAAGGCGCGCTCTTCCGGCATTTTCCCACCAAGGACTCAGTCTGGCAGGCCGTGATGGAATGGGTGGCTGAGCGCTTGTTGGCACGAGTCGACAAGGCGGCGCGGACGGCCTCCACGCCCTTAGCGGCCTTGGAGGCGATGTTCATGGCCCATGTTGATTTCGTGGCCAAGCACCCCGGAGTGCCGCGCATGCTTTTTGGGGAACTGCAAAGGGCGGAGGCCACACCGGCCAAACGCATGGCGCAAACCCTGATCGCCCAATACGGTGCCCGGCTGCACGCCCTCATCGAACAGGGGAAAGCTCAAGGCGAACTGGCCGCAGACGTGGATCCGAAAGCTGCCGCCACCCTGTTCATCGGATCGATCCAGGGCCTGGTCATGCAGTCGCTGCTGGCCGGAAATGTGCGCCGCATTCGTTCCGATGCTCCCGGTGCTTTTGCAATTTTTGCCCGCGGGATCAGGAGGTTACCGTGAAGCTACCGCACATGAATCGGCGGACATGGGCGTTGCTGGGCGTGCTCATACCCATGCTCGCCTTGTTCATTTATGTCGCCCTGCGTTCGGGACCGCTGGCCCCCGTTCCCGTAACCTCAACCACGGTCGAACAACTATCCATCACGCCAGCCTTATACGGTATTGGCACGGTGGAGGCCCGCTACTCCCACAAGATCGGACCGACCACCGCCGGGCGGGTCAAAGGGGTTTACGTTCAAGTCGGCGACCGGGTGACGGCCGGGCAATTGCTGGGCGAGATGGACCCGGTGGATTTCGAGGAGCGCATTACCGCCCAAGAGGCCGCGCAAAAGCGTGCGGCCGCCGGGGTGCGGGCGGCGGAAGCACTGGTTCAAGAGGTCACGGCCCGCCAGAACTACGCCGAATCCCAGGCCCGACGATACGAAAGTCTCCTGCGGGCAGGCTCAGCCAGTGATGAAACGGTCGAGGCGAAGATCCAGGAACTTCAAGTGGTCACAGCCAACCTTGCCACCGCACGAGCAAATCTGGAAGTCGCCCGTCAGGAGCTGGTGCGAATCGGCGCCGACCGCGACGTATTGATTCAACAAAAGGCCAATCTGCGTCTGCTGGCACCGGCCGCTGGATTGGTGACCGTAAGGAATGTCGATCCTGGCACGACGGTCGTGGCGGGACAACCGGTAGTGGAGCTGATCGATCCGGCCAGCCTGTGGGTCAATGTGCGATTCGAGCAACTCCGCGCCACGGGCCTGCGCCCGGACCTGTCTGCCCGGATCGTGCTGCGCTCTCAAGCGGGTCGCTCTATCGCCGGGCGAGTGCTGCGCGTTGAGCCGGTCGCTGATACCGTGACCGAAGAGACTCTCGCCAAGGTGGTTTTTGACACAATACCGGAGCCGTTGCCGCCCGTCGGTGAATTGGTGGAAGTAACCGTTGCGCTCCCTGCCCTGCCGGCTGCACCCGTGGTGCCCAATGCCAGCGTGCAGCGTGTCGGTGGGCGTCTTGGCGTCTGGCTCATCAAGGGCAACTCCCTCCAATTCGCGCCCATCAAGATGGGGGCCTCTGACCTTGATGGCCGCGTGCAGATTCTTGAGGGACTTGAGCCGGGCGCGCAAGTGGTCGTCTATAGCGTGCGCTCACTTGGCGCCCATGCCCGCGTGAAACTGGTTGAGCGCATGCCCGGAGTATCACCATGATCAGTCTGGCCGGACGCGACATTCTGCACTCGTGGGGCAAGTTTGTCTTCACCGGTGTGGGGCTGGGCCTGTTGATCGGCGTCACGCTGACCATGGCGGGTGTTTATCGGGGCATGGTGGACGATGGGAAGGCCCTGCTCGACAACAGCGGGGCGGACCTGTGGGTGGTACAAAAAGATACGCTCGGGCCCTATGCCGAGTCATCCAGCCTGTATGATGATGTGTATCGCGGGATCCTGGGCATGCCCGGTGTCGCTCGGGCGTCCAACGTGACCTATCTTACCATGCAGGTGCGGCACGGTGAAACGGACGTGCGCGCCATGGTTGTAGGCGTTGTGCCGGGTGGACCCGGCGAACCGGGTCAACCTGGATATTTGATCGCCGGGAGACAAATCACCCGCGGGCACTACGAAGCGGTGGCCGACGTGGCGACCAAGTTTCAACTCGGCGAACGCATCCATATTCGCCGCAATATCTACACGGTGGTCGGGCTGACCCGCCGCATGGTTTCATCCAGCGGTGATCCGATGGTCTTTATCGCCCTGAAAGACGCCCAGGCGGCGCAGTTTCTGAAGGATAACGACGCCATCGTTCATCAGCGGCGCCGCACGTCCGCCAATCCAACCTATAACCGGCCCGGCGTGCCCGGCTTGCTCAATTCGGTGATCGCGTCACAAAGCATCAATACGTCCGTCAACGCGGTGCTGGTGCAAATCCTCCCGGGCTTCACCCCGGAGGAAGTGGCCGAGCCCATTCGCCGCTGGAAACGGCTTCAGGTCTATACCCGTGCGCAGATGGAGGATCTCCTGATCCGCAAGCTGATCGCAACCTCGGCCAAGCAGATCGGCATGTTTCTGGTGATCCTGGCCATCGTCAGCGCCGCGATCGTCGCCTTCATCATCTATACGCTGACCCTGGGGAAAATCCGTGAGATTGCCGTGCTGAAATTGATCGGGACCAAGAACCGCACCATCGCCGGGATGATCATGCAGCAGGCGGTAGGTCTTGGCATGATTGGTTTCGTGGTTGGTAAAATTGCGGCCACCACCTGGGCGCCGTTTTTCCCCAAATATGTCCTGCTCGAACCGGTCGATGCGGCCTGGGGGTTCTTTGCGCTGATGGTGATCTGTGTGTTGGCCAGCGTGCTGGCCATCCGGGCCGCCCTCAAGGTGGATCCGGCGGAGGCGATCGGAGGCTGATATGCACTGGCAAGGCATCAAGATCGAGGGGTTGCGCAAGCGCTACGGCGAAGGCGATACCGCTGTCGATGCGCTCAAGGGCGTGGACATGCGCGTCGCTCCAGGCGAAGTCGTCGGGCTGGTCGGCCCTTCGGGCTCCGGCAAAACCACCCTGCTCAAGTGTCTGGGTGCGGTCATCGAGCCGACCGCCGGGCGCATGTCGCTGGGCGATGACGTGATCTACGACCAAGGCTGGAAGATTTCAGATCTGCGGGAACTGCGCCGGGACAAGATTGGCTTCGTGTTTCAGGCACCCTATCTGATCCCGTTTCTCGACGTTACCGACAACGTCGCCCTGCTGCCCATGCTGGCCGGCGTGCCCAATGAGGAAGCCCGAAAACGGGCCGTGGAACTGCTCGAAGCGCTCGATGTCGCGCATCGCGCCAAAGCCATGCCTTCGCAACTCTCCGGTGGCGAGCAGCAGCGCGTGTCCATCGCCCGTGCGCTCGTCAACCGGCCCCCGGTGATTCTCGCCGATGAGCCTACCGCCCCGCTCGACAGCGAGCGGGCACTGGCAGTGATCCGCATCCTGAACGACATGGCCCGCCGCTTCGAAACCGCGGTCATCGTGGTGACCCATGACGAGAAGATCATCCCCACCTTCAAGCGGATCTACCACATCCGCGACGGGGTGACCTACGAGGAGGCTGGAGAAGGCCGGGGATTTGAAGCGGCTCCGGACAAATTCGCCGTTAAGTGAACCTTTCTGCCGCACGTCGTCTGCCGATCCAAACCCGCAAAATACCATGGAAACCCCTGCTAAAAAAAATCGCTGGCCCCTCATATCCGGATTCCTCGTCATTGCCCTGGTCGGCCTCTCCTATGCGGTCTGGACCCATTTCCATCACGGCCACGCCGGTGCTCATGATCACAGCGACCATGGCGCGGCAGCGCTTTCGCTCAATGACGGCAAGCGTTGGGCGACCGACCAACCGCTGCGGATCGGAATGCAACGTATTCGCGACGCCGTCGCTCAGAACCTAGCCACCTCGGAACCCAGCGCTTTGTCGCCGGCCCAGTCGAAAGTTTTGGCGGACACTATTCAGGAAAACGTCACCTACCTCATACAAAACTGCAAACTTGAGCCCAAGGCAGACGCGACCCTGCATGTCCTGATCAACGAACTCATGACCGGCGCAGCGGCAACGACCGCGAATCCCGCGTCCGGGGACGGTGGGGCGAAGCTGGCTGAGGCGCTGCGCGAGTATCCGAAATACTTCGATCACCCCGGCTGGAGCCCGCTCCCCGAGCCCAAGTCATGATCCCGCGATCTCAAACCGATAACCTTCATCCAGATTCAAAACCGCCATGTCCGATCATGAGAACGAAGTCTAAAAGGAACAAAACTCGCCCCACGCCCGTCCGGCTTGAAGCCATTCGGCTGAGCCTGCATTGCCCGCATGGTGACACCGTCTGCGTCGCGGGCAGCTTTAATGACTGGCAACCCGTCGTCCTGGAGCGTGTGGGCGATAAATGGCATATCGATCTGCGCCTGGCGCCCGGCATCTTCGAATACCTCTTCGTGGTGAACGAACGCTGGTTGCCCGATCCGACGTGCGCGGAAGGCCGCCCCAATCCCTTCGGCGGCGAAAATTCCGTGCTGCACGTGCCCGCAATACAGCCGCCACAGTGATCTCCGTAAAAAATGAGAGGATGATCGAACCATTACTTCGCAACCCATCCGATACCATGCCATCTCCATTCCCGCCCGTTCTGGCAACCCAGCCGAAGCATGCTTTGAATTCTTGGACCCTGAAAGGTTTCGCGCTTGCCGCCGTCGTGTTTGGCCTCGTCACCATTGTAAGCGGCGGCCGAGCCCTGTTTGGCAGCACGGAAGTTCGCGCCGCGCTGGGCCACACGATCCCCTTCGTGCTCTGGTTCAACTTCCTCGCGGGTTTTCTCTACGTCTTGGCCGGGGCGGGCTTGCTGTGGGGCAAACGCTGGGCCGCCCATCTGTCACTTCTGCTGACGGTCTCCACCTTGGTCATCTTTGCCGCCTTCGGCGTTCACGTCTTCGGCGGAGGTGCCTACGAGACACGCACTCTCGGCGCAATGACACTGAGATCGTTGTTCTGGGTTGCTGTGGCAGTGGTGTCGTTTCGCGCAAAAAACGCACCCGATTCCAACGGTGAGGCTTGAATGGGTCGTCGCGGAGCCACCGCCATCCGAAAATCATGACAACGAAACCACAAGCCAATGCCCACCATGATCTACTCCGCTTTCGGGGGTTGCTTCTCCCGGTCTGGGCGGCCTTGGGCGGGGGAATTCTGGGCGGCTGCGCCGTCGGCCGGGATTACCAACGCCCCGCCCCGCCGCAGGACGCTGGCTATACCACCCAAGCCCTGACTGCGGAAACCGCTTCGGCTCCCGGCCCCATGGGCGGGATTCAGCGCTTTGTTCCAAGCGAAACCGTTTCGGCGACTTGGTGGCAGGACCTGGGTTCGGCCAAACTCAACTTCATGATTGAGCAAGCCCTGCGATCAAGCCCTACGCTGGTGGCGGCGGAGGCGACCTTGCGCCAAGCCAACCAAACCTACGCGGCGCAAGCCGGGGCCACCCGGATTCCTCAGGCAAACGCCAGACTTAGCGCGCAGCGTCAAGGGACCAACACCGCGGCCGCCGGTCTGCCGGATAGCGAGCGCGTATTCAATCTCTACCACTCCAGCGTAGAGGTGAGCTATAATTTCGACCTGTTTGGCAGCAACCGTCGCACCCTGGAAGCCTTGGCTGCACAGACGGACTATCAGCGTTACCAGTTGGCCGGCGCCCGTCTGTCGTTGGTGGGCAATGTGGTCACCACGGCCATCACCCAAGCCCGACTGGCGGCGCAGATTCAAGCCAGCGCAGCCATCCTCGCGGATCAGGAAGCGCAACTCGCCATTGCCCGCCAACGTGTCATGCTTGGCGCCGCTGCTCAAAACGAAGTCTCCGCCCTGCAAACCCAAGTCGAGCTTACCCGTGCTGACATCCCTCCTCTGCGCACCGCGTTTGACCAGACCCACCACTTGCTGGCCGTGCTCGTGGGCCAGACTCCGGGTACAGGCGGCAATATCCCGTTCAGTTTGTCGGATTTTACCTTGCCGGCCAGCGTGCCGGTGATTGTGCCGTCCGCATTGGTGCGCCAGCGGCCCGATATCCAAGCCGCCGAAGCCTTGCTCCGTGCCGCCAATGCCCAATACGGCGCCGCCGTTGCCAAGTTCTACCCGCAGATTGCGCTCAGCGGTAATCTCGGTTCGCAGGCGTTGACCACGGCCAGCCTGTTCGATGGCGGTTCGCTGGTTTGGGGGCTGGCGGGGCAATTGACGCAACCCTTGTTTCGCGGCGGACTGCGAGCCGAAGCCCGGGCGGCCGACGCCGGCTTCGACGCTGCCGCTGCGAATTATCGGCAGACCGTATTGCTGGCGCTGCGCAACGTGGCCGATGTGCTGCGCGCACTGGATAACGATGCTCACGCTCTGAACGCCCAAACCACCGCCGACGCTTCCGCCCAAGAGTCCATGCAATCGACGCGGCGGCAATATGACTTGGGCGCCGCCAGCTATTTGCAGGTGCTTGTCGCCCAACAACAGGTCCACCAGATCCGAATCAGCCTGAGCGCGGCGCAAGCCCGGCGCTTGCTCGACACGGTGGCGCTATACCAAGCCATGGGGGGAGGTTCCCCGTCTGATGCGGAGGCCTTGGCGGCGAATTGAGCACCGCACATGCAACTGCCGCTATGACAAACCCACCTTGCCTACCGATGAAAAACCTTCTGTCGCTGGCCTTCCTGCTCACCTGTGTTCATGCCCTCCACGGCGAGGGACTCCTGAAAACGGTCATCCCGCCGCCAAGCAGTATCGCGTCCGGTGAGACCGTGAAGGTCGCGCTTGTTGTCTTCAATCCAACGACCGCCGCCATGCAGTACAACGCTCCTGCACGACTTGCGGGACAATTGATCTCGGGCGAATCATCCTACGCGGTGGAACTCCAAGCGGAGCAAGTGGGGTCATCGTTGATTGCGCCCGGGGCGTTCGTCCGCCACCGCTATGCTTTTCCAATGCCGCTAGAGGCCAGTGGTCGCGTGTATCTGGAGGTCATTGACCCTGATTCCACCCCGCTGCGGACCGTATTCCTGTCAAATGCAACGACGACCGCGCCCCAGGCAAAAACCGAGGCGCCCGCCGCTGGCTTGGCACCAGGAGGCCCGGCCATGGCCTCTATTGATCGGAGCTACTGGCACCGCTTCGGCGCCCATGAGGCGATCTATTTCGTCTACGGCGGCGATGATCCGGCGGCTAAATTCCAGCTCAGTTTCAAATACCGGCTGCGCGGCTTGGGAGTTGGTGAGGATGACCAATCCTTCCGTGCCCTGCAATTCGGCTACACGCAGCGTTCGCTTTGGGACATCAATGGCAATTCAAGCCCGTTCTACGACACCAGCTACATGCCATCGCTGTTCCTCGAGTCATTCGCACCGCCACCTGCGAAAGCTAATGATCGGTTGAACTGGTTAGGCTACCAAGCCGGTTATCAGCACGAGTCCAACGGGGGCGCCGGTGCGGACTCGCGGAGCCTCAACACCTTCTTTTTCCGACGCGGCTTGATGTATGGTAGCGCCGACCAATGGCATCTGATTGTCAGCCCGAAATTCTCGATTTATGTGGGTGGATTGTCGGACAATCCGGACCTCGCCGACTATCGCGGTTACGCCGAATGGATGGTCGCAATTGGCAAAGGCAACGGGACGACTCTGACCTACACGGGACGCTCCGGTAAATCATTCGAGCATTTCAGCACTCAATTCGATCTCACGATCCCGGTGCGGAGCCAGCTCCTGGATTTCGCAACCTATCTCACGCTGCAATATTTTAACGGCTATGGTGAGAGCCTGCGTACTTATGATCGGCGGACCGAAACCTTGCGCGTCGGTTTCTCCTTGGTGCGCCTGCGTTAAGAATGTCCCGCGAGTGATGCCCTGGTCAACGAGGACCTGTGTCGACGCTCAGTTCTCAATCTCGGACACCGCACATCGGCCGCGAATGATCACGGCAATATTGCCTAACAAGTGTCAACTGATACCAGCACCGTCGGGCATCCCCTTGAGGAACACCGGGCTCGGCGAGGGTGTATTTGAGTCGGCCGGAATTCCACTCAGCAGCACGCCGCCCGATGAACCGGACTTCGCATCTCGCTCATCGTTTTCTTAATTCTGCCTGCATGAAAACAAATGGCTTTGACCCAGTCGTGGGGGGCAGGCGGCGTTCACCGCCCGCGGCACCACGCCTCCGACCCATGGGTATACACCCCATATCAGTAATAAAGAAGGTGTTTTACCATTGGTCCCTATGCTCGGTGCAGAGCTTTCAGTTTCCGCTGGCTTCTCCTGCTAATGAAATTAGGTCCCCTAACAGCAAATCAGCCGCTGACTGCCGAATTGGAAACCGAACTATCTCCGTGGTGGAGACATGCGGTCATCCTGACCATGGTCGTCGGTTTCACGATCTTGATCTGGCTGGCCGCACGAAGTTTCACGGACGCGCCACCGATCCCGAACCAAGTGGTCACGGCGACCGGCGAACAGGTCTTCACGAAAGACGACGTGCTCGGCGGACAGCAGGTGTTCCTCAAATACGCGCTCATGGAGAACGGCACAATCTGGGGCCACGGCGCCTACCTCGGTCCAGATTTCTCGGCAGAATATCTCCACACGCTCACCGTCGATGCGCAGGAGTGGTTCGCAACTGACCGGCACCAGCGCCCCTGGAGCGCTCTTTCAGCCGTCGAGCAGGGCGCCGTTAGGTCGGAAGTCGTGCAAATGCTGGAGCAGAATCGCTACGACGCGAAGTCCGGCACCCTGACGTTCACTGTCGCCGAGCGGCTCTCATACCAAAGGCAAATCGAGAAATGGGCCACCTACCTTTCTCAACCTGCGACCAACGCCGGCTTGCCCGCCACATACATCACCGATGCCACGGAGCTTCGCCAGCTAACCGCTTTCTTCGCATGGACCGCCTGGGCCTCCGCTGCGCACCGGCCGGGGAAGAACTACTCCTATACGAACAATTTTCCTTATGACCCGGCGGCCGGGAACAACTTGAGCACAGACGCGATCCTTTGGAGTGCGCTGAGCCTGATATCGCTGCTGGGCGGGACGGCGCTCGTGCTGTTCGCGTTCGGCAAATTTGATTTCCTCGGCTGGAAGAGCCGCAGCGTGCGCATTTTCCCGCCGGTTTCAGTTGGCCACGCCACGGCAAGCCAGCGAGCCACCCTCAAGTATTTTGTCATCGTGGCACTGTTGTTCCTGCTGCAAGCGCTGGTGGGCGCCGCGACCGCCCATTACCGCGTCGAGCCGGGCGGCTTCTACGGTTTTGACCTGGCGCGCTGGTTGCCCAGTCACATGCTACGGACCTGGCATTTGCAGCTGGCCATTTTCTGGATCGCGACGGCATACGTCGCGGGCGGATTGTTTCTGGCCGGCGCGCTGGGAACCGAGCCGAAAGGCCAGGTGAGGGGCATCAACGTCCTGCTGGGCGCACTGGTTGTCGTGGTGCTGGGCAGCTTGGGCGGCGAACTGCTCGGCATCAATCAGGCTCTCGGCAATGCCTGGTTCTGGTTGGGCCATCAGGGGTGGGAGTATCTCGACTTGGGTCGTGCCTGGCAGGTGCTGCTTGCGGGAGGGCTGGTGCTGTGGCTGTTCCTGCTGTTCCGTGCGATTGCGCCAATCCGCAAAGATCCGGAGAAAGGCGAGGTTTCCTCGCTGTTCCTCTACGCGGCGGTGGGCATTCCGCTGTTCTATCTGCCCGCAATGTTCTTCGGCAGCACCACCCACTTCACGGTCGTCGATACATGGCGATTCTGGATCATTCATCTCTGGGTCGAAGGATTCTTCGAGCTCTTTGTCACCGTCATGGTGGCCATCATCTTCTTCAAGTTGGGTGTGGTGTCGAGGTTGACGGCTGCGCGCGTGGTGTATCTGGACGCCATTCTCTACCTCGGCAGTGGCATCGTCGGCACGGGACACCACTGGTATTGGACCGGCCAGTCTAACATCACGATGGCGCTCGGCGCGATGTTCTCGGCCCTCGAAGTGGTGCCGCTGACGCTGCTCACGCTCGATGCGTGGGACTTCATCAAGCTCACGCGCGGCCAAGGCCCGTCGGCTGGCCAGGATCTGGCCATGACCCACAAATGGACCTTCTATTTTCTGATGGCGGTCGGGGTCTGGAACTTCGTCGGCGCAGGCGTGTTCGGCTTCCTCATCAACCTGCCAGTCGTGAGCTACTACGAAGTGGGCACGATACTCACGACGAACCACGGTCACGCGGCCATGATGGGCGTGTTCGGTATGCTGGCGATGGCTTTGATGGTCTTCGCCTTTCGGCAGGCGTTGTCGAATGCCGCATGGGGTCGGGTCGAGAAATACGTCCGCGTGTCGTTCTGGGGACTGAACGCCGGCTTGGCTCTGATGGTCGTCCTGAGTCTTTTCCCCGGCGGCATCGTGCAAATGCGGGATGTGCTGGAGAACGGTTACTGGCACGCGCGCAGCCTCGCCTTCATCGGGCAACCGTTGATGCAGACCCTGGAATGGCTGCGGCTGCCGGGCGACGTGGTCTTCCTCCTCGCTGGTGTTGTTCCCGCGCTGCTGGCTGCCGTCACGGCTTGGCGACTCCGGAATGACCCGATCGACACGCCCGCCAATAACTAACCCGATGAAAAACGATATGCCCTCCAAACCCAAGGGCCTCGCCGGCGCCCAGGTGGCGAAAATCGCCGAACTGGTCAGCTACCAGGATGGTGCCATCGTGAGCCGCGAGATCGTGAAAAAATCCACCGGCAGCGTGACCCTCTTTGCGTTCGACCGCGATCAAGGCCTGAGCGAACACACGGCGCCGTTCGACGCGCTCGTGCAGATGCTGGAAGGCGAGGCGGAAATCACGATCTCCGGCCAGTCGCATCAGGTCCATGGCGGCGAGATGATCCTCATGCCCGCACATCAACCGCACGCGCTCAAGGCGCTGAAGCGTTACAAAATGATTCTCACGATGGTTCGGTCCTGAAACTGAAACCACATACCACAAAATAATCGCACTATGAAAAACAAAAACCTGAGAGTCTCCCTGACTGCCCTGGCCCTGCTGGCGGCAGCATTCGCCTCCACTCAAATCGCCCAAGCCCATTGCGACAGTCTGGATGGCCCGGTCGTCAATGCCGCGCGAGCGGCGCTGACGGAAAGCAACGTCAACCTCGTCCTCATCTGGGTGCAACCGGACGACGAAAGCGCCATCAAGCACGCCTTTGAGAAGACTCTGGCAGTGCGCCGGACCAATGCCGAAGCACGCGAACTGGCCGACATGTATTTCTTTGAAACGCTTGTGCGTGTTCATCGCGCCGGTGAAGGCGCGCCTTACACCGGCCTCAAACCTGCGGGCACAGACTTCGGCCCGGCCATCCCGGCGAGTGACAAGGCGCTGGCAACCGGGGATGTCAAACCAGTGCTGAAACTGCTTTCCGAAAAAACCGAGCACGGCATCCGTGAGCATTTCCAGGAAGCCCTGGCCAAAAAGAATTTCGACAAGAACAACGTCCAGGGCGGGCGCGGGTTCGTGAAGGCTTACGTGGAATACGTCCACTACGTCGAAGGCGTTTTTCAGGCCGCCACCAGTGCGGCACACGGGCATTTCGCGGAGGCCGAAGAAACTCCTGCCGCGGGGCAAAAACACACGGATAAGCAGTAAACAATCTGGAGGACCTATACTATGTTCTTAGTCATTATTTCCTTTTCACGCATCAAGAAGGGCAAGGATGCCGAATTCAGAAAGTGGTTTAACTCTTCAAACCAAGCCTTCTCGGGGTTTCCAGGCTTCATCAGCCGAAGGCTCCTGAAGCCACTGGAGCCGGGAAACTATGTGGCCGTTGTTGAATTTGAAAGCAGAGCCGGCTTCAAAGCGATGCATAGCAGCTCCATCCGCGACAAGCAGGCCGAGCAGGTAAGGCCACTGTTTGTTGGCAAGACCACGCCGAAGTTCTATAAGGTCATCTCAGGCTGATTTTTATCAAAACGGAGGAGGATCGAGCAATTCTTCCGCAAGCCATCCATTACCAGCCCTCCCCACTCTCGGTTTTTCTGTCAGCCTAGCATAAGCAAGCGTTGGATACTCGAATCCTGAAAGGTTTCGCGCTTGCCGCCGTCGTGTTTGGCCTCGTCACCATTGTGAGCGGCGGCCGTGCCCTGTTACCCGCTCAACCGTGGCGCCTGAGCAATTGACCGGATTCTACCTGGTCACCCTGATCCACCAGCACTTCTGCCAGCCGCTCCAGAATGCGCGGACTGATCGTCGTCCTGGCGCGCGCTTCCAACGTGCCCGTGCCCACGAAGGCAGCACAATAGCCGTGGTCCTTAATGCCCATTCAACTCCGGCGACCTGATGACACGATGCGTGCTGAGGCACACATGCGAACCAGTTTCTCGGGTAGCTTCTGCAACGGGCTTACGCGGTCATCTTTCCTCAGGCTGCCTGCCTCCAACATTTGCTGCGATTCCCGGGTCCGCATAATCGTCGGTCTCCTGCGTTTTCCCACCGCACCAGGCGGCATTCATGCAAATCGTGAGATAAATAGGTCCCGAACTGATTCTGGAAACCACTGCACCCAGATAGGGGAACCGGGCCCTTCCAACTTGCGGATCAATTCCACCAAGCCGTTAATGGTCACGATGTGCACGTGCGACAGCCGCACCGGCCGTGCGCCATAGGTCGTCTCCAACTGGACGTCTTGACTACGAAACAGAGTGCAATGCTCGGTTGTTTGGGGATCGCCAGCGGGCTTACAGTTTTCGCCGAATGCCATCTTCCAAACCACGTTGTCGGGAACGACCACCACAGGCAGGGTGATTGTAAACGCGAATTTCTTCCGACGCGTTTTGTGAAACGCCATCGCGGAACTGCACATTTCGGCAGCTGATGAGATTGATTGAGTCGAACCATCATACACTTCGCCATCGCCGCCGATAGTAAAACCATCGACCGCATCGGCTAGTCGGTCATGTCTCCGCTCGCGTTCGGGTCGAAACACGCTCTTTCCCACAAAATCGCCGACCGGATATAAAGGCGAAGGCTTCACCAGCAGCGTATCACAGCGGTCAATATTACCGCCCACCGTATTCGACTTCAATACGCCGTGGGTCGATGCCACGAAATGGTGGAACGATTCACGTTCAGTCCGTTTTCCACCGCAAATTACGACGGGGGACATAGGCGAAAAGTTCTTACACTCGGCGGCGATCTGAACTATAAAATCGCCCTGCTCCCAAACCGCGCGGTAATCGAATTGACGCGGTATTCCCTTCGCTACGTCGGAATAAGTTCCCCCATGGTCCACTTCCGCCGCTGATGCCTTGAGAACTTGGCCAACGCTCATCTCAAAGCCATAGTCGGATTTGTCGGCGAGGTGTTTGATGAGGCGGGGCCAAGGAGGCAGCATGCCATGGATAGTTTTGCATTTGGAGTTCTCTTTGGGCATGAGCCATATTCACAGCTGATACGTCTATGTGTCAAAGCTAGGGCCAAATCCCGCGTTGTTCTCGTGCATCTCGGAACCATTCAGCAGCGTTCCGGTTCCGGCCCCACTTCGATCTATGTCTGTCGTCCGTTCCTGCAGTTGTGGCAAAGGCATTTGAGCTATCAGCTTATCGTTGAACGCTGCCGGCTGATCGCTGATCCACTCGGCTCCAAGTCCTCGTGCCCCCAGCTTCCGTCCCGAGCCAACGCACGCCGACGTCTCGGCGGTCTCATCTTCTATACGCTCATGCGCGGGGTAAAGGAGGCGCGCATCTTACTAAACTCGATAAGTTGCTCGGAAGGAGGCAGTCCGGCGAGATTGCCAACCTTCTTGATAGTAAAATGCCGGTTGGCCTCCTTCGTGTTTAAAGACTCTAGGAACTGCTGAATATCCGGGCTCACCTCCAGAAGTTTGAGTATCCGGGTTACGGCTCCCGGAGTGATTCCGAGCTGTTTCGCCAGCGCAACGCGATTTGCCACCTTGCCGGCTTCCAGCATCTGCTGCCATTTGCGGGCGCGGACAACGGCGTGTTGCACCTTGGGCTCGGGTGAAGCCTTGCGCGGTGCACCGGCACCGTTTCGGAGCACCTGTTGGAAGGGTGTCAGGATCGTAACCTCCCCTTTCATGGCGTGGGTGAAATCCACCCTCGCGTCAAAACTGACACCTCGGGCCGCGATGGGCCGCTGCCGGCTCGCCCAGCCGGAACTCAGTTGGGCACGGGTCTCAACCCCCTGAACCAGCTCGGGGAGGCTCAATTTGATCTTCAAGGCCAGCCGCCGGTCCTGCGCCTCGCCCAGGTTCGTCCGTTGCGTCCGCGTCGTCGGGTTGCGCAGTTCGACCCGCAGAACGAACAGCCGAACCAGCTCCTTTCGCTCTTCCGGGGAGAGTCGCGGGAGGAGTGTGCCGAGCTGTTCGATGGACTGGCGGATGCGTTGCTCATCATAAATAGCAGTCTCGCACGCCACCAATGCCTGCCGCCGCTGTTGGCACTCATTCGTCAGTTGCTGGTGCTGGTAGCGCAATTCCTGGACGCGCCGCGTCAGCGCATCGCCGAGAACATCGAGTCCCCCCTTCGCCACCGCATCCACGCAATTGGACAGCTCCCCCGCCGCTTTCTTCAATGCGGCCTCGGTTTTCTCCAGGTCTGCCCGCAAAGCCTGGCGGTCCCCCCGGTTCCGGCTGCGCGACTCGTCAACCACACCCGCGATCAATTTGGGATGCTTACCGACTTCGCTCAGGAAACCGATCACGGCCCGTTCTAACCCGTCCGCAGAAAGACGCCCGACAGCGCAGGCATCGGGCCGGCGTTCGCGCATGACATAGCCACAGTAATAATAGCGGTAGGGTTTCCCGGTGGCATTTGGTTTTCCGCTCTGGTGTGGAATCATCGCCCGCTGACAATGGCCGCACCACGCGAGTCCCTTCAACAAATTGGTATGCCGGTCGCGCTCGACGATGAGATCCGCCGCCCGCGGCTCCGTTTTCAAGACTGCTGCATTGGCCCGCTCCCAAAGTTCCGGCGGCACGAGAGGCTCATGGCGCGCGGCATATTCGTGGCCGGCGAACTTCACCGCTCCCCGGTAGATGACATTACGCACGATCAAGCGCAGTCCATCAGACCGGAACAGTCGCCCCCCAACCGTCTGTTGGCTCCCTTCGCGCCGGTTAAAAACCCGTTCCTTGGTGCGCCGTCCCTCGCCGTTCAGCGTGTTGGCCAGTTCTGTCAATGAACCAAGGGTCGCTGCGTGCTCGAAAATGCGCCGGACGATGGGTGCATCGACCGGATCGGGATTCAGCGTCTGCGATTTCTCGTCATATGAATACCCAAACGGAACCATTCCTCCGTTCCAATAGCCCTTCTTCGCCTGCTGCTCCATTTTGGCCCGGGTCTTTTCTGCAGTGTTCTGCCTTTCGTATTCGGCGACGCTCATCAGGACGTTGTTCTTCAGCCGACCCGATGCGGTCGCCTCAGAAAGGTCCTCAGTGGCGCTTTCTAGCCGGCAGCCGTGCTTCAACAGAAACGCGCGAAATGGAACCCATTCGTCCGTCGACCTCAGCACCCGCTCCAGCTTGTAGATGAGCACGACTTTAACCTCACCGGCTTCGATCTGTCGCTTCAACGCCCGAATGCCCGGCCGGTCCATCGTCCCACCGGAATATGCGGCGTCGGTAAAGCAGGCGACCTCATGCCAGCCATCGGCCGCGCGCTTGCTGATGACGTCGCGGCAGATGGTCGCCTGGCTTTCCAGTGAATCGAACCGCCCGCCAACCTGGTTGTCCGTGGAGACGCGGGTGTAAATGGCTACCGGCACCTCCGAGTTGGATACAGTCGCTGCGACAGGAGGATTTTTCATGGCACGGCGGGTCAATTTCGACCCAGATGGGCCACATGAGCCGGCTGATGACTCAGCCGATAGGTGAGTTTGCGGGTCTGTCCATGGGCGGCGATTCGCCCTTCCTGCACCAATCTTCGCAGGGCTTGGTCTTTTTCCCACCGGGTAAGGTTCAGGGTGGCACGAATCTGCTCAGGGCCGGCCTCGCCGATTAACGTGAGGTATTGGATGACTCGGACGTCGTTGGGGTGTGCGGGCATATCAGACCCAGGCGGTGAGGAGAGGGGCGCATCCTCCCCGGACACCTCTACGACCCGCTGAGCATCACTCTGCGCGATGGCCTTGCACAGCAGGGCGCAGATTCGCGCCAACCGTTCCCCTTCGGTCAAGCGGTCGATGTCGTCGAGTCTGGATCGTGCAGGCATACGATCAGGCGCTCATCCGCATTTTCGCCGGACTGCGAGAGGCCGGGTGACAGATCGTTTCAGCCAATTCCGTCTTGCTCCGCTCCGACCGCGCGCTTCGCGACGCCTTGAATACAAAGCGCTCGCCCTCGCGCACGTATCCCTTCGGGAGCGAAGTGCTGAGATTGTATTCGTCCACGGCCAGCGCCGAAACCGGTTTACTCTGGCGCGCGGCCTTCAGGACAATCGCATCATTGGCCGGCCCGAGTCCCGCCGCCTTGAATTGCTGCGGCGACATCAATTCAGGCGGAAGGGACTTGCAGGGGACTTTCGCGGTCGCGGGTGCGGCTTTGGTTTTCGGGTGCGTCTTCGCCGGCTTGCCGCGGGGTCCGGCAACGACAAAGGGATTCGGCTTCTCCCGCATCGGCAGCACCCGCGTCACCAGCGGCTTGCCGTTCACCTGGAGGCCGCTCGCAAGGGTGATGAATCGCTTGCCCTTCGACGGCTGCACCATGAGTTGAAAGGGGTCTTCCTTGCCCGTGGCCTGTTCCTTGTAGGGGGAGAAACGATCAACGGGACCGAGAATGGTGACGGGCTTGCCGTCGAACATGGCGGCAACGGGAAACTCCATGCGGCCGATCGCTTCAATCTCCGCCCGCCGCCGAGCGCGCTGTTCCGCCTGCATTTCCAGCGATTGATCCTCGAAATGTTGTGGGACCGAAACCACCTCCGCCTCTGCGCCGACCTCCTCGGAGGCGTCTTCCGCAGGGGTCGGGTTAGCGACGGTTTCCGTCTCCTCTGATTCAGTGGCGAGTTGAGCGGCGGCCTGATTCTTCGTCAGGTCCAACGCATCCACCAATTCCGCCTGCCGTTTGACGAGCGCGCGGTAGTGCTCCTCGTGCTCCCACACCCCTCCAGCCAACTTGGCCAATTCCCCCAAGTCCCTTTTCGTGCGGGCGAGTTCCTGACGGGTGCGCTCGACCTGATCCTCCACCGACCGGGCGGCGTGCTCCAGCGAACTGATGGTGCCCACCGGGGACGGTGACACGCTGGCGACATACTCCGACGTTCCGCGCAGCGTCACCTTGTCCGCCAGGGTTGACCGATACTCGAGTTTGAAACCGGCAAACTCGCCCAACACGGCCGGCGACGGCCGCCCCAGCATGTGGTCGGTGCGATGGTCCTCCACCAGATATATTAGCGCCGACCCTGCTTTCACACGGTCGGTGAAAACCTCGCCGTCGAGCACGATCCTGAATTTGTCGCCCTGGGTGTCCTGACGCGCGGCCACGTCCTTTGCCGTGGCGACCAGCTGCCGCTCCAGCCGGGACTCATCCTGCTCCATCATCCGCACCCGGCTGCGGTGGGAGAACTGGCTTTCCGCGTGTTCGGCGCGGAGCCGGGAGAGCTTCATGACCTCGGCATCCACCTTCGCCTTCTCCACAATCATCGGATTGCCGGAGGCTATGGCCTTGACCTCCGCATACGTCAGGGACGGTGCGTCCAGATCCTCGATGCGCCGGGCCGTCGTTTCGCCCGTCATCACCTGCGAGATGAACTTGGCCTTCGTTTCGAGGGTTTGCCACATATAGGCGTCGAAACTGCCCTCGGTAACGTAGCGG
>JAYRDK010000003.1:0-91961 GCA_041909435.1 Lacunisphaera sp.
CGTGGGTCTCGCGCTTGCTGGAAACACTCGGCCATCCCGTGATCGTGGCCAACGCCCGCAAGCTGCGTGCCATCTCGCAGAGCACGACCAAGAGCGACGCCGAGGACGCGCGCATGCTCGCCCGCCTGGGCCGCGCCGACCCCGCCCTGCTCAGCCCGGTCAAACACCGCAGCGAGTCCGCCCAACGCGCCTTGGTGCAGCTGAAGGTCCGCGAGGCCCTCGTGCGCTCCCGGGTCAACCAGATGAACAGTGTGCGCTTCCTGGTGAAGAGCCTCGGGCTCACCGTGGCCCGCGGCATCAAGGCCACCGCGTTCGTGCGCCAGTTCCGCGCCCGTGCCGACGCCGCCACCTGTGCGCTCGTCGAACCCCTGCTCCAGACCATCGACGGACTCAACGCCCAGATCAAACAGCTCGACGCCCGGCTCGAGCAGATGGCTGACGAACAGTATCCGGTGACGCAGCGCCTGCGCCAGGTCGATGGCGTCGGTCCGCTGACCTCCTTGTGCTTCGTGCTCACCGTCGAGGATCCGGGGCGCTTCCCGCACACCCGCGACGTGGGTGCCTACCTCGGCCTGGTGCCGCGACGCGACCAATCCGGTCTCACCGACAAGCAACTGCCCATCACCAAAGCGGGCAACCAGCAGCTGCGCTGCCTGCTCGTCAACTGCGCCCACTACATCCTCGGACCCTTCGGCCCGCCTTCCCACCTGCGCGAGGCCGGAGCGCGCATCGCCGAGCGCGGCGGCAAATCCGCCAAGAAACGCGCGGTGATCGCCGTCGCGCGCAAGCTGGCCGTCACCATGCTCGCTCTCTGGAAAAGTGGCGCCGACTACGAGGCGCTCCCCCACGCGGCATGAGCTCTTTCCCTCCAGGTTCCGTCCTTTGGCCACTGCGATCTAGCGGCAGCATGAGCAATCAATGCGATATCCAGTAGGCAGGGCCAACCCCTCTCCCGGTCCACGGACTCCTCCCTGCACCGGTGGCATTGACGCCACCACCACGAGTGCGTATGGAAGCCTGACCATCCGGGAAGCTGAGGGCCCAGCAGACCAACCAGAAAAATGGTGAACCATTTTAAACAATCCCCTCGACACGCCTTCTCATGGAAGTCGCTACAGCCAACGGACGCAAGCGCCCGTGGCTGATCTGAATCGATCGCCTCAAGAAAGATGGAAGCCGTCCACCAACAGCCGAGACCCGTATGCGCAAACATTGCTCTCGGTGCAGGCATCTCAGTCCTCGTGTTGTATTTCAGCCCGGTTGGCTGGCTCATCTTCGGATGGGGCGCGTTTTGGGCAGCGTTAGCCGCATCACTGGTCAGCCTGCTGTTCAGCATCGCGTCAGTTGGTCGAAGAGAAAGAAAGCTCTGGGCAGCATTGATCGGTTTCGCTCTCTCTTTTGTTGTTCCAGCTTATCTCGGCATCGTGGCCAAGTAAGAGGCGATCCAGTCGCCACAGCAGCAACGCCCTTGATCTCACCTAATTCGATGATGTCATCTCCGCTCAACATGGCCCAGTCATTCAAAAGAGACGGCTTTCCCGCTCGGCGGGCATGGCTGATCTGAGTCGTTCGGCGGCAGATAAGAGAAGAGGCCTACTGAAGGCCTTCGGGCCAACTTAGGTCTTGGGTGGCTCGGCCAGCTTGCCGCGCTGGTCGCCGCCCTGTTCCCATTTGCCCGTCGCCATCGTCACCGCTACGGCGGCCGTGCGTTGCAACGCGAGGGCGTCGGCGTTGGCCGGCTGGAGGCGCAATGCCTCGTCGGCCGCGTGCACGGCGTCCTTGGCGCGGCCGGCGGCGAGATAGGCGCCGCTGAGTGCCACCCACAGGTCGGGCCGGTCGGGCTCGTCGTCGCTCGCCGCCTCGTAGGCGAACACGGCGGTTTCTGGCCAGTTGAGCGCCATCGCCGCCTGGCCGAGCAGGCCCAGCGCCGCCGTGTTGTGCGGATCACGGCGCAGCAGCCGCTCCGCGCTGGCGAAGGCCGCCCGCGGGTCGTCCTTCAGCTTCAGGCTGCCGCCGAGCAGGAAGGGCGCGGTCGACACGGCGCGCACCAGCTTGGAAAGGCCGTTCTGCCGCATTGCCGCGAGCTTGAGCTGGGCCGCCCGCTCGAGCTTCCGCACGCTCAGGCAGGCCGGCTGCTCATCGAGGATGGCCGCGCACAAATCCACCGCCTGCGCCGGCTTGCCGCGATCGAACGCCGTCCGCGCGCTCTCCGCCTGCTTCTGCAGGGCGTAACTCAGGGCGCTGATGAGGATTTCGGGCATGGGGCGGAGTTAACCACTAAAACACACTAAGGGACACTAATGATTAGTGGAAAATCAGTGGAGATTTGTGGTTCAAAGCACTTCCAAGTCTGCCCGGGCGGCGGCGGCCAGGCGGTCGAGGGCGGCCTTGACGATGGCGTCGGTCGGGCCCTCGACCAGCAACCGCAGCTTGGACTCGGTGCCGGAATAGCGGACGAGCACCCGGCCCTGCGTCCCGAGTTCGGTTTCCACCGTCTTGATGACGCCCGGCAGGGTCGGCAGAGACTCCAGCGGCTTTTTCTGCCGGACCTTCAGCGCGACGGACAACTGCGGAAACTTCACCAGCCCCCGCCGCAGTTCGGACAAGGGTTTGCCCGTGGCGAGCATGACCGCGATCACCTTGAGGGCGGCGACGAGCCCGTCACCGGTCGGCGAGACATCGGAACAGATTACATGGCCGGAGGATTCCCCGCCGAGGTTGGCGCCCTCGGTAATCATCCGGGTGATGACATAGCGGTCGCCGACCGGAGTGCGACAGACCCGGCCGCCGGCGGCCGTCACGGCGGCCTCGACGCCAAGATTGCTCTGCACGGTCACGACGAGGGTCTTGTTCGCCAGCTTGCCGTGCTTCAGCGCATGCAGGGCGAGGATTGTGAGGAGCTCGTCACCGTCGAGCACGTCGCCCTTTTCATCGCAGAGCACGCAGCGGTCACCGTCGCCGTCGTGGGCGATGCCGAGCCGCGCCCCGTGCTGGCGGACGGCCGCGCACATTTCCTCGGGATGCTCGCTCCCCACGCCGGCGTTGATGTTCAGGCCGTCGGGATCGGCCCCGACGGTGAAAAGCCGGACCTGATGGTCGCGCAGCACCTTGCCGCTGGTGTGGACGGTCGCGCCGTTGGCCGTATCGAGCACGATCTTCCAGTCCTCGAGCCGGCCATGCAGGATGCCCTCCATCGCGTAGATGTAATCCGAGATGCCATCCGTGGTCTTGAGCTGGTGCACGGTCTCGTCGGTGCGCCGGGCCGGCAGCAGGGCCTCGATGGCGGCCTCCTGTTCGTCGGTGAGCTTGAGGCCGCCGGGGCCGAAGAACTTGATGCCGTTGTCGGTCGCGGGATTGTGCGAGGCGGTCACCACCACGCCGAGCACGGCGCCGCGCGTGCGCACGGCGCGGGACACCGCCGGCGTCGGCAGGATCTCGAGCGACCACGGTTCGAAGCCGCCGTGGGCGAGACCGTCGGCCAGGGCCTGGGCCAGCGAGGCGCCGGAGGCGCGGGTGTCGCGACCGATCAGGATGCGGCCCCCGGCGGGCACGCCCCCGGCCTTGAGCCAGGCGGCCGCCGCGGCGCCCAGGCGCCAGGCAAAATCCTCGTTCATCGTGGCGCTGCCGTAGAGGCCGCGCACCCCGTCGGTGCCGAAGTAGAGGCGTTTCATGAAAGGCAGAAACCTGAAACCTGAAACCTGAGACCTGAAGTCAGGCAAAAGTGAATCGTCAGCAACATCGTGAGAAAAATTTTCAGGTTTCAGGTTTCAAGTTTCAGGTTTCCCCTAGCCGTCAGGCGGAGCCGTAGAATTCCTTCGTGGCCCTGATCTTCGCCGCCACGGCGCCGCCGAGCAGGAGGTCGCGGGCCGGGGCGATTCCGTCCCGGATGGTGCCCACCCGCCCGGCCACATGGAGGGCCACGGCGCTGTTCAGGACGATGGTATCGACCAAACCGGCCGGCCCGTGGCCGGCGAGGATGGCCTCGACGGTGGCGAGGTTGGACGTCACGTCACCGCCCTGCAGCTCGGCAAACGGCGACGCCACCAACCCAAAATCCTCCGCCCGCCACTGCGCGCTGATCCCGCGCAGCCGGCCGACGCCGTGCACATGGTTGACCGTGGCCGTCGTGAGCTCGTCGATGCCCTGGGCCGGCGCGATGACCCCGTGGCCGACGAGGCCGGCCGGCTGGCCGAGTTCTTCGAGGGTGCGGGCCAGCTTCTCCACCAGCGGCAGCGAATACACGCCCAGGAGAATGTGCGCCGGGCGTCCGGGGTTCATCAGCGGCCCGAGGATATTGAAGACCGACCGCTGCCCCTGCGCGGCGAGGACCTTGCGCACCGGGCCGACGTGCTTGAACGCCGGGTGATAGTTCGGCGCGAAGAAAAACGCGTAGCCCAGCTGGTCGAGCGCCCGCCGCAGCTTCTCCGGCGGCGCCGCGAGATCCACGCCGAGCGCGGCGAGCAGGTCGGCGCTGCCGCACTTCGAGGTGACGCCGCGGTTGCCGTGTTTCATGACCGGCACGCCGGCGCTGGCGACGACGAGCACGACGAGGCTGGAGATATTGAAACCGCCCGCGTGGTCACCGCCGGTGCCGACGATGTCGATGGCGCGCGGGGCCCAGGCCTCGACGCCGGGATTGACCGCCAGGGCCCGGAACGCGCGGGCCAAACCGGCGATCTCGGCGGGGGTCTCGCCCTTGGTTGCCAGCGCGGTCAGAAATGCGGCCTTGGCCTCATCAGCCACGTCGGGAGAGCCCAGTGCGGTCGCGGCGGCCGAGACTTCGGCGGGCTCCAGGGCAAGGCGGTTGGTCAGCTTGGCGGTAAGCTCGGTCAGTGCGGCCATCAGTAAGCCGAGCAGAATCATTTCCCCGGGTGGCGCAAAGCATAAAACTCGACAGCTCATGGCCTTTTCCCGGAAGCTCCCCCGTGCCTTTTTCGCCCCGCACCCTCTGGGCCGGCTTGCTGCTGGCCGCCGGTCTCAACCTGTCCGCCATCGCCGCGGAAAGCCCGGCGCCGCCCGTCGCCGAGCTCAGCGTCGGTGACGCCGTCGTGCTCGGCGTGGTCGAGGGCGTGACGGAATTCCTGCCCGTCTCGTCGACCGGGCACCTGATCATCGCCAACCGCGTGCTCGGGCTCGAGTCGGAGAAGCAGCTGACGGACAAGTCCGGGCAGCCGCTGTGGTATAAGCCACCCTCCCCGAAATATCCGGAGGGCGTGCCGCTGACCATCAAGCTGGCGGCCGACACTTACACCGTCGTCATCCAGATCGGCGCGATCGGTGCGGTCGTGCTGCTCTACTGGCGGCAGGTGCTCTCGATGTGCATCGGCCTGTTCGGCCGCAGCAGCGCCGGCTTCCGCCTGCTGCGGAACGTGCTGCTGGCCTTCTTCCCCGTCGCCGTCGCGGGTCTCCTGCTGCACGACCTGATCGACCGGTATCTGTTTTCGGTCTGGGCCGTCATCGCCGCGCTCATCGCCGGCGCGTTCCTGATGTTGTGGGCGGAACGCTGGCGGCGCATGAACAGCGGCATCGGTTTTTCCAAGGGCGATCCGTCAAACCTCACGGCGCAAAAGGCGCTGGGCATCGGCCTCGCGCAATGTCTCGCGCTCTGGCCGGGCACGAGCCGCTCGATGGTGACGATCGTCGGCGGTTATCTCGCCGGGTTGAGCGCGGCCAAGGCCGCGGAGTTCAGTTTCCTCGTCGGCCTGCCGACGCTGGCCGGCGCGGCCGTCTACAAGGGCTTCAAATCCGGCCCGGCCATGATCGAGGTGTTCGGCTGGACGGACGTTCTGCTCGGTGCGGGCGTGGCCGCGATTTCGGCCCTGATCGCGGTCAAATTCCTCGTGCATTTCATCTCGCGGCACGGCCTCGCCGTTTTCGCCTATTACCGCCTAGGACTGGCATTTGTGCTGATTCTGTTTTCCCTGCTTTGACTCCCGCCGGCGGGGGCGACATAACACTTGACGGCCCCCGGCACGAACCCTACCAACCTCGTCTTTATATAACAAAAAAGCACCGGGTTTCGCGACCCGCCGCACTCCCAACCTCCCTTCTTTATGGCCAATCCGAAACGCAAGCAATCCAAGCGCCGCAGCGCCAACCGCCGCGCCGCCAACGCCCTCAAGGCCCCCCAATTTGCCAAGGACACCGACGGCGGCTCCTTCCGCCCCCACCGCGTGAACCCGAAGACGGGCATCTACCGCGGCCGCCAGGTCCTCAACGTCGAGGTCTAAGGATTCCGTCGGGTTCAGTCTTCCCGCCATTAACTCCGAGACGGCCAGTCCCGCGACTGCTCACGCCCGGATTGCGGTGGACGCGATGGGAGGCGACCTCGGTCCCTCCGAGGTCGTCGAAGCCGTCAAACTCGCGCTGGCCGACGAGGCCATCGCCCCGATCACGCTCCTCGGCGACCAGGCCGTGCTCGAGCCATTGCTCGTCACGGCCGGCCTGAAGGGTCACGCCAAGATCTCCGTCGTGCACGCCTCCGAGGTGATCACGATGGAGGACAAGCCGCTGCGGGCCATCGCGAAGAAGAAAGATTCCTCGATGGTCCGGGGCTTCAATCTCGTCAAGGAAGGCAAGGCCGCCGCGTTCGTGAGCTCCGGCAACACCGGCGCCCTCATGGCCGGCAGCAAGCTCATCGTCGGCTCGATCGCCGGCGTCGACCGCCCGGTCCTCGCCGCCGTCATCCCCCGCGAAAACGGCCACTTCGTGCTGATCGACGCGGGCGCCAACCCCGAGGCCAAGGCCGATCACCTCGTGCACAACGCCATCCTCGGCTCCGACTACGCCCGCGTCATCCTCGGCATCGCGGCCCCCCGCGTCGGCCTGCTCACCATCGGCACCGAGGAGGGCAAGGGCACCGCGCTGACCACCGAGGCGAACACCCTGCTCAAGAAGATCAACGGGGTCATCAATTACGTCGGCCCCATCGAGGGCTTCCAGGTGTTCAAGGACACCGTGGACGTCGTCGTGTGCGACGGTTTTGTCGGCAACACCCTCCTGAAGACCTGGGAGTCGCTGGCCAAGTTCATCACCACGATGCTCAAGGAGGAGCTGAAGGCCAACCCGCTGCGCATGGGCGGCGCCGTGCTGGCCAAGGGCGCGTTTGACGCCCTCAAGTCCCGCATGAACCCCGACCGCTACGGCGGCGCCCCGCTGCTTGGCGTGAGGGGCAACGTGCTCAAGGCGCACGGCTCCTCCAACCGCCATGCCTGGACCAGCGCCATCCGCGCCGCCGCCCAGCTCATCCAGCAGGACCTTTACCACCGCATCGAAACCGATGTTGCCCGGGCCAACACGCTCGTGGCGGCGCCCGCGGCCGCGGAAGCGGTCGCCAACTAACCTTTTCCTATGGCCTCAGTCATCATCGCGGGAGTCGGCTCCTACGCTCCGCCGAAAGTGCTCACCAACCACGACCTCTCCAAGATGGTCGACACCTCGGACGAGTGGATCTTCACCCGCTCGGGCATCCGCGAGCGCCGCATCGCCGGCGACGACGAGGCCTGCTCCGACCTTGCCGTCAAGGCCGCCACGGCCGCGCTGGCCGACGCCAAGGTGACCGCCGCCGACATCGACCTGCTGATCGTCGCCACCGCCTCGCCCGACACCCCCCTCCCCTCCACCGCCTGCTACGTGCAGCACAAGCTCGGCGTCCCGGGCCACGCCACCTGCTTCGACATCGCGGCGGCCTGCTCGGGTTTCCTCTACGCCCTCGAGATCGCCTACGGCCAGCTCCTTACCAACCGCTACAAGCGCGCCCTCATCATCGGCGCCGAGAAGCTCTCCACCGTGACCGACTGGAAGGACCGCACCACCTGCGTGCTCTTCGGCGACGCCGCCGGCGCCGCCGTGCTGAGCAAGGTCGACCAGCCGGGCATCGGCATCCTCGGCTCCGACCTCGGCGCCGACGGCGAGTTCGCCGACAACCTTTACATCCCCGCCGGCGGCAGCAAGCGCCCGGCCGACGCCGCGTCGGTCGAGGAACGCGCCCATTGCATCCGCATGAACGGCCGCGAGGTCTTCAAGAGCGCCGTCCGCGTCATGGAGACCGTCGCCCGGGAAATGATGGAACAACACAAGCTGTCGCCTGACCAAATCGACCTTGTGATCCCCCACCAGGCGAACATCCGCATCATCGAGGCGCTGGCCGGCAACCTGAAGGTGCCGATGGAGCGCGTTTATGTGAACCTCGACCGCTACGGCAACACCTCCTCCGCCTCGATCCCGCTCGCCCTGGACGAGGCCCGCCGCGCCGGCCGCATCAAGCCCGGCAACCTCACCCTGCTGGTCGCCTTTGGCGCTGGCTTGACCTACGGCGCCACTCTTATTCGCTGGTAAGCACCATTTTCATGCGCCGTCTCCCCTTTCTTTCCCTCCTGGCAGCCACCGCCGCGCTGCTCCTTGCCCCTGCCCGGCTCGCCGCCGATCTCGTGTGGACGCCGCAGGATGGCTGGAAGGCCGAGGGGGGCGTGCTCGCCGGTTTCTCCGGCGAGGAAGGCCGCAATGCCCTGGACTCGATGAACAAGGCGCGCAGCGCCGAGGAGGCCGGCAACAGCAAGTCCGCCCTGAAGACCTACAACAGCGTCTACAAGAAGTATCCGAACTCGGTCTTCGCCAGTGAGGCGCTCTACCGGGCCGGCCGCATCTACCACCAGTCGCAGCAATACTACAAGGCCTTCAGCACCTACCAGACGATGGTCTCGCGGTATCCCAGCTCGGAGAAATTCAACCAGGTCATCGGCGAGCAGTATCGCATCGCGGCCGACCTGTTCGCCGGCAAGCGCTCGCGCATCTGGGGCTGGTTCCCCGGCTTCAAGAACCGCGAGCGCGCCCTCGAGTATTTCGAGACGATCGTGGCCACCGCCCCCTACAGCGACTACGCCCCGCTCTCCCTCATGAACGCCTCGCGCGGCTACAAGCAGATCGGCGAGACCGAGGCGGCGATCGACGCCCTCGACCGCATGATCAACACCTACCCGCGCAGCGTCCTCACTCCCGACGCCTACCTGAAGATCGCCGAGACCCACGCCTCGCTGGTCGACGGTCCCTATTACGACCAGGCCTCCACCAAGCAGGCCGTGACCTACTTTGAGGACTACATGATCCTCTTCCCCGGCGACGCCGGCATGGCCCAGGCCGAGACCGGCCTCGCCAAGATGAAAACCGTGCTGGCCGAGAGCAAGCTGACCATCGCGGATTACTACTACAAGTATCGCCGGAACTACAAGGCGGCCAAGGTTTTCTACAACGAGGCGATCACCGTTTATCCGGACTCTGACGTGGCCAAGCAGGCCCGCGAGAAGCTGGTCGATGTCGACGCCAAGCTCGAGGCCCAGGCCGCCGCGGCCGCCGGCCAGCCGGCCCCCAAGGCCCCCGAGCCGAAGAAGAAAAAGAAGCTCTGGCTGTTCTAAGGGGGCGCTTTCCCCATGGCTGCGATCTTCAATCCTGCAGGTGGCGCGCTCGCACGCCACGTTGCGAGCAAGCTCGCAACCTACCATTGGGTCGCCGTTCTCGGTCTACTGCCGCGCCTCGCCTTAGCCTTGTGCGTAGGCGGGTCCTCGCTCCTCGGTCTCACCGGCTGCGCCGGCTACCAGCTCGGCACCGGGACCCAGCCCAAGTTCACCACCCTCTTCATCGCGCCGGTCACGACCGAGGCGCTGATCCCGCAAGCCCGCGAACTCGTCACCACGCAGCTGCGCGAGGCCTTCCTCAAGGACGGTCGCGTCAAGCTGGTCGCCTCGCCCGCGGAGGCCGAGGCCGTGCTCCGGGTCTCGCTCATCGGCTACGACCGCACCGTGGCCGTTTCGCGGCAGGACGACACCGGCCTGGCGCGGCGCTTCGATGTATCGCTGCGCGCCCACGCCACCCTGACCGACCAGCGCACCCGGCAGGCCCTGTTCGCACAGCGTCCGTTGACCGCCAAGCGCGGTGTCTTCACCGACAGCGGCCTGGTGCCGTCGGAATACCAGGCCCTGTCCCTCCTCGCCGAGCAACTCGCCAGCGAGGCTACGCACGCGGTGCTCGACACGTGGTGAGCGTTGTCGGGCTGCAGCCCGGTAGGGGCCGTTGCCCTCAACGGCCCGGGCGCTTGGGGGCAAGCGCCCCTACCAAAGAAACAAAGGATTGAGCCTTGGCGGACCTCCGTCATCTGTCATCCGTCCTCTGATTCCGCCATGCTCCACGCTTCCCTCCTCGCCCCCTCCCTGCTCGCCGGCGACCATGCCAACCTCGCCGCCAGCGCCCGGACCGTGGCCGACAGCGGCGCCCCCTGGCTGCACTGCGACATCATGGACGGGCATTTCGTGCCCAACCTGACCTTCGGCCCCGAGACCCTCGCCGCCCTGCGTCGCGCCGGCTCCAAGCTGTTTTTCGATACCCACCTGATGCTCGCCGAGCCGCAGAAATACATCGAACCCTTCGCGAAGGCCGGCGCCAACCTCATCAGCATCCATATCGAGCCCGCCTATGACCACCGCGGCACGCTCGCCAAGATCCGCCAGCTCGGCTGCCAGTGCGGCATCGTGCTGAATCCCGGCACGCCGGCAGCCAGCATCGAGGCGCTGATCGGTGACGTGGACCTTGTGCTCGTGATGACCGTGCAACCCGGTTTCGGCGGCCAGCCCTTCCGGCGCGACATGCTGCCCAAGCTCAGGGAAATCGACGGCTGGCGGAAGACGCGCGGCCTGAACTTCCGCCTCGAGGTCGATGGCGGCGTCGATCTCGCCACCGCCGCGGAGTGCCGCGCAGCCGGCGCCGACACCTTCGTGGCCGGCACCTCGTTCTTCAAGGCCGCGGACAAGGCCGCGTTTGCCGCCAGCATGGCGAGGTTGTGAGTTCATGTCCGTGCTCGAACACCGCCACGGCCACTACCTGATTTCCGACGACCCGGCGCGGCTGGACCCCGTCGCCGTCCACGGCTACCTGACCCGTTCCTATTGGAGCGAGAACATCCCCCTGGAGACGGTCCGGCGGGCCATGCAGAACTCGCTTTGCATCGGCGCCTATGCCGGGGACGGCATGCAGGTCGGGCTCGTCCGCATCATCTCGGACCACGCCACCTATGCCTACCTCTGCGACGTGTATGTGCTGGAGGAGCACCGGCGCCACGGGCTGTCCAAGGCGATGCTCGAACTGACCCTGCGCCACCCGCGACTGCAGGGCCTGCGCAGCTGGAACCTGCGCACCCGCGACGCGCACGGCCTTTACGCCCAGTTCGGCTTCAAGCCCGCGGAGCAACCCGACAGCTACATGGCGCTGCGCTTTCCCGACGTCTACCGGCAGCCGGCGGACGACGAGTGAAATCGAATCCAGGTGGGAGGGGTTTTACACCCGGACAGTGATACACGCCGGTGTTTAAGTCGGGGCATAAAGCCCCTCCCACCATACCAGACAAAATCAACCTAGCGTCCTGCGGCCCGCGCGAGCTCGGCGGCCTTCTGATACTGGGCCCGGAACTGGCCGGCCAGTTCGTTGGCCAGGCGGATCTCGTCGACCTTGTTCTTGGAGGTCAGCGCCGGGATGATGCGCGCCTTTAACTGCGGATAAGCCGCGGGCGACATGTCGCTCATGACGGCCAGCGCCTCCGCCGGCATGCCGGCCCCGATGATTTCCTTCCAGGCCGCCACCAACTCGGGATGCGTGTCGAGGCACATCACGCGGATGACGAAGGCCATGGCCCGGAAATTATCCCCGCCCGTCCATGCGCCGTTGTAGACGAGCGGATTGGTGCCGGCGTAGGGATTCACGTCGGGGTCGGAGCGATATTTCTCGAATTCCTGCGTGTAGAAATCCTTCCGGATCGGCAGGCGGCGCAGCTCATAGCGATCGGTGCCGCCGGGCACGCCGGTCTTGAAGTTCCAGAGCTTCTGGCCGTCCATCGACAGCGCATACTCGAGAAAGGCCAGCGCGGCCTTCGGGTTGGGCGCACCGCGCATGACGGCGATGGGGTCCGGGGAAAGCACGGTGCCGTCCGCCGGCGAATAATAGCCGATGCGCCCGGGCGAACCGTCGTGGCGCAGCGCGGTGCCCTGGAAGGCGCCCCGACCGTAGAAATCGATGCACATGCCGACGGCCGAATTGCCCTGGATGACATCGATGGACGGTTTCTGCGAGGTGTCGGTGAAATAGCGCGCATTGGCGCCGGCCAGCTGCAGGAGCTGCAGCCCGCTGGCCCAGCCCGCCTCGACGGCCTGGGCCTCGAGGCTCCTGCGGTCGCGGCCCGTTTCCTTCTCCAGCCGCGCCCACTGGCGGTAGATGTGCTGCTGGATGACATTCTCAAAGGCCTTGGCGATCGAGCTGCTCTTCGTGGGATCACACAGCGCGATCTCGCCCTGCAGTTTCGGGTTGGCGAGGTCGTCCCACTGGCGCGGCTCTTCCGTGATGCCCAGGCGCTCCAACGAGTCGCGGTTGTAGATCATGCCGTAGCTGCTGAGCACATCGCCGATCCAGCGGCCCTTGGGATCCCAGTAAGGCTCGCCGGTAAACGACTGCGGGATCACATCGTCCCTGAACCATTCGGGATGCAGCTGCATGATCCCCGAATCGACGAGGCGGCCGGCGTTCGCCTGGCGGATGAAGTCAAAGCTGCCGCCCCCGAAGAAAATATCGATGCCACAGCTGATGTTCGACGCGAGGAAGGCCCGCCGCGCCGCCATCTCGGTGGTGTCGTCATCCGGCGTCTGGTCGGGATTCAGCCGCGGGTTGTGGAAGGCCGCCTGCACCTCGGTGCTCCACGGGCGGCCGAGGGTCTTCGTCCAGTGGTTCTGGAAGGAGGAGACATATTCCGACTCGAGGAAGCGGGTGATCTCGCTCGTGCCGCCGATGACCCGCCAGTCGATGGCCACGGACTTGCCGGTGCGGGCCCGATACCATTCGCGGAACCCGCGGGTGTATTCGTGGCGCAGCGCCTCGTTATGCGGGGTGATGATGACCAGCGTCTCGTCGGCGCTCTCGATCGTCGCCTGCTTGGTGCGGAAGATGAACGGCAGGCCGACCACGGCCACCAGCGCGATGATGATGAGCGCCCGCTTCATGGTGGCTCCGGGCCGCCTCAGCCGACCAGCACGACCACGTCGTCCGGTTCCACCGTGGCATAAAGCTCGCCGCGCGACGCCCCGTCAACGAAGCGCGGGTTGCGCTCGAAAATCTTCAGGTGGGTGCCGTTGCCGGTGATGAACTCGTATTGGGCGACCTCGCCGAGGTAGGTCGACTCGCCGATGCGGCCCTTGACCACGTTGCGGGACTCGGCGTTGCGGTGCAGCTCCCAGCACTCCGGGCGGATGGAGACGGTGACCTCGTCGCCCACCTTGGGGATGCCCGACGGATCGCCGAACACGCCGTCGAACTTGCCGACCGCCGTGTCCACGGTGACATAGTTGCCGACCATGCCGAGCACCTTGCCGGGCAGGAAGTCGGTCTCGCCGATGAAATTGGCCACCGTCTTGCGGGTCGGCCGCTTGTAGACCTCGCGCGGCGTGCCGACCTGGAGAATGTGACCGCTCTCGAGGATGGCCATGCGGTCGGCGATGGAAAGCGCCTCCTTCTGGTCGTGCGTGACGTAGACGGTCGTGAGCTTGAATTCCTTGCACACGCGGCGGATCTCCGTGCGCATTTCGAGCCGCAGCTTGGCGTCGAGATTGGACAACGGTTCGTCGAGCAGGAGACAGCGTGGGCGGATGACGAGCGCCCGGGCAAGGGCGACGCGCTGCTGCTGGCCGCCGGAAAGCTGGTTGGGCTTGCGGTCGGCGTATTTCTCCATGCGCACCGACGCCAGGGCATCGCCGACGCGCGTCTTGATCTCGGCGGCGGGCACCTTGCGCTCCTCGAGGCCGAAGGCGACGTTCTCCGCCACGGTCATGTGCGGCCACAGCGCGTAGCTCTGGAACATCATGCCGGTATTCCGCTTGTGCGGCTCGAGGCGGGTGACGTCCTCGTCACCGAACAGGATCTGGCCCTTCTCCGGGATGTAGAAGCCGGCGAGGCTGCGGAGCAGCGTGGTCTTGCCGCAGCCGCTGGGGCCGAGCAGGAAGAAGAGTTCGCCCGGGTTGATCGTCAGGTCGAGGCCGTGCAGGGCGACAATGCTCCCGAATTGCTTGGTCAGTTGCTTAACCTGGATCGAAATCATGGGAGGCGGCGCGCGTCCCGGCGAGGCAACCGGCGGCCCCGGGGTAAGTCAAAAAAATAAACCCCGCCGGGCGGGTTCTAACGGGTTGCCTTGGCCCGGCCGCCGGCCTTTCCTCGCCGCCATGCCCACCTTGAAAGGCCCGCCCGAGCTCAAGCATCTCGCCCGCATCCTCGTCACGCCCACCGCGATCAAGCGCCGTATCGCGGCCCTCGGCCAGCAGTTGAACAAGGATTACGCCAAGAAGGACCTGATGGTCGTGGCCATCGTGAACGGGGCGTTGATCTTCACCGCCGACCTCCTGCGCCAGATGCGCAGCCCGCTGCGTCTCGACTGCTTGCGCGCCTCCAGCTACCACGACGGCACCAAGGCCGTCCATGAGCCCCGCATCTTCGACTCAATGAAGCTGGATGTCCGCGGCCACAACGTGCTGCTCGTCGACGACATTCTCGATACCGGCCGGACCCTCGCTGCCGTGGCCGGGCTGATCAAGGCCAAGGGCGCCCTGACGGTGAAGACCTGCGTCCTGCTCGACAAGAAGGCCCGCCGCGCCGTGCCTTTCGAGGCGGACTACGTCGGCTTTGAGATTCCCGACGAATTCGTGGTCGGCTATGGCCTCGATTTCAACGAGCGCTACCGCAACCTGCCCAGTATCGGCGTCCTTAAGCCTAAATACTACGGCGGCAAGGGGTAAGCCACCGATCTATCCCAAGGTTAAAGTGGCGGAGAGAGAGGGATTCGAACCCTCGATAGAGTTTCCCCTATGCAGCTTTAGCAAAGCTGTGCCTTCAGCCACTCGGCCATCTCTCCGGGGTGAGGCGGCAAGCAAAAGCGGGGGTCGGACGAGTGCAAGGCATTTTCCTAACCCCGGGCTTGTCGAACCGCGGCAAGGCTGGCCTGTATCTTCGGACCCATTTCGCCCGTGACCTCTCCCGCCCCGCTCCTGATCGATTTCCAAAACCTGACCGTCGCCCGGGGCGACCGGCGGGTGCTCCGCGGGTTCACCCTGCTGGTCCGGCGCGGCGAGCATATCGCCCTCCTCGGCCCGAACGGCTCCGGCAAGTCCACCCTCGTCAAGCTGATCACCTGCGAACTCTACCCCGAGACCGGTTTTCGCGGGACGCGCTTCCAGCTCTTCGGCCAGGACAACTGGGCCCTGGAGGATGTGCGCCGGCGCATCGGCATCGTCGTCCTGGATATGCTGCAAAACCTGTCGCATGAAGTCATGGCGCGGCAGGTGACCGCGCGCGAGATGGTGCTGTCCGGTTTTTTCAACAGCCTCGGCCTGTGGCCGCATCACCGGCCGACGCCGGTCCACGAACGGCGCGCCCGCGAGCTGCTCCGCTTCCTTGAGATCAGCCACCTCGCCTCCCGGCCGCTTTCCGCGATGTCCTCGGGCGAGCAACGCCGCACCATGATCGGCCGGGCGCTGGTGCACGATCCCGAGGCGTTGATCCTCGACGAGCCGACCACCAGCCTCGACCCCGGCGCCGTGCGCGAATTCCGCGGCGTGTTGCGCAAGCTGGCGCGCGCCGGCAAAAGCCTGATCCTCGTCACGCACCACATCGCCGACCTGATCCCGGAGATCGAGCGCGTCATCCTGATGAAGGACGGCCGCATCGTGGCGGACGGACCGAAGTCGAAAATGCTGACGTCAGCTGCGCTCTCGCGGTTGTTCGGAGCGAAGCTGCGGGTGGTCAAACAGGGAAGAAATTACGACGTGCTGGCCCGGTGAATTGAGGTGGAACCCGGCCTCCGGACGGGTTTGTCCGGTGTGCGCCATAACCAACCCGTCCGGAGGCCGGGTTCCACCTTCAATCACGCGTCCCGATGCACCGTGTCCGGCGCGAAGGCCGGCAGGCAGACCGCGATGTATTCGGCGCCGTCGGGATGCGGGCTGCCATACTGCACCCACTCGCCCTTCGGGGTATGGATCGCCTGGCCGGCCTTCACCGTGATGGTGCCGGCCTTGGTCTTCACCTCGAGCTCGCCGCGCAGGACGACGGTGTATTCGTCGAACTCGGGCGTCTGGCCGGGCTCGACCCAGCCGCCCGGGCTGCGCATCCGGGCGATGCTGGCGGCGGTCGTGCCGCTGTTCACGCGGCCGAAGTATTCCTCGATGAGCTTCGGCTTGTTGCCGGCGGCCTCGATGATGGTGGGCTTGGGGATGAGACGGGCCATGGCAGTTTGTCAGTGGAGGATTGGAATGTCCGGCGGGCACAAAAAAACGCCGCGTCGTGAAACGCGGCGTTTTGAATGAAGTTAATAGCGATAGTGGTCGGGTTTGTAAGGACCGCCGACCGGCACGCCGAGGTATTCGGCCTGCTCCTTGGTGAGCGTGGTCAGCTTGGCGCCGATCTTCTCCAGGTGCAGGCGGGCGACCTCCTCGTCGAGGTGCTTCGGCAGGCGGTAGACGGCGACCTTGTAGGTGTCCCGGTTCTTCCACAGGTCCAGCTGCGCGAGCGTCTGGTTGGTGAAGGAGTTGGACATCACGAACGACGGGTGGCCGGTGGCACAACCGAGGTTCACCAGGCGGCCCTCGGCGAGCATGTAGATGCTGTTCCCCTTCGGGAACGTATACATGTCGTATTGGGGCTTGATGTTGGTGCGCTTCGCGTCCGAGGCGTTGAGCTTGTCGACCTGGATCTCGTTGTCGAAGTGGCCGATGTTGCAGACGATCGCCTGGTCCTTCATCCGGCGCATGTGCTCGAGGGTGATGATGTCCTTGTTGCCCGTCGTGGTGACGTAGATGTCGGCCGTGCCGAGCGTGGACTCGATCGTGTTGACCTCGAAGCCCTCCATCGCGGCCTGCAGGGCGTTGATGGGGTCGATCTCGGTGACAATGACGCGGGCGCCGAAGCCCTTGAGCGAGAACGCCGAGCCCTTGCCCACGTCGCCGTAGCCGCACACGCAGGCGACCTTGCCGGCGATCATGACGTCGGTGGCGCGCTTCAGGCCGTCGGCGAGCGACTCGCGGCAGCCGTAGAGGTTGTCGAACTTCGACTTGGTGACCGAGTCGTTGACGTTGATGGCCGGGACGCGGAGCTTGCCCTTCTCCAGCATCTGGTAGAGGCGGTGCACGCCGGTGGTGGTCTCCTCGGAGACGCCGCGCCATTCCTTGGCGATCGTCGTCCACTTGAGGGGGTCCTCCTTGTGGACGCGCTTGAGGACGTTCTTGATGACCTGCTCCTCGTGGGAGGTGGACGGCGTGTTGACCCAGTCGCTGCCCTCCTCGAGCTCGCAGCCCTTGTGGATGAGGAGGGTCACGTCGCCGCCGTCATCGACGACGAGCTGCGGGCCCTTGCCGCCCGGGAAGGTGATGGCCTTGAGGGTGAGATCCCAGTATTCCTCGAGCGTCTCGCCCTTCCAGGCGAAGACAGGCGTGCCGGACTTGGCGATGGCCGCGGCGGCGTGGTCCTGCGTCGAGAAGATGTTGCAGGAAGCCCAGCGCACGTCGGCGCCGAGTTCCTTGAGAGTCTCGATGAGGACGGCGGTCTGGATCGTCATGTGCAGGGAGCCGGTGATGCGGACGCCCTTGAGGGGCTTGCCCGGGCCGAACTTCTTGCGGACGGAGATGAGGCCGGGCATCTCGTGCTCGGCGATGGAGATTTCTTTGCGGCCCCAATCAGCCAGGGTGATGTCCTTGACGTGATAATCGGTGGCGCCGGAGGCGGTGGTGGTGGCCATGATGGTAATGGGTTGAGGCGGCGGTTATTTGACGGCGGCGCGGAGGGCGGCGACCTTGTTGGTCTGCTCCCACGGGAGGCCGGCCTTGCCGAAGTGACCGTAGTTGGTGGTCGCGCGGTAGATCGGGCGGAGGAGGTTGAGCTGGCGGGTGATGTCGGCCGGCTTGAAGCCGAAAACCTTGGTGACGGCCTTCGCGATCTTCTCGTCGCGCACCTTGCCGGTGCCCATGGTGTCGACGTAGACGCTGACCGGCTCGGGGTGGCCGATGGCGTAGGCGACCTGGAGCTCGGCGATGTCGGCGAGGCCGGAGGCCACGATGTTCTTCGCGACCCAGCGGCACATGTAGGCCGCGGAACGGTCGACCTTGGACGGGTCCTTGCCCGAGAAGGCGCCGCCGCCGTGACGGCCCCAGCCGCCGTAGGTGTCGACGATGATCTTGCGGCCGGTGAGGCCGGAGTCGCCCTGCGGGCCGCCGATGACGAAGCGGCCGGTCGGGTTGATGAGATACTCGGTCTTCTTCGTGAGCATGCGGGCCGGGATGGCCTTCCTGATCACGTTCTCGATCAGGTAGCTCTCGATCTCCTTGTGGGAGACGTCGGCCGTGTGCTGCGTGGAGATGACGACGTTCTCGACGGAAACCGGGCGGTCGTTCTCGTAGCGGACGGAGACCTGGGACTTCGCGTCGGGGCGGAGCCAGTCAACCTTGCCGCTCTTGCGGATCTGGGTGAGCTTGCGGCCGAGGCGGTGGGCAAACATGACCGGGGTCGGCATGAGCTCGGGCGTCTCGTTGCAGGCGTAACCGAACATCAGGCCCTGGTCGCCGGCGCCCTGCTCGGCGGTCTTCTTGCCCTTCGCCTTCTTGGCGTCGACGCCCTGCGCGATGTCGGGCGACTGGGCGGTCAGGTAATTGTTGATGAAGACGGAGTCGGCGTGAAACACGTCGTCCTTGTTCACGTAGCCGATTTCACGGATGGCCGCGCGCACGATGGCCTCGTAGTTGAGCCTGGCCTTGGTGGTGATCTCGCCGGCGAGGATCACCATGTTGGATTTGACCATCGTCTCGCAGGCGACGCGGCTGGTGCGGTCCTGCGCCAAGCAGGCGTCCAGCACGCTGTCAGAGATGAGATCCGCGACCTTGTCGGGATGCCCTTCGCCCACGGACTCAGAGGAGAAAACAAAGGATTTTGCCATAAGCCGCTAAGAAAGAGCGCCCCGGGGCGGCGTGCAAGTAGATTATCAACGTATGCGGATTGCATGATGCGTGGATAAAATGAGCTACTTGCCCTAGGCACTGAAAGTTGCCTTAAGTGACTTACCGCTTGTTAATTCCGGCACTTCCTTATGTCGACCAACCCTATACTTAACCCAGATGCCATCCGGGCTTTGCGGGAGCTCAGCCCCGAGGGAGACTCGGAATTTCTGCGAGAGCTCATCGCGATCTATCTGGCCGACACCCCGAAGCAGCTGACCAAGCTGGAGGAAGCCATCCACCGCCAGGACGCCGGTCAGGTGGTTCATGCCGCCCATACCATCAAGGGCAGTTCGGGAAATTTCGGGGCCGCCCAGCTCGCGCGCCTGGCGCAGGAGATGGAAGCTCATGGCAAATCCGGCAATCTGGCGGCGGCCGCGGCGGCTCTCCCCGAATTCAAAAACGCTTTCGCCCAGGTCGCCGCCACCCTGGAGCAGCTCGCGCGCGACTGAGTCCCCCACCGAAATGTCCCTGCGCCCCGCCCTCCTCTGCGGAGTTTTCGCCAGCCTCACGCTGGCCGGCCTCGCGCTGGAATGGCAGACCCAGACCCTGAGTTTCACCACCACGCCGTTCCAGACCACCCAGGAGGCCGTATTCCGGTTCACCAACACGGGCCCCCGGCCGGTGAAAATCCTCGAGGTCGAAAGCAACTGCGACTGCCTGGACGCCACCGCCGACCGGGCGGTCTATGCGCCGGGCGAAAGCGGGGTGATCAAATCAAACTTCACCGTCGGCGACCGGCTCGGGCTTTACGAGCGCCGGATCAAGGTTGTGACCGATGAAGGCCCCGAACCCGTGCGGCTGCTCGTGCGGATCGAGGTGCCCGAGCTCGTCACGCTCTCGCCCCGCAGCGTGGCCTGGCAGCTGCACGAGCCCGCCGTCGAGAAGGCCGTCGACCTCGAGGTCATCCCGGGGCTGAACATCGAGTTCACCCGCGTGCAGCCGACCAGCGGCGATTTTGCCGCGCGCCTGGAAACCATCGAGGCCGGCCGCCGCTACCGCGTGTATCTCAAGCCGCCGGCCACCACGCAGCCCGCCAACGCGGCGTTTCGCATCTTCGGCCGGGCCCCCGCGTCCCGGCAGGACGTCATCGTCAGCGCCTACGGCAACGTCCGCTGAGACTCAGCGGTAGAGGGCCGTCATCCACCTTCGCCAAGGCCTCGGCGGACAGGCCGGGCAGCATTTACCGATAGAGGGCCGTGACCGGAGTGGCCGTGAGGACGTTGTATTGGCGCATGGCCAGCCGCCACCATTCGGACAGCTGCTCGGCCGGCTGCTTCCAGAGCTGCTCGTGCAGCCAGATCATCGACTCGGCATCGAGCAGCAGCGCCATCTTCTCCCGGTGCGTGAGGTTGGCGGGCCCCTCGGCCAGCAGCTTCCTGCGCAAACCGACGAAATAGGACCGCACCGCGAGGCTGCCCTGGCGCTGGCGCAGGAGCGAGACGTGCGCGGCGTTCACGTAGGGATCAAGCACCGCCTGCAGCAGGCCGTAATCGTCCCGCAGCTGCGGGATCGGCTGCATGTGCCGGTAGCACTCCTCCAGGTGGCGCTGCAGGCGGACGAGTTCCTGCGGCGGCTGGGTCTCGTCCGGCGTGAGGAAAAGCCCGAGGTCCCGGGCGCGGCGGCCGACGCTCGCCTTGCCGAGGAAAATGGACAGCGGCGCGGACAGCACCAGGCCCGCCAGCACCGGGCTGAGCCACCAGAAGAACGACGGCACGAGGATGAAGGCCGACACGCCCCACACGACGCCGAACGCCATCTGGCCGGAATGGGTGATGATGGCCTCGCTCCAGTCCACGTCGTCGCTCGCCTCGCGGCGCTGCGTCACCCACGCGACGCCCTGCCCCAGCAGGATGTAGAGCACGAACTTCGTGTTGAACATCATGTTGATCGGCGCCAGCAGCGTGGACACCGCCACCTCCAGCACCGTGCTCGCGACCAGCCGCAGCGGGCCGCCATAGGCCTCGGCGCGCCGGTTTTTGATCTCGATGAGGACGCTGATGACCTTGGGCAGGAAGAGCAGCAGCAGCGTGAACAGGAAAAGCGCGAACGCCTGGGGCACCTCGAAGGTGTAGCCGAGGAGGGAGACATAGCTCTCCGCGTGATATTCGTGCGCCCCGCCCGCCATCGCGTCCCGGAAGGTGTGGATGCTGCTGATCAGCAGGAACAGCATCCACAGCGGCGACGCCACGTAGCCCATGATGCCCATCAGCAGGTGCACGCGGTTGACCGCGTGAAAGCCCCGCGTGAACAGCAGCCAGCTGTGCTGCAGGTTGCCCTGGCACCAACGCCGGTCGCGCTTGGCGCTGTCGATCAGGGTCGGCGGCCCCTCCTCGTAGCTGCCCTCGAGGTCGTAGGCCAGCCACACGCGCCAGCCGGCCCGGCGCATGAGGGCGGCCTCGACAAAGTCGTGGCTCAGGATGCGTCCGCCGAACGGCTCGCGTCCCGGCAGGTCGGGCAGCGCCGCGTGCTCCATGAACGGCACCACGCGGATGACCGCGTTGTGGCCCCAGAAATTGCTCTCGCCCTGGTGCCAGTAGTTCAGGCCGGCCAGGAACAGCGGGCTGTAGAGCCGGTTGGAGAACTGCTGCAGCCGGGAATACAGCGTGACCCCGTGCACGATGCGCGGGGCCGTTTGCAGGATGCCGACCTTCGGGTTGCGCTCCATCATCGCGACCAGCCGGATCAGCGACTCGCCGGTCATGATGCTGTCGGCGTCGAGCACCGCCATGTAGCGGTATTTGCGGCCCCAGCGCCGCAGGAAGTCGGCGACGTTGCCGCTCTTCTTGTTGATGGAGATCCGGCGCTTCCGGTAGAAGATGCGCCCGAAACCGTTCAGCTGCTTGCACAGCTCCACCCAGGCGACCTCTTCCTGGATCCAGTTGTTCGGGTTGTTCGAGTCGCTGAGGATGAAGAAGTCGAAGTTCTCGAGCCGGCCGGACAGTTCCAGCGAGCGGTAGATGACGCGCAGGCCCTCGAACACCCGGCTCGGGTCCTCGTTGAACACCGGCATGACGATGGCGGTCGAGGCCAGCGGCAGCGCGGCCAGCGGCTCGCCGTCGATGGAACGCGTGATCCGGTAGGGGTCGCCGTCGCGGTTGATCACATAGAGTCCGAGCAGCGCAGTGCTGAAACCCACGGCGATGTGCGCGAACAGGATGGCGAAGAGCCCGAGCACCACCCACTCCACGGCCGCCATGCCGTCGCGCCACAACAGGTCGGCCATGAACCACGTCGCCAGGCTCGTGAGCACGAAGGCCAGCGTGAAGAACGTGATGCGCCGCCGCATCACGCGGCCCCGGTCAACCTGCTCGACGGTGAAGGTGGCGGCCATGGGTCAGCGCGTCGCGAAAAATACCGCCATCAGCACCGCGATGAAGACGGCCCAGAGCAGCACGACCCGCAGGACGGGCTGGCCCTCGATACGCTCCAGCGTCTGTCCGGCCGCCTCGGTGATGACCCCGAGGTCGATCTCGCGCGGCACCATGCTGGACACCGCAAGGTCGGGCCCGGCGCGGAGCGAGCTCTGTTTCATGGCCTGGGCGAAGTCGGGCGGGACGTTCCGGTCGTCGAGAAAGGCGTAGGGCCAGCGCGAGGTGCCGTCCGCCACCAGCAGCGCGACGCGCCCCTCCGCGGCGATGCGGTCGTGCGGCAGGTCCTTCTCGTCGAGCAACTCGGCGAACCAGCCGTCCATCAGCCGGTCGGTCTCCTCGATCGCTAGGGTCACCGGATCGAGCGCCGGGTTCTGTTCATGCCGGCCGGCGGCCGCGCTCAGCACGCGCTGGATCAGCCGGCTCTGGTGCAGGCGGTTGTGGATGCGGTGCGCGCGCAGATAATCCTCCACGCGGACGTAGGCCGCGTTCCACTGCTCGAGCGTGCCGGTCTTGGGCCGGAACGAGTTCAGGGATTCCAGAGATAGCTCCATGTCTCGGTCAGGACATGCTGGCCCTTGCGCAGAAAGCAACGGAGTTCCACGGGGCTGCCGGAGGCGTCGGGCCTGATTTCAAAGACGACCCGCCACGCGCCCGTGAAGCGGTTCTTCTGCACCACGGTGTGATGTTCCTGCCGGGCACCCCCGCTCACGGCGACAAGCGCCTCAATCCCAGGGTCATCCGGCTGCGCGGTCAGGTAAGGGCTGGTGAACTCGACGACGAAGCGCCGCAGCTCCGGCCGGCCGGGCACCTCGGCAACCCGGGTCGAACTGGTCTCTCCCCCCGGCGGACGCCGGTCCGCGGCGGAGAACCAGTGCAGGTTGTATTCAAACTCGATCGCCTCGCCGGCCGGCGGCAGCTTGGCCGGCACCCAGAAGGCCACGATGTTGTCGCTGAACTCGTCCCGCGTGGGCAGCTCCACCAGGCGCACCGAACCGGCGCCCCAGTTGCCCACCGGCTCCACCCACAGGCTGGGCCGCTGGTGATAAAAGGCCTCGAGGTCCGCGTAGTGCTCGAACTGCCGGTCGCGCTGCAGCAGGCCGAACCCCTTGGGCGCGTTGTCCTGGAACGCCGCGACGCGCACGCTCTTCGGGTTGGTCAGCGGGCGCCAGATCCACTCGCCCGCCCCGTTCTGGATGAGCAGGCCGTCCGAGTCATGCACCTCGGGCCGGAAATCCGCCTGCGACCAGCCGCTGTTCTCGCCGTGCGCATACATGCTGGTCAGCGGCGCGATGCCGAACACCGCGGGATTTTTGCGGCAATACACCGCCGCGCGCACGCGCATCACGGTCTCCGCGCCGGGCAGGAGCACAAACCGGTAGGCGCCCACCATGCCCGGGCTGGTGAGGAGCGCATAAACCGTCAGGCTGCGCCCGTCGATCAGCGGCCGCTCGATCCAGAACTCCTCGAACACCGGAAACTCCTCGCCGCCCGGCTCGGCCGTGTTGACCGCGAGTCCGCGGGCCGAGAGGCCGTAATGATGCCCCTGGCCCAACGCCCGGAAGTAGCTGGCGCCGAGAAAGGACACGAGTTCGTCCCACTTGCCGGCCTGGTTGAGCTCATGCAGCACCTTGAAGCCGGCGAAGCCGAGGTCGGCCGGCACGCGCCCCGGCCTGTTCTTGCCGTAGTTGAAATAGCGCGACGAAAACCCGATCGGCCGCGCCACCTTGTTGACCACCTCGTTGATGCGCACCGGGCGGTTGAAGAGCCCGCCGGGATGGAAGAACCCGAGCTGGAACGGCAGTTCCTCGGCGCGCCACCACGCGAGCCGGGGGTCGAACCTGATCTCGTTGACCTGGTCGTAGTTCAGCTTCTGCAGCCACTCCGGCACGCGCATCTTCGCCTCCACGTGGGGCTGGAACGCCAGCGCCTTGGCGCGGAACTGCAGCACCTCGAAATCGAACAGCTCGTCGGCCCGGGCCGCGGACACCGCCAGCGCCAGGATCAACAGGCACGGGACTGATGCGCGCGGCGCCATGGCTCAGCGGAAAAAATTCCTCTGCTTTTCCGAGATCGGCACGGCCGCCCGTTCCATCACGGCGAGCATGTCCTCCCAGGCGTCGCGCTTGATCTTCTTCGCGGTGGCGCTGGTCAGTCCCTCCTGCCGCAGCAGGTAGGACGGGTGGTAACTCGCGCGCAGCGGCGTGTCCGCGTAGCTGTGCCAGGTGCCGCGCGCCGCCCCCATGGACTTGAAGCGGTCGGCCCCGAGGAGGCCGTCCACGGCGGTCTTGCCCAGCGCCACGAGCACCTTGGGTCGGATGATCGCGATCTGCGCCCGGATGAAGGGCAGACAGTAGGCCATTTCCTGGGCGGTCGGCGGACGGTTGCCGGTTTGCGAACCGTCGGGATTGCGCGGGCCCATCTCCGGCCGCCAGTTCAGGATGTTGCCGATGTAAACCTGACCGCGCTCCAGGCCCATGGCCTTGATCATCTTGTTGAGGAGCTGCCCCGCGCGACCGACAAAGGGCTCGCCCTGGTCCTCCTCGTCGCCGCCCGGCGCCTCGCCGACGAACATGATGCTCGCGTCAAGGTTGCCCACACCGAAGACCACTTTCTTGCCCGCATATACATGCGACCGGCAGGTCGCATCGTTGAGCACGAGGTCGCGCAGAAAATTCCACTGCGTCTGCTTGTCGCCGGCCGGAAGCTCGATGGCCGGCGCGGCCGGCATGGCCCGGGCGCCGGCGGACGCGGCGGCCGCAACCACCGGCGGCTTGGGCGGCTCCGCCATCCGGAAAGGCGCCCTGGTGATGGCGGCGACCTCGGCCACGGCCTCGGTCCGGGCCGCCGCGACCGACTCACGCAGCCGGGCCATTCCCTCCTCGGTCACGGACACGGCGCGCTGCCCGCCGGCCTTCAGGCGGCGGAGCTCGTCGTTGAGCGCGAGGAGTTGGTCGCGGGTGGACATGGTAAATCAGACCGGGCGCGGGGCGTGGAGTTTCTCGACATACTTCGCCAGCAGGTCGAATTCCAGGTTGACCACGTCGCCGGCCTTTTTGTCCCGCAGGTTCGTCACCGCGAGCGTGTGCGGGATGAGCCAGACCGCGAAGGAGTCGCCCGCCACCTCCGCCACCGTGAGCGAGATGCCGTCGATCGCCACGCTGCCCTTGTAGACGAGATAGCGGGCAAACCCGCCGGGCGCGTGCACCTTCAGGTAATGATCCTGGCCGCGCGCCTCGAAGACCTCGATGCGGCCGGGCACGTCGATGTGGCCGGAAACAAAATGACCGCCCAGCCGCGTGTCGGCCCGCAGGCTGCGCTCCAGGTTCACCAGCGAACCGGGGGCGAGTTGGGAGAAACTGGTCAGCCGGCGCGTCTCCTCCAGCACGTCGAACCACAGGTGGCCGGCGTCACACCTCGTCACCGTCAGGCAGCAGCCGTTGACCGCGATGCTGTCGCCGAGCCTGACGTCCGATGCCACCAGCGAGGCGGCAACCTGCAGTTGCCAGGAATCGGGTCCCTGGGTGAAGGCGGCCACGCGGCCGGTTTCCTCGACGATGCCGGTAAACATGCTCAGTTGAGTTTCACGCGCAGCACCTGTGTCTCTCCGCCGCGGCTGACGAGCAACACGAATTCCGCCCGGTTCCGGTCGGCCTCGATGGCCGCGAGCTTTTCCATGGCCTGGGCGTAGGTCCTGATCCCGGAGCCGTCGATCTCCCGCACCCAGTCGTCCGGCCTCAGCCCGGCCGTGGCGACGGCGCTGCCCGGCTTCACGAAATGCACCATGACGCCCTCGGCCGTGCCGGGACTGGCGCGGTGCATGATGCTGTCGTTGAAAAGAAATTCTCGCACCGTGAACCCGAGCTTCTCGAAATAGCGCCGGTCGGCCTCGCGCACGAGCTTCGGCTCGTCGCCGAGCCGGAGCGCGAGCTCGACGCGGCTGTTGCCGCGGAGCACGGAGAGGCGGACGGTGTCGCCGGGCTGGTGGCGCAGGATCTCCTGGCCGAAATAGGTGACCACGATGCGGTCGGGCTTCAGGCGCGGCAGCGGCTGGCCGTCGATCGCGAGGACGATGTCGCGCTCCTGCAGGCCGGCCTGGTCCGCGGGGCTGGACTGCATGATGTCGCTCACGACCACGCCGGACTGGTTCTCCAGCTTGAGCAGCTTGGCCACCTCGGGATCCATCGGCTGCAGGCCGTAGGCGCCGAACCACGCGATCGGGCGGCCGGTGACGGACTGCGGCACCCGGCCGAGATACGGCAGCACCTCGCTGGCGAGCAGTACGACGCTGCTTTCCTCGACGTTCACCAGCACGATCGGGTTGCCGCGCTGGTTGCGGGAGAAGATCAGGAAGTTCTGCCCGAACGAGGTCTGGGCCAGGCCGGCGAGCTCACCCGCGGAGTTGAACACCGGCAGGCCCGGGCCGGCCACGTCGCTGCCGAGGATGACGGTCTTCTGCGGCAGCTTCATCATCACCGCGACCCGCGAGCTCAGAAAATACGGCTGGAAGTCCTCGTCCTTGTTGCGCAGGCCGATGCCCCAAAGCTCGTCGCTCAGCGCCGGATCCTTCTGCGCGGCGCGCCAGTGCGTGACCGGCACCAGGCCGGTGCGGCCCTTTTCCTCGATGCGGATGAAGTGCCAGCCGGTGAAAGCGTCCTGGCCGAGGTAGACCGCGGCGGCCGACTCGATGCCGCCCGGACGGTAGACCTTGAAATCGCGGAGCTGCGCGGGCGCGACGCTCGGCATGATCGCGGCTCCGGGCAGGATGACCGTGCCCGCATCATCGATCACCGTGCCGAGCACCGTGACCGGCTGGCGCTCGGTCTCGGCCTGGATGAAAAACTCCACGGCGACGACCGACTTGAGCCGCTCCTGGAAAAGCTCGGGCAAAGGCGCGGCGGCCGCCGTGACGCCAAGGGCGAGGGCAAGAAGACTGCGACGGAAAAAACTCATGGCTTGATGACGTAAAGGGAGATGCGGCGATTGCGCTGGGCCTCGACCAGCTGGGCCTCGGGCGCCGCCTCGTAGGCCTCATAGAGCGCCTTCAACTGGGCAAGTTCCGCGATGGTTTTGCTGCCGACCTTGGTGATGATGTCGCCGCGCGCGAGCCCGGCCTCGGCCGCGGGGTAACCGGGCTGCACGCCGAGAACGACCACGCCGGTCGCGTCGGTCAGCTGGTTCTCGCGGGCGTAGGCGCGCGAGACCTTGCGCACGGTGAGGCCCCATTTCTCAAAGGCCCACTCCTCGCCCACCCGGCTCTCGAGTTTCTCGGTGACCGCGCTGAGCTCGACAACCTGGTCGCCGCGCTTGACGCCGACCTTCACGGCCGAGCCGACCGGCAGGCTCGCGATGGACTGCTGGATGGGCGGCAGCTGCTCGGGGAAACGCCCGTCGACCTTGCGGCCGTTGAGCGTAAGCACCACGTCGCCGGCGCGCAGCCCGGCCTTGGCGGCGGGCGAACCGACGTCGACGTTGGCGACCAACACGCCGGTGTTGGCGCTGAGCGCATAAAACCGCTCGAGGTCCTGCAACTCGCGGAAACCGATGCCGGCATAGCTGCGCGTGACGGCGCCCTCCTTCACCAATGTCGCGGCGACCGTGCGGGCCACCTTGGCGGGGATGGCGAAGCCGAGGTTGTCCGCGCCGACATAGCCGCGCGAATTGATGCCGACGACCTTGCCGTCCTCGGTCACGAGCGGGCCGCCGCTGTTGCCGGGATTGATCGCGGCGTCGGTCTGGAGCCAGGTGTTGAAGGCGCCCGTCTCGTAGCCGTTCACCCCGCGGCTGTCCTCGAAGTAGCGGTTGTTGTTGGAAATGATGCCGCGGGTGACGGTGCGCGTCAGGCCGTGCGGCGTGCCGACGGCGAACACGGTCTGGCCGACGAACAGGTCGTCCGAGTCGCCAAAATCCGCGGTGGCAAAGCCCAGGTTGCGGCGTTTGATCGCATCGAGGTCGATGCGGAGCAGCGCGAGGTCGGTCCAGTGGTCCCAGCCGACCAGCTTGGCGTTGACGCGCTCCAGGCTGGCGAGCGTGACGGAAACCTCGACGGCCTGCGGGCTGACGACGTGGGCGTTGGTCAGCACCAGGCCGTCATTGGAGATGATGACGCCGGAGCCGACGCCGCCGGTAATGCGTTTGGCGCCGTCGTTGAACTCGATTTCCCGGACGTCGATGCGGACGACGGCGTCGAGCAAGCGGTTGAAGCCCCGGCTCATGGCCGCCTCGGCGGAGGCGGTCAGACCCGTCAAAACGAGGGCAAATGCGGCCAGACGGGCGGTGATTGACGGTGGAAGGGAATGTCTCAATGTGGCGGGTTTTAACAATCGATGGCTACCAACTGCAAAGACTACGACTTTCTCCAAATCGAGCCGCATTGGCAATCTTTCTGGGAGAAAACCAAGGCATTTAAGGCCGAGAATGGCTCGGCGAAGCCGAAATACTACGTCCTGGACATGTTCCCCTACCCGTCCGGGGCCGGGCTGCACATCGGCCACCCGGAGGGCTACACCGCCACCGACATTCTCGCCCGCTACAAGCGCGCCAAGGGCTTCAATGTCCTGCACCCGATCGGCTGGGACGCCTTCGGCCTGCCCGCCGAGCAGCACGCGGTGAAGACCGGCACCCATCCGGCCGCCAACACGCAGAACAACATCACGAATTTCCGCCGCCAGATCAAGGCGCTCGGCTTTTCCTACGACTGGGACCGCGAGGTCGACACGACCGACCCGAAATACTTCCGCTGGACCCAGTGGATTTTCCTCCAACTTTTCAAGAAGGGCCTGGCCTACGTCGACGAACGCCCCGTCTGGTGGTGCCCGGAGCTCCGCACCGTCCTCGCCAACGAGGAGATCGTCGACGGCAAGTCCGAGGTCGGCGGCTTCCCCGTCGAACGCCGCAACCTCCGCCAGTGGGTGCTGCGCATCACGGCCTACGCCGAGCAGCTGATCGACGGCCTCAAGGACGTCGACTGGCCCGACTCGACCAAGCGCATGCAGGAGGCCTGGATCGGCCGCAGCGAGGGCGCCGAGGTGCTCTTCAAGCTCGAGGACCCGAAGCTCGGCGACCTCAAGATCTTCACCACGCGGCCCGACACGCTCTTCGGCGCCACCTACATGGTCGTGGCGCCCGAGCACCCGCTCGTGCCTGCGCTGACGAAGCCCGGGCAGCGCGACGCCGTCGACGCCTACCGCAAGAAAGCCGCGAGCAAGAGCGACCTCGAGCGCACCGACCTCGCCAAGGACAAGAGCGGCGTCTTCTCCGGCAGCTACGCCATCAACCCGGTCAACGGCGCGAAGATTCCCGTCTGGATCGCCGACTACGTCCTCATGGGCTACGGCACCGGCGCCATCATGGCCGTGCCGGCGCATGACGAGCGCGACTGGGAGTTCGCCCAGCTCTACAACCTGCCCACCCCGCGCGTCATCGCCGCGGCGGACGGCTCGGACCAGCTGCCTTATGTCGGCGACGGCCAGGTCATCAACTCGCCCGGCTACGACGGCCTGAGCTGGCCCGAGGCGAAAAAGAAAATCACCGCCGACCTCGCCGCCAAGGGCCTTGGCAAGGGCACGGTCAACTACAAGCTCCGCGACTGGCTGTTCTCCCGCCAGCGCTACTGGGGCGAGCCGTTCCCCATCGTGTGGGTCACGGAGGCCGACTACCGCCGCGCCGCCGCAGTCCGGAAGGATCTGCCCGCGCAGCCCGTCACCTTCGCCGAGGACGGTGTCACGCATTACGCGCTGCCGCTGCCCGACGCCGCGCTGCCGCTCGTGTTGCCCGACGTGCAGTCCTATCTGCCGAGCGGCACCGGCGAAAGCCCGCTGGCCAACGAGACCGCCTGGCTTGAGATCTGGTTCGACGTCACGACCGGCGCCTCCGTGCCCGCCACGCAGCCGACACCCGCCGGCGACGCGTGGGTGCGCGCCCGCCGCGAGACCAACACCATGCCGCAATGGGCCGGCTCCTGCTGGTATTACCTGCGCTTCCTCGATCCGCAGAACGCGGGCGCCGTGGCCAGCCCCGAAGCCCTGAAGTATTGGGGCGTGCCGGATCTCTACGTCGGCGGCGCCGAGCACGCGGTGCTGCACCTGCTCTACGCCCGCTTCTGGCACAAGGTGCTGTTCGACCTCGGCGTCGTGCCGCAGGCCGAGCCGTTCAAGAAACTTTTCCACCAAGGCATCATCCTCGGCGAGGACGGCGTGAAGATGTCCAAGAGCCGCGGCAACGTCGTCAACCCCGACGACATCATCCGGGCCTACGGCACCGACTCGCTGCGCCTCTACCTCATGTTCCTCGGGCCGCTCGAGGCCATGAAGCCTTGGAACACCAAGGGCATCGAGGGCGTGCACCGCTTCCTGAAGAAGATCTGGCGCGAGTGCCTCACCGAGGAGGGCGCGGTTAACCCGCGCATCGCCGCCACCGGCGCGCTCACGCCCGACACGGAGAAGCTGCTGCACGAAACCATCAAGAAGGTCGGCGACGACATCGAGGGCCTGCGCTTCAACACGGCCATCTCGCAGATGATGATCCTCGTGAACGCCCTGCAGAAGGAACCCGCCGTGCCGCGCGCGGCCATGCTGGACCTGCTGCGCCTGCTCGCGCCGTTCGCCCCGCACCTGGCCGAGGAGCTGTGGGCCCGCCTGGGTGAATCCGGCTCCGTCATGGCGGCCGGCTGGCCGGCCTTTGATGCCGGCAAGCTTGTGGCCACCACCATCACCATCGTGATACAGGTGAACGGCAAACACCGCGGCGATGTCAGCGTGGATGCCGGCATCAGCGAAACCGATTTGGCCCAATTGGCGGCAGCCAATCCCAAGGTGGCTCCTCATCTCGCAGGCAAACCCATCAAACGGACTATCTACGTTAAGGGCCGCCTTATTAATCTTCTGGTCTAGAGCAGTATGCAAAATCCCGCGAAAGCGTGGGTTTTTGCCCTTGCTATAGGTGTTACACCCTAGTTTTATTCGGGATATACACTAAAAGCAGTTCGCCAAGTGGCCCAACTCTGGTAACACCGAAATCCCACCAGCCATGAAACTACAACTCACCCGCTTCCTTCTCCTCGTCCTCGCGGCGCTGGTGGCCGCGGCTCCGAGTGCGTATGCCCAGAGACAGCTGGGCAAAAAGAAAGGCCCGACCAGCAAAATCTACCTGGCGGAGGCCACCGGTGACAGCCAGATCCAGACCGGGGAAAAAATCTACACGGCCCGCCAGGCGACGGCCTTCGACGCGCCGGGCACGGTGATCGAGACCAAGGAGGGCGCCCACAACGCCTTCGTTTATTCCAACGGCACCGGGCTCTTCGTCGACCAGAACACCCGCGTGGAGATCGACCGTTTCGTGCAGGAACCCTTCAAGCCCGACCGCAACTCGACGGCCGACGCGCCGTTTGAGCCGTCCATCTCGCAGAGCGACGTGCATGTGGCCCACGGCGCCGTCGGCGTCTGCACCAGCCAGCTCGTCTCCGGCAGCTCGATGAACTACTCCACCCCGCAGGCCTCGGTGAACATCCGCGGCGGCAAGGTGGCGATCGAGACCAACGCCGACGAGACCGTCATCGACCTGCTCGAGGGCGACGTCACGGTCCGCGGCGGCAGCAAGGACATCGGCGGCCAGGTGCTCCGGCCCGGCGAGCGCGCCGTGGTGCGTTCCGCGCCCGCCGGCCTGCCGCCCACCGTCACCATCAGCCGCATCCCCCCCGAGGCCCTGCAGGTTTCCGACGAGCGCGTGAGCGTGGCCTGCAACGCCAAGAAGACCGTCACGTTCGAGGCCATCGAGAAGAAGGCCGACGAGGGGCTTGATGCCCCCGCCGGGGAAGCCGGGAACCCCGCCGGTCCCGCGCCGGGCGGCGACGCGACCGAGGACCAGGAAATCGTGGCCAAACCCACCGTCCCTTCCGAACCGCCGACCAACATTGTCATCAGCCCCGACCGGCTGCCGGGCAACTGAGCCTCCGCAACCTGACGTGATCCTCCCCGCCCCAGCCAAAACCTGCCTGCTTGGAATCTGCGCGCTCGCGCTGGGGCTCAGCCCCGCCCGGGCCCTGCTCAACCTCGACGGCTCGCGCAACCAGCTTTTTGTCTTCGGCAACGTCACCTTCGGTTACGACTCGAACATTTTCTCCGACTCGAGCAACCGCGACGATTACACGGTCAACGGGACCGTGGGCGCCGAGATCAAGCGCCGGGCCGGCATCATCGCCGTCAACGCCACGGCCACCCTCAGTTACGCCACCTACGGCAGCTACTCGGACGAGAACTCGTTCAACCCCAACTTCCACGTGGAGTTCAACAAGACCACCGGCCGCACCACCGGCGCGTTCACGGTCAGCGCCTACCGCGAGAGCCGGTCGGACAGCGCCGTCAACCTGCGCACCAATTCGTGGAACTTTCCCGTCGGCCTCAGCCTGAAATACCCGGTCAACGACAAATACTACTTCACCTCCCAGACGAACTACCTGCGCCGCCGCTACGTCGACAGCACCGTCCTGGCGAACTACACGGACTACACGCAGGCCGTCGACGTCTTCTACGTCTACACCTCCAAGCTCGATCTCGTGGCCGGCTACCGCATCCGGGTTTCCGAGACCAGCATCGGCAATGACAGCACCGACCACTGGTTCAACGTCGGCGCCACGGGCGGATTGTTCGCCAAGCTGAACGGCACGGTGCGCCTCGGCTACCAGCTCCGCGACACCGGCAGCGACAGCTACACCCACCTCAACGCGCTGGCCGGGGTCACCTGGCCCGTCACGCGCAAGCTCAACCTGAGCGGCCAGCTCAGCCGCGACTTCAGCACCATCGCCACCGGCGCCTCGGTCGACTCCACGAGCGCCTCGCTGCGGGCTGGCTACAACGCCACGCGCAAGATCGAGTTGTCCGCCGGCGTGACCTACGGCCAGAACCGCTTCCTCGGCACGCCTCCCCCCGCCCGGCGCGACACCTTTTTCAGCTGGGAGGCGGGTGCCCGCTACAAGCTGAACGAACACTTGCAAGTCGGTGCGACCTACACCTGCTTCCGTAACTGGTCCACGTTCGATTTCTCGGATTTTGACCGCCAGGGCTTTTCGGTCGATGTCTCCAGCCGCTATTAACCTTCCCATGAAAACCGCCCGACTCATCCCCCTGCTCCTCGCCTGCCTCGCCTTGGCGGGCGCGCCGCTGTTCGGCCAGGGCAGCACCAAGGCGGACAAGAAAAACTACGTCCACACGCTCGGACTGGCCGACCGCGTGCGCGTCGCCGTCTACCAGGAGGAGGACCTTACCAGCCTCACCCGCATCGACGCCCGCGGCCGCATCAACATGCCCCTGCTCGGCGAGATCGCCATCGGCGGGCTGACCGTCGTCGAGGCCCAGGCCGCGATCGAGAACGCCTACAAGGAGGGCCGCTTCCTGCGCAACCCGCAGGTCACCATCAGCGTCGAGGAATACGCCCCGCGCGAGGTCTCCATCCAGGGTGCCATCCGCAGCGCCGGCCGCTACACCCTGCCCATCGAGTCCACCCTGACCGTGGTCGAGCTCGTCACCAAGGCCGGCGGCATCACCGACATCGGCAAGGGCACGGCCGTCACGGTGACCCGTATCCTCCCTGACGGCACCAAAAAGGTCTTCACCGTCGACGTGGACAGCGTCATCAAGGGCAAGCGTGACACCAAGACCGATGACAGCTCCCTCATGCTGCTGCCCGGCGACATTGTCTACGTGCCCGAGCGCCTGATCTGATTACATGTCCCATCCCGACGCCCATCTCCCGAGCAGCCCGGCCAGGTCCGGCCCCTCCCTGCACGGCAATGACCACCAGGTCGTTGAGCGGCGTTCCCTGCGCGACTATTACGTCATCCTCCGCGAGCGGCTCTGGATCGCCCTCCCGGTCGCCCTGCTCGTCTCGCTCTCGGTCGGCTATTACCAGGCGCAGGAGACGCCGATGTATTCCAGCACCGCCAGCATGCAGTTCGAGCGGCCCGAGCGCGTCGTGCAGAACGAGCAGGTCGTCGACACCACGATCCGTTCCGAGGTCGACCTCAACACCTACCTGCAGATCATGTCCAGCGCGCGCCTGCGCACCATGGTCGCCCAGTCGCTGACACCCGACGAGGTCCGGCTCCTGCAGCGGCCCTTCCTCAAGGATCTGCCTCCCGGGGCCAATCCCCCGTCCGTCGGCGGCCTGCTGGGCAACATGTCCCGGGAATCCACCCGCAACAGCTTTCTCATCAACATCACGGTCTCCCACCGCGATCCCGAGGGCGCCGCGCTCCTGGCCAACCGCTACGTCGAGCAGTTCATGCGCTATCTCGTGGAAAACGTGGGCGGCAAGAACGAGTTCGCCGTCGATTATCTCCGCAGCCGCGCCAAGGAGCTCCAGCAGGAGTCCGAGGCCGCCGAGGCCAAGCTCCAGGACTACCGCCGCAAGCACAACCTCGTCTCCCTCGACAACAGCATGAACATCGTGGGCGAGCGCCTCCGCACCGTGAACTCGATGCTCACCTCCGCGCGCCTCGCCCGGCTCGATATCGAGACCCTGCTCAGCCAGATCGAGAAGATGCAGAAGGAGAGCCCCGCCAACCTCCTCGAGATCGGTTACATTTCAGCCTACGGCACCATCCCGGCCCTCAAGGCCCAGCTGGCCGAGCTCAACAAACAGCAGGCCATCCTCAGCGAACGCTACCTCGAGCGCCACCCCCGGATGATCGAGCTGGCCAACTCCATCGATGTGGTCGGGGCGCAGATCACCCGCAACATCGAGCAGTCCATCTCCGACCTCCGCACACAGTATGAGAAGCTCAAGGACACCGAGGCCTCCTACGTGAAGGAATACCAGGCCGCCGAGAAGGACAATCTCCGCCTCGGCGACCTGTCCGTCGATTTCAAGAGCCTGGAGAACCAGGCGACGGTCGCGAAGACGAACTACGTCGAGATCCTCAACCGCCTGAACCAGGTCACCACCTCCAAGAACCTCGAGAACATCCCGGTCAAGCCGCTCGACCGCGCCCTCCCCGCCGGCGCCCCCTATACCCCCAACATGAGGAATATCCTGAAGACGAGCGTCATGCTCGGCCTCATCGTCTTCGCCCTCGTCGCCATCGGCCTCAGCTTCCTCGACGACCGCGTCAAGAGCGCCTGGGACATCGAGGGTTTCATCGGCGCCCATCTGCTCGGCATCATCCCCGAGCTGGGTGACGTGCCGGACACCGAGAAACACTCGCTGGTCAACAGCAACCGCACCTCGCCGGGGTCCGAGGCGTTCCTCAGCGTCTACAGCGCCGTCAAGATCCAGTCGAAGCTCGACTTCCCCAAGGCCGTCCTCGTCACCAGCACCATCCCCGGCGAGGGCAAGACGATGATCAGCTGCAACCTTGCCGCCTCGTTCGCCCGCCACGGCAAGAAGGTGCTGCTCATGGACTGCGACATGCGCCGGCCGATGCTGCACCGCCATTTCAAGCTCACCAACGAGGCCGGTCTCATCGCCTGGTTCGAGGCCGGCGCCAAGATCCCCGCCGACCCCTTCACCGACGCCGCCCTCGGTTTCACCAAGGTGGACGAAAACCTCTATCTCCTCCGCTCCGGCGGCCGCTCGAAGAGCCCGACCGAGCTGCTCGAGACCGCCGTCTTCGGCCAGTTCATCGAGAGCATGAAGCAGCACTTCGACCTCATCGTCGTCGACTCGCCGCCGATGGGTGCCGTCACCGACTCGCTGCTCATCGCCGAGCGCACCGACGAGGTCATCTACGTCTGCCGCTTCAACCGCGCCTACCGGAAACACATCCGCCTCTACATCAAGCAGCTCAAGGAGAGCAAAAACGAGCTGCTCGGCATCGTGCTCAACGGCCTCTCGGCCCGCCGTATCGAGTATTACTCGAACTACCGCTACTACCGGAGCTACAAGAAATACTACGGCTCGCAGTCGTAGGCTTGCTAGATTGTAAGGCGGGATCGCTGATCCCGCCTTGGAATGGACGCGAAATTGCGGACGAGGCGGGTTCAGCGAACCCGCCCTACACCCTTGCACGGGCGCGACATAATTGCATCTTGGTCCCCGATGTCTTCCGCCTTCCTGCCCAAGGACTTTGACACCCAGCGCCCCGTCGCCCTCATCGCCGGCCGCGGCAGCTACCCGGTCATCACCGCCGCCGCCATCCGCGCCGCCGGCGTGCCCCTGCGGCTCATCGCCATGGACGACGAGACCGAGCCGTCCCTCCTCGCGAGTTTCCCGGAGAGCGAGCGCGTCACGCTGAACGTCGGCCAGGTCGGCAAGATGCTCGACACCCTCAAGGCCTTCGGCGCCGGCTACGCCCTCATGGCGGGCCAGGTGAAACCCAAGAAACTCTTCCACGGCCTCGTGCCCGACCTCAAGGCCGCCGCGATCCTCTTTTCGCTGAAGCGCCGCAACGCCGAGACCATCTTCGGCGCCATCGCCAACGAGATCGAGAAGCTCGGCGTCACCCTGCTCGACGCCCGCGCGTTCATCGACGACCAGATGGCGACGCCGGGGGCCATGAGCGGCAAACTTACGATCGACGATGAATACGTGCAGCACGGCATCACCATCGCCCGCGAGATGGCCCGGCTCGATGTCGGCCAGGGCTGTGTCGTCCGCAAGGGCACCGTCCTCGCCGTCGAGGCCTTCGAGGGCACGGACGACATGCTGCGCCGCGCCGGCACCTTCAAGACCGACGAGACCCTCTTCGTGAAGACCGTGAAGGCGAAGCAGGACTTCCGCTTCGACGTCCCCGTCTTCGGCCTGCGCACCCTCGAGACCATGCACGCCGCCGGCCTCTCCGCCGCCGCCCTCGAGGCCGGCAAGGTCATCGTCCTCGACAAGCCCGCCGTCCTGAAACAGGCCAAGGCCTGGGGCATCACCCTGCACGGGTTCTGAGAGGTAGGGCGAGTCCTCCGGACGAGCCGCCCCCTGACTTGCACTTTTCCCCGCGACCAGCACCTTACCGCCCATGCCCGCCGACATAGTCGAAGTCTCCATCAAAGGCCTGATGCCCACGGCCAACGGCTGCGCCGTGTTCCTGGGAAACGACGACAAGACCTTTGTCATCTACGTGGATCCCAGCGTCGGCAGCGCGATCTCGATGACAATCAACGGGGTCAAGAAGGAGCGTCCGCTCACCCATGACCTGATCGGCCACCTGCTGATGGGTTTCGAGATCGGCCTCGAGCGCATCATCATCAACGACGTCAACGACGGCACCTACTTCGCCCGCATCATCCTGCACATGCAGAACGAGCTCGGCCGCAAGTTCCTCGAGCTCGACGCCCGTCCGAGCGACTCCATCGTCCTCGCCCTGCAGCAGAAGCGCCCGATTTTCGTCGCCCGCAAGGTCTTCGACCTCGTCGAGGACATGACCGAGATCCTCGAGCGCGTGCTCAAGCAGCAGAAGGAAGAGCCCAAGGACGAGGGAGACCAGTGAGCGCACTCAATGGAGGCGGGGCCATCAGCCCCGCGGGTTCAGGCTCCCGCCAGCTCCCCGCCCCCATCCTCTCCGGCCAGCCGCTGACCGCGCTGGCGCCGATGCAGGACGTCACGGACCTGCCCTTCATGCGCGTCATGGCGCACTACGGCGCGCCGGATTATTTCTTCACCGAGTTCTTCCGCGTCCATGCCCAGTCGCGCCCGGAGAAACACATCGTCCGCTCCATCGTGGAGAACCGGACCGGCCGCCCGGTCTTCGCGCAGCTCATCGGCGAGGAAATCAACCACATGGTCCGCACCGTGCAGGAGCTGCTGAAATATCCCATCGCCGGCATCGACCTGAACATGGGCTGCCCCGCGCCCAAGATCTACAAGAAGAACGTCGGCGGCGGCCTCCTGCGCGACCCGGCCAAGATCGACGAACTCATCGGTTTCCTCCGCGACGCCGTGCCCGGCCTCTTCACGGTGAAGATGCGCATCGGTTTCGACTCGACGGAAAACTACGAGCGCATCCTCGGCCTCATCAACAAGCACGGCGTGGATCTGCTCAGTGTCCACGGCCGCACGGTCAAGGAAGGCTACCGCAGCGACGTGCACTACGATTTCATCGGCACCGCCGCCCGGAGCGTCCGTTGCCCCGTGCTTGCCAACGGCAACGTGACGTCCGCCGACAAGGCCGCCGAGGTCCTCACGCAAACCGGGGCCGCCGGCGTGATGATCGGCCGCCACGCCATCCGCAACCCGTGGATCTTCCGCCAGACCCGCGAGCGCCTTGCTGGAGGGTCGGCCTCCCGGCCGACCGCGACTGGTCAGGAGACCAGCCCTCCAAATGTCTGCCAGCCCACGCTCGCCGACGTCCGCGAATACATCACCCGCCTCTACCGCGAGACGCAGACGCCCGACATCCCCGAGAAGGCGCATGTCGCCAAGATGAAGAAATACCTGAACTTCGTCGGCCAGAGCGTGGATCCCGAGGGCAGGTTCCTGCACGACATGCGCCGCGCCATGACCGAGGCCGAATTGTTCGCCGTCTGCGACACCCACCTGCTGACCGAGCCCGCCAAGCTCTTCGCTACCGAACCCTATCCCGGCATCATCGCGCGCCCGAACTGCGAGACACCCGTGGAAAGCTGCTCGCTCGACACGATCACGGCCTGAGCCACGACGATCTGGAGCGCGGGCGACCTCGCCCGCGATTCGAATACCTGCAGCGAGGTCGCTGCGGCTCCAGTTAGGGAATTCTCACTCCAGCCCCAACACCTTGCGCCCGGTGTCCGAGATCATCTGCGGGGTCCATTGCGGGTCCCACACGATGTGCACCTTGGCGGATTCCACGTCGGGCAGTTTGGCGATCTTCTGGCGCGCGTCCTCGGCGATGACCGGGCCCATGCCGCAGCCGGGCGCGGTGAGCGTCATCTTCACCTCAAGGAGGTGTTTGCCCGCCGGTGTCTTCTCGACGGCGAGATCATAGACCAGGCCGAGGTCGACGATGTTGACGGGGATCTCGGGATCGAAGCAGGTCTTGAGCGCGTCCCAGACCGCCTGCTCGCTGAATTCCGTGGCCGTGACCGCCGCTTGCTCGGCCTTGGCCGTGTAGCCGCCGATGGCGCCGGTGTCGGCGACCGCGATCTGGAACAGGCCGGCGTCGGTGCGCACCGTGACGTTGCCGCCGAGCGTCTGCGTGATGAAGACGCCGGTGCCGGCCTTGAGGGTGACCTTGTCGCCGGCCGGGATGACGGTCGCGGGGCAGTCCTTCGTGAGGGTGTAGTCCTGAGCCATGGTGCGGACAATGCGGGTTGCGCCCGCGGGCGCAACTGTTGCGTGCGATTGTTGGAGGCGGGGCCATCAGCCCCGCGGGGCATGGGCCGCGAATATGGCAACCCGCGGGACTGATGATCCCGCCGCCAAACCGGTCAGTTCAGCCGCAGCTCGAACGGCAGGCGGGCGTAGAGGCCGCGCGGGTCGTTGAACTTGCTGAGCGACTGCAGCTCGGCGGTCATCTCGCGGATCAGGATTCCGACCGGACCGCCGGAAGACTGCTCGCGACGGCGGCCTTCCATCGCCTCCGCGAATTGCTCGGCGAACTGCTTCTTGCGGGGATACTCGGTCACGCGGAAATTGTCCCCCAGCTCGGCCTTGGTCGCGGCGTATTTGACCGCATCGGCCAGGCCGCCGAGTTCATCGACGAGCTTGAGCTTCAGCGCCTCGCGGCCGGACCAGACGCGGCCCTGCGCGATCTCCTCGACGACCTTGCGGTCGAGCTTGCGGGCGGCGGTGACCTTGGCGATGAACTGGTCGTAGACCCAGTCGACGGAATCCTGGAAGATGGCGAGCTCGGCCTCGGTCTTGGGCCGGATGACGGTGGCGGCATCGGCAAACCTGCCGGTCTTAACGGTATCGAAGGTCAGGCCCAGCTTGTCCGTCGCGAGGCCTTGGAAGTTCACGAACATGCCGAAGACCCCGATCGAGCCGGTGATGGTGGTCGGTTCCGCAAAGACCCGGTCGGAGGCCGTCGCGATCCAGTAGCCGCCCGAGGCCGCCACGGTGCCCATGGAGACGATGACGGGCTTGTCCTTGTGGATGAGACGCACCTCGCGCAGGATCGCCTCGGAGGCGGTGACGCTGCCACCCGGGCTGTTCACGCGCAGCACGACCGCGCTGATGCTGTCGTCCTGCCGGATCTGCCGGAGCAAACGGGAGGTCTTTTCGCCATAGACGTAACCGTCCTCGTTGCCGCTGCCGTCCACGATCTCGCCCTCGGCGTAGACGATGGCGATCTTGCCCTTGCCGCCGCCGGCCAGCTCGATCTTGCCCTCGTCCTGGCGCTTGGCGACCAGCCCGCCGCTGGAGACGAGCCGGGCATAATCCTTGAGACCGATCTGCTTGAAGGGCTGGCTGGAGCCCTGCCGGCCGGTCGCGGCCTTCAGCTCGTCGAGCACCTCGTCGAGGTAGGCGGTGCGGTCCACCAGCTTGAGCTTCAGGGCATCGTCGGCGCGGATGAGCCCCTTCTCATCGACGGCCTGCTGGATGGCGCCGGCCGGCAGCCGGCGGGCGGACTCGATGGCGGCGGTCAGCGTGCCCCACACGTCGTCGAGCAGCTTCTGGATCTGCGCGCGGTTCTCGGGGCTCATCTGCTTGAGCGTGAAGGGCTCGACGGCGCTCTTGTATTTGCCAACGCGGGTGACCTGCACGCCGATGCCGAATTTCTCGAAGGCCCCGGTGTAGAACATCGGCTGCGAGGCCAGGCCGGGCATGACCACGGCGCCGTAGGGATCGAGCACCAGCTCATCCGCCACGGAGGTCAGGTAGAACTCGCGGGTGCCGGCGTAATCGAGGCGGGCCTTCACCGGTTTGCCCGAGGCCTTGAACAGCTCGATCGCCTCGCGCACCTCCTTGAGCGCGGCGAAACCCGAGCCATAGCCCTGCGGCTGCATCGCCCCGGTCAGGTAGAGGCCCTTGATGGCCTCATCCTTGGCGGCCGCCTGCAGCGCCCGGGTGACCTCGCGGAGCTGCAGCACCTGCGGGGCGCGGCCGCCGAAAATCTCCATGAACTCCTCCAACCCCTCGACCTGCGAGGGCGTGTCCTGGATGTTCGCGGCCAGGTCGAAGACCAGATAGGAGCCGTTCTGCACCAACACCGGCTTCTTCTCCCCCATGGCCACCACGAAGCCGATGAGCAGGAAGAAACACAGTGCGCCGCCGAGGAGGAAAACGAGCAGGGCCGCGAGGGTGGCGAAGAAAGAAGTGAAGAAGTTCTTCATGGCGGCGAACCTAGGCAGGTGCCCCGCTTCCGCCAGCGAAAAGCGGTGACCGGCCCGGGAGCGTGACGAACGGCATTAGCCCGCGATAAAAAAGGGGCCCGGACGCTTAACTTTCCCTGCTAGCGCCCGATTGTTGCACTCCTAGCCTTCCCTTGCGCGCCAAAATCGACCTATAGTCCGGCATGAGTGAGAAAAAGGAACTGCTCACGACCAACCGCAAGGCGCTGACCATCAATCTGGACGGCACGCGCTACGGCACCATCGCGGAGATCGGCGCCGGGCAGGAGGTCTCCCGCATCTTCTTCCAGGTCGGCGGCGCCTCGGGCGCCATTGCCAAGACCATGTCGGCCTACGACATGACCTTCAGCGACGCCATCTACGGCAAGGCCCCGCGCTATGTGTCGCGCGAGCGGCTCGCGACGATGCTCGATCACGAATACCGCCTCCTCAAGGAGCGCCTCGCCGACAAGCGCGGCGACCGCACCAAGTTCTTCGTGTTCGCCGACACGGTCGTGGCCAAGAGCTTCAAGGGCCCGAACGAGGGGCACGGCTGGATGGGCGTCCGCTTCCAGCACGAGGTCGGCGCCGAGCCCAGCGACATCATCGTCCACGTGCGCATGTGGGACAAGGAGAACGTCCTCCAGCAGCAGGCCCTCGGCATCGTCGGCGTGAACCTCATCTACGGCGCCTTCAACTACACCGCCGACCCGGCCCGGCTGATCCAGTCCCTCGCGGACAACATCGGCACGGACCGCATCGAGATCGACATGCTGCGCGTCAGCGGCCCGGCCTTCGGCGCGGCGGACAACCGCCTGCTCTCGCTCCGGCTCGTGCAGTTCGGCCTGACCAACGCGGTGATGTTCGCCCCCAACGGCGAGGTGCTCCAGCCCTCCGAGGTGCTGCACCACAAGGCCGTCCTGGTCGAGCGCGGCAGCTTCCGGCCCGTCACGCACGTCAACGTCGACATGCTCACCTGCGCCACGGCCCAGTTCATGCAGGAGCCGATGGTCAAGGGGAAGGACATGATCGTGCTCATGGAGATCACCATGAACAACCTCCTGTCCGAGGGCGACCTCGACGCCACCGATTTCCTCGCCCGCGTCGACATGCTCGGCCACATCGGCGTCAACGCCCTCATCTCGAACTATTCCGAGTTCTACCGCCTGGTCTCCTATTTCCGCCGCTACACCAAGGAGATGATCGGCGTCGCCATGGGCATCAACAACCTCCTCGAGATCTTCAACGAGAAATACTACGAGAACCTCGAGGGCGGCATCCTCGAGTCGATGGGCCGCATGTTCCGCCACGCGGTCAAGCTCTACATCTACCCGATGCGGCAGGACGCCTACGACCGCTACCTGGCCAACGGCCAGCCCGCCCACCCGGCGGGCGCCGGCAGCAGCCACGCCTTCTCCGCCGGCGTCATGATCACCGCCCGCAACCTCCAGGTCACCGACCGCCTGCGCAACCTTTACGCGCACCTCCTCGAGAACCACAACGTCGACTGCATCGTCGGCAGCAACCCCGACTACCTGAACATCTTCTCGCGCGACGTCCTGCAGCGCATCAAGGCCGGCGACGATTCGTGGGAGAAGATGGTGCCGGCCCGGGTCGCCGACTTCATCAAGGAGCGGAAGCTGCTCGGCTACGGCACGAAGGCCCAGGCCGCGGGCTGAGCGCTTGCCTGGAGGCGGGACCAGCTGAATCCCGCCGCATTTTTTCCGTGTCTTCCCTGCGTTCCGTGGTGTAAGCCTCTCCCTCTCCCATGCGCTTTTTCAAGTATCACGCCCTCGGCAACGACTACCTCGTGATGAATCCCGCCGACTACCCCGGGTGGCCGGCCCCGACCCCGGAGCAGATCCGCGTCATCTGCCACCGCAACTTCGGCGCCGGTTCCGACGGCATCCTGTGGGGCCCCTTGCGCGCCACCCAGGCGAAGTTCGGGCTGCGCATCTTCAATCCCGACGGCTCCGAGGCCGAGAAATCCGGCAACGGCCTGCGCATCTTCTCCCGCTATCTCTTTGACCAGAAGCTCGTGGGCGGCGAGGCCTTCACCATCGAGGTGCCGGGCGGCGTGGTCGAGTCGCGCGTCATGGACGGCGGCCAGCGCATCACCGTCGACATGGGCCGGGTCACCTTCCAGAGCGACCGGATCCCCGTCGCCGGCCCCGTGCGCGAGGTCCTCGGCGAGAAGTTCACGATCCGGGACCGCGAGTTCACCTTCAACGCCGCCGGCATCGGCAACCCGCACTGCGTGATGGTGCTGCCCGAGATCTCGGCCGACCTGGCGAAGCAATACGGCCCGGACATCGAGGTGCACAAAAACTTCCCGAACCGCATCAACGTCCAGTTCCTCAAGGTGCTCGACCGCCAGAACGTCCGGATCGAGATCTGGGAGCGGGGCGCGGGTTACACGCTTGCCTCCGGCAGCAGCTCCAGCGCGTCCGCCGCCGTGGCCCACAAGCTCGGCCTGGTGGACGCCAAGCTCACCGTGCACATGCCCGGCGGCCAGATCGGCATCGAGATCGCCCGGGATTTCGCCATCAAGATGACCGGCCCCACCACCCGCGTGGCCGAGGGCCGGCTGGATGCGGAACTGTTTTCGATCAAGGTATAGACTTAGTTTTTGACGCCGTCCGCCGATCGCCTAGGTTGCGTCCGTTACCGCGACGCGGAACCTTGGGCCGGGTCCGTCGTCCAAATCCATTCCTCCATGATCGCACGCCGCTGCATCCTCATCGGGCTGGCCCTGGGCCTGACCCTCCTGCCCCGCCTTTCCGCCACCACCGTGGAGGCCCCGGACCTCGACTCGCTCATCAACCAGTCCGACTACGTCGTGCGCGCCGTGGTCAAGTCCGCCACCGCCGCGTGGCGGGAGCACAACGGCCAGCGCTACATCGGCACGCGCGTGGAGCTGGAAATCCGCGAGGTCGTCAAGGGCACGCCCCCTTCCCCGCTGGTGCTCGACCTGATCGGCGGCCGCATCGGGGAGGACGAACTGGCCATCCAGGGCATGCCCAAGTTTTACGTCGGCGACGAGAACGTGCTCTTCGTCCACGGGGAAAAGCGGAAAATGCTGCCCTTGGTGGCCCTGATGCACGGGGTCTACCCGGTCATGCCTGCGGCCGGTTCCGGCGAGGCGTATGTCCTGCGCAGCAACGGCCTACCCCTCTACAGCGCCGAGGACGTCTCCCTGCCCATGAACCGGCTCAGCGCCGTCAAGCAGCAGAACCCCGCCGCCCGGCCGCTGACGGCCGCCGCCTTCCTCCGGCAGATCCGGGACCGCGTTGCCACCATCCAGCCGACCGCCCGTGAAAAATAAGAAACTGTCCCTGGTTTTCGCGGTCCTCGCCGGCCTGCTTGCCGCGGTGGCGGCCTGGAGCTTCACCTACATCGTGGATCAGCGCGAGAGCGGCACGCCGCTGCCGCTCAAGTGGCCCCCGGGCGCCGTGGCGATCCAGATCAAGCTGGGCGGCACCGCCAACCTGAGCGACGGCCACAGCTTCAACTCCAGCGCCCAGGCCGCCGCGCAGATGTGGAACACGCATCTCGGCAACCTGCAGATCACCACCTCCGTCGCCCCCGAGGGGCCCGCCGACCAGAACAACAGCCTCAATGAGCTGGTCTTCGCCAGCAACGTCTTCGGCGAAGCCTTCGACACCAACACCGTCGCGATCACCACCGTCTGGTCGCGCGGCAACGAGCGCACCCGGGCCGACATCGTCTACAACTCGGCCCGCACCTGGGACTCCTACGACGGTCCCACCCGCAGCGCCATCGATATCCAGCGCGTCACGCTGCACGAGCTCGGCCACCTGCTTGGCCTCGACCATCCCGACGAGGCCGGCCAGAGCGTCCAGGCCATCATGAACAGCCGCATCAGCAGCCTCGATGCGCTGGCCAGCGACGACATCACCGGGGCCCAGAATATCTACGGGCCGCCCGGGCAGCCGGCCAACGACAGCTTTGCCAACGCCGCCATCATCACCCTGGCCGCGAACAACTCCGCCACCCTCGGCGGCTACAACACCAACGCCACCAAGCAGGCCGGGGAACCCAACCACGCCGGCAACCCCGGCGGGCGCTCCGTCTGGTGGCGCTGGACCGCCCCGGCCGCGGGCCCCGTCGCCATCGACACGCGCGGCAGCTATTGTGACACCACCCTCGGGGTCTACACGGGCACCGCCGTCAACAGCCTTGTCACCATCGCCGGCAACGACGACCTCAGCTCCTCGCCCCAGCCGCACATCCAGGCCAGCTCCGTCTCGTTCACCGCCGCCGCCGGCACCACCTACTACATCGCCGTCGACGGTTTCGATGCCGACTCCGCCGGCCTGACCGTGAACGTATCCTTCACCCCCACCGGCCCCTTGCTGCCCGTCATCACCGCGCAACCGGTCAGCGCCACCGTCACCTCCGGCGGCAGTGCGAGCTTCAGCGTCACCGCCACCGGCGCCAACGGCTACCAATGGACCTTTAACGGGAACAACATCGGCGGCGCCACCGGCGCCACCCACAGCATCACCGGCGTGACGGCCGCCAATGCCGGTTCCTACCGGGTGGTCGTCAGCAACGGCACCGGCTCGGTCACCAGCGACCCGGCCACGCTCACGGTCAACGCCCCCCCGGCCCCGCCGGCGCCCCCTCCGAGTTCGGGTGGTGGTGGCGGTGGTGGCGCCCCCAGCTTCTGGTTCTGCGGCGCCCTGGCCCTGCTCGGGCTCGCGCGCCTGCTCCTGCGCCGCCGCTGACCGGGCATGAGCGCGGCCCCGCAGAGCTTGCCGCGCCGGATCGCCGGGATGTTCCTGGTGGTCGCCCTGGCCGCACTGGTGATCCAGCTCAATCCGGCCTGGCGCTCCGGCCTGCTCTACGACCGGACCGCGCTCGCGGAGGGCGAGCTCTGGCGCGTCTGGACCGGTCACCTGGTCCATTTCGGGTGGCCCCATTTCCTGGCCGACACCGGCCTGTGGCTGATCCTCGGCTGGCTGCTGGCGGCCCGGCACCCGCGGTTCTGCCGTGTGGCCCTCCTGGCCATGCCGGCCTTCATCTCCGCGGTGCTTTGGTGGTTTGATCCGGAGATGGCGCGGTATGGCGGCCTCAGCGCCATCAACCTGGGCCTGCTGCTGTTCCTCGCCTTGCAGGGCTGGCGCCGCAACTGGGCCGACTGGTTCTGGCCCGCCGTGCTCGTGATCTACATCGGCGAAGTCATCCTCGAGATTGTCCAGGGCGGGCGTGGCGGCGGCATGATCCGGTTCGACGATCCGGCGATCCGCGTCGCCACGAGCGCGCACCTCGCCAGCGCCGGCTATGCCCTGCTCGCCTGGCTGATCGCGCGTTCGCGCCCGGCGACAAAAAAGCCGGAGCCCGCGGGCTCCGGCTTGGCAGGGTGAGCTGCGCCCGGCTCAGTTCTTGTATTTGACCGAGCAGCCGTAGGGCTGGGAGTTCTTCGTGCGCACCGGCTGGCCGGCCTTGAGGTCGCTGAGGGCGGCCGTCACGTAGTTGGTGGCCTTGGCGATGTCCTCGGGCTTGCTGGAGCGGATGTCGTCGATGCCGCCCGCGTAGACCAGCGTGCCGGCCGGATCGATGACATACATGTGCGGCGTGGTGCGGGCGTCATAGAGCTTGCCGACCTTGCCGTCCTGGTCGCGGAAGTAGGCCGTCGCGGCCACCGCGTGGCGCTTCTGCCACTCGGCCACCTTCGCGGGGGCGAAGTCGCCCTGCGCCCCGGGGTGACCGGAATTGATCTGCAGCCAGACCACGCCGTCCTTCATGGCGGCCTGCTGCGTCTTCGGCATGTTGCCGCTCTTGTCGTAATGCTTCACGACGAAGGGACACTCCTGGTTGACCCATTCCAGGACCACGGTCTTGCCCTTGAATTCGGACAGCGAGCGCTGCTGGCCGTTGATGTCGGTGAGGGTGAAGTCCGGCGCAGCCTGGCCCACTTCGGCAGGGGCCGCCTGGGCGGCAGACAGGGCGGCCAGGGAGAGGGCGCCCGCGATGATGGTTTTGATCAGGGATTTCATGGGAGGAAATTCGGGAAAAACTACTTTCGGGAAGGACGCCGTCAAAACTTCGCTGGTTACAATCCGGGACCGGTTTTGCCAGCCGCCAGTTTCGCAAACCCCGCGGCAATTGCGCGTTGCGGCCCGCCGCCGCCTCCCTAGCTTGCCTGCTGTGACCGGATGGATCGGAGATTTTTTTCGGTTTTGGTGGGCGCTCTTCTACTGGAACACCCGCAAGGCCTGGTTCCGGATGCGCGGCGCGCACCGGGATGACTGCCCGTGCCAGACCTACAGCGACTCGGGTCACGCCCTGGACTCGCGCTGCGATGCCGTCCTCGGATGGGCGCAGCCCGCCCGCTTTCGCCGGGTGTGCCCGCTCCTGACCGAGACGCCCCACGGTTGGCGCTGCAGCGTCAATGCGGAGAGCGTCCGTCCTTTCTGGGGCCGGGCCTTGCTGTATGGTTCCGTCCTCGGCCTCATCCTTTACCTCGCCGGCACCCTGAGCCTCTACACCGTGCTGCGCGCGGCCCGCTACGAGACGAGCTACCTGTCCGTCCTCTGGCCGCCGCGCTGGGGCGAACTTCGCGATTCCCAGGAAAAACTCTATGCCGCCCGCGCCCAGGAAGCCATCCAGGCCGGCAATTATCAGGCGGCGATCCTCTCGCTGGAGCGGGTCACCCAGCTCAATCCCCGCAACTATCCCGCCGGCCTCGCGCTCGCCGGCCTGTGCCAGGTGGCCGCCCAGCCGTATGTCTCGGACCACATCTACGAGCGCCTGATGCGGGATGTGCCCGAACAGCGCCGGCAGACCGCGCAGATCTGGTTCCGCAGCCTCCTGGCCCGCGCCGCCTACCCGCAGGTCATGGATCTCGCCACCCGCATGCTGGGCGAGGATCCCGCCGAGCGCTCCGCCTGGCTCAACGCTTTGCTTTTTTCCGCCCGCCAGACCGGCGATCACGCCTACCTCGGCACGGTTTTGTCAGAGCACCCCCATTTGCCGGAATGGTGCACCGAGTTGATCGGCATCGAGCAGCAGCTGCTGCTGGGTCAGCTGGCTCGCACCCTGCCGCATCTCGTCCGGGTCCACCGCCAGCCGGCGGCCGGCTACATCCCCTATTATCAGGTCGACCGGCTCCTGCGGCATGGCGAAGCCGACCGGGCCAACGACCTGCTGCGCGCCTACGGCAGTCTCCTGCAGCCCGACGAAGCCGCCTTTCTCCGGTTGCGCGTCTATCAGGCCAAGGAATGGACCTCCCTCGCGGGCCCCGAGCTGGATGCCCAGCTGCGCTACGAAATGGCCCCCCGGATCGTCGCGCAGTTTTGCGCCTACCTGATCAGACAGCCTGACGCCGCGCTTTTCCGGCGCTTTCACGACCGCCTGGTCGCGGCCGATCTGCCGGTGAACGCCGGGAACGTGTCGCTCCACCAGGCCGTCTATCTGGCCGCCACGCTGGCCGGGGACACCGTGCGCGCGGAAGAGATCGCCACCCGGATAAACCAATACACCGCGTCCGACGCCCGCGTCCTGCGCGGCATGGGGCAATTGCTCAAGACCCCGGGCCTCGACCGGCGGCTCCCGCGCATCATGCCGCTCGTCCCTTTGCCGACCGAGGTCGTCTACGCCATCCTGGAACGAGCCCCCCCGGCGCCTCCCGCCCAATGAGCCCGCCCCTTCCACCCCTTTCCCCCGGTGTCGGCCGGCCGCCGGCCGATGCGCTCGCCGTCATCGCCCTGCTGCTCGGGCTCGCCGGCGCCTTCACCTGGCTGATGTGGCCGGAGTGGAGCCAGAACCCTGATCTCTCCCATGCGTTTTTTGTGCCGCTCATTTTCCTCCTGCTGGTCTGGGAAAGCCGGCGCCAGGGCACGCCGCGCTGGGTGCCGCCCGGGCGCCTGTCCGCGCTGGCCGTCGCCGGCGCCCTGACCCTGGGTTTTGTTTTCTTCGCCCTCGCCGGGCTCTTTGCCGCCACCCTGGCCTGGACGCATGCGCTGGTCAGCTGCCTCCTCGCCGCCTCCCTCGGCTCCTTCCTGCTCGCCGGCCTGCTGATCCTCGCCGATGCCCGGCTGCGCCTCGTGCCCCTGAACTGGGTGAGCCTCACGGCCATTTTACTCTGGCTGCTGGTCGCGCCGCTGCCCGACGGCACCTACACGCGCCTCACGCTGGCCCTGCAGCAATGGGTAACCGGCAGCGTGCTGCAGACCCTGCACCTGCTCGGCGTGCCCGCCCGCCAGCACGGCAATGTCATCGAGCTGGCCACCACCACCGTCGGCGTCGAGGAGGCCTGCAGCGGCATCCGCAGCCTCATCTCGTGCGTGTTCGCCGGATTCTTCTTCGCCGGCTGGCTGGTGCGCCGGCCGGCCGGCCGCGCGGTGCTGATCGTGGCCGCCCCGCTGCTGGCCCTGGGCATGAACTTCCTGCGCTCGCTCACGCTCACGCTGCTGGCCAACGCCGGCAAGGACATCAACGGCTTCTGGCACGACGCCACCGGCTTCGCCATCCTTGGCATCACGGCCGCCGTGCTCGCCGGCCTGGCGGTCCTGCTGGAAACCAAGGCCCCGCCGCCCGCCGCGCCACCCGGCCCCGGGCCCGCCGTGGTGCCGCGCTGGCCGCTGCGGTTTTTCTGGACGACCGTCGCCGCCACGCTGGCCCTCGGGGGATTCTATCTGTTGAGCGCGCGGCCGGCCATCCGCCAGGGGCAGCCGCCGCCCAACCTCGCCAGCCTGCTGCCGGTTCGGGCCGGAGACTGGGAGGTCATGACCCCGGACGACCTCTACCAGTTCGCGGATATTCTCCAGACCTCGAACCTGATGGAGCGGACCTACCTGCGCTCGACCGGCCCCGGCCAGTTCACCCAACTCACCGTGTATGTCGCCTACTGGCCGCCCGGACAGACCTCCGTCAGCCGCGTCGCCTCGCACACCCCCGACGCCTGCTGGCCCGGCTCGGGTTGGTTTGCCCAGCCGGTGGCCGACACCCGGGATGTGCCCGCGGTGCCGGGCCTGAACATTTCCCCCGGCGAGCACCGGGTGTTTCGGAACAACGTCGGGTTTCCGCAAAACGTGTGGTTCTGGCACATCTATGACGGCCGCGTCATCAGCTACCGCGATCCCTATTCCATTCCCGCGCTTTTCCAGATCGCCCTGCAATACGGCTTCCGGCGCCCGGGGGACCAGTTTTTCATCCGCATCTCGAGCAACAAGCCCTGGAGCGAGCTGCGGGATGAACCCCTCGTGCGCGAGATCCTCACCAACCTGACCCGCATCGGCCTCTGACCCATGCCCTTCGCCGTCACCAAAAGCGAACGCTTCCTGCTTGCCGCCCTCGCCAGCCTGCTCGCGCTGGCCCTGCTGCTGGCCCTGGCCTGACCCCGGCGCATTGCAGTTGCCAAGCCCCGCCAAATCAAAACCGTAGGCATCCCTCCGCCCGACCCGCGCGTATCAGTCATGCAATGCTCCTGGCCAGTCCCTGTCCGCTTACCTGGTTCGAGGTCACGCCCGACCGGCGTGGACCGGGGACCCGCATCCGCATGACCGGCGAAGGCCCCAGTCCCGCTGGCGGAGACGACCGCAGCCGCGAACACGCGGCGCTCCTGGCCGCCATGGCGCAGGGTGACAAGGCCGCCCTGGCCCGGCTCTACGACCTGCTGGCCAAGCCGCTTTATTCGCTCGCCTTCCGCGTGCTCAACGACGCCGGCGAGTCGCAGGACGTCGTCCAGGACGTCTTCCTGCAGATGTGGCACAAGGCCGCGGCCTACGACACGAGCCGCGGCTCCGTCTTTGCCTGGGCGGCCACCCTGACCCGCAACCGCGCCATCGACCGCGTCCGCATGCGCAAGCGCCGCGCCGAGCTCCTCGCCGAGTCCGCGCCCGACCTCCAGCCCGCCGCCGTCGGGAACGACACCGACTCCGCCGGCTCGCTCTGGCTCCGGGAAAAGGCCGGCGCCGTCCGCACCGCCCTGACCGCGCTCGCCCCCGACCAGCAGAAGGCCATCGAGCTGGCCTTCTTCTCGGGCCTCACCCAGCAGGAGATCGCCGCCCGGCTCAACGAGCCCCTCGGCACCATCAAGGCCCGCATCCGCCGGGGCCTCCTGAAGCTCCGCGAAATCCTCCCCGCCCGGTTATGATCACGGAGCGCCACGAAGAACTTGCCGCCCTGCACGCCCTCGGCCTCCTCGAGGACGCGGAGCGGAGCGCGTTCGAGTCCGAGTCGGCCCGCCATCCCGAGTTGCGGGCGCTGGCGGACTCGCTGGCCGAAAGCACCGCCGCACTGGCGCTGGCCGCGCCGCAGATCGAGCCGCCCGCCGGCCTGAAGGACCGCATTCTCGCCGGGGCTGGCGCACCCACCGGCGGCCAGGTCGTCGCCTTCCCGCTGCTCCGGTTCGTCCCCTGGGCCGTGGCGGCCGCGCTTGCCCTCGCCGCCACCTGGCTGGCGACCCAGAACATGTCCCTCCGCAGCGAGAACGCCGCCCTGCAGACCGAGCGCGAACTCGCCGAGGTCGCTTACCGGATGGCGCAGAACCAGCTCAGCGAGCGCTCGCTGCTCGCGGAGAACATGATCAACGACCTCGGCAACCGCTTGCGCCGCTCCGAGGACCTCTCCCGCCTCAAGGTCTCCGCCCTCGCCTCGCTCGCCGGCAACACCAAGGAGGCGCAGGTCATCGCCGTGTGGGATCCCGGCCAGCAGGCCGGCCTGCTCACGATGGAGAAACTCCCGGCCATCGCCGACACGCAGGACTACCAGATCTGGATCGTCGACCCGGCCTACAAGGATCCCGTCAACGGCGGCGTCTTCCACGTGGCGGCCGACGGCAAGGTCGCGCTCGCCTTCAAGCCCGACCAGCCCGTGGCGCAGGCCGCGGCCTTCGCCATCAGCCTCGAGAAGAAGGGCGGCGTGCCCAAGGCCGAGGGCCCGATCGTGCTGCTGGGAAAGTAAGCGCAACCCGTGCCTTTGGGAGGGCCGTGCCCTGCGAAGCCTTGCGCGCAGCAGGGCGAGCATAATTTTCGTGCCTGTAACTTGACTCTTGTCTCCGGCGGACGGGCCGAAAAACTGCCTGTCGCATGATAATCAAACCGAAGGTCCGCGGCTTCGTCTGCGTGACCGCCCACCCCACGGGTTGCACCGCTCACATCCAGGAATGGATCGACCACGTCAAGGCCAAGGGCCCGATCCAGCAGGGCCCGAAGCGGGTCCTGGTCATCGGCGCCTCCACCGGCTACGGCCTCGCCTCCCGCATCACGGCGTCCTTCGGCTCCGGCGCCGCCACGCTCGGCATCTTCTTCGAGCGCCCCTCCGAGGAGGGCCGCCCCGCCACGCCGGGCTGGTATAACACCATCGCCTTCACGCGGGCGGCCAAGGCCGCCGGCTACTATGCCGGCAACCTCAACGGCGACGCCTTCTCCGACGACATCAAGCAGCAGGCCATCGCCAAGATCGCCGCCGAGATGGGCGGCCCGATCGACCTCGTCGTCTACTCGCTCGCCTCCCCGCGCCGCACCCACCCGAAGACGGGCGCCGTGCACAAGTCCGTCCTCAAGCCGCTCGGTGCGCCCTACACCAACAAGACCGTCGACACCGACAAGGGCATCGTCAGCACCGTCACCATCGAGCCGGCCAACGAGGCCGAGGCCGCCGACACCGTCGCCGTCATGGGCGGAGAGGACTGGGAAATGTGGATGCAGGCGCTGGCCGACGCGAAGCTGCTCGCCCCCGGCGCCACCGCCGTCGCCTATTCCTACATCGGGCCCGTGCATACCTGGCCGATCTACAAGGACGGCACCATCGGCGCCGCCAAGGTCGACCTGGAGCGCGCCGCCCGCGCCATCGACGCGAAGCTGAAGGCCCACGGCAACGGCCGCGCCTTCATCTCGGTCAACAAGGCGCTCGTCACCCAGGCCAGCTCGGCCATCCCGGTCGTGCCGCTCTACATCTCGATCCTCTACAAGGTCATGAAGGCCGCCGGCACCCACGAGGGCTGCATCGAGCAGATGCAACGGCTCTTCGCCACCCAGCTCTACAACGGCAGCACCCTGAAGTTCGACCGCGAGGGCCGCGTCCGCGTCGACGACTGGGAGATGCGCCCCGAGATCCAGGATCCCGTCTCGGCCATCTGGCCGCAGGTCACGACCGAGAACCTCGCCGAGCTCACCGACATCGCCGGCTACCGCACCGAGTTCCTCAAGCTCTTCGGCTTCGGCCTGCCGGGCGTGAACTACGACGCCGAGGTCGAGCCGCACGAGCCGATGCCATAGGCCGATCTGTAGCGGCGCTCCCAGACCGCCGCTGCAAAACGCATGAGAGTTGTCCTCCAACGTGTCGCCTCCGCCAGCGTGACCGTTGCCGGCCGCATCACCGGACAGATCGGGCGCGGTCTGCTGGTGTTCGTCGGCATCGAGCCCGCCGACACCGCGGCCGACGGTGAATGGCTGGCCCAAAAGATCATCCGCCTGCGCATCTTCGGGGAACCGGACGGGCAGACGCACCTCTCCGTGGCCGACATCAGCGGCGGCATCCTGCTGGTCAGCCAGTTCACCCTTTATGCCAGCCTGCAGAAAGGCACCCGGCCCTCCTTCAGCGCCGCCGCCCGGCCCGAGCAGGCGGAACCCCTCTACGAGAAGTTCGTCGCCCAGCTTTCCGCCGCGCTCTGCCGGCCCGTCCAGACCGGGGAATTCGGCGCCATGATGGATGTCGCGCTGGTGAACGACGGCCCCGTGACGCTGATCATCGACTCCAAGTCGCGGGATTGACTTTCTCTGCAGCTGGAACCCGGCCTCTGGACGGGTTGCTTGGATGCACGTCGCGGAAAACCGGTCCGGAGGCCCGGTTCCACCCATCTCTCACGCCGACCGCGCCACGTAGGGCTCGATCGGCCGGAACCCGGCGAGCTTGCATGCCGCGTCGCGCTGGGCCGGGTCGTTGAAAAGATACACGGCATAGCCGCCAAAACCGCCGCCGCAGTATTTCCAGGCCAGCGGCCGGCAGCCCGCGAGGGCCGCGTCCGCTTTTTCGCCGGGCAGCGGGTCCATGCCCTCGCTGCGCTGCACCGCGTAGGAGGCGCGGACACCGGCGGCGATCTTCTCCACGGATCCGGCCCAGACTCCTTCCCGGGCGAGAGCACCGGCCCGCGCGATGGCGTCGTAGTCGCGGGCCTGGTCGGCCACGCCGGGCGTCGAGTGCTGTTGGCCGGTCCAGAACAGCGCCATCCGGCCGTTGAGAAAATCCCCGCAATGCTTCACCTCCAGCACCGGGCGCGGCCCGCTCTTCCAGACACAGAGGCCGCCCTCCGTGATGATGGCGGGATCCTGCCAGCCGACCCCGAGGTCGAGCTCGGAGGTCACGCCATCCCGGCCGTTCAGCAACGCCCAGGCGCCGCTGCCGCCCAGGCCGGCATTCCGTTCGTAGGGCCAGTCGCGGAGCGAGACCGTGGGTGAGATGGCGCAATTGACGATGTATGAACCGGAACGGGCAAACCGTGGCACATCGAGCCAGCCGCCACCGAAGTCCACCCGCAGCGGCGCCTCCTGCGGCGCGCGGATGAACTTCACGATCCCCGTGGTCGAGACCGGCTCGAACTTCGGCGGCGTCTTGGGCAGCACCACATAGGTCGCCCCCACCTGCGCGCACAGTTCCTTTTTGAGCGGCGCATACTTGTCGTCCTCGGTCACGGCCAGGATGTCCGGCCGCAGCCGGAGGAAATGATCCCGGAAGTCGATGCCCTCTTCCAACCCCGTGCCCACCACCACCTCGTCCACCATGCGCAACGACGCGAGCAGCGCGCGCTTGTGGTCGTCGGGCAGCGAACTCCGGCGCCGTTTGTGCACCCACAGCACCTCGTTGGAGGCAAAACACACCGTCAGGTGGCCGCCCAAGGCGCGGGCTTCCTCGAAGAACTGCACGTGGCCGGCATGGATGATGTCGTAGCAGCCGGAGACGAAGATGCGTTTCATGGGGCCGCTGTTTATGCCCCGGCCCCGAGGCCCGGCACAAGCTCCCAGTTGCCGGCACAAAACGGGCTGAAATTTCAGGTGCTCCACGCTTGCCGGCCGCGGCGTTCCGCCGCGATTTAGAGGCATGCTTACCCCTTGGCGTCTCGGCCCGCTTCTCCTGATCACGCTCTGTCTGCAAGCCGCTCCGGTGATACTCGAGGTCGGGCCCCGGCGGACACTTAAAACCCCGCTCGCCGCCCGCGACGCCTTGCGCGAGCTGCGTGCCAGGCAACCGCTGGCCGAGGGCGCCATCATCCGGCTCGATCCGGGAATCTATCCGATTGCCTCCACCCTCGAACTTGGCGCGGCCGATTCCGGGACATCCGGGGCACCGGTGATCTGGCAGGCCGCCCCCGGCGAACCGGTGATCCTGAACGGCGGTCACGTTGTCCGGCGTTTCGCCCCGGTCACCGACCCCGTCGTCGCCGCCCGGCTGCCCGCCGGCGTTCGCGACCGGGTCGTGGTGCTGGACCTGGCCGCCGAGGGCGTCCGCGACTTCGGCCGGATCGCCCAGCGCGGCAATCCCGGGCTCGAACTTTTCCATCGCGGGACCCGCATGCCCCTCGCCCGCTACCCCAACGAGGGCTGGCTGCTGATCGCCGATGTCCCGCAAACCGGCCCCAAACGCTTCCTGGAGGGCCTGGCCCGCGAGAAACGTTTCGATGGCGTGCCGGCCGGCCGCCACTACGGCCGCTTCAACTACGCCGGTGACCGGCCCGCGGCCTGGGCCCGCAGCGGGGAAATTTATGCCCATGGCTACTGGACCTTCGACTGGAGCGATTCCTTTCAGCCCGTCCAATCCATCGACCCGCAGTCCCGCGAAATCACGCTCGCCGAGCCGCACCACCACTACGGCTACACGCGCAACCAACGGTATTGCTTCCTCAATGTTCCCGAGGAGCTCGACCGGCCGGGCGAATGGTTCTTCGATCGCGCGGCGGGGCGCGTGTATTTTCTCCCGCCGGCCGACCTGCAACCCGGCGACCTCAGCGTTTCGGTGCTCGAGACGCCCCTGCTGCACCTGAATGGCGCGGCCCATGTGGAGATCGCCGGCCTGACCTTCGAGGCCGGCCGGGGCACCGGGGTGCTGGTGACGGGCGGCGAGCATGTCACGCTCGCCGGCTGCACGCTGCGCAACCTGGGCGGCGAGGCCGTGACCGTCGACGGCGGCCGGTCGCATACCATCCAGAGTTGCGACCTGCATGATCTGGCGAACGGGGCGATGCATGTCACCGGCGGCGACCGGGCCACCCTCACGCCCTCCGGCCACCGGGTGATCAACAACCACATCCACCACTTCAGCCAGTGGCTGCGCACCGGCCAATACGGCGTCCTGATCGACGGTGTCGGCAATCTGGTGACCCAGAACCTCATCCATGACGCCCCGTTCGAGGCGATGTATCTCCGCGGCAATGATCACGTGGTCGAGTTCAACGAGGTCCACCGGGTCTGCCAGGAGACCGGCGACGCGGGCGGCATCCACACCGGCCGCGACTACACCTGGCAGGGCAATGTCATCCGTTACAACTACTGGCACGACCTGAAGGGCCCGGGCCTGCATGGCGTCACCGCGGTCTATCTCGACGACTTCTCGAGCGGGTTCACCGTCCACGGCAATATCTTCTACCGTGCCGGCCGCGGGGTGCAGGTGGGCGGCGGCCGGGACAACACCGTCACCAACAACCTGTTCATCGAGTGCACGCCCTCGGCCCACCTCGACGCCCGCGGGCTCGGCTGGGCGAGCAACTACTTCAACGGCGAATTCCCGTGGTTGTTCGACAGGTTCAAGGAACGCGGCGGCGACCAGCCGCCCTATGTCGAACGTTATCCCAGGCTGCGCACGCTGCTGCAGGACGAGCCGCCGGTGCCGAAGGGAAATGTATTCGCCCGGAACGTTTCCTGGGGTGGCCGCTGGCTGGATGTCTACGATTACTGGGCCTTCGACTTCCACGGCCTGACCGTGCACCGGGACAACTGGATCGCCGACCCGGCCTTCATCCGGCGGCGGGCGGTGCCCGAGAAATTCTGGGACCCCTATTACATGAACATCGACGGCGAGGCCGGCTACCGCACCTGGCAGCGCGATGACCCGGAGACCCGCCGGGAATTCCCCGACGACCGGTTGACGGACACGATCCCGGGAACCTTCGATCCGCGCACCCTGGCCTTTGTCCCGGCTGACGCCGCGACTCTCGCCAAACTCGGCTTCGAGGCGATCCCCGTGGAGAAAATCGGCCTGCAGAAGGACGCCTGGCGCAAGTCTGTGCCGGCGCGCTGAAGACTCAGTCCTCGAACGCCGCCACGCTCGCCGATTTGCCGTTATCCTTCGGTCCCAGCTGGAGAATGTAAGGCGCGGCCTGCCTGGCCCACTCGGCGGCCTTGGGATAGCTGGCGGCCCCGTCGCTCCATGCCGCCCGCAGCATGTCGGTATCGATCACCCCGGGGTTCAATGGGACCGCGGCCATGCCGGCGGGCAGTTCCTGGGCCAGCGCCTTGGTCAGCCCCTCCATCGCGTATTTGGACGCACAATAAGGCGCGACCTCGGGCGAGGTGCTGCGGCCCCAGCCGGAGCTGAGATTGACGATGACACCCGACTTGCGCGCCACCATCGCCGGCACGAAATGCCGGATGACGTTCGCCACGCCCTTGATGTTGACGTCGATCAGCTGGTTGAACTCCCGCGCCGGCACCTGCCACAGCGGCGCCGGCGTGTTCATGAGCGCGGCATTGTTGATGAGCAGGTCGGGGGCGCCATGCACCGCGAGGACCTTCTCCGCCCACAGCGCCACCTTGCCCTCGTCGGCCACGTCGAGGGCCGTGAAGTCATGCGGCGCCGGATGGGTGAAGCGCAGGTTCAGCACCTCGGCGCTGCGGCCGCAACCGATGACCGTGTGCCCGTTCGCGATATACCACTCGGCCAGGGCCCGGCCCAAGCCACGCGTGACGCCGGTGATGAGGATCTTCATGGGCACCACTAATTCACACTAATGGGCACTAATCCAGAAAATGCTCGGACGGCAAACCCGGTAGGGGCCGTTGCCCTCAACGGCCCGGGCGCTTGAGGGCAAGCGCCCCTACCAAATGAAGCCGCGATCAGCGGCTCTGCAGCCTGATCTTGTTCAGCCCCTGCTTGCGGCAGATGTCCATTGCCTGGGTCACGTAGCGCAGCGGCGTGTTCTCGTCCGAGCGGATGACGACGGGGATATCCTTCGTCACGCTGCCGACCTGGTGCACGAGCTCCTCGAGGGCCTCCATGCTGGCGGGCTTGCCGTTGAAATCGACCGTGCCCTCCTTGGTGATGCTGATGGTGATGGATTCCTTCAGCTCGCTCTTGCCCGCGGTTTCCACCTTGGGGAGCGTGAGGTTCATGGTGGCGATCGTCCGGAACTGCATCGTGACGAACGCAAAGAAGATCAGCATCACGAGGACGTCGATCAGCGGCACGAGGTTCATCTCGGGCCGCTTGCGCTTCCGCTGGTAGAGGCCGCTCATGACTTACTTGGAAGTGCGGGCGAGGACGCGTTCCAGCAGCAGGTCGAGCTTGGCGGCGTAGTTCTCCACCTTGCGCTGGAGGAAACCGGCGCCGACCAGCGACGGAATGGCGATCGAGAGGCCGATGACCGTGGCGGAAAGCGCCAGCGCCACGCCCTTGGTGAAGGCCACCGGGTCCGGCAGGCCGGTCTCCGGGGAGATCTGCGAGAACACCTGCAACAGGCCGGTCACCGTGCCGGTGAGGCCGATGAGCGGGGCGGCGGCATAGATGACGTCCAGATAAGGGATGCCGCGTTCCATGCGGTTGATCTCGAGCCGGGCGAAGGCCTTGACCGCCTCCGGGTCATCCTTGTGGCGCTCGGAGAACTCGACGATCCGGGCGAGCACGGAATGACGGCCGGCCTGGGCGGGCTTGCCCTCCACGATGGCGTCGACGAGATCGTCGGGCAGGACCGCATCCTTGCGGAGGGCGAAGAGTCGCTCGCAGAGGATGTAGACTGCGATGATGGAACAGAGAGCGAGAGGATAGATGAGGACGCCGGCGCCCTTGAAGATGTCGAGCATGGGAGAGAGTGTGAGTGAAGTGCCGTCTTGGACGCTCTCAAGCCGGAAAGGTTCAACCGGCGGGCGATTTTCCTACTTTTTGCCCGATTTCAGGCTCGTGAGGAGGCCCTGCAGTTCCTGTTCAAGCTGGCTGCCCTTCTCCACCCGGAGGGTCTGGCCGGCCCGCTCGACGCAGGAAATGGCCGCCGGGACCTGCTTTTGTTCCTCCAGATGGCGGGCAAAGGTCAGCACCACCTTGTCGTAAAAATCGATGCCGGCATCCTGCCCATAGGTTTGCAGCACCTGCTGGTAGTAACGGACCTGGGTCGCCAGGTCATCGTCCTTCATGCTCCGCTCCATGATGGCGGCGGCCTGCTGGATGCTCAGGTCGACGCGGCCGCTCCGGTGCTTCTTTGCCAGCTGAGCCTCCTCGAAATTGGCCGCGCTCGTCTCGCCGCGCGCCCGCAGCGTGTTGACCAGCTGCCGCGCAAAAGCCACCTCCAGGTCGGGGTATTTCTGGAACGCCAGCACGGCCTCGCGCAACACGCCCTCGAGGCCGCGGAGGTCGGGACTCGACCTGGCCTGCGCCTCGAGGAGGGCGTTCCACGCCGCGATGTTGCGCCGCTCGCGGTTGACGGCCTCGCGCGCGGCCTTGAGGGCCAGCGCCGGCTTGCCGTCACGCAGGTATTCGGCGGCGAACTGGGCGTGCATCACCGACAGCTTGTAGGTCGGCAGCGCCCGGAAGCGCTCGGACATGAACAACAGCTCATAGTCATTGATGTCACGCCACGTCTGCGGATCGAGGGCGAGGCCGACCACGTATTTTTGCTCGGCATAGCGGCCCGCGTCGAGCTGCCAGCGCTGCTGGCCGTCGAGATAGCCGAACCAGGCGTGGCGCCCGTCGAGCCCGGCGCCGCGGAAAAGCAGCGTCGGCACGCCGCGCGCCTTGCCGACCATGCAGGCAAAGTAGGCCTGGTCCACGCAGATGCCGCCTTCCTGCAGGATCAGCGGCAGCTGGTAGGTCGGTTTCAGCCACATGAACTGGTTGGCTTGCAGCCGGTCCTTCCGGTATTTGATCAGGTCATAGACCTTCGCGAACTGCGCCAACGGCTGGGTGACGTTCTGCCGGGCCCAGGTCATCTCGTTCACGGGCGCGCCGGTATCGACGACAAACTTCAGCTCCAGCGCCGCGAGCCGCCGGAGCTTGTGCAGCGTGCGGTTCTCCCGGTCGGCCCGCACCCAGTAGGTGAAGGCCTCGGTCGGTTGCAGCATGCGGCGCGGCAGCGCCTGGGGACTCACCTGGCCGTGCGGCCAGTGCGGCGGCGGCGGCAGGTCGCAGACCACCGCCAGCGCGATCGCGAGGTTCTGGTAGGCGGCGAACGCGCCGGGATCCGCCGCGTAAAGCTGCTGGAGGATGGACAGCAGGTTCATCGGATTGTCCACCGGGTCCACCGTGACAAAGAACTCCTCCGAGAACTGCGGCGAGCCGAGCGCGAAGATCTGCAGCTCCCGCGACCAGTAGGCCGCGAGCGACCCCGGCTTGGGCAGGTAGCTGCGCGCCATGTTCGCGTGGCCGACCTTGGCCTGCTCCACGGCCTTGATCCACTGGGGTATCGCCCGGCTTTCCGGCTGGCCGAGCAACGCCGCCCACCGATACAGGTAATACCACGCCGGCGCGTAACCGGTGTTGCCCTCGTAGGCCTGCAGGGCGGCCGCCCGCAACACGGGCGTGACACTGCCCCACCCCTGCGCCGCCGCCTGGTCCACGAGCATCGTGATGCGGGCGGCGGAAGGGGCCCGGCCGAGTTCTTCCGGCGGGATGACGATCACGTCCTGCGCCCGCACGGGTCCCGCCCACAGCAGCAGCGCGAGGATGACGGGACGGATCGGCACCGCCCGAGCAAAACAAAACGCCGCCGGCACGCAAGGCGCCGACGGCGTGAAACTAAACCGGCTTACGGCGAGACGCCGCTCTCCGCGGTGGGGGACTTGGTCTTGAACTCCAGCTTGTCGCCGTTGCGGACGACGAGGATGGGTTCCCCTTCCTTCACCTCGCCACGGAGCATGGCCTCGGCGAGCGGGTCCTCCAGGTAGTGCTCGACGGCCCGGCGCAGCGGGCGCGCGCCGTATTTCTCGTCGTAGCCCTTCTCGATGAGCAGGGTCTTGGACTCGGGCGAGAACTCCAGATGGATGTTGCGCGCGGCGAGACGCTTGACGACCTTGGCCGCCTCGATCTCGACGATCTTGAGCAGGTCCTCCCTGTCGAGGGGCCGGAAGACCACGAGGTCGTTGATGCGGTTCAGGAACTCGGGCTTGAAGATGCGCTTGGCCTCCTCGAGCACCTTTTCCTTCAGCTTGTCCATGTCGTGGAAATCCGACGCGCCGGCGGCGGCGAAGCCCATCGTCGTCTGGCGCTGGATGAGCTGTGCGCCGACGTTGGTCGTCATGATGATGATGGTGTTCCGGAAATCCACCGTGCGGCCGAGGGAATCGGTCAGGCGGCCGTCCTCGAGGATCTGCAGCATCAGCTGCACGACGTCGGGGTGGGCCTTCTCGATCTCGTCGAACAGGACGACGGAATACGGGCGGCGGCGGACGGCCTCGGTGAGCTGGCCGCCCTCCTCGTAGCCGACATAGCCCGGGGGCGAGCCGACGAGGCGGGAGACGGCGAACTTCTCCATGTATTCGGACATGTCGATCTGGATGATCGCGTCCTGGGAACCGAACATCTGGGCGGCGAGCTGCTTGGCGAGCTCGGTCTTGCCGACGCCGGTCGGGCCCATGAACATGAACGAGCCGATCGGGCGGCGCGGGTCCTTGAGGTCGGCGCGGGAGCGGCGCAGGGCGCGGGCGATGGCGATCGTGGCCGGGTTCTGGCCGACGATGACCTTCTGCAGGTCGAGCTCGAGGCTGAGCAGGCGCTCGCTCTCCTTCTTTTCCATGCGGGAAAGGGGGATGCCGGTCCACTCGGCGACGACGATGGTCATCTGCTCCTCGTCGACGACGATGCGGTGCTCGTCACGGGTCTTCTTCCAGGTCTCGATCAGCTCCTCCTGCTTGGCGCGGAGCTGCTTCTCCTGGTCGCGGAACTTGGCGGCCTCCTCGAAGTGCTGGGCGGCGATGGCCTGTTCCTTCTTCGTGCAGACGGCCTCGATCTCCTTGCCCATGGCCTCGATCTCGGGCGGGCGGTTGAGGGTCGTGATGCGGGCGCGCGAACCGGCCTCGTCCATCACGTCGATGGCCTTGTCCGGCAGGAAACGGCCGGTGATGTAGCGGTCGGACAGCTTGGCGGCGGTCTCGAGCGCCTTGTCGGTGAAGGTGGCCTTGTGGTGCTCCTCGTATTTGCCGCGGATGCCCTTGAGGATCAGGATCGTGTCGTCGACCGACGGGGCCTCGACCTTCACGCTCTGGAAGCGGCGGTCCAGCGCGCTGTCCTTCTCGATATACTTGCGGTATTCGTTGAGCGTGGTCGCGCCGATGCACTGCAGCTCGCCGCGGCTGAGGGCGGGCTTGAAGATGTTGGAGGCGTCCATCGCGCCCTCGGCGGCGCCGGCGCCGACGATGGTGTGAAGCTCGTCGATGAAGATGATGACGTTCTTCGCGCGCTTGATCTCGTCCATCACGGCCTTGATGCGCTCCTCGAACTGGCCGCGGTATTTCGTGCCGGCGACCATGAGCGCGAGGTCGAGGGTGATGACCTTCTTGTCGGCGAGGATCTCGGGGACGTTGCCCTTGGCGATCTCCTGCGCGAGTCCCTCGACGATGGCGGTCTTGCCCACGCCGGCCTCGCCCACGAGCACCGGGTTGTTCTTGGTGCGGCGGCAGAGGATCTGGATGACGCGGGAAATCTCCTTCTGGCGGCCCACGACGGGGTCCATCTCGCCCTTGCGGGCCAGCTCGGTGAGGTCGCGGCCGAAGGCCTTGAGGGCGGGCGTCTTGACCTCTTTCTTGCCGTCGCCGGCGCCCTCGGCGCGCGGGGCCACCTCCTCGCCGCCGGTTCCGCCGGCGCTGGCCGACGGGGCGTCGCCGCCCTGGCCGGAGGAAAACTGGGGATCGAGCTCGCGGAGGATCTCGTTGCGGGTGCGCTCGATGTCGACCTCGAGGGTCTTCAGCACGCGGGCGGCCACGCCCTCGCCCTCGCGGAGCAGGCCGAGCAGGATGTGCTCGGTGCCGACATAGGAATGGTTGAGCGCCTTGGCCTCCTTGCCGGCCAGCGCGAGGACCTTCTTCACGCGGGGCGTATAAGGGATGCTGCCGACCGGGGTCTTGGATTCCTGGCCGATACCCACCTGCTTCTCGACCTCGCCGCGGACGGTCTCGAGGTCGAGGCCCATCTTCTGGAGGACGCTCACGGCCACGCCCTGCCCCAGCTTGATCAACCCGAGCAGGAGGTGCTCGGTGCCGACATAGTTGTGGTGGAAGCGGTCGGCTTCCTTGCGGGCGAGCGCCAGCACCTGCTGGGCGCGCGGCGTGAAGTTGTTCATTGGTTCCATGAGGTGGTGTTTGGTAAATCGGTTACTTCGCGGCGCTACTGAAGTCAGGGGCGGTCACTTTGGCAAATTCGAGGCGCAGGCGCTCGGCGCGGAGGACATCGCGCTGGCTGGGCTCGAACGAACCCTTCGCGGCGTGCTGCACGTGGCCGGGCTGGCACTCGATGAAGAGCCGGTCGACCACGGCGCGCTGGCCGTCGGCGAAGATGCCGAGGTCGATCCCGAGCCGGATGAGCGAAAGCAGGTTCATGGCCTCGCCGGAATTGAGCAGGTAGCCGTTCTGCAGGATGCCGAAGGCGCGGCCGATCTTGTCGAACAGTTTGTTCGGGTCGGTCTCGAGCAATTTTTCCCGGGCGTTGAGTTCCTGGTCGACGATCGTCGTGAGGACGCCGTGCAGGTGCTTGATGATGCCTTCCTCGCTCTCGCCGAGCGTGGTCTGGTTGGAGATCTGGAAGATGCTGCCGCTGGCGTCGGAGCCCTCGCCGAACAGGCCGCGCACGGCCATGCCGAGCTGGTTGACCGCGCGGACCACCTTTTCCATCTGGCCGGAGATGACGAGGGCCGGCAGGTGCATCATGGCCGAGGCGCGGATGCCGGTGCCGAGGTTGGTCGGGCATGCGGACAGATAGCCGAGCTTCGGCGAGAAGGCGTAGTCCATGTGCTCCTCGAGGTCGGTGTCGAGCTGGTTGATCGCCGACCAGACCTTCTTGAACTGGAAGCCGGAGCGCAGGACCTGGATGCGGAGGTGGTCCTCCTCGTTGACCATAACGACGCAGGACTGGTCCTTGCTGATGACGATGCCGGAGCCGGACTTGGCGTGGCAGAGCTCGCGGCTGATGAGGTGGCGCTCCACGAGGATCTGCTTCTGCAGCTCGTCGAGGCTCTCGACCGGGATGGCCAGGCCGCGTTTCATCTGCGGCAGGGCGGCGACGGCCTGCATGCACTGGTCGCGGATCTCCTTTTTCTGCGCATCCTTCGCCCAGCCGGGGAACGGCTGCGCGGCGAGGTTCCGCGCGAGGCGGATGCGCGTCATGAGCACGACCGCGCTCTTGCTGGCGGAGGTGTCCGTCAGCTCGGAGGGGGAGGCGATGAGTTCGTTAATCTTCATGCTTGGCGCCGGGCTTGCGGCCGGTCGTCGAACGGACCTGGGAGATTTCATCGCGGTAGCGCGCCGCATCCTCATAGCGCTCGGCCTTGATGGCCTGGTCGAGCTCGGTTTCGAGCCGGGTGAGGCGCTCGTAGAGGGATTTGCGGGCCAGGGCGCGCTGCGGGACCTTGCCGGTGTGCGTGCTGCCCTTGTGCATGGTGTCGAGCATCGGCTCGAGGATGCCGCTGAAGTGGTTGTAGCAGGCCGGGCAGCCGAAACGGCCGGTCTTCTTGAAGTCCTGCTGGGTGAAGCCGCAGGACTCGCACTTGGTGGCGCCGGCGGGCTCGGGATTGAGGGAGGCCTTGAGGAGCAGGTCGGCCAGCGAAAACCCGCTGGGATCGGTCACGCCCTTGGCCTGCGCACAGGCCTCGCACAGGTCAACCTTGTGGATCTTGCTGTTGACGATCTGGGTGAGGTGGACGGTGGCGGGCTTCGCACAGAGGTCGCACTTGAGAGGGTTGGCCATGAGGTGATTAAGGGGGAGGATAACGCCCCGGCCCGGAAACGCAAATGCGTCGGGCACAGGCCCTTTCTTCCCTGCAAAACGTGTGCCAAGCCCGTCTCCGCAAAGCAAGCGCGGAGGGCAGGATAAATGGAGGCGGGGCCATCAGCCCCGCGAGACTCCGGGATCGCAGCAAATAGCCCGCGGGATTGATGGTCCCGCCTCCCAAAACGACCTCAGGTCCGCGTGCCCTCGACCAGCACCCGCTTGCGGAAACTGGTGAGCACGCGGCCGGTGATCGGGCCGGGCTTGCCGTTGCCGATGACGCGGCCGTCGAGCTTGACGACCGGGATGACCTCGGCGCCGGTGCCGGTGAGGAAACACTCGTCGGCGCACCACACGTCATAACGCGTCAGGTCGGCCTCCTTCATCGGGATGCCGAGTTCCTTGGCGATGTCGAAGATGGTGGCGCGGGTGATGCCCTTGAGGGCGCCCTGCGAGGCGGCCGGGGTGATGATCTCGCCCTTGTAGACGGTGAAGATGTTGTCGGCGGTGCACTCCGCGACGTAGCCCTGCTGGTTGAGCATGATGGCCTCGAGCGCACCGGCCTGGCGGGCCTCGATCTTGGCGAGGATGTTGTTGAGATAGTTCAGCGACTTCACGGTCGAGGGCAGCGCGTCGGGCGCGATGCGGCGGGTCGGCACCGTGACGATGCTCAGGCCGTTGTCATAGTGCTCCTGCGGGTAGAGGGAGATCTTGCTCGCGATGATGAAGAGCGAGGGCTTCTCGCACAGCCAGGGGGCGAGGCCGAGATCGCCCACGCCGCGCGTGATGACGAGGCGGATGTAGCCGTCCTTGAGATTGTTCCGGCGGCAGGTCTCGCAGACCGCCTCGGCCATCGCGGCGCGGTCCAGCGGCACGCTGAGCATGATGGCCTTGGCGGAGAGTTCGAGGCGCTCCAGGTGGTCGTCGAGGCGGTAGACATTCCCGCCATAGATCCGGATGCCCTCGAACACGCCGTCGCCGTAAAGCAGGCCGTGATCAAAGACCGAGACCTTGGCCTCGGCGGAATCGACATACTTGCCATCAAGATAAATGACCATGATGCGGCATTCCAGCACAGCCCCGGCGGTTGTCCAGCCCCGTCACGAGAATGGTCTTGTGTTCATCCCTTCGAGGTATGCACTGTGCCGGTGCGGGCCGCAGTTTTGCACCACCATGAAAACGCGCCCTCCCGCCGGCCCGGCCGGCTTCACGCTCATCGAGCTGCTGACCGTCATCGCCATCATCGGCATCCTTGCCGCCCTGATCTTTCCCACCGTCGGCAAGGTCCGGGAGACCGCCCAGCGCACGGTCGACGCCAACAACCTCCGCGAGATCGTCAAGGCTGCGACGATCTACGCCGCCGACAATAACGACCGCCTCCCCGACCCCGCCGCCATCCTCGCCCAAAACCCCTCGCCTGTCACCGGCGGCCAGGGCCCGTTCCTGTGGGCCGGCATCCTCGCCCAACGCGGCATCCTGACCGACCCGACCTTCTATTTCGCCAAGAACGACCCGGCCTTCAACGGCGCCTATCCCGCCGCCATCGTCAGCCCCGCCAACCGCGCCGTGCTCGATCCCGGTTTCACCACCAACCGCACCCTCAGCTTCGAGTTCGTCGGCGGCCTGCGGATGAGCGACCCGCCCTCGACCCCCGTCGCCTTCACCCGGGGCCTGCTCGCCACCGGCACCTGGAGCGCCGAGCACGGCGCCTACCGGGACACCGGCGGCCACATCGCCTTCCTCGGCGGCAACATCCAGTTTTATCCGAACCTGACCGAGGCAGCCACGCAGCTCACGCTCAACAACGGCCGCAAGGGCAGCTCCATCCTCCAGGCGCTGCCCTTCAACGCCAATCCCACCGCCAACCCGCGCGTTTATGCCACGCCGCCCGCGGGTGTCGGCAGCCTGGCGGGCACGCCGGCGGAGAAGGCGCCGTAGGCCAAAGTATCGGTCTTATAGGTCTCATACGGCCTATAGGATCCGTTGATAACCTGCCCCACCCGGCCATCGCGTGCTTTTAGCACTTCACCTCGGTGCGCGCCGCGCCGTAGGCTGCGCCCCACCCATGGCTACCGCCACCCCCACTTTTGTCATCGGCCACAAGAACCCCGACGCTGACTCCATCTGCTCGGCCATCGCCTACGCCGCCTTCAAGGAGGCGCGCGGCGAGTCCGGCTACGTCGCGGCCCGCTGCGGCAACTCCAACGCCCGCATCGACGCGATCCTCGAGCGCTTCCGCACGCCGCTGCCGCTCTACCTGAGCGACGTCTCCCCGCGTGTCCACGACCTGATGACGGTCAACCCCATCGCCGTCAGCCTGGGCACGACCTGCGCCGAGGCCCTGCGCCTGATCGACCAGCACAAGCTCAGCGTGCTGCCCGTCGTCTCCTCCGACAACCGCGCCACCGGCACCATCACGCTGGCCCAGCTCGGCCACTTCTTCATCCCGCGCCTCGACGAGCCCCGCGCCCTGGGCAAGGTCCGCACCAGCCTCGCGCGCATCGTGCAGTCGCTCCGCGCCTCCGTCCTGCACCTGGTCGACGGCGACCGCCTCGAAGAGCTCTTCGTGCGCATCGGCGCGATGGACGTCGGCACCTTCTGGAAGATCTCCGAGAAGGACAGCATCCCCGCCGGCCGCTCCATCATCATCGTCGGCGACCGGCGCGACGTCCAGCAGCGCGCCATCGAGCTCGGCATCCGCGCCATCATCATCAGCGGCAACCTGCCGGTCGATCCCGCCATCGTCGCCCTCGCCCAGGCGCGCAAGGTCAGCATCTTCATCAGCGCGCACGACACCGCGACCACCGCCTGGTTCGTCCGCACCGCCGCCACGATCGAGCCGCTGGCCGACCAGCACTTCAGCGCCCTCAACCCGGACACCCGCATCACCGAGGTCCGCAAGAAATTCGGCCCCGGCGGTCCCGGCGCCATGATGGTCACCGGCGACGACGGCACGCTCCTCGGCATCATCACCAAGTCCGACCTGCTCAAGCCCGTGCCCACCCGCCTCGTGCTGGTCGACCACAACGAGCTCACCCAGGCCGTCCCCGGGGCCGACGAGGTCACCATCACCGAGATCATCGACCACCACCGCCTCGGGCCGATGGCCACGCCCCAGCCCATCCTCTTCATCAACGAGCCGGTCGGCTCCACCTGCACCATCATCGCCGACCACTTCCGCCGCTACCATCTCACCCCCGCGCCGAACCTCGCGGGCATCATGATGGCCGGGCTCATCTCCGACACGCTGCTGCTCCAGAGCCCCACCTCCACCGCCAAGGACGCCGATGTCCTGGACTGGCTCCAGTCCCTCGCCGGCCTCAAGGCCCAGGACCTCGCGCAGCTGATCTTCAGCTCCGGCTCGGTCATCCTGGCCAGCCCGCCCGACAAGGTCGTCCGCTCCGACTTCAAGATCTACGACGAGGACGGCATCCGCTTTGCCGTCTCCCAGGTGGAGGAGCTCGGCTTCGATAACTTCTGGCAGCACGCCAAGGCCCTGTCCTCGGCGCTGGCCGACGTCCGCGCCGCCGAGAAACTCTCCTTCGCCGCCCTGCTCGTCACCGACATCAACACCCAGAACTCGCTCATGCTCGTGAAGGGCGAGGCCGAGCTGATCCGCCGCATCTCCTACGCCCACGTCGAGCAGGACGAGATCTTCGACCTGCCGGGCGTGGTCAGCCGCAAGAAGCAGCTCATCCCCTACTTCACCAGCCTGATCAAGGAGATGGGCTCCGACGGCGTGTCCCCTTCCGCCAAGGGCCGGACCACGGCGCCCTTCGGCAAGGCCGGCTGATTGGCCGCGGCGGGAAACCCTTCCCGGGAGCCGGCGTCTTTCCTGCAGCTTCCCGCCTCATGAAAATCCCGAACCGCCTGCGTGGCTTCGCCGCCACTGTGTTGCTTTTCCTGGCCGCCGGCCCCGCCCCGGCCCTCGCTCAAAATCAGCCGCCGCCCGGCAGCGAGACGGTGAAACTGCCGACCTTCCAGGTCAACGAGAGCCCCGACCTGCCGCCGCCGGAATCGTGGCGCTACGCCCGGGTGGGCAACTTCGAGGTCCTCTCCAACGCCTCCGACCGCGCCACCCGCAGCCTGCTGGCCGATTTCGCCATGTTCACGCGGGCCATGTCATTGGTCTGGCCCGCGCCGGCCAGACCGCTCGCGGCCTCCACCCTCATCCTCTGCGGCAAGGGCGGCAGGTTCGACGCCTTCCCGCCCGCCGGCACGGTCAAGGACGACAGCATCGTGCCCAGCCTTTTCCTCCGCAACCGCGAGCAGATCGCCATCGTGGTCGACGTCGAGACCGACCGCACCGCCATCGATCCCAACAATCTCTCGGTCGAGGGCGCCACGGGGGCCGACTACGAGGTCGACCACTACAAGCAGCTCTACCGCGAATACGTCCGCTACCTCCTCAGCCAGAGCCAGGTCCGCGCCCCCATCTGGCTCGAGGAAGGCCTGGCCCAGATCGTCATGGACATCGAGCTGCTCGATACCGCCCTGATCTACGGCAAGATCAACTCGCTGCGCGGTGCCGCCTCGGGCGGCCTGTCCGCCGATGCCGATCCCGCCGACCCGATGGCCAGCGCCGATGCCGTCGTCGGCGAGCAGCCGTTCAACGTCGTCCTCCAGCACCGGAAGCTCATTCCGCTCGACCAGTTTTTCGCCCTCACCGCCAACGACCCCGCCACGCAGAATCCCCTGGGCAACAATTTCTGGGCCAAGCAGGCCTACCTCTTCGTGCACTTCTGCATGTTCGGCGAGGATCTCCGCCACCAGGCCGCCCTGAGCACCTTCGTCTCCCGGCTGGCGCGCGAGCCGCTCAGCGAGGCGCTGTTCCAGGAGTGCTTCAAGACCGACTATGCGGGCATGACCAAGGAACTGCGCGGCTACCTGCTGCACACGAAACACAAATACCAGCGTTACCCGCTGCAAAAGGGCGACCAGCTCACCCCCAAGTCCATCGAGCTGCGCGAGGCCACGCCGGCCGAGGTCGCGCTCATCAAGGGCGACGCCCTGCGCCTCGGCGGCCACCACGACACCGCGCTCGCCGCCTACCGCTCCGCCTATCTCCGCGGCGCCCGCGAACCCGTCCTGCTCGCCGGCATGGGTGTGGCCGAGAGCGCGCTTTACCACGCCGACCGCGCCCGCGAACTGCTGGAGCCCGCCGTGAAGGCCGGCGTCCGGCGTCCCTCCGCCTACGTCGAGCTGGCCCGCCTCCGCCTGGCCGAGGCCGCCGCCAAACCCTCCGCCAACGGCCGGCTCGGCGCGGCCCAGGTGGGCGCCGTGCTCACCCCGCTGTTCGAGGCCCGCCGGCAGACGCCCGCCCTGCCCGAGACCTATGAGCTGATCGCCAGCGCCTGGTCGCGGAGCGCCGCGGCGCCGACCCAGGAAAATCTCGCCGTCCTCGACGAAGGCATCCGCGCCTTTCCGCGCAACAGCGCGCTGCTCCTCAGCGCCGCGCAGCTTTATCACCAGGCCGGCGCACCGGCCATCGCCGCCAACATCGCCAGGCTCGGGCTCCGCTTCCCCGCCGACGACGCGGCGAAGGCGAAGTTCGAGCAGCTGCTCGCCAGCCTGCCGGCGACCCCGCCGGCCAAATAGGTAGGGCGGTGATTCCGCTCACCGCCTCGGCGCGGAGCGGAGTCCGCGCCCTACCCCGGCGGCGGCAGATCGGCCGCCGTATTCCAGCTGTGCAGCACGCCGGCCCACTCGGCCGGCGTTTCCCAGATAAGAAGACGGTCCGGCTCACTGCGCACCCACCGGTGCACCGCCAGCTGTCCGGCGGCCACCGCCGCCTCCGCCGAGCCGGCGAGCGCCGTCGGATAGATCGCCGCCAGCGGTTCGCACTGGCCGGCCAGCATGGGCACGACGCCGCGTTCCGGTGTCGCCATTCCGACCAGCTGCCGCAAATGCCCGCTCTGCATCTCCGCCATGTCGACCGCGAGCACGAGCACCAGCCCCGGCGGCGCCGCCCGCAGGCCGGCCGCGATGCCCGCAAGCGGCCCGGCGTCCGGCGTGGTATCTTGCACCAGCGTGGCTCCGGGCAGGTTCGTTTCGCCGCCGGGCCGGACCGACACGAACAAAGCGGTCACCCCGGTGGCGCGCAGGATGTCCGCCTGCCGCTGCAGCAACGTGCGGCCGTCGGGCAGGACCAGCGTGGCCTTGTCCCGACCCATGCGCGACGAACGTCCGCCGGCCAGAATGAGTCCGCTCAACATGGCGCGGCGTCCACCTTGAGCCAGCCGGAGCTGAGGATGCGCGCGCGCAGGCCGCCCCGCCCCTTCAGCCAGGCCTCCGCGCCGGGCGCGAACGCCTGGTCCATCCAGTAGCACGGCGAACACTCGCGCGTGCCGATAAACCGCACGCCCTGCACTTCGAATTCCCGGCCGATCAGTGCGTTCAGATCGGTTCCCCGCGTGAGCACGTTGCGCCGGAACACCGCCGCCGGCCGGTCCGGTTGCTTCAGCGCCCGGCGGATCTCGTCGTAAACCTCGCCGGCAAAAAATGTGATCTGCCCGGCGTAGTCGTCCTTGTAGTCGAGAAACCGGTCGCCCACCAGGCCGCGTCCGGCCACGCACTCCACGGCCGGCACGGCCAGCAACGGATGCTCCCCGGGGGCCTGCCCGTGGCGGCCGAAATAATTGTGCCCGGGCGAAATGTAGAGCGCCGCGATGTTCATCGGGCCGGGGCCAGGCGGCCGGTATAGACGTTCAGCCGGTCCCCGCGCAGGAAACCGACCAGGGTCTGGTTGTTCGCCCTGGCAAACTCGGCCGCCAGGCTCGTCGGCGCCGAGATGCCGGCGACCACCGACACGCGCGCCGCGAGCGCCTTCTGCATGATCTCAAACGACACCCGCCCGCTTACCAGCAGGATGTGCCGCTCCAGCGGCAGCCACCCGGCGCGCAGGGCGTGACCGAGCACCTTGTCCATCGCGTTGTGCCGGCCCACGTCCTCCCGCGTTGCCAGCATCGCACCGTGTTCATCAAAGAGCGCCGTGGCGTGCAGGCCGCCGGTGGACTTGAAGGCCGGCTGGGCCGCGGCAAGCTGGGCCGGCAGCGACTGCAGCACCTTGGCCGTCACGCGCAGCGGCCGCTTCACCTTCGGGAAGTGTTGCCGGACGGCCTCGATCGTAGCCTTGCCGCACAGGCCGCAGCTCGTCGCGCTGAAGACGTGACGCGTGAGCGAATCGAAATCCACCGGCACACTTTTCGGCAGCACGACCTCCACGACATTGCCTTGCTCGGCCCGCTTCGTCGTCCGGCACTGCATGATGTCGTAAATGTCCTCCGCCGAGCGCACCACGCCCTCCGTCAGCAGAAACCCGGCGGCGAGGTCGGCATCGTGCCCCGGCGTGCGCATGACCACGGCGACCGAGCACCCGCGCACGCGGAGTTCCAGCGGTTCCTCGACCGCGAGCACATCGGCTTCGGCCGCGGCGGCGCCGCGCCCGCTCACCCGGCGGACGGTCCAATCTCGGGTCAGGGCCGCACCTTTCATGACACCGGGGAAAGCTCCACCCGCACGCGGGCGTTGTAGTCCGGCACGCCGCTGAGGGCGTCGACCCGGCCGCGATGGACGATGACATTTCCCTCCGGCCAGTGGACCTGGAGATTGCCCGGCGCCAGCGGGGCGAGGAACACCGTGCCCTCGTAGCGGCCGAGGTCATTGACCAGCCCGATGCGGTCGCCCTGCTTGAGGTGCAGGCGCGCCGCATCCTCGTCGCTCATCAGCACGGCATCGCGCGGCGCGCCGTTGAGCGGGTCGACCTCGGCGTAGATCAGGGTGTTGAACTGCTTGCCGCGGCGCGTGCTGACATGGAACGTGCCATCGTTCGGCGGCGGCGCGGGCAGATCCACCGCGCGGAGGTGCGCCCGGCCGTCGGACGTGGCGCAGAAACCGTCGCGACAAAGATGCCGCCCGCCATATTGAAAGGCGTCGCCGGTCTTCTTGAGGTGTTGCACGCCGTCGTAGAACGGCACGATCCGGGCGATTTCCTCGCGCAGGGCCTGCCCCGTCACATTGCGCAGCGGCGCCGCGCGCTCGGGGAACGCGGCGGCGGCGACATCGAACAATATCTTCCATTCCGCCCGGGCCTCGCCGACCTGGCGCGGAATCTCCGGGGTGAACATCACGCGCCGCTCGGTGCTGGTCTCCGTGCCGCCGTCATCCTGCTCGTAGCGGGTCTTGCCCGGCAGCAGCAGCACCGCCTCGCCGGGCTCGATGAACATCTGGTCGGTCACGATGATGTCCTGGTGGATGCGCAGCGGCACGCGCGCCAGCGCGGCGCGGACATACTCCGGCTCCGGCAGCGTCCGCAGGAAATTGCCGCCGAGGAGGTAAAACACGTCGAGTTCGCCGCGGGCCGCGGCCTCGACCATCTCGGTCGTCGTCAGGCCGGGCTGGTCGGGCACCGGGAAACCATATTGCGCGGTCAGGGCCAGGGCGTTGGCCGGCGTCACCGGCAGGCCGCCGGGGAAAGCCGTGGCGTAGGCGCCCATCTCCGCGCCACCCTGCACCGAGGAGTGGCCGCGGATCGGCATGACGCCGCAAAAATTGCGCCCGAGGAATCCGCGGGCCAGCGCGACATTCAGGATCATCTGCACGGCGTCGCCGCCGAAGGAGTGCTGGGTGATGCCCATGCTCCAGACAAACACCGCGTTGCGCGCGTGGCCGATCAGGTCGGCGAATTCCTCGATGCTGCTGCGCGGGAGCCCGCTGCCGGCCTCGAGTTGCTCCCACGTCAGCTGGCGGGCGCGTTCCTCCAGCGCCGCAAAGCCCGTGGTGTGTTTTTCCACGAAGTCGCGGTTGACATTGCCGGTGTCGAGCAACCGCTTGAGCACGCCGTAGAGCAGCGCGATGTCGCCGCCCTGCGCGACGGGGAACCAGTGGTCCGCGAGGTTGGTGCCGAAAAGCGCGCTGTCCGTCTCGGACGGCACCCAGTAGCGTTTCATGCCGGGCTCGAGATAGGGATTCACGAGCGCGATCTTCGTGCCCTGCTTCTTGGCGAGATGCAGGTATTTCGTGCTGACCGGCTGGTCGTTCGCCGGGTTGGAACCGAAGAACACGACGAGGTCCGTGCCCATCCAGTCGCTGTAGCTGCAGGTCGAGGCGCTGAGCCCGAGGGTCTGCTTCATCGCGACGGTCGACGGCGAGTGGCAGATGCGCGCGGCGTTGTCGATGTGGCTGGTGCCGAGGAAACGCGCCGCCTTCTGGCCGGCGTAATAGACCTCGTTGGTGATGCCGCGGGCCGTGAGGAAAAAAGCGATGCGCTTCGGATCGGACGCCCGCAGCTTGTCGCCGGCCAGGTCCAGCGCCTCGTTCCAGCTGATGCGCGAGAATCCCTTCTCTCCCTTGCGCCGCAACATCGGGTAGGCCAGTCGGCCGAGGTCGCGCAACTGGCGGTTATCGAGCCGGGCCATCGCCGCCGCGTCGCCGAGCAGCGCGTGGTCCATTGCCGGCATGGTGTTCAGACGGAGCAGATTCAGGCGCGTCATGCACAGGTGCACGCCGTCGATGGTCCAGTCGTGCAGGCCGGCCACCCCGAGCGCGCAGCCGTCGCAGACGCCTTTGCTGATGACCTTCCACGCGTAGCCGAGGTTGTCCCGGTTGGCCCAGACCACGCCGGCCATGTCGCGGAAATGCTTGGGCTTGGTGTGCCCGATCCCGAACGGTGCCAGCCGCTTCAGGCGGTCGCCAGTGGTGGAAGTGACCTGGTGGACGCTCATGCGTGGAAGTCGCTCATGGGGACGTTATAGTCGGGCCGGCCATCCCGATGGCAAAGTGATATTTGCCTTTGGCCGCACCGCCCCGGAATCCGCTGAATATTCAGGCTCGCAATCCCAGCCAACGCTGCACCGCCTGTTCAATCCGCTCAAGATCCGCTTCGCTGAGATGTCCGATCACGGCGCCAATCTTTTCCGACCGCAGCGTGGTCAGTTTGTCCGTCATGGCTTGGGACTCGGTTTTCAGTCCGTTGGAGGCCGCGGGCTTGATGGCGATCCGGAACAGCGGGGCGTCAACCCCGTGGCTGGTGAGCGGACAAAGTGTAACGCTCGCGTGGGTGTCGTTGAACAGATCGGACTGGAACACGACCGCAGGGCGCGGCTTGCCGTAGTCACCGGCTGGAGCACAGATCACGATGTCCCCGCGCCGGTGTTTCATGCTTTCCAGCCGTCGATCTCACCCGCCTGTTCGATCCAGATCGCATCCTCCTTGGACGGATGCCGGCTGGCCAGGAGGGACTGCCGGCGCGCTTCTTCGCGCAGGGCATCGTGGGCGCTGCCGAGCAGGTAGAGTTGCAGGGCTTCCTTGATGACCCAGTTCTTGCCGCGCTTCGTGCTGCGGGCCTTGCGGGCCAGCTCGCGGCTCAGTTCCTTCGGCAAACGGACGCTGGTGGTGGACGTGGCGGACATGGCGTCACCATGATTTGTAACACAATGTGTTGCAAGTGATATTTTCCCGGGAAAAGGAGGCGGCCCGAACTGCGTCATTGCCTTGCGCCCGCCGATCCCCCTTCTTGGGGCGGAATGCCCGCCGAGCCCACCGCACCCGCGCCCGTCCCCACTGACTTCATCCGCGACATCGTCGCGGGCCACGTCGCGGAAAAACGTTACGCCAAGATCGTCACCCGCTTCCCGCCCGAGCCCAACGGCTACCTGCACATCGGCCACGCGAAGTCCATCTGCCTGAACTTCGGCATCGCGCGCGAGCACGCCGGCCAGTGCAACCTGCGCTTCGACGACACCAACCCGGTCAAGGAGGACGTCGAATACGTCGACTCCATCACCACCGACGTGCAGTGGCTGATCGCCGGCTGGGCCGACCAGTGCCTCGGCTTCAAGCCCAAGGGCGCCCACCCGGCCCAGGTCACCAACAACGGCCAGCCCGACTACTACCTGGCCCCGGTCAAACCTGGCGCTGATAGCGAAGCCTTCTTCGCGAGCGACTATTTCGACCAACTCTACGACTACGCCGTCGAACTCATCAAGCGCGGCAAGGCCTACGTCTGCGACCTGAGCCCCGAGGACACCGAGAAATACCGCGGCTCGCCCGATACCCCCGGCAAGGAGAGCCCCTTCCGCAACCGCAGCGTCGCGGAGAACCTCGACCTGTTCACGCGGATGAAGGCCGGGGAGTTCCCCGACGGCGCCCGCTCGCTGCGCAGCAAGATCGACATGGCGTCGCCGAACATGTGGCTGCGCGATCCCCTGCTCTACCGCATCCGCCACGTCGCCCACCACCACGCCGGCGACAAGTGGTGCATCTACCCGCTCTACGACTACGCGCACTGCCTGAGCGACTACCTCGAGGGCATCACGCACTCCATCTGCACGCTGGAATTCGTCGATCACCGCCCGCTCTACGACTGGATCCTGGAAAGCCTCGGCCTGCCGCGCGCCCTGCCGCACCAATACGAGTTCGCGAAGCTCAACCTCGCCTACACCCTCGTCTCCAAGCGCAAGCTGCTGACCCTCGTCACCGAGAAGGTCGTCACGGGCTGGGACGACCCGCGCATGCCCACGCTCTCCGGCCTCCGCCGCCGCGGCATCCCGGCCAGCGCCCTCCGCGCCTTTGTCACCGGCGTCGGCGTCACCAAGTTCGATTCCCTCACCGAGGCCGCCGTCTTCGAGAACGCCGTCCGCGGCGAACTCAACTCCACCGCCGCCCGCCGGCTCGCCGTCCTCCGGCCGATCAAGCTCGTCCTGACCAACATTGCCGCCGGCGAGACCGTCGAGTGCACGGCCACCAACAACCCGCAGGACGAAAACCCGACGACGCGCCCGATCGCGCTGACGCGCGAGGTGTTCATCGAGGCCGACGACTTCGCCGAGGTGCCGCCGCCGAAATACTTCCGCCTGAAGCCGGGCGGCGAGGTGCGGCTCAAATACGCCTGCATCATCAAGTGCGACGAGCTCGTGAAGGACGCCAGCGGCGCCATCACCGAGATCCGCTGCACGGCCCAGCTCGACACCCGCTCCGGCCAGCCCAACGCCGACAAGAAGGTCAAGGGCACCATCCACTGGGTCAGTGCCAGCAAGAGCCTCGACGCCGAGGTCCGCCTCTACGACCGCCTGTTCACCGTCCCCGAGCCCGCCGCCGAGGCGGATTTCCTGAAGGTCGTGAACCCGAAGTCGCTCGAGGTTGTCACCGCCAAGCTCGAGGCCTCGCTCGCCACGGCGAAGCTGGAGGACCGCTACCAGTTCGAGCGCCTCGGCTACTTCAGCCTCGACGCCAAGGACTCGACCCCGGCCAAGCTGATCTTCAACCGCACGATCACGCTCAAGGACACCTGGGCGAAATGAGGCCCGGCCGCCCTGTCAGCGCATCGCACCCGCCACGAACAGCTCCACGCGCACCAGCTTGAACGGCGGCGCGCCCGGCAGCGTGAGGATCTCAACCACCTGGGCCTCATCCTGCAAAACCGGCCCGGGCACGATGTAGCGACGGTTCAGGCCCGAGACGCCATCCGCCGCATGACATTCCGTGCTGTTGACGAACACGCGGAGCTGCTCAGGCGCGGCGGTGGACGGATCGAACTCCAGCCGCAGCTCGACGGCCCGGTCCACGGGCTTGGGCCCGGTCACAATTCGCACCGCGCACCCGGGCGGCCACGGAAAGTCTTCGCCGGAATCGACCGCAGGCAAAGCGTTGTCGGCGGGTTCGCCGGGCGCGCGGACATCATGGTAGGTCACCGCATGCAGCCGCGGCTCGGCCGCGAGGCTCGCCGCTGATTGCAGCGCACGGCTCATCCGGCTGAACGATTCCCTCGTCCAGAGCGGCCCGCCCCCGGGGGCCTTCATCCGCAGCAGCGGCAGCGGATCATAATTGAAGAGGTAGACCACGTCGGCGCCCCCGTGCAGCAGCGGCAGGGCGGCGCCGGCCGTGAGTTCGGGGCTCATCATGAGGGCCGGCCCGTTGGGCACGGGCTGGTAGCGGATTTCTATCCCCGGCGCGAGGCGGGCCCCGGTCCCCTCGAGCAGGCGTTTCCATTCCAGCACCGGCACGTCGAAATCCGTCGTTGTCCAGAAGGGCGTCGGGACCACGAGGTCCACCAGCCCCTCGCGGGCCCAGGCCACGGCATCGAGGCCGCTGCGGCGCGCGGTCTCGGGTCGCGTGGGCACCCGCACTCCGAGCCTGACGGGGTGCCCCAGCCTCACGGCGGCGCGCTCGCAGGCGGCACGCACGCGGCGCAGCCACCCGGTGATGACCTGGCCACCGGCCAATTCGCGGCCCGGCCGGAAGTGATAAACGAAGCGCATCCAATCGAGTTCCAGGCCGTCAAGGTCGAGTGTCTCCAGCTGCTCGAGCACGAGCTTGAAATAATGCTCCTGCACTTCCGGTCGTTCCCAATCCAGCCCCCGGTCCGCCCACCAGTCACCATAGTGATGGGTGGCGCGCAACCGGCCGGCGGCGCGCTGGCCCTTGTAGAAGGCGCTCAGCAGCGAACTGTCCTCCAGCAGGCAGTCGTGCACATCGTTCATCCGCACGCTGACCCAGGCGCCCATCCCCCGCTGCCGGCAGCGCCGCAGGAACCGCTCGTGCAGGTTGATGCCCAGATCGGCCAACCGTTTCGCCGACTCGAGCCGGCGCCGGGTGGCCGGAATGGCCCCCGGCGGGATGTGGCGCAGCACCGGCTGGTCGTCTCCGGCCCGCGGATCATAACCGCTCCAATCCGGTTCCCAGACCTCGCTCTCATAGTTGGCCTTCTGGGCGTTGACACAGGTGATGAAGGTCCGGATCCCGGCATCCGCCAGCAGATCGACATAGGCATCCACCGTCTCTCCGCTCATCTGCTCCGCGGTGTGCTCGAAAAAGAACTGCGTGCTGTCCAGGTTCAGGATCGGGCCGGCGACCTCAGGCCGCCCGCCCGGGACCGCTCCGCCGCCGTTCGTGGTGCTGCAGAAAACCGCGAGGACCAGGAGCAACGCGCCGCAATTTCTGGCGCTAAGCAGAAAACGCATGCGCCAGAGTGCCCAACCCGCCGGCCGCCGGGCAAGGCCGATTAGCGGCGACCGCTCAATTCGCCGACTGAATTTTCATCAGCCGCGTCCTGACCCGCTCCTTCCCCAGCACGCGGAAGATGCTCGTGATGCTCGGGCCGGCATTCGTGCCGGAGACGGCGAGTCGCGCCACCGCCTGGTAGTCGCCGAAGCCGAGCCCCTTGCTCTCGGCGAGGGACTTGATGCCGGCCTCGATCGCCGTGTCGCTCGAGAAATCCATCTCCGGAATCGCGGCGATGAGCTCGGCGAGGCGCGCCTTCGGGTCGCCCTTGGCCATCACCTTCTCCTTCACCTTGGCATCGATCGGAAAATCGTCCGTGAAGAAATAGCCCGTGTAGGCCCCGAGCTCGTCGACCGACTTGATCTTCGGCTGGGCGAGCAGCATGACGGTCTTGAAATACTCCACCGGCGCCGCGGCGACGTTGGCGTCGTTCTTCCAGCGGAAATAGGTCCCGGCCAGCTCGAGGAAACGGTCCGCCGGCTGCTCGAGCAGATAAACCATGTTCATGTTCGCCAGCTTCTTCCCGTCGAACTTGGCGTTGCTCTGGTTCACGCCGGGCAGGTCGAACAATTTGATGATGTCCGCGATCGGCATCTTTTCGCGATCGTCGCCGGGATTCCAGCCGAGCAGGGACAGATAATTGACCAGGGCCTCCGGCAGGAAGAAGCGCTGCTGGTATTCCTCGATGAGGGCGCCCTTGTCGCGCTTCGACATCTTGCCCTGGCCCATCTCGGGCGATTTCAGGATGAGCGGAATATGCGCGAATTTCGGCGCCGTGACGCCAAAGCCCTCGTAGAGCCGCACGTGCTTGCTCGTGTTGGAGAGGTGGTCCTCGCCGCGGATGATGTGCGAGACCTTCATCTCGATGTCATCGACCACGTTCACGAAATGGAACACCGGGTTGCCGTCGGAGCGAAAGATCACGAAATCCTCGTCCTCCTGACGCTCGACCCGGCCGCGGATCTGGTCGTCGATGACGACCGGATCGCATTTCACCTTCTCGACCTCCTTCTTGCGGTGGTCGTCGAAGATCTTGTAGCGCTCGCCGAGCAGCTTGAACCAGATGGCGCCGTCCTTCTCGTAGGCCCGGCCGCGGTCGAGGAGCTGCTGCTTGTATTTCTGGTAGATTGCGGCGCGCTGGCTCTGCCGGTAGGGACCGTAACTGCCACGCTCGCCGACGCCGTTCGGGTTCGGGCCCTCGTCCCAGTCCATCCCGAGCCAGGTCAGGCTGTCGTAGATGAGCTTGAGGAACTGCTCGCTGTTGCGCGCCTGGTCGGTGTCCTCGATCCGCAGGATGAACGTGCCCCCGGTATGCCGGGCATAGAGCCAGTTGAACAGCGCCGTGCGGGCGCTGCCGATGTGGAAGAAGCCCGTGGGACTGGGCGCGAAACGGACACGAACGTTGGACATGAGGGAATGGGCAGCTAGAAGAAAGCCGTGGACCCTGTCAAAGCCTCTCCCGCCCTGCCCCTCGACCCGACCGAATTCAGCCCGCGTTTTGCCGCGGCGGCCAGGCAGGCGGGTTTTACGGCGAAGCAGTATGGCGAGATCAACGGCTATCCGCTGCTCGCCTACACCAAGCGCACGCCCGGCCGCCGGCCACGGGTCTATGTCTCCACCGGCATGCACGCCGACGAGCCCGCGCCACCGTGGGCCCTGCTGCGCCTGCTGGAGGAGGGTTGCTTTGACGGGCGTTGCACCTGGTTCCTCTGCCCGCTGCTCAACCCGACCGGCTTCCCGAAAAAAACCCGGGAGAATTTCGCCGGTGTCGACCTCAACCGCGACTACAAGTCCTTGCAGGCCGCCGAGACCGTCGCGCATGTCGCGTGGCTGCAGCACCAGCCGCGCTTCGACCTCGTCCTCTGCGTCCACGAGGACTGGGAGGCGCAGGGATTTTATCTCTACGAGCTCAACCTCGGCCGGCACCCGACGCTCGCCCCCGCCATGATCGCGGCCGCCCGGGCGCACGGCCCCATCGAGACCGCCGCGGTCATCGACGGCCGCGCGAGCGCCGAGCCGGGCATCATCCGGCCCATCAGTGATCCGCTCCTGCGCGACACCTGGCCCGAGGCGCTCTACCTCGCCTACAAGCACAGCACGCTGAATTACACCCTGGAGACCGCGTCGGCGCAGCCGCTCGAGCAGCGCATCACGACGCAGTGCGCGGTGATCAGGGCGGGACTGGAAGAATTCCTCTGGTAGGGCGAGTCGTCCCGACGAGCCGCGCGAACGGCTCATCCGGAGGATTCGCCCTACCCCAGCTTCTCCTTCACAAACGCATCGATCAATCCCTGCGCCTCCGCGGCCGGCAGTTCCATCCGCCGTTCCGCGAACCGCGCCAGGTCCTTCGGCCACGGCGCCTGCAGCAGATAATCGAGCCCCGTCGGTCGCAGGTCGATGGCCGCGCAGTGCAGCGCCTGCCGCGTCGTCGCCAGCAGGGCCGAATGCCGTTCCGTCCAGCCTTTTGTCGCGAACTCCAGATAGAGTCCCGGGTCCGGTCCGTAGAGTTTGTCCCCCACGACGCGGTGCTGCAGCCATTCGGCATGCGCCCTGATCTGGTGCTTGCGGCCGGTGAGCAATTCCACCCCGACCAGGGTAAACCCACCCCGCGACACCAGCGGATGAAACACCGTCTGCGCCTCCTGCGCCCCCGGCGTGCCGGCCGGGACAACCCGTGATTTCACGGTGACATTGGCGGTCGGATCGGGCCCGAGGCACTGGTTGACCGTGACCGGGCCCGTGAGCCCGCCCTCCAGCAGGGCGACGTAGAGCTTGCCGATCTTCCGCTGCAGGACGGCCTTCCCCAGCCGCCCGCCCATGGCCTCGGTCTTGGCCAGCACGATCACCCCGCTGGTTTCCCGGTCCAGCCGGAAGATGAAACGGATGGCGTCGGGCTTGAACTCCTCGCGCACCGCCCCGGCCAGGCTCGACCACGGGCCGTTCTTCGAGGGGTGCACCACCAGCCAGCCGGGCTTGTCGATCACCAGCAGGCGGTCGTCGTCCACCAGCACCCATTGGCGCAGCTCCCCCGGGTCCACCAGGGGTGGCGCGGCCGGGGGCAGTTCGTTAGCGGAATGATTCATGCTTGTTTCGTTCAAAACTTATTACCCGATTTTTGTCGTGAGAAGCATTGCAAACCGGGCGGTCCCGGATAGAGATTGGGGCTGTCGAATGAAGCGGTTTTCCCCAGTCAAGCTGGCCCCGGTCCCACGGACGGAGGCAGTGACTAAAGGAAGCAAGGCGGCGGAGATCATTCGCGGAGCATTTTGTGTCGTTAACCCATAAGGAGAACCATGAACAAAGCCAACAATCCCCAGGAAATCATCGTTTCGGGCATCCATCTCGAGCTCACGGAGGGCCTCAAGGCCCACGTCCGCGAGAAAATGGAGCGACTGTTCCGTCACGAGGGGCACATCGTGCGGCTGAAGGTTGAGCTCGAATGCGACCGCAAGCACGACCACGCGCACAAATTCATCGCCAAGGGGCACATCGTGATCCACGGCCCCGACATCAACTGCACCGTTGAGGCCGAGGACTGCTACAAGGCGATCGACCTGCTCGTGGACAAACTTGACCAGGGCCTGCGCAAGCGCCACGGCCTGCACAAGGACAAGCGCAACCACCCGCACGCCATCGAATTTGACGGCGTCAAACTGCCCAAGGCGATCTGACGCGCGGACGCCCCGTTCCATTTCAGCCCGCCGATCCCGGCGGGCTTTTTTGTGGGCACATGGGCAGGGCGAATCCTCCGGATGAGCCGTTCGCGCGGCTCGTCGGGACGACTCGCCCTACCGAATAAGCCAAACGGCCTAGCCGTTTTCCGTTTTCAAATCAGGCCCGCCTGCTTTGCTCGGCCTACCGCCTCCCCATGCCCGGAACCCTTCCCCTTTCTGGCCGCAACCTGACCCTGGCACGCCTCCGTCTCGCCCTGACGGGCGACCAGCGCCTGACCCTCACCGCCGCCGCCCGGTCCCGCATCCGCGCCTCGCGCCGGGCCGTTGACCGGCTCCGCCACGACCCGACGCCCCACTACGGCATCAACACCGGCTTCGGCATCCTCGCCCACCAGCGCGTGCCGGCCGCCGACATCGAACAACTGCAGGAGAACCTGATCCTCAGCCACGCCGTCGGCGTGGGCGACGAGGTGCCGGCCGAGATCGTGCGCCTCATGCTGCTCCTCAAGGTCAACGGCCTCGCCGTCGGCCTGTCGGGCGTCACGCCGCGCGTCGTCGATTATCTGATCAGGTTCTACAACGAGGACGCCCTGCCGGTCGTCTACACCAAGGGTTCCCTCGGCGCCTCCGGCGACCTCGCCCCGCTGGCCCACATGGTCCTGCCGCTCCTCGGCCTCGGCGAGATGGATTACCGGGGCAAACGTCTGACCGCCGCCAGGGTGCTCAAGCTCCTCGGCCTCAAGCCGCTCAAGCTCCAGTCCAAGGAGGGTCTCGGCCTGATCAACGGCACGCAGTTCATGTCGGCCTACGCCGTGCACTGCCTGCTGCGCATCCAGAACGTCGCGAGGACCGCCGACATCGCCGCCGCCATGACCCTCGAGGCCGCCCGCGGCAGCGCGGCGCCCTATGATGCCCGCATCCACGCGGCCCGGCCGCACCAGGGGCAGATCGATGTCGCAAAGAATCTCCGCCAGCTGCTCCGGGGTTCCAGGATCCTGCCGTCCCACGCCCATTGCGCGAAGGTGCAGGATCCCTACTCGCTCCGCTGCGTGCCGCAGGTGCACGGCGCCGTCCGTCTCGCCATCGAGCACGCCCGCAGCGTCGTCGAGACCGAGATCAACTCCGCCACCGACAACCCCCTCGTCTTCGACAACGGCGAGGTCATCAGCGGCGGCAACTTCCACGGCGAGCCGCTGGCCTTCGTCCTCGACTACCTCGCCATCGCCACGGCCGAGCTCGCCTCCATCGCCGAGCGCCGCATCTACATGCTGCTGCACGGCGACACCATCGGCGACCTCAAGGTCCCGCGCCTGCTCATGAAGGACACCGGCCTCAACTCCGGTTTCATGATCCCGCAATACACCGCGGCCGCCCTCGTCTCCGAGAACAAGGTCTTCGCCCACCCGGCGTCGGTCGACTCCATCCCCTCCTCGCTCGGCCAGGAGGATCACGTCTCCATGGGCTCGATCAGCGCCACGAAGCTGCTCGAGGTCGTCAAGAACACCGAGACCGTCCTCGCGATCGAGTTCATGTGCTCGGCGCAGGGCCTCGAGTTCCTGCGGCCGCTCAAGTCCGGCCCCGGCGTCGAGGCAGCCTTCGCCGAGGTGCGCCGCTACATCCCCTTCGCCCAGGCGGACCGGCTCTTCCATAACGACGTGCAGACCGCCCTCGCGCTCGTCCGCAGCGAGCAGATCGCCGCCGCGACGCAGAAAGCCGCCGGCCGTCTCCTGTAGGTGGCGCGCTCGCGCGCCACGTTGCCCGCAAGCGGGCAACCTACCCGACCTGACCCGATGCCCCAATCGAAAATCAAAAATCCAAAACCGAAAATCCCCGCGGTCCGCGCCCCCCGGGGCAACCAGCTCACGTGCCGCACCTGGGCCGCCGAGGCGGCCATGCGGATGCTGATGAACAACCTCGATCCCGAGGTCGCCGAGCGTCCCGCCGACCTCGTCGTCTACGGTGGCCGCGGCAAGGCCGCCCGCAACTGGCCGGCCTATCACGCCATCATCGCCTCGCTGCAGAAACTCGCCCCCGACGAGACCCTGCTCGTCCAGTCCGGCAAACCCGTGGGCATTGTCCGCACGCACCCCGACGCCCCGCGCGTGCTCCTGGCCAACAGCAACCTCGTGCCGAAATGGGCGACCCAGGAGATCTTCGACGACTTCGAGAAAAAGGGTCTGATGATGTTCGGCCAGATGACGGCCGGCTCGTGGATCTATATCGGAACGCAGGGCATCCTGCAGGGCACCTACGAGACCTTCGCCGAGGCTGGGCGCCAGCATTTCGGCGGCACGCTCGCCGGCCGGCTCTGCGTCACCGCCGGCTGCGGCGGCATGGGCGGCGCCCAGCCCCTCGCCATCACCATGGCCGGCGGCACCTGTCTCATCGCCGACGTGGACAAGTCGCGCCTGCAAAAGCGCGTCCACGACCGCTACCTTGACGAGATCGCGCCCAACCTCGACGCCGCCATCGACCGCGCGATCGCCTATGCCGGTGACCGCAAGGCGCTGAGCGTAGGTGTCGTGGCCAATGCCATCGACCTGCTGGAGCGCCTGCTGGTCCGCCGGATCCACGTCGATTCGCTCACCGACCAGACGAGCGCCCACGACCCGCTCGTCGGCTATGTGCCGGCCGGCTACGACCTCAAGGCGGCGGCGGTCCTGCGCAAGAAGGACCCCAAGAAATACCAGAAGCTCTCCCTCGCCTCGATGGGCCGCCATGTGAAGGCCATGCTCGCGCTGCAGAAGCGCGGCGCGAGGACCTTCGACTACGGTAACAACCTCCGCCAACACGCCTTCAACCAGGGCGTGAAGCGCGCCTTTGACTTCCCCGGCTTCGTGCCGGCCTACATCCGCCCGCAATTCTGCCTCGGCCGCGGCCCGTTCCGCTGGGTAGCGCTATCCGGCGACCCGGCCGACATCGCCGCCACCGACCGGGCGCTGATGGAATTGTTTCCCCAGGACGAAGGCTTGCACCGCTGGCTGAAGATGGCCGGTGAGCGCGTGGCCTTCCAGGGCCTGCCGGCGCGCATCTGCTGGCTCGGCCTCGGCGAGCGCCACCAGGCCGGCCTGCTTTTCAACCGCATGGTCGCCGACGGCCGCGTGAAGGCGCCGATCGTCATCGGTCGCGACCACCTCGACTGCGGCTCCGTCGCCAGCCCGAACCGCGAGACGGAGGCGATGAAGGACGGCTCCGACGCCATCAGTGACTGGGCGATCCTCAACGCCATGGTCAACATCGCGAGTGGCGCGTCCTGGGTCAGCTTCCACCACGGCGGCGGCGTGGGCATCGGCTACAGCCAGCACGCCGGGCAGGTCATCGTCGCCGATGGCACACCGGAGGCGGCCGCCCGGCTCGAACGCGTGCTGACCAACGACCCGATGATGGGCGTCTTCCGCCACGCCGACGCCGGCTACGGCCTTGCGCAGGACTGCGCCGACCGGCTGAATGTGCCCGTGCCGATGCGCACGTGGAAATGAGCCAGCTCCCCAATACCTCCGCCCCGCCCTGGCCCGGCGACACCCCGGCGGGACGTTTTGCGTCCAGCATCCGCACCGACTCTTCCGACGGCTGCACCGTCGCCCTGCTCGGCCTGCCGGACGACACCGGCGTGCGCCTCAACAACGGCCGCACCGGCGCCGCGGGCGGCCCCAAGGCCTTCCGCGCCGCGCTCGCCCGCTACGGGGTCGCGGATTCCGCCGGCGGCTACCTGCCGCTCGTCTTCGACGCGGGCGACATCATGCCGACCGGATCGCTCGAAAAGACCCATGAGCGCGTGACCGAGGCCACCACGACCCTGCTCGACCGAGGCCTGTTCCCCATCGCGATTGGCGGCGGGCACGACCTGACCTACCCGTTCGTCCGCGCCGTCGCCGCCAAATATCCCAAGCTCGCCGGCGTTTACTTCGACGCCCACCTCGACGTCCGCGAGACCGCGGGTTCGGGCATGCCCTTCCGCCGGCTCGTCGAGGACTGCGGTGTCAGCGCGCTGCACCTGCACGGCTTCCGGCCCCTCGTCAATTCCCTCGAACACCTCGACTGGTTCCGCGCCCACGGCGGACGCACCCATCCCGAGAACGCCAGGGTCGCCCTGCCCAAGGCGAAGAATCTTTTCGTGAGCTTCGACCTCGATGTGCTCGACGCCGCCCATGCTCCCGGTGTCAGTGCGCTCAATCCCGCCGGCTGGAACGTCCGCGAGGCCGAGGCCTGGGTCCGGGCCTGCGGCGCCGATGCACGGGTGCGCTGCTTCGACCTCATGGAACTAAACCCGGCCCACGACCCCGACGGCCGCACCGCGCGGGTCGCCGCGCATCTTTTCCTGACCTTCTTGCTAGGTTTTGCTCAGCGATAATCCTGACCCGGAATTTATGGCCGCAAAAAGGCGCAAAAAATCAATATCGCGGCGTTGCCATGTTGTGGCGCCTATAGGCGCGCGAACCACATGACCGGAGCGCACTAACCCTTTGTGTCTTTTCGTGGCTAACCCTGCCTTTCTCCGATGCCGATCCTCATCCGCAACGCCCGCATCCTGACCCTCGCCAACGGCACCAGCCCACGGCGCGGCAAGGAGCTGGCCGACCTGGGCATCATCCCCGCCGGGGAAGTCCTCGTAGCCGACGGCAAGATCGCCGCGGTCGGCCCCAAGGTCGACGCCCCGGCCGACGCCGAGATCATCGACGCCCTCGGCCGCGTGCTGATGCCCGGCTTTGTCGATTGCCACACCCACGCCTGCTGGGCCGGCGACCGGCTCGACGAATGGGAGATGAAGCTTCGCGGTGTCCCCTACCTCGAGATACTCAAGAAGGGCGGCGGCATCCACTCCACCGTCAAGGCCGTCCGCGAGACGACGCAGAAGCAGCTGGCCGCCAGCCTCCGCGATCGTCTCGGCCTCATGCTCCGCGAGGGCACGACCACCGTCGAGATCAAGAGCGGCTACGGCCTCAGCACCGAGGCCGAGATGAAGATGCTGCGCGCCGTCCGCCGCGCCGCCGCCGAGTGGCCGGGCACCGTCGTGGCGACCGCCCTGCTCGGCCATGCCTTCGAGGGCGACCTTGACGAATACGCCCGCATGGTCGTGAAGGACATGCTGCCCGAGGTGTCGAGGGAGTTCCCCGACATCGCGGTGGACGCCTATTGCGAGCAGGGGGCGTGGTCGGTCGACGCCTGCGTGAAATTCTTCGAGAAGGCCCGCAAGCACCACCCCATCCGCGTCCATGCCGACCAGTTCAACTCGCTCGGCATGATCCCCGAGGCCGTGCGGATGCACGCCCGCAGCGTCGACCACCTCGAGGCTTCCACCAAGAAGGACCTCATCACGCTCGCCCAGTCGCCCACCCTCGGCGTGATCCTGCCCTGCACCGGCCTGCACACCGACCAGCGCTTCATGCGCGCGCGCCTGTTCATCGAACAGGGCGGTGCCCTGGCCCTGGCCACGAATTGCAACCCCGGCACCTCGCCGAGTCACTCGATCCCGCTGGCCATCGCGCTCGCCGTTCGTTTCTGCGGCCTGACGCCCGCCGAGGCCATCGTGGCCGCGACCGTCAACGCCGCCGCCGTGCTGAATCTCAGCGACCGCGGCACCATCGCCCCCGGCCAGCGGGCGGATCTGGTCCTGCTGCACCACAAGGACGAGCGTGCCCTCGCCTACGAACTCGGCGGCAACCCGGTGGCCGCGGTCATCTGCGGCGGTAACGTGGTGTAGGTTGCGCGCTTGCGCGCAACGTGGCGTGCTAGCACGCCACCTACAGGGCCGGACCGGCAGTCACTGCCAAAACAAAACCGCCGAACCCTTTGGAGGTCCGGCGGTTGAAAATGGTGCGGGCATAGGGAGTCGAACCCCAAACCTTCAGATTCGTAGTCTGACGCTCTATCCAGTTGAGCTATGCCCGCACGAAGGAACGCCGAATAAGCGAACTTCCGGGAGTGACTTCAAGCAGAATTTATCAGGCGGTTTTTCCGGGGTTTTCGCCCGGCGGGGCGGCCATCGGCACCGGCTTTTCGAACAGTTCGCTGCGGATGCGTTCGCTCTCGCGGTCGATCTGTTCCTCGGTCGCCCCCAGTTCGCGCAAAATGTGCTCGGTCATCGACAGCGCCACCTCCCCCTCGCCGGCAAAGACCTCGTCCGCCCCGACGGCGCGGAGTTCCGGCTGCTCCCGCAGGTAGGCGGTGCGGGCCAGCACCTCCAGCCGGGGATTCAACTGCCGGGCGTGGCGCACGATCTCGCTCCCGGCCCGGATGCTGGACGCGCTGAGGATCAGGAAGCGCGCGTCGGCGACCCCCGCCTCCTTCATGGTTTCGAGATGGCTGGCATCCCCGTAGACCGCGGCGAAGCCCTCGCCGCGCAGCTGCTGCACGGTTTCCAGGTTGAGATCGACCACCGTGGGCTCGATGTCGTTGGCCCGCATCAGGCGGGCGACGGTCCGGCCGACCGGGCCGTAACCCACGATCACCGCCCGGTGCCGGCTGGAACGATGGGGGTCCGCCGGGACGGCGGCCGATTCCGCGGGGGCCTGGCTGCGCACCAACCGGTTCAACCAGGACTGCCGCCTGATCCAGGTCTCCACGGGGTCGACCCAGCGGTAGAGCATCGGGTTGATGGTGATCGAGAGGATCGCGCCCGCCACCAGGATGTTCGAGGCCTCGGGCGGGAGCAGGTCCAGCTGCCGGCCCATCGTGGCGAGGATGAACGAGAACTCGCCGATCTGCGCCAGGGCCACGGCCACCGAAAGGCCGACGCGCAGCGGGTATTTCATGACCAGCACCAGGCCGAGGGCCGCCAGCGGCTTGCCGATCAGGATGATGCCCAGCGTGGCCGCCACCTGCCAGGGAAACTGGAGCAGGCCCCGGAAATCCACCAGCATGCCCACCGACACGAAGAACAGCACGGAGAAGGCGTCCCGCATGGGCAGCGCCTCCGTGGCGGCGCGCAGGCTGAAGTCCGACCGCGCCACCACCATGCCGGCCAGGAAGGCGCCCAGTGCCATCGAGACCCCGAAGAGCTTGGCCGATCCCACCGCGATGCCCAGGGCCACCGCCAGCACCGCCAGGGTGAAAAGCTCGCGCGAACCCGTGCGGGTGACGTAGGCCAGGGCCCGGGGGATCACCCAGCCGCCGACGAGAAAGGTGAACGCCACCAGCGCCCCGATCTTGAGGGTGGCCACGCCCAGCGTCACGGTCAGGCTGCCGCCTTCCGCCGCCGCCGGGCCGAAGACGGCCGGCAGCACCACCAGGACGAAGACCGTGAAGAGGTCCTCCATCACCAGCCAGCCGATGGCGATGTGCCCGGTCGGGGTGTGCAGGTCGTTGTTGTCGACCAGCACGCGGGTCAGCACCACGGTGCTGGCGACCGAGATGGCGAGGCCGAAGATGATGCCCGCGGTCCAGTTCCAGCCGAACGTGTGCATGATCACGGCGCCGAGCACGGTGGCGGCCAGGCTCTGCACGACGGCCCCGGGCACGGCGATGCGTTTCACCGCCAGCAGCTCCTTGAAATGAAACTGCAGGCCCACGCCGAACATCAGCAGGATGACGCCGACCTCGGCGAATTCATCCGCGATGGCCTTGTTGGCGATGAACCCGGGTGTGTGCGGGCCCACCACCACCCCGGCGAGGAGGTAGCCGACGATGGGCGAAAGGCCGAGCCGGTTGGTGAGCAGGCCGAAGGCCAGCGCGGCCACGAAGCCGCCGGTCAGGGTCAGGATCAGGTCCAGGTGATTCATGGTCATGGTGCCCGCCGGCGGCTGGATCCGCCGGGAAGAACAGCCCCGACGAAGTCAGGGCCTCCCCTCATGACAAGCGCCGTTTTTAGGAATTTTCCCAGTCGCTGTCCTTCCGTGCCCGCCGGCGCCGGATCTGGATGGTGATGATCAGGCCCATCACGGCCGCCAGCAGCAGGCCGACGAGCATCGTGTAGGACTGCGTGCGCGACAGCACGCGGTCGAGCTGGACGATGTCATCCTGGAACTTGATCCACAGCCAGTGGCCGAGCCAGACGAAGAACGGCACGCTGATCAGCGCCGCCAGTCCGTCGAGCAGGAAGAACTTCCAGAAGGTCACGCGGGTCGAGCCGGCGGTGAAGAAGATCGGCGCGCGCAGGCCCGGCAGGAAGCGGCCGACGAACAGCACCCAGGAATGGTAGCGGTCGAACAGGTTCTCCACCCTGGCCTGCTTCTTCTCGGAAAAATAACCCTGGAACCAGCGGGAGTTCCGGAGTCGGGCGCCGAAATAGCGCCCGGCCAGGAAAATCGTGGAATCGCCCAGCATGACGCCGGCATACATGAGCGCGCCCACCTCGATCCAGTGGCGCTCGTCGATCACGCCGAGCGCGCCGGCCGCCACCAGCACGATGTCCTCCGGGACCGGCAGCCCGAGTCCGCACAGGACCAGCACGAAAAACGGCCCCCACAGGGACAGGGGCGAGCCCTCGAAATACTTCAGCAGGGTTTCAAACATGGGGGTGCGACAAAGCAGCCTTCACGAAGTCCACCGGGCCTCGCAAGACAAGCGCGGTTTTGCGAAATCGCGTCTTCACGCCCCGGCGAGCCGCCAGTC
>JAYRDK010000004.1:0-91476 GCA_041909435.1 Lacunisphaera sp.
CCCCCCAGTTTGGCAAAGAATGATTTACGCGAACAAGGCGAACTCACGGTGTGTGTGCGGTTCAAAGTCCCCGCTAGGAGAAGAAGCCATTCCTCCAATGTAAAACAAAATTTCCAACCAACCCGCCGGCTGGTTGCTTATTAGCAAGGTCGCGCCCGGAAATTTTCCGGCTAATCGAACGGCCGCACCCGGACTGCTTGACGCATTGAACGCCGCCGGACGGCGCCGTCCCGATGACATTCGTGATTCCGCCGTCAGCGGCGGAAAATCAGCAGAATTCCCCGTCGCGCATCGGCTTGATCTCGTCACAGCGGTTGGCGATTTCAGGATTGTGCGTCACCAGCACCACGGCCTGGCCGTTTTCCTTGGCCAGCCGGGTCAAAAGGTCGAAGACGAGGCCGGAATTCTTGACGTCCAGGTTGCCGGTGGGCTCGTCGGCGAGGATGATGGCGGGCTGGTTGGCCAGCGCACGCGCGACCGCCACGCGCTGCTGCTCGCCGCCGGAAAGCTGGGTGGCGAGACGGTGCCCCTTCTCCCCCAGCCCGACGTCCTTGAGGAGCGCGTGCGCCCGCGCGATCATGGCCTCCTCGGAGAGCCGGCCGAGCTTGCGCATGGGCATCATGACGTTGTCCAGCGCCGAGAACTCCTGCATCAGGAAGTGAAACTGGAAGACAAAGCCGATGTGCTCGCAACGCGCCGCCGTGCGGTCGAGGTCGCTGCTGTTGGACATGAGCTGGTCGCGGATCCAGATGGAGCCGCCGTCCGGCTGGTCGAGCAGGCCGAGGAGGTAGAGCGTGGTGCTCTTGCCGCAGCCGGACGGGCCGACGATGGCCGTCACGTTGCCGCTGCGCGCCGCGAAGGAAACCCCGCGCAGGACGTGCACCCTGCCCTCGCCCTGCCCCAGGTAGCGGTGGAGGCCCTCGCAGCGCAGGGCGACCTTGGAACCGGTTGGTCCGGGCACGCTCATTGCGAGGTCCCCCGGATGATGTCGCCCGGCTCCAGGCGCGCGGCGCGCCGGGCGGGAATGAGGGCCGCGGTCATCACGACCACCGTGGCCATGAGGGTGGCGACCACGTAATGCCAGATGGACTTGTAGACCTGGAAGCTGTCGGCCGAGAAGATGCCGCGGATCTTGATCGGGTATTTCGAGACGCCGTAGGTCAGCCCGTAGCCGAGGGCCCAGCCGCCGATCGTGCCGATCACCAGGACGATGGCGCCAAGCCAGAGGAATATCCGCGTGATGTCGCTCCGGGTGTAGCCCATCGAGCGGAGGATCGCGATCTCCTTGGTCTTCTCGATGACAATCATCGCGAGGGTGTTGAACATGCCGAGGCCGGAAATGAGGATGATGGTCGAGACGGTCAGGGCGGCGGAAATCTGCAGGGCCTTGAAGGCCTCGAGCCAGCTCTCCTCGCGCTCCTGCCAGCTCTTGGCGCTGTGGCGGAGGACCTCCTCCATCTGCAGCGCGTCATGCGGCGCCCGCTCGCGGTCGAACAGGGCGATCTGGATGAAGGAGGCGCCGATGGTCTTCTTCAGCAGCGACCGCGCCTCGCCGAGGTGCAGGTAGATGCGGACCCGGTCGATGTCGCTGACCCCGGTCGAATAAATGGCCGAGACCCGGTAGCGGCGCTGCTCGGTCCCGGCCTGCAGGATGAAAGAATCCCCCACGGTGAGCTGCAGCCGCTCGGCCAGCACCTTGCCCATGAGCACGCCCTGCGGGGTGCCGCGGAAGTCATCGAGGCTGCCGCTGCCGCGCCTGACCTGGGCGGCCAGGTCGGAGACGGCGAGGTGGTCGTCGAGCTTGATGCCGTAGACCTTGGCCGAGTCGTTCTTGAAGGAGCTGTCCGCGATCACCGAGCCCTCCACCACCGTGGAGACGCCCGCGACGTTGCGAAACTTGCGCAGGGCCTCGGTCAGCAACGCCGGATCCTCGACGCCCTCGATGTATTTGCGCGCCGTGCGGTCCGCGCCCACCTCGAACTTGCTGGCGCCGGCGTTGTGGCCGGCCGCGGCCATGGCGAAGATGGTGTCCTGGATCTTGTCCTCGATGCGGATGGCGCCGTTGGTGCCGAGGATGACCCGGATGAAAAACTGCTCGAAACCGCTCGTCTGCGCCTGGGTGACGATGAAGAAGCCCACGCCGAAGATGATGCCGGCCAGGCTCATCAACATGGAACGCTTGCGGGCCGTCAGGAAACGGAGGGCGATGCGAAGGTTGTTGGACACGGCGCGCAGGCCCGGGGGTCAGTTCGGCAGCACCTGGGTGCGCACGCGTTCACCTTCGCGGTAGCGGTCCTGCTGCTCGACGACCACCGGATCGCCCGCCTTCAGGCCGCTGACGATCTCGACCGAGTTCAAGCCCTCGTAGCCTTTCGTCACCTTGCGGCGCTCGAGCCGGCCGCCCTCCACGACATAGACATATTCGCCCACGAGCGCACGGCGGGGGATGGTCACCGCATTGGCCCGCTCGGCGATGATGATCTGCACCTCGCCGGTCAGGCCGGGCAGCAGCACGCGCCCCTCCGGGAGGGCGATGTCGAGGAAGAGGGTGTAGCGCTGTGTGGCGGCGTCGGCCGAGGGCAGGATCTTCGAGATAACCGCGTTGTATTGGTCGGCCCCGAAGGTCAGGAAGCGCACCGTGGCCTTCTGGCCCAGCTTGATGGCTGCGAAATTCTCCTCGCTGATCTTCGCCTCGACGGTGCGCCCGACCGAGATGATGGTGGCGATGGGCGAATTGCTGCCGATCAGGTCGCCCACCCGCGTGGTGACGACGGTGACGACGCCGTCCGTCGGCGCGATGATGGTCATCTTGGACTTCTCGCGCTCCTTAGAGCGGAGGCTGTTCTGGTAGTTCTCGAGCGCGAGGCGGTTGTTGACCTCGTCCAGCTCCATCCGCTGCTGCAACTGCTGGAACAGGCGCTTCTGCTTCTCGAACTCGGCCGCCGGGTAGGCGCCGGCCTTGGTCTGGCGCTCGAGGTTGTCGAGGGTGTCCTTGGCGTTCAGGACCTCGGGGCGCAGGGTGGAACCCAACTCAACCTTGCGCTTGGCCGCGGTGATCTCGTTCTTGATGCGCTCGATCTCCAGGTCGACGTCGCCGGTGTCGATCTGGACCAGCGTGTCGTTCTTGAACACCCGCTGGCCGACATCCAGCGAGCTCGCGCTGACGCGGCCGCCGACCTCGCTCTTCAGCTCGATGGCGTATTCCGCCTTCACCTCCACGGTGCCGGGCACGGTGCGCACCGCGGTGCCGGTCTCGGCGGCCGCCACCAGCGCCACCGGGCGCAGGACGTAGGAGACGCCGTAGGCAAGACCGGCCATCGCGACGAGCGCGACACCGAGCCGGAGCAACCAATTCGGGGAGTCTGCCTTGGCGGTGCTCATTGGTTTGCGGCCACGTTAGCGACCACCGGGTCCTCGACGATCGTGCCGAGGAAATCACCGATGCGATAGAGGAAATCATGCCGGCCGCTGCTGGCGTTGATCTGGGCGTCGATGAGGGCGATCCGGGCCTGGGCGACGTCGTCCTCGGAGCTGGTGCCCCGGGCGAACTCTTCCTGCTTGGTCTTGAGGTTGCCCTCGCTGGCGACCAGCGCCCGGTCCGTGATTGCCATGTTCCGGGCGGCAAAGTTGAGCTGGCGGACCTGGGTCTGGGCCTGCTGGGCCAAGCGGTCGGTCAGGTCCTTGTAGTCATTCTCCATCTGCTTTTTCCGGGCCAGCTCGTTGCGCACTCCCGCCCGGGCCGCGAAGCCGTCGAAGATCGTCCAGTTGGCGGAGAGGCCGCCGAAGAACGAATTGACGCGGTATTTCTGCGCCACGTTGATGGTGTAGCTCTGCTCGTCCTGGCTGACGCCCACCACGAAATTGAACTTGGGGAGCAGGCGGGTCTTCTGGTTGGCGTAGCTCAGGGCCGCGTTTTCCAGCTGCTTGCGCATGGTCACGGCCTCGATCGCCGGCAATTCCTTCTGGCCGAGAAAGCCCGCCAGGAGGCGGTCGAAGACCCCGGGGTCATACGCGACCGGCGGGATGGCATCCGGGATGGCGTCATCCGCCAGCACGGCGCGGCCGGACAGCCGGGCAAAGGAAGCCTTGGCCATCTCGAAGTCGAATTGGACCCGCTCATAGATGAGCTGCGCATGCTCGGCGGCCAGGCGGACCGGGAAGATCTGGAACTCGGAGATCACCTTCTGGGCCAGGCGGACCTCCTCCTTTGCCAGCTGGTTCTTAGTGTATTCCGCATAGGCCGCCCCCCGCTTCACGGTCAGCTTCTGCACAATCAGCCGCATGAAGTCGCCCCGCAGGGTCTGGGCGAGCGCACGGTAGCCGTCTTGATACTGTCCCTGGGCGATGCTAGCCTGAATCTCGCCCATCTTGGCGGAATTGCGACGCTCTCCCCAGTGATAAACCGGCTGAGTGATTGAGAAATTGTAGGCGATCTTGGTGACATCCACCCGCCCGGAGAGGTCCGCCCGGGTGTCGCGGGATTCGTAGTAGCTGGCGTAACCGCCGAAGTTGGGCAGGAGGCCGGCGCGGGCCTGGATGCGGTTGTTTTCGGCGATTTCCAGGTCAAGGGCCCGGTTGAGCATGCGCGGGGATTGCTGCACGGCCGACTGCAGGATCACATCCAGCTGGGGGAAGACCTTCTCCGGCAACACCAAGCTGCGCACCGCCGGATCCGCCGCCATGATTTCGACGGAGAAAAGCGGAAGCACGAGGAGAAATCTGAAGGTTTTCATAGTAGGGTGCGGGAATGGACAGGCCGCCGCAAAGCCTGTGCCTTGGCAATCAGGAAATTTATCGTCCGCCCTCGTAAACCGATGGCGGATCCGCCCGGCCGACCTGTCGCATATTGTCCGGGTATGGGCGCCGGTTGGCCAGTGGTTTTTTCTTTTTCTCGCGCTCACGCTCCCACCCTATAACTGCTTTCTGCATTCATTGATGCTTCGCCACCTCCTGCCCTTCGTCACCGACCTCTGGACCCACCGTGAGCTGCTCTGGCAGTTCACGATGCGGAACGTGGAGTTGCGCCACAAAGGCAGCCATCTGGGCCTGATCTGGTCGTTCCTCAACCCGCTGCTGATGCTGGGGCTCTATGTGCTGGTGTTCGGCTATATCTTCAACGGCCGCTTCGGAATCCTGCCGGAAGAGACCCGGTTGGAGTATGCCCTCGGAATTTTCCTGAGCCTGACGCTGTTTCACTTCTTTGCCGAGGTCCTGGGCACTTCTTCCTCCCTGATCGTGGCCAACCCCAACTTTGTAAAGAAGGTGGTCTTCCCCCTGGAGATACTGCCGGCCGCTAGCGTGGCCAGCGCCTTCATCCATCTGCTGATCAGCCTGGGACTTGTCCTCGTGAGCATTCTTGTCACGGGCACCACGCTGCATGTCAGCCTGCTCTGGCTGCCGTTTATCATTGCCCCGCTGGTGCTGCTGGCGCTGGGCTGCGGATGGTTCTTCTCCGCGCTGGGCGTGTTCTTCCGTGACATCGGCCAGGTGATGCAATTCCTCACCCTCGCCCTAATGTGGGCGAGTGCGGTCTTTTTTTCCGCCGAGAAATACCCTGAGGCCTGGCCTTGCCTGCGGCTGAATCCCCTTCTTCTCGCCATCCAACTCGCACGCGACGCCGCGCTCTGGGCCCGGCCGCTGAACTTCCATCACTTGGCCTACCTCTACGCCTGCGGCTTCCTCGCCTGCTGGTTCGGCCACCTCGCCTTCCGGCGCATGAAACCCGCCTTCGCCGACGTGATCTGACCATGCGCATCACCGGACATGTATTCTGGATTTTCGGCCTCTCGGGTGCCGGCAAGTCCACGCTCGCCGACCAACTGGCCGCCAAGCTGCGCCGCGACGGTGCCGCGCCACTCGTGCTCGACGGCGACATCCTTCGTGCCGGGCTCTGCCGCGGGCTGGGGTTTTCCGACCCGGACCGGGCGGAGAACCTCCGGCGTGCCGCCGAGGTGGCGCGGCTGGGCGTGGCCTCGGGCCTGCCCGTGGTCGCCTCTTTCATCACCCCCCTGGAAGCCAATCGCCGGGCCGTGGTCGAAATCATCGGCCGGGCCCGGATCTCGCTGATCCACCTCAATGCCCCGCTGGCCGTATGCCGCTCCCGCGACGTGAAGGGACTCTACGCCCGCGCCCAGCAGGGGCTGGTGCCGCAGATGACCGGCGTGTCCTCCGGCTTTGAGACGCCCACCGACTTCGACCTGCAAATCGACACCTCGGCCGAGAGTATCGCCGCCTCCGCCGCCCGACTCGGCGAGTTCGCGCACGCCCGGCTGCGGACCGCCCCCTGAACATGTCGCACCTCCATCTCGACCACCTCGACCTGCTCGAGCACGAAGCGATCCACGTCGTGCGCGAGACCGCGGCGCAGCTGCCGCACGGCGCCATCCTCTTCTCCGGCGGCAAGGACTCGCTCGTGCTGGCCGCGGTCGCCCGCAAGGCCTTCGCCCCGGCTCCCCCGCCCTTCCCGCTGCTCCACATCGACACGGGGCACAACTTTCCCGAGACGCTCGCCTTCCGCGACGAGTTCGCCCGCGCCACCGGCTACCGCCTCGTGGTCCGCACCGTGCAGGCGAGCATCGACGCAAGGCGTGTGGCGGAGGAGACCGGCCCCAACGCCAGCCGCAATGTGCTGCAGACCGTGACCCTGCTCGATGCCATCGCCGAGCTACGGCTGGACTGCGCGCTTGGCGGCGGCCGGCGCGACGAGGAAAAGGCCCGCGCCAAGGAGCGGATCTTCTCCCATCGCGACGCCTTCGGCCAGTGGGATCCGAAGAACCAGCGGCCGGAACTTTGGAACCTTTACAACGGGCGCAAGCAGGCCGGGGAGCACTTCCGCGTCTTCCCGCTGAGCAACTGGACCGAATACGACATCTGGTCCTACATCGTCCGCGAGCAGCTGCCGTTGCCCTCGCTCTACTTCGCCCACGAGCGCGAGGTCTTCTTTCGCCAGGGCGCGCTGCTGGCTGTCTCCCCCTTCCTCCCGCTCCAGCCAGACGAGACCCCGCGCCGCGAGCAGGTGCGCTTCCGCACCGTGGGCGACATGACCTGCACCGGAGCCGTGCGCTCGACCGCCGCCACGCTGCCCGAGATCGTCGCCGAGGTCGCCGCCGCCCGCCAGACCGAACGCGGCACGCGCTACGATGACCGCCGCTCCGAAACCGCGATGGAGGATCGCAAACGCCAGGGTTACTTCTGACTTCGCCCATGGATCTCCTCCGCCTAATCACCTGCGGTAACGTTGACGACGGCAAGAGCACCCTGCTCGGCCGCCTCCTGCACGACACCAAGTCCATCTTTGAGGACCAGTGGGAGGCGGTGCAGCGTGCCAGCCAGCGCCGCGGCGACGCCTACACCGACCTGGCCTTGCTGACCGACGGGCTTCGCGCCGAGCGCGAGCAGGGCATCACGATCGACGTCGCCTACCGCTACTTCGCCACCCCGCGCCGCAAGTTCATCCTCGCGGACTGCCCGGGCCACTTCCAATACACGCGCAACATGGTCACCGGCGCCTCGTCGGCCCAGCTCGCGCTGCTGCTGATCGACGTCCGCAAGGGCGTGACCGAGCAGACCTGCCGTCACGCCTTCCTCGCCACGCTCCTGCGCATCAAGCACCTCATCGTGTGCGTAAACAAGATGGACCTCGTCGACTTCCGCCAGGAGGACTTCGAACGGGTCCGCGAGCAGTTCATGGCCTACGCCGAGCGGCTGGATACCGCCGACATCCAGTTCGTCCCCGTCGCCGCGCTGCACGGCGACAATGTCGCGGAGAAATCCACCCGCATGCCCTGGTATGAGGGCGCCTCGCTGCTTTACACACTGGAGACGGTTTACGTGCGCAACGACGCCAACCATGTCGACCCCCGCTTCCCGGTGCAGACCGTGATCCGGCCGCAGGACCCCGCCCTGACCGATTTCCGCGGCTACGCCGGCCAGGTCGCCAGCGGCGTCTTCCGCCCGGGCGACCAGATCGCGCACCTTCCCAGTGGCCTTACCGCCCGCATCACCGCGATCCGCGGCCCGTCCGGCCCCGTCCCGCAGGCGTTTCACCCGATGTCGGTCGTGATCGAGCTCGACCGCGACCTCGACATCAGCCGCGGCGACATGCTCGCGCGGCCGCAAAACCTGCCCGAGACCCGCGCCGAGACGGATTTTATGCTCTGCTGGCTCTCGCCGCAGCCCCTTGATCCGACGAAGACCTATCTCCTGCGCCAGACCACCCGCGAGACGCGCTGCCGCATCAGCGAGATCCGCTACAAGCTTGATGTGACCACCCTCCACCGCACGATGGACGGCTCGGCCGTCGGCACCAACGATCTCGCCCGGGTCGCAGTGCGCGCCGCCGCGCCCCTCTTTTGCGACTCCTACAAGAAAAACCGCCAGACCGGCAGCATCCTCCTGATCGACGAGTTCACCCACGCGACCGTCGCCGCCGGCATGATTCTCTGAGCCCCGCATGAGCCGCGAACCGGTCATCTCCGTCCAGCAGGTCAGCAAAGCCTACCGCATCTGGGACAGCCCGGCCAGCCGCCTGCGCTCGCACCTGTGGGAATCCGCCGCCGGCCTCCTTCCCGCCAGCGCCAGCCGCTGGGCCCGCGGCCGGGCCGCGGCCTCCTACCGCGACTTCTGGGCGCTGCGGGATGTCTCGTTCTCGATGCAGCCGGGCGAGAGCCTCGGCATCATCGGCCGCAATGGCTCGGGCAAGTCCACTCTGCTGCAAATCATCGCCGGCACGCTTCGCCCCACCACCGGCACGGCGAATGTTCGCGGCCGAGTCGCCGCGCTGCTGGAGCTGGGCAGCGGCTTCAACCCGGACTTTACGGGCCGCGAGAATGTCTACCTCAACGCCGCCGTGCTCGGCCTCGCCCGCCGCGAAGTCGACGAGCGCTTCGACCGCATCGCGGCCTTCGCCGACATCGGCGACTTCATCGACCAGCCGGTCAAGACCTACTCCAGCGGCATGTTCGTGCGCCTGGCCTTTGCTGTGCAGACCGCGGTCGAGCCACAGGTGCTGATCGTCGACGAAGCCCTGTCCGTGGGCGACGTGTTCTTCCAGCAGCGCTGCTACGCGCGCATGCGCCAGCTGCTGGACCAGGGCGTGTGCATCGTGCTCGCGACGCACGACATGGGCGCCGTGCAGCAGTTCTGCCAGCGCACGCTCGTCTTCCGCGCGGGCCGGCTCGCCTTCCAAGGCCCCTCGGCCGAGGCGACCAAGACCTACTTCCAGCTCGAGCAGCAGGAAAAGGCCGCGGCCTACGCCGCGCAGGCCGCGCCCGCACCCGCCGCCACCGCGGCCCTCGGCAGCGAGCCGATCACCGGCTGGCCCGGGCCCGCCGCGGCGTTGTCCACCACCGGCGTGCGCGTGGTCGGCAACGGCTGGGCGCGCTGCACCTTCCTTGCGATCACTCGGCCGGACGGCCTGGCCTGCCTCCATTTTCACCAGGGCGAGACGATGTCCGTATTCTACGAGTTCGAGGCCCTCCACGACCTGGAATTCGCCTTCGGCTGCGTGACCATCCGCGACAAGTCCAACCAGGCGGTGCATTCCAAGATAACGCTGCAAGACGGCATCCGCGGCCCCGCGCACGTTGCGCGCGGGGCCCGCCTGCGCTTCCGGCAGGATACCGAGCTTAACCTTGCGTGCGTCGACTACACGGTCGATGTCGCCCTGGAGATGATCGCCGCGAACCTGCTGGACCAGCCGGGCATCACCTACGAAGCCTTCATGCAGGCCCAGCTGCGCGTGTGCGAGTTGCACGCGGCCGCCGGCATCACGGTGCGCCTGCGGGACGGCACCGCTCCCTTCCAACTGCTCCACTTCGGCGCCGCCGGCCTGCCCAGCCGCTCCGAGGTGGAGGTCCTGCCCTCCGCCCCCTGATCCATGCCGACCGCACTGCCGCCTAATTCCTTCTACCTGGTTTCCTACCCGCGTTCGGGCAACACCTGGTTGATCAACTGCCTCACGATGCTGCTGGATGGCGTGGCCGGGGAGGCCTACACGGCTTACAAGCTTTATTCCGAACACCATGGCGAGGCCGCGGACGGATTTTATTTCTGGTGCCAGCCCCGCACCCGGCCCGACCAATCCGTCTGCGTGAAATCGCACGAGGCGCTCCCGCTCTTCCGCAAGCGACACCCGGCCGGCCCGGTGGTCTACGTGGCCCGTGACGCCCGGGATAGCCTGCTCAGTTACTATTTCTTCCAGCAGGCCTACCCGACGATTGAAGCGGAGAAACTCTCCTTCACGCAGATCAAGGGCCAGGAAGTGTTCCTCTCCCACGGAGGCCGCGACCCGGTCTTCAACGCCGACGAGTTTGCCCGGTTCCTGCGCGCCGAGGCCCCGCTCTGGGCCGCCCACGTGCGGGACGCCCGCGCCGACCGCAGCGTGTGCTTCGTCACCTACGAGGAGCTCAAGCACCAGTTCATCCCCACCCTGACCCGGATTGGCGACTACCTGCGGCTACCCCTGGTAAAGACCTACGCGGAGGTCGAGGGCGTCTACAATTCTGGCTTCAAGAAGATGTTTTCCGGCAACAACCGCGACTTCTTCCGCCGCGGGGAGATTGGCGATTGGAGGAACTGGTTCACCCGTGACCACGCCCGGCTGGTCGAGGAGCTGATCGGGCCGGAGCTCCGCGCACTCGGCTTTGAAGCCGACCCCGCCTGGGCGCAGCGCTACGTGCCCTCACGGGAAGCCCGCGCCGGCGCATGACCCCGCTGACGGCAGATCCCAACGGTCCGGACGTGGCCTACGTGGGCGATTTCCCCGACTTCGCCGCCGCCAAGGCCCGCTCCACCGGCTACGAGGCGGCCGCCATCCTCGAGCGCACCCGCGTCGCGCTGCACAAAGTGGTGCGCGGCGAGGCGGCCTTCGAGCGTGACTCCGTGACCTTTGACCGGCTCGAGCTCCCGGACCGGCTGCTCGCCATCCTGCACCGGATCGCCGCCGAGAACCACGGCACCCTTTCGGTGCTCGATTTCGGCGGTTCCCTGGGCAGCACCTACTTCCAGTGCCGCAGCGCGCTCCAGCACCTGCCCCGGCTGGAATGGAGCGTCGTCGAGCTGCCCGCCCACGTCGCGTGCGGCCAGCGGGAATTTGCCAACGGGACACTCCAGTTTTATCCGACCATCGGGGCCTGCCTGCGAGAACGCCGGCCGTCGGTCCTGCTGCTGTCTGGCGTCCTCCAATACCTCCCGGAGCCCTGGGCGTTCCTGCGCAAAACCGCCGCGGAGGGATTCGACTGGATCATCCTCGACCGCACCGCGTTCATCCCCGCGGACCGCGACCGACTCACAGTCGAGGTGGTCCATCCGCGCATCTATCCCGCCTCCTACCCGGCCTGGTTCTTCAGCCGCTCACGTCTGGCGGAAAACCTGCCCCCAGGCTGGGGCGTGGAGGAGGAGTTCGACGCGCTGGATCGGCAGTTGCTCGACGGCCGGGAGATCGTATTCAAGGGCATGGCGCTCCGGCGCTCGCGATGAGACATTACTGCACCTATTTCGACGGCCGTTACTTGACCCGCGGACTGGCGCTTCATGACTCGCTCCTGCGGCATGGCGGCGCGTTCGAACTCACCGTCCTGTGCATGGACGAGGCGGCCGCAACCGCCCTGCGCCAGCGCGCCCTGCCGCGCGTCCGCCTCCTGTCCCTCACCGACCTGGTCGCCACCCACCCGGCTCTGGCCGCGGCCCGCACCAACCGCACTGATCTGGAATTTTATTTCACCTGCACCTCGTGGCTGATGCGCCACCTGCTCCCCGGCATCGCCGCCGGTGAACTGCTCACCTACCTCGACGCCGACCTGTATTTCTTCGCGCCGCCGGCGCCCGTCTACGACGAGATCGGCGGCGCCTCCGTGGCCATCACGCCCCACCGCTTCCCGGCCTCGCTCTCCCACCTCGAGCGCTACGGCCGTTACAACGTCGGCTGGGTCTCGCTCCGTCACGACGCCACCGGCCTCGCCTGCGCCGCCGACTGGGCCGACCGCTGCGCCGAATGGTGCTTCAACCGCCTGGAGGACGACCGCTACGCCGACCAAAAGTATCTCGATGCCTGGGCGGAACGCTTTCCCGCCACCGTCAGCCTCCAGCACCCCGGGGCCAACGCGGCGCCCTGGAACGTCAAGGACTGCACATTCGCCGCGGGCCCATCCGGCCCCGCGATCAACGGCCGCCCGCTGATCTTCTACCATTTCCACGCGCTCGTGCACCTTGGCCGGCAGCTGCACGACCCGGGCCTGCACAAGTATGACGCCGTCATGACCCCCGGCCTGCGCGAGCACGTCTACCTGCCCTACCTCCGCCAGTTGCTCGCCCACGAAGCCGCGCCCGGCCCCGATCAGCCCGACGTGCTGCCGCCCGCCCGAGCCGACGACCCGCGCGCCGGCCTGGCCGTGCCGCACCTTCTCGCACGCCTGCAGGCTTCCGAACTCGACCGTGCCAAGCGCCTCTCCTCAATCGAGCAGAACATTGCCGCGACCAGGCAGACGATCGCCTACTTGAAGGTCGTCGAGCAGGACCGCGACCAGGCCCGCGCCGAACAGGCGCAGACCGTGGCCTACCTCCGCACCGTAGAGCAGGACAGCGCGGAGCGCCTCGCCTCCATCCAGTATCACCAGGAAAAGCTCAAGCAGGCCTACGCCGACCACGCGCACAACGTGGCCTACATCGAGCGTCTCCACGCCGAGATCGCCGCCCACGTGAAGGTGGCGGAGGAGCACGGCCGGATCATCGCCGACCTGAACGACAAGCTCCGCGCCGCGCTCGAACGCCGCTGAGCCGGCTCCACGCCTCTCTCGCATGCTTACTTTTTGCACCATTCTGGATTCGTCCGACCTGCCGCGCACCCTGGCCCTCCACCGCTCGCTGTCGGCCCACGCCGGAAACTTCACGCTCTTCGCGCTTTGCCTCGACGCCGCGTGCGAACAAGGCCTCCGCCCCGCCGCGGCCACGCAAATCGTGCCCCTGGCCGCGCTGACCGCCGCCCATCCGGCCCTGGCCGCCGCCCGTGCCGACCGCACGCCCGCCGAATTCAAACTCACCTGCAAGCCATGGCTCCTACGGCATGTGCTGCCGCTGGTTCCGGCCGGGGAAACCGTCACGCTGGTCGACGCCGGCCTGTATTTCTTCGCTCCGCCGGTGGGTGTTTTCGCCACGGTCGGGCGGGCTTCGATCGCGCTCACCCCGCACCGCCCGCCTTTCGCCCCCGAGCATCTCGCCCGCCATGGCCGCTTTCACGCGGGCTGGATCACGCTCCGCCATGACGCTACCGGCCTGGCCGCCGCCGCCGGGTGGGCCGCACAATGCACCGACTGGTGTTTCCAACTTGCCGAGCCCAACCGCTACGCCGAGCAAAAATACCTCGATGCCTGGCCGGAGAAATATCCCGGCACGGTGAGCCTGGACGACGCCGGCATCAATACCGTCCCGGCCAACCTCGCCGGCGCCACAGTCACCACGGGGCCGCAGCTCAACGGCCAGCCGGTCGTGTGCTTCAACTTCAGCGACGTGACACCGCTCGGCGCCGGCCTGCACGATCCCGGCCTCCACCGGGTCGGGCTCGCCCTGACCGAGTCACTCCGCACGCACCTCTACCTGCCTTACCTGCGCCAGCTAGCCGGCCCGGAGGCCGACCTCGTGCCACCGGCCCGCCCCGACGACCCGCGCGTGGCAACCGTGCTCCCGGCGCTGCTGGAGCGCCTGCAAGCCGCCGAGCAGGCCCGCGCCGCCAGCCTGCGCGCGCTGGAGAAAAACCACCGCGAGGGCCAGGCCCTGGTCGCCGAGCTCCGCCAGCAGGTATCCACCGCCACGCTCTACCTGCACGAGGTCGAGACAGACCGCGCCGAGCAGGTCCGGTCGCTCGTCGTGCACCAGAACAAGCTCAAGGCCGCCTACTCCGACCTCGAGCGCAACATCGCCTACCTGAAGACGCTCGAAGCGGAGAAGGCCGGCCTCGCCGCGGACAAGGATGCACAGATCGCCAGCCTGCACGACCAGCTTTCCCGCCGCCTGGAACCCGCGGCGGCCGCCGAGACCGACGATGTCCTCGCCACCCTCGCCCCCTTCGCCGCCAAGATCCGCCGCCTGCTCGTGGTGCGCTATCACCCGCGCCTGCTGCCGGAGATTCTCTGGCTGTCGCTCATGGGCGTCGCCGTCGAGGTCCTTGACTGCCCGCCGGATCTGGCCGTCCTGCCGCGCGGCGCGGTCTCGTTCCACCGCGAATCACTCTGGGAATGGCTCGGCCAGATCGACAGCCTCTTCAGCGAGGCCGCCTACCTGCAGGCCAATCCGGACGTCGGCGCCGCCGTGGCCGCGGGCGGCCTCGCCAGCGGATGGGACCATTTCCTCCGATTCGGCCAGCGCGAAGGCCGCAACCCTGGCGCCCCGGATTATTGCTCGGGCCTTGCCGAGTTTGACGCAGTCGCGTTCGACGGCACCGATGCCGCGACGTTCATCCCCGCGCTGGCGGGCCGGCTGCAACCGCACCACCAGCTATTCATCAGCGGCTTCACCCCGCCGACCGACTGGCTTCCGCCGGGCGAGGGGCGTCACTACCTGCTGGGTCACACGCTTTATTGCGCCAAGCCGCCCGCGGCCTGGGTCGGCCCGCTCCAGCCCGCACGCCACCTTGCGGCCGCCCTTCCGGCCGTCACACCGGCGGAACTCTACCCGGCCAGGCCCGCGCAGAAGGCCGAGTGGCCGCTGATCTCGGTCGTCACCGTGAGCTACAACCAGGCGGCCTACCTCGAAGAGACGATCCGCTCCGTGCTCGACCAGAGCTACCCGAACCTCGAATATATCATCGTCGACGGCGGCTCCACCGACGGCTCGGTCGAGATCATCAAGCAGTATTCGCACCGCCTGAAATGGTGGATCAGCGAGAAGGACCGCGGCCAGTCCCACGCGCTCAACAAGGGCTTCGCCAAGGCCAACGGCCGCATCCTCACCTGGCTCAACAGCGACGACCGTCTCGCCCCGGGCAGCCTCTACACCGTCGGCCAGATGTTCCTCCTGCACGCCGCCGACGTCATCGCCGGCCGCTGCGCCCGCATAAACGATCGCGACCCCCTGCCGCGCCACGTCCACCGCAACGCGCTGCCCCTTGGCCAGCTCGGGCCGCTCCGGCTCGACCAGCTGCTCGAGCTCGACGGCTGCTGGCTCCAGGGCTGGTTCTTCCACCAGCCCGAGGTGTTCTTCACCCGAGAGATCTACGACCGCGCCGGCGGCCAGCTCCGCGAGGACCTCTACTACAGCATGGATTACGACCTCTGGGTCCGCCTCGCCCGCGCGGGCGCAAAGATCCTCTCCGTCCCCGAAATCCTCGCCCTGTTCCGCGAGCACGCGCAGCAGAAGACCGGAGGCGCCAGAGTCCCGTATCTCCCCGAATTGCGCGCCGTCAACGCCGCCCACCGTTCCGCATGAGTCATCCCGGCCCCTCCTTCCCCGACTGGATCCACGCGCTACCCAAGTGGCGCGGCTGGCTGCAACTGTCGCCTGCCCGGCCCTACATGCACACCGAGGAGGACTACAACGCACAGTATGGCCTCACCGCCCCCGAGCCCGAGGAGGGCCAGGGTCTGTGCAACCTGCTCGGGACGCACGCCGTCGACACCGCCGGACCGGCGCTCGAGATCGGCTGTGGCACCGGTTACCTGACCTACGGCTTCGCGCGGCACTACCCGGGGCCCGACATCCTCATCACCGACCCCTCGCCGGCCTTCCTGCGCATCACGCAGAACCAGTTCGACCCGGCCGCAGCCTTCACCGCCAGGCGCCATTACGCAGTGCTCAACGCCGACGACCTCGGCGACCTGCCCGCCGGCATGTTCTCGGTGATCGCCCTGCGCTCGACGTTGCACCACATCCTCAAGGTCGACGGGTTCATCGCCGCCTGCGCGCGGGTGCTCCGGCCCGGCGGGGCCCTCGTCATGGGCGCCGAGCCCTGCGAGAGCGGCTACCTGCTCATGGCCGCCGTGGCCCAGTCCATCCCGAACGCCTTCAAGGCGGCCGGCATCGCCATGAAGCCGGAATGGACGCGCCGGCTCGATGACTTTACCGCGACCGTGAAGTTCTGCTGCCTGCGCGACCTCGACAAGTCCACCGCCGAGGACAAGCACTTCTTCAGCCCGCACCAGCTGTCCAACCTCGGCGCCGGGCACGGCCTCCACCTGACTTTCTTCCCGACGGCCTCCTTCCGCGACTTCGCGCCGCCCTACATCCACAGCTTCCACTGCTTCAGCCACTTCTTCCTGATCTACCTGCAATACTGCATGAGCTTCGATGCGGAGTTCATGGCCCTGATCCGGACCCACCTGAAGGATCAGCTGCAGTTCATCGACGACTGCCACCGGAGCCATGCCGGCCCGGACATCACGGGTGTTTTCCTGCTGAAAAAGATCACCGGATGAGCCCGCGGGACGGTCCCGTCGGGAGTCCCGGACCGGCCGGGTGGTTTTTCGCTGGCCATGGCTGGCATAACTCCTTCCTTTTGGCCGGATTTCCGCGCCCCTTTGACGCGGTCCGGCCGGTCATCTCCCGATACCGCCGGCCCCAGCCACAAGGCCTGATTTCGGCGCAGCCTTCATGCGATATTTCTGCACCATCCTTGATTCCTCCAACCTGACCCGCGGGCTGGCACTCCACCAATCGCTGGTGGCCCACGCGGGGCGGTTCGAGCTGGTCGCCCTCTGTCTGGATGCCGCCACGGAAGCCGCAGTGGCGAAGGCCAAGCCGGCACACACCCGCGCCGTCCCGCTCACCGAACTGACCGAGCTGCACCGCGCCCTCGCCGCCGCCCGCGCCGACCGGTCGGAGACCGAGTTCCGCCTCACCTGCCGCCCTTGGCTGATGCAACACCTCCTGCCCCGGCTGCCGGCCGGCGCGCTGCTGACGCAGCTGGATGCCGCCGTCTTTTTCTTTGCCCCGCCCGACCACGTGTTCACCGCGATCGGCCGGGCCTCGGCCGCGCTCTGCCCCCGCCGCCTGCCCGCCGGACTCGCCGCACTCAACCGCTGCGGTCGGTTTGACGCGGGCTGGGTGTCGCTGCGCCATGACGCCACCGGCCTCGCCCTCGCCGCCGGGTGGGCCGAACAATGCGCCGCCTGGTGCTTCCTGCTCCTCGAGCCGGGCCGCTACGCTGAGCAGAAATACCTCGATGCCTGGCCGGAAGATTACCCCGACACGGTCGTCCTCGACCACCCCGGCCTGAATGTCGCCCCTTGGAACTTGGGCGAAGCCGCCTTGGCAAAGAACGCCGCCGGCCGGCTGCACGCCGGCGGCGGGCCGCTCGTCTCGTATCATTTTGCCGGCCTGGTCGATCTCGGCCGCGGCCTGCATGACCCGGGGCTGCACCTCTATGACGTCGAGCCGAGCGACCTCGTCCGCGAGTCGCTCTACGCGCCCTACCTCAGGCTCATCGCCTCCGCCGATGCCACGCTTGCCGCCGGCCTGCGCACCTCCGAGGCGGAACGCGCCAGGCGCCTGGCCGCCGTAGAGGAAATCCGCGCCGCCGCCGGCGCCGACGTCGCCGAGGCCCGCGCCCGGGCCCGCGAGGCCCGCGAGGCGACCAAGCGACGCGCCGACGAGGTCGCCGAGCTCAAGCGCGAAGCCCGCCTCAACGAGGACAAGTTCGAGAAGCTGATCGAGGACAGCGAGGCCCGCCTGAAGTCCATCGTGTTCTACGAGGGCAAGCTCAAGGAGGCCTACGGCGACCTCGAGCGAAACGTGAAGTATCTCAAGATGCTCGAGGCCGAGATCGCCGCGCACGTGAAGGTCGCCGCCGAGCGCGACGCCATCATCGCGGACCTCAACAGCCGGCTGGCCCGCCAGGCGACCGAGCCGGCGGCCCTGCGCCCCGAGGAGTTGCACGCGCAGCTCGAGCCCTATGCGCGCCACCTGCGCCGCATCATGGTGCCGAAGTTCCATCCGAGGCTGCTCCCGCAAATCCTCTGGTTCGCCGCGATGGGCGTGGAGGTCGAGGTCTACGGCAGCCCCGCGCACTACCTCGGCGCGCGCAAGGGCACCCTGCGTTTCTGGCGCGAGTCGGCCTGGGATTGGCTCGGGGCCATCAACAGCTTCTTCAACGAGGCGGCTTACCTCGAGGCCAACCCCGACGTCGGCGCCGCCGTCGCCTCGGGCGCGCTGCTCAGCGCCTGGGACCACTACCACCTCTTCGGCCAGCGCGAGGGCCGCGGCACCGGCGTGGCGGAATATTGCCCGAGCCTCGCGGCCTTTGACGCCGTGGTCTTCGACGCCGGCGACGCCGGCGAAATCCTGCCGCTCGTCATCGGCCGCCTGCAGCCGCACCACAAGCTCTTCGTCGGCAGCTGCCCCGCGGACTGCGAATGGCTGCCGCCCGACCCTGCGCACATGCGGATCGGCGGCGACTTCCTCGTCTGTCTGCGCCCGCCCACCCGCTGGCTCGGGCCGCGCCTGCCCACGGGCGACCTCGCCATCCACTGGCCGCTCCTGCGGTCCGAGGATCTCTACCCCGCCCTCCCGCCGTTCCCGGCCGAGTGGCCCAAGATTTCCGTCGTCACCGTGAGCTACAACCAGGCGGCCTACCTCGAGGAGACGATCCGCTCGGTGCTCGACCAGAACTACCCGAACCTCGAATACATCATTGTCGACGGCGGCTCCACCGACGGCTCGGTCGAGATCATCAGGAAATACGCCCACCGCCTGAAATGGTGGGTTAGCGAGGAGGACCGCGGCCAGTCCCACGCGCTCAACAAGGGCTTCGCCCAGGCCACGGGCCGCATCCTCACCTGGCTCAACAGCGACGACCGCCTCGCCCCGGGCACCCTCTACACCGTCGGCCAGATGTTCCTCCTGCACGCCGCCGACGTCCTGGTCGGCCGCTGCGCCCGCGTGAACGACCGCGACACCCGCCCCCACCACTTCCACCGCTCGGCCCTGCCGCTGGGAGGCATCGCGCCGCTGCCGCTCGACGGGCTGCTCGAGCTCGAGGCCCGCTGGCTGAAGGGACACTTTTTCCACCAGCCCGAGGTGTTCTTCACCCGCGAGATCTACGATCGCGCCGGCGGCCAGCTTCGCGAGGACCTCTACTACAGCATGGACTACGACCTCTGGGTCCGCCTCGCCCGCGCCGAGGCCCGCGCCCTCGCGATCCCCGAGGTCCTCGCGATCTTCCGCCAGCACGCGCAGCAGAAGACCGGCGGCGAGCACGTGCCCTACCTGCCGGAGCTGCGCGCCGTCAACGCCGCCCACCGCGCGGCCAACCCGACCTGAGCCCCTCCATGCCGAACGCCTTTTCCGACTGGATCGCCCCGCTGCCCCGCCGCCAGGGCTGGCTGCAGCTCTCGGCCGAGCGCGCCTACGCGCACGCGGAGGAACAATACGACACCCAGTATGGCGTCCAGGCCGCCGAGCCCGAGGAAGGTGAAGGCCTGTGCAACCTGCTCAAGACGCACGCCGTCGACACCGCCGGCCCCGCCCTCGAGATCGGTTGCGGCACCGGCCGCCTGACCTACGGCCTGGCCCGGCACTACCCGGGGCCCGATTTCCTCATCACCGACCCGTCCCCCGCCTTCCTGCGCATCACGCAGGAGCAATTCGGCGACGGCACCGGCTTCCCGCCGCGGCTGCACTTCGGCGTGCTCAACGCCGACGACCTCGGCCAGCTGCCGGCGGACATGTTCTCGGTGATCGCGATGCGCTCCACGCTCCACCACATCCTCGACCCCGAGGCCTTCATCACCCAGTGCGCCCGCACGCTCCGCCCGCGGGGCGCGCTCATCATGAGCTGCGAGCCCTGCGAAAGCGGCTACATCCTCATGGGCGCCGTCGGCCAGAGCATCATCCCCGTCCTGCGCAACGCCGGCGTCGAACTCAAGCCGGCCTGGGAAAAGCAGATCCAGGACTTCACCGATACGATCAAGTTCTACTGCCGCCGCGACCTGAACAAGAAGCGCGCCGAGGACAAGCACCTGTTCCGCGTGCACGAGCTCTCGGAACTCGGCCACCGCCTCGGCCTGCACCTGCGCTACTTCCCCAACGCGGCCTACAGCGACTTCGCGCCGCCCTACCTGCCGGAATTCGAGGGCTTCACGCACTTCCTCCTCGAATACCTGCAGTATTGCATGATGTTCGACGCCGAACTGCTGGCCCACATCCGCCGGCACCTGCAGCCGCAGATGAAGTATATCGACGACTGCTACCGCAGCCACGTCGGCCCGACGATCAACGGCGTCTACCTCCTCCAGAAGGCCGCCCGCCCTTGAGCCGATGACTCCTCCTCCCGACAAGCGCCGCACGGCGGACCTGCCGAAACGCGTCCTTTTCCTCAACGACGTCAGCTTCCAATACGGCGCCGGCGTCGCCCAGGCCCGCCAGGTGGAGGCCTTTCTCGGCCTCGGCATCGAGGTCGGCGTTCTGGCCTGGTCGCCGGGCGACATCAGCCTCGAAGCGGTTGCCACCCGCCCGATCGACTACTCCCTCTGGCTCGGCATCCGGGAGGTGAACCACCTCGAGGGCGGCATGATGTCCGACGAGGCCCTCGTCACCGGCCTGCTCTTCGAAGTGGCGCGCTTCAACCCGTCGGTCGTCCTCGTGGGCAACCTGCACGCGGCGCGCTGGCCTTTCGCCCTGTTGCCCGCCCTCACGCGAATCGGCTGCCGTGTGCTGACCTTCGTGCACGACGCCTATCTCTTCACCGGCCGCTGCGCCTACCCGGGGTCGTGCCGGCTCTACCTGACCGGCTGTAACGAGACCTGCCCGACGGCGGATCAATATCCGAAACTCGCGCCGGCGCTCATTGCCGGCGCATGGCAGACCCGCCGCGACCTGTTCAACGGCCCAGACGGCATCGAGGTGATCGCCAACAGCCGCTGGAGCAAGAGGATGTTCCAGACCGCCCTGCCCGCCTGCCGGGGTGTAGAGGCCATCGAGCTCGGCGCCGACGAATTCGTCTTCACTCCGGGCGACAAGGGTGCCGCGCGGCGCCACCTGGGCCTGCCCGAGGGCAAGCCGGTCGTGCTGCTCGCCGCAGTCAACTTCCAGGAGGACCGCAAGGGCGGCCGCCATGTGCGCGACCTCATCGCCGCGCTGCAGGATGAGTGCACCTTCGCCGCCTTCGGTCACAACGCCCACGAGATCCCCGGCCTCATCGGCCTGGGCTACCACCTGCAGGCCCACCAGCTCGCGCTCATCTACCAGTCGGCCGACCTCTTCGTTGGCACGGCCACCGAGGAGGCCTTCGGCCAGACCATCATGGAGGCCCAGCTCTGCGGCGTTCCGGTCGTCGCCTTCCAGGTCGGCGGCGTGCCCGAGATCGTGCGCAACGAGATCACCGGCCGCCTCGTGCGCAATGGCGACACCGCGGAGCTCATCGCCACCGTCCGCGCCACCCTCGCCGACGCCCGCTTCATGAAGGTCGGCGGCCCCTGGGCCCGGCAATATGCCGTCAGCCGCTTCGCGCAGTGGGCCCACGAGGAGCGCTGGCACCGCTTCCTCAGCGGCCGGCCCCAGCAGGGCACCGGCTTCAGCCGGCCCGACCTCTCCTATCCGCGCAACGACCAGATCGACGCCGACACCTCCGACCGCCACCGACCCTCCTGGTCTTGGCCCTGGCTCACCCCCGAGGGGTTCATCTCCGAACAGCACCGGATTGTCTTCGAGCAGACCGCGCACATCCCCGGCTGGCAGACCCCGGGCGACACCTACAAGCTCTACGAGATGGGCTTCCATGCGGGCGATGTGATGCTGGAGATCGGGCCCTTCGGCGGCCGCTCCGCCACGGCCATGCTCTACGGCGCGCTGCACAACACCAACCGCAGCTGCCAGCCGGAATACTACGGCATCGACATCAGCGCCGACTCCATCTCCCGCACCCGCGGCATGCTCGCCGAATCCAAGCTCGGCGACCGCTGCCACCTCTTCCACGGCGTGCTGCAGGACTTCGTCCAGCGCTGGGACATCACCCCGACGATGGTTTTCCTCGACGGAGACCACACCTACGCCGGCGTCGTGGCCGACCTCAGGACCCTCAGCGCCTACCTCAAGGTCGGCACGCCGATCCTGGTCCACGACTTCCTCAACGCGGAGAACGAGACCGGCAAGCTGGGCGTCAAGCGGGCCGCGCTTGAATGGGAGGCCGCCGGCCACGGCCGCTTCCTCGGCTGCTTCGGCTGCTGCGCGCTCTACGTGACGCTCGACGGCGGCAGATAACGCATGGCCCTTCTCCTCGCGCACACGGCCCTCCTGCTGCTCGCCGCCCACGCGACGGCCCGGCGCCTCGTCCGCGGCTGCCTGGAGCGCCTGCTGGCCACCGCCCTGCTCGCGTGGGGCAACCTGGTCGTCACGAGCCTTCTTCTCTCCACCCTGCACCGCCTCGGACATGAGGCCTGGTTCTTCCGCGCCTCGCTGCTGCTCGCCGCGGCGGTCTGGTTTGTCTTCCGCCGGCACGAGCCGGAGGGCCCCGCCGCGCCGGCGGACCGGCCCGCGGCCCTGTTGCTGGTCGCCGGCTTGGGCACCCTCGCCATGTTGGGCTGGGTGAGCCTGCGCATCGCCGCCACTTACGAGCCGAACAACTACGATTCTCTCACCTACCACCTGCCGCGGGCGATGTTCTACCTCGGGCAGGACTCGCTCGCCCACTTCTCCACGGGCAACGACCGGCAGGTCTACTTCCCCTTCAATTACAACCTGCTGCAGCTCTTCGCGCTGATCTACGACCCGCCGCGGCAAAGCCTCACCTTCATCAACCTCGGCGCGTGGGTCGTCGCCGGCCTCGCCCTCTACCGACTGGGCCGCCAGGCCCGCTTCGGTGCCAATGCCGCCTTTGGCGCGACGTGGCTGGGGCTCACCGCCACGCAGGTGCTCGCGCAGGCCACCGCCACCACCAACGACCTGCCCACCGGCGCGGGCCTGCTCTGCGTGCTGGTTTTCACCCTGAACTGGCGCGAGTCGCGTTCGCCCTCCGACGCCTGGCTCGCGGGCCTGGCGGCCGGCCTGACCGCTGGCTCAAAGCTTACCGTCGTCTTCTTCGGCCCCGCCGCCGCGTTGATTGTCCTCTGGCTGCTCTGGCAGCACTGGCGCCGGGGCGACCTCGCCGGCGCGCTGGGGGGCATCCGCGCGTGGATCCTGCCGGGCCTGCTGGCCGGCGCGCTGGCCACCCCCTTCGCCCTCATCAACCTCGCGGCCAAGGGCGGGTGGATGACCAAGGCCTACGACTTCACCCTCAACCGGCCGTTCTCCGTCGGCTCAGTCGCCCAGACCTCCGCCGGCTATCTCGCACAGCTGTTCCTCGAGCCGCTCCACCGCTTCTCCTACGACCTCGACTTCACCGCGCGATTGAACGCCTGGGGCACACGCACGCTGTTCCCGCACTGGAACGAGGCCTACGCATTCTCGCCCCTCTACCTCTTCCCACCCGACCTCAACGAGGACCATGTCTGGTTCGGCTTCACCGGCCCGGTGATCCTGCTGGCCGGCCTGTTCTGCCTGCTCCGTGCGCGGCGGCTGTCCACCCCGGCGGTCTGGCTCGCGGTCCTCGGCCTCGGCTGGTTCGCCACCTACTTCCTGCTGAACAAGTGGTCGCTCTACAACCAGCGCTACTTCGTGCCGACGCTGCTTGTGCTCTGCCCCTGCCTCGGCGCGTTGATCGATCTGGGCGCGGCTGGCTCCTGGCGGCGCCGCGGCGCGCGGGCCCTCGCTCTGCTCCTCGCGTCGAGCGCGCTCTGGCTGGCCGGCGTCTATCTGTTCCACAACACCAGCCGCCCCTACGCACCGCTCTGGGCGGGCGACCCGCCGCCGCCCGCCCTGCCGCGACTGCCCGCCCTCCTCACCCAGCGCATCGGCGAGCAGCCGCGCGTGAACTTCGACTCCACCGACGGCAACGAGCGCGCGTTCCTCTTCATGACACACGGCCGGCACCAGCGCTTCATGGCCTTTGACCGGACGCAGCCGGACGCCTACAACGTGTTTTCGCACTGGGGCTTCCCCCGCAAGGTCGCCTACAGCAACATCGAGCAGCTCTCCTCCTACACCATCGTGCCTGTGCCGACCAAGCGCACCGCCGGCGTGGAGTTTCTCGGCACCCTCGGCTCGGGCCAGCCGGCCCTCGACTACTACGGCCTAACCCCGCACCCCGAGACCAAGCCCGCGACCGCGAGCAACCGCAACGTGATGGTCGTGCTCTACTACGGGCCGCGCGACCCGGGCCGCTATGCCAAGCTGCGCATCAAGGTCGCCGGCCTCAATGCCCCCGACCGGGCCCGGCTCACCGTGGGCGTCGACTATGAGGATAATACCTCCGCCGAGCTGGCGACCTTCACCGCCACCGGCCAGGCCTTCGCCTCGGTCACCCGCCCTTTCCGCCGGTTCACTGTGCGCGTCACGGACGCCAACACGGGCGCCGCGCTGGGCGCGATCGACATTCCCTACCGCTTCCGTGATGAACCGCCGGAGATCGAGGCGCCGCAGAACCCCGCCGCGCTCTACTCCGAGCAACTGGTGGCGGTCGACCCCTCGGTCTATGCCCGGACCACCGGCCTCGCGCCGCCGGAGGGTCCCTACCCGCAGTGGGACCTGCCGGTCATCCGCTGGGCCAAGGCCCCCGTGGCGCGCATCGAGCTGCCGGCCCAGAAGCACCTCGATCATCTGGACCTGTCGTTCGATCTTCGGCTGCATGTGCGGGAGGCGGCCGACATCGACGTATTGCACAACGGCCGGTTGGTCGCCACCTATCGCTGGACCGACCCCACCGGCTGGTTGATCAAGACGCTGCGCCTGCCCGGCGGTCCGGGCCCGCAGGTCATTGAGTTCCGCAACGTCGAGGTCGGCACCGAGCCGGACTGGCTCGACTACCTCGAGCGCTATCCCGACGTGAAGGCCTACGTGATCTCCCAGGGCGTGCCGCTCGAGGCGGGCGCGCGCTCCCACTACGAGATCCACGGCCGTGGTGAACATCGTGAGCTGTTCCTGAAGCGTCGCACGGTGACAGTGGAAACCGCCCAGCCTCTTTACTACCTGTTCCGCAACCTGCGCGTGGAGGGCTTCCGGAAGCCATGAGTCCCCCCCCCAACCCGCCGGCGCGCAACGCCTACATCGACACGCTCCGGGGCTGGAGCATCGTCGGAGTCGTCGGCGTGCACTTTGCAGGCAGCTTCGTGACGACCGACATCCACGCGTGGAGCCCGTCTTTCTTCCTCGGCCTCACCCTGAACCAGCTCTTCGGCTTCGCGGTGCCGCTGTTTGTCTTCCTCTCCGGCCTGCTCGCCGGCTCGTCGCGCAAAGCGGTCTCGCTGGGCGAATACTACCGCGGACGCTTCTGGCGCATCGCCGTGCCCTACCTGCTGGCGAGCGTGGCGTCTTTTTTCCTGCTGAATCACTATGCGGCCTGGTCGCAGCTGCCGGACGCGGCGGCCCGCTTCCGCTGGCTCTGGCAGCGAGGCCTGTTCTACGGCGTCGAGCCGACGCTGTATTTTATTCCTCTGATCCTCCAGCTCTACCTCCTCCAGCCCGCCCTCAAGGCCCTGCCGGACTGGCTGCACCGCGCCCTCCCCACGCTGGCCCCAGCCCGCGCCGCCACCGGGCTCACGGTGCTGCTGCTCGCCCTGCACCTGACGCTCGGCCTGCTCTGCAACCACGGCACGCTCGACTACTACGTCTGGGGCCGGCCCAACGTTTTCTTCTGGATGTTCTATTTCTTCGCGGGCCTGCACTTCCGCTCGCTGACCTCCGGCCTTGCCCCCGCCACGGTCCGGACCGCCGGCTGGATTGCGGGCGCGGTGGCCGTCGCCGCCATGGCATGGAACTTCTCCCGGCTGGTCGACCCCGCCGTCGTCGGCCTGAGCTTCGAGCGCAACCGCCTCGACTTCGCCTACGCCCGCCCGGAAATGCTCGCCTACGATCTCGCCCTGGTCGGCCTGCTCGCGGCGGGCCTGCTCCGCGGCTGGAATCCCCGGCCTAGCCCCGCCTGCTACCTCGGCCGGTTCACGCTCGAGATTTACCTCTGGCACATTCTCGTCCTCTACTACGGGGCCTGGCGCTACGCCGATGCGGTCGATTCCTGCCGCCGGTTGCCGGAATTGATTGTCATCATCTGTGTCGTCACGGCGGTGCTTATCGCGCTTGCTGCGGACGGCCTCCAACGGGCCGGCGCCCACCTGCGTGGGCTCGTCACCGGCCGATCCGGCTGACCCGGTCCGGCGCTTAAATCACTGTGGACATGGGTGGTGAAAACCGCCTCCCTTGACGGTCAACCGTCCTCCCATGGCCAGCTTCCTTTCCGCCTCCGTCCCGACCATCGCGGTCACCATCCCCTGCTATCAGGAGGAGAAGACGATCGCCCAGGTCGTCGCCGACTTCAAGCGCGAGCTGCCGGCCGCGAAGATCTACGTGTTCGACAACAACTGCACCGACCGCACCGCCGAGTTCGCCCGCGCCGCCGGCGCCACCGTCATCCGCGAAAAGCGCCAGGGCAAGGGCCACGTCGTCGCCACCATCTTCGAGGTCGTCCGCGAGGACATCATGATCATGATCGACGGCGACGGCACCTACGACGCCACCGCCGTCCACCGCCTGCTCGAGCCGATCCTCAAGGGTGACGCCGACATGACCGTGGCCGCCCGCCTGCAGCAATACAGCGACAAGTCCTTCCGCAAGTTCCACGTGGCCGGCAACCAGATGGTCTGCTGGATCATCAACCGGATCTTCGACGCGAACATCTCGGACATTTTCTCGGGCTACCGGGCCTTCACCCGCGAGTGCGCCCTGACCATCCCGATCACCTCGCGCGGCTTCGACGTCGAGACCGAGCTGACCGTGCAGAGCCTCTACCGCGGCATGGTGGTCAAGGAGATCGAGGCTCCCTACGGCGAGCGCCCCTCGGGCAGCTTCTCGAAGCTCCGCACGATCCCCGACGGCATCAAGGTCTTGCTCCGGCTTTTCCTGCTGATGCGCGCCTACAAGCCGCTCTCGCTCTTCGGCTCGATCGCCATCGCCCTGCTCATCGCTTCCCTCGCCGCCGCCGCGCTGCCGTTCTGGGAACTGCTGGAATACCACCGCGTCATCAGCCGCGCCGCCGCGATTGTCGCGATCTCCACGTTCATGCTGGCCAGCCTCAGCCTGGCCCTCGGCTTGGTGCTCAGCTCCGTCAACCAGCGCCTGCTCGAGCTCGAGCGCGTGGTGATCAAGCGGATCCACGGTTCCCGTCCGGAGTGAACCGGCCGGCGCCTCGCACGCATGGGCACGAAGGACTTTAACGCGCTCGACCTGTTCATCTGCCGCTGGCGCTCGGGCATCGTCCGCCGCCACCTCCGGCCCGCCTCGAGCCTGCTCGATTTCGGCTGCGGCCACCAGGCCCTGTTCCTCCGCTCCGTCGCGCCCGCCCTCGCCCGCGGCGTCGGCCTCGACTACGACGCCACCCCGGCGCGGCCCGCGGCCAACCTCGAGATCCGGAACTTCCATTTCAAGGACCGTTTCGACTACGCCGACGGCACCTTCGACCACGTCAGTATCCTCGCCGTCCTCGAGCACATCCCGCTCGACGCCGTCGACGCGCTCTTCCACGAATTCCGCCGCATCCTGAAGCCCGGCGGCTCGGTGCTGCTGACGACGCCGACGCCGGCCTCCCGGCCGCTGCTCGAGTTCCTCGCCTTCAGGCTGAAGATCATCTCCGGCCCGGAGATCGCCGACCACAAGCACTATTGGAGTCGCGCCGACATCGAGGCGCTCGCCGCCCGCACGGGCTTCGCCTGCGGCACGTTCCATAAATTCCAGTTCGGCTACAACTGCTTCGCGGCCCTCTCCAAACGGGCGGACTGAATCCCGGCGCCCCGCCGGGGCCGCACTTTTTCAGGTTGCCAGGAAAAAACCGGCGGATCTACAAGCTCGCCGGATTTTCACATGCAACCGCCCAAGGCACAGTGCCTGGTCCGGACCCCGGCGGCTCCCGCCGGTGTCTCGAGGGACGCCAGCAGGCCGCAATCCCGACTAATCGCATGAACCGGCGGCCCGCAATCTTCGGGCCGCAAACGGCGCTGGGGGTCGCCTGTCTGGCGGTCATCGCCCTCTACGCTAGCCTGCTCGACCTCAAACCCATCAGCACCGACGAGGGTTTCCGACTCTGGATCATCCACGGCGGGCAGACGCTCGATTGCGGCCAGGCCGACCCACACGCGAACTGGGGCCAGGTTCTGACGGCTTACCGCGCCAGCGCCTACCAGCCGTTGTTCTATCTCATCCTTAACTCGCTGATGCGCGTCCTGCATGCCGACAGCCTGCAATTCTTCCGGTCCGTCAACCTGGCTTTCTTCGGCCTCGCACTGGCCGGCCTGCTGCAGCTCTCGCGTTCGTGGCGGTTCACCCCCCGGCTTTTCCTGCTCGGCGTGTTCTCGCTCAATGCCTTCCTGTTCATGCACGTCACGCAGATCCGCGAATACATCGCGGGTGTGGCCTTCTACATCTGGTCGAGCTGGGTCGTGCTGGAACTGGACCGGCGGGAACAGGAAGCCGGCGGCGGCGGCGGCGCTTGGTTCGCCGGCTACGGCGTGCTGCTGACCACCGGGTTTTATCTCCAGACTTGGACCGTTTTTCCGAGCATCGCCCAAGGCATTTTCCTGTTGCTGCGCCGCCGCCGGAACTGGCCGCGCTTCCTCCGCGGGCTGGCCCTGACCTATGCGATCGTGCTCTGCGCCACCGTCCCCTACCTCGGCTGGAATCAGCAGAAGATGCAGGTCGGCCTCTGGGCCAGCGAGTCAGAGTCGCTGGAATGGCATCTCCACCACGGCTTCTCTCTGGTCTTCACCGGGCACCTTGCCGGCCGGGGCATTTTCACCGACACCCTGCTTCTTTTCTGGCCGGCGGTGGCGGCGGCCGGAGCCTTCCTCTATCTCTGGGACCGGACCTCGGCCCCCGCTCAGGCGATCGCCGAGGAATCCCGGCGCCAAGCCCTCCTGATGATCCTGTGCATCGCGGTGTCCCTGACCTTCCAAGTCGGCTACACGCTGATGATCGAGAACCTCGCGGTGTGGCCGCGGTATTTCATCATCCATTCCAGCTTTGCTGTCTGGCTCATCGCCCTGTCCTTTCGCTATCTCTGGGAACTTCGTGCCGTCTGTGCCGCTCGCTGGCCGTGCTTCGGCCTGACCATCGCCGCCGGCGGCCTGCTCGCGGTGCAGGCCGCCGCCGGCATCCATCAGGTCCGCAGTTTCCGCGCCGACCCCTACCTCGACACCGGCCAGAATTCCGTCTCCAACTGGGAGAACATCGCCCGCACCCTGGGCCGCCACCTTCAGCCGGATGACACGGTGGTGATGCCGGACTTCATCACCCGCGCGACCCTGACCTTCACCCGGCCGCTCGCCCAAAAGGTCCTCATCCTGGACGAACTCAGGCGCCAGGGGGTCCCACCGACCGGCCGCCTGGTCTTGGTAGAGCCGGTCTTCCATCGTCCCGCGCGCGAGGAGCTGACCGCCCTGCTCAAGGCTCAGGGCTTGGCGCTCCTCGAGGAAAGCCCCGTGGTCACGCCCGATAGGCGGGGGGTCACGCACGACTACCACATCCTGGTCTTTGCCCGCCGCTGAGCGTGCCGGAGTATTGGCTTCACATCCCGGGGCGGGGCCCGTTGATTGAAAGGCGAGAATGAGCCTCCGCCCACCGCGTCCCGCCGCATGACCGGCCTGCCCCACATCACCGGCCAGCACCTCGCCAAGATCCACGCTTTCTACGAGACGGCGCCGGTCGAGCTGAATTGGACGGCGCGCAGCTACCGCGCCTTGCTCGCCCACTATTACAATCTGCTCATCCCGGCCGACGCCTCCGTGCTGGAAGTTGGCTGCGGGTCGGGCGAACTGCTGTCCCGCCTCAAGGCCCGCCGCAAGGTCGGGATTGATGTTTCCGTCCGCCAGGTCGCGGCGGCCCAGGCCCGCGTGCCGGGTGCAGATTTCTACGTCCAGGCGGGTGAGGCCCTCGCATTGGAGGAGCGTTTCGATGTCATCGTCATCTCCGACACCCTGAACCAGGCCGCGGACGTTCAGCTCCTCCTGGAGCGCCTCCATGACGTGTCGCACGAGAACACCCGCCTGGTTTTCAATTATTTCTCTTCCGTCTGGCGCCCGCTGCTCGCCGTCGCCGGCTGGCTCGGGCTCCGCTCCCCCCAGCCGCAAAGCAGCTGGATCAGCACCGCCGACATGCGCAACCTGCTCCAGCTGTCCGACTGGTCGCCGGTCTTCACCCAATTGCGCCTGCTCCTGCCCGTCAACTGCCTGGGCCTGGCCGGCCCGGTGAACCGCTGGCTCGCGCCGCTCTTCGGCTGGTTCTGCCTTACGGTCTTCTGTGCCGCCCGTCCTGTGCGGACCCGCCCCCCCGCGGCGCGCACCGTCTCCGTCATCATCCCCGCCCGCAACGAGGCGGGCAACATTGAGGCTGCCGTCCGCCGCACCCCGGACATGGGCGCCGGCACCGAGCTCATCTTTGTCGAGGGCCATTCCAAAGACGACACTTGGGCGCAGATCCAGCGCGTGCAGCGCGAATTTCCACACCGGAAAATCAAAATCATGCAGCAGACCGGCAAGGGCAAGGGCGATGCCGTGCGCATGGGCTTCGCCGCCGCCACCGGCGACATCCTCATGATCCTCGACGCCGACCTCACGATGCCGCCCGAGGAACTGCCCAAGTTCTACGACGTGCTCGCGAGCGGCCGCGCCGAATTCGCCAACGGCGTGCGCCTGGTCTACCCGATGGACGAGGAGGCCATGCAGTTCCTGAACCTCTGCGCGAACAAGGCCTTCGGCATCATCTTCACCTGGTTGCTCGGTCAGCCCGTGAAGGACACCCTCTGCGGCACCAAGGTGCTCAGCCGCGCCCACTACGAACGGATCGCCGCCAACCGCGCCTATTTCGGCGACTTCGACCCGTTCGGCGACTTCGACCTGCTCTTCGGCGCCGCCAAGCTCAACCTTAAGATCGCCGACGTGCCCATCCGCTACAAAGAACGCACCTATGGCACCACCAACATCCAGCGCTGGAGCCACGGCTGGCTCCTGCTGCGCATGGTGCTTTTCGCCGCGCGCAAGCTCAAGTTCGTCTGATCCCGCCGTGCCGCTGCAGTCCTACATCGACCAGCCCGCCGACTGGAGCAAGCCGTCGCGCTGCGTCATCATCCGCGGCTGGTGCTTCGATCCGGACGGACGGGCCGTCACCGGCATCCGCCTGCGCACCGCGGACCGCGTGCTCGACGGCGTCGTCGGCCTGCCCCGACCCGACGTGAAGGCCGCCCTGCCGGCCGCGCCGGACGACCACACCGGCTTCGAGATCCGCGGCACGCTGCCAGCGGGTGCCCATCGCCTGTTCATCGAGGCCCGGCTGTCCGACGGCTCCTGGGCCCCGGTGCTTGATCGCACGGTCAAGATCAAGCGCCGGTTCCTCCCGCTGTGGCTCGGTGGCGGCGACTGGACCGAGCTGATGTTCTTCCAGATGCCGGCGCACATGGCCCACCCGCCGCGCCCCGTGCGGAACGAGACCTTTCCCGCACCCCCACCCGGCCTCGCCCGGCCGAAACTGTCCATCGTCACGCCTTCCTACCAGCAGGCCCGCTACCTCGGCGAAACCATGCGCAGCGTGCTTGAGCAGGACGTCACGGTCGAATACGTCGTGCAGGACGGCGGCTCGACCGACGGCAGCGCAGATCTGATCGCGCGCTTCAGCCAGTCCCACGGCCCCGCCTCACCCCTCAAGCCTCACGCCCCGCGCCTCGTCCATTGGGCCAGCGCGCGTGACGCCGGCCAGGCCGACGCCATCGCGCGCGGTTTCGCACAAACCTCCGGCGGGCCCGACGACGTGATGGCCTGGATCAATTCCGACGATTATTACCAGCCCGGCGCGCTGGCCTTCGTGGCGGATTATTTTGCCCGGCACCCCGAGGTCGACGTGCTCTACGGCCACCGCATCGTGGTTGACGAGGAGTCGCGCGAGATCGCCCGCTGGTTCCTGCCCGCACACGACGACGCGGTCATGCGGCTCAACGATTTCATCCCGCAGGAGACGCTCTTCTGGCGCCGCCGGGTGTGGGACCAGGCCGGCGGACTCGACACCTCCTTCCAGTTCGCCATCGACTGGGACCTGCTGCTGCGTTTCTCGGCGGCCGGGGCGAAGATCGTGCGCGTGCCATATTTCCTCGCCTGCTTCCGCGCGCACGCCGCGCAGAAGACCGCCGCCTTCATGCACAGCACCGGCCAGGGCGAGATCACCCGGCTCCGCGAGCGCACCCACGGCCGCGCCTTCCCCGCCCACGAGATCGAGCACCACCCCCGCCTCATGGCCTACCTGCGGAAAAGTGCATTCCTCCAGTTTCTCTGGGGGGTCGGCATCCGGGCAGGCTGACTGTCGTCACCGGGGTTGATTTTATCGGCCCGTTCCGCGATTAATGGGGCCGATGCTGCTTTCCATCATCGTCCCCGTCTACAAGGAGGAGAAAAACATCCCGGAGTTCCTCCGCCGGGTGCAGGCCATCCTCGCCCCGATCACGGCGGACTATGAGGTGATTTTCTCGATGGACCCGTCCCCCGACCGCACCGAGGCGGTCGTCCTGGAACACCGCGCCGGCGACGAACGCATCAAGCTGCTCAAGTTTTCCCGCCGCGTCGGCCAGCCCATGGCCACGCTGGCCGGCCTCGAGTATTCCCGCGGCGACGCCGTCATCGTCATGGACGTGGACCTGCAGGACCCGCCGGAACTCATCACCACGATGGTGGAACAGTGGCGCGCGGGCCACGACATCGTGCTGCCGCAGCGCCGGCAGCGCACCGGCGAACCCTGGCTCAAGAAAGTCGTCTCCGCCGTCGGTTACAAGGTCATCAACAAGATCGCCGATGTCACGATCCCGCCCAACACCGGCGATTTCCGCCTGATGTCGCGCCGCGTGGTCAACGAGCTGGTCAAGCTCAAGGAGTCCCACGGCTTCCTGCGCGGCATGGTGGCCGTGGTCGGCTTCCGCCAGATCCTGCTCCCGTTCGACCGCCCGCCGCGGCACGCCGGCGAGACGAACTACAACCGCTTCTTCGGCTCGCTGCGCATCGGGTTCAACGGCATCTTCTGCTTCTCCACCTACGCGCTCCAGCTCTCCACGATCCTGGGGTTCATCATCGCCGGCTTCTCCTTCCTGCTCACCGCCATCTATCTTTTCTACAAGCTCATGGGCTGGACGATCCTCTGGGGCAACCCGACGCTCGTCATCCTCATCTCCTTCCTCGGCGGCATCCAGCTGATCAGCGTCGGCATCCTCGGCGAATACATCGGCCGGATTTATGAGGAGGTCCGCGGGCGGCCCAAGTTCATCGTGGAACAGTCCGTCGGCTTCGAACCGCGCCGTTGATGCCTATGTCGACCGCCAAGTGGCCCAAGATCCTGCCGCCGCTCACCCCCGAGCAGCAGGCGCGCAACCACCGGTTCATGAAGCTCTGGCATGAGGAGCTCGCCGGCCGCTCGCGCTACGGGCTCGTCGAGCGCTTCAACCATGAGTGGCCCGTGAAACACTCGCCGTCGGGCTTCCGCACCACGCTCGAGATCGGGGCCGGCCTCGGCGAACACCTCGACTACGAGAAGCTGTCCCCGGAGCAGGCGGACAACTACTACTGCAACGAATATCGCGAGAACATGGCCGCCGACATCCGCCGGCGCTTCCCGCAGGTCAAGACCGTCGTGGGGGACTGCCAGCAGCGCATGGATTTTCCCGACGGCTTCTTCGACCGCATCCTCGCCATCCATGTGCTCGAGCACCTGCCCGACCTGCCCGCCTGCCTGCGCGAGTTGCACCGGCTCGTGAACAAGGAGACCGGCCGCCTCCTCATCGTGATCCCCACCGAGGGCAGCCCCGCCTACGGCCTCGCCCGCCGGCTCTCCGCCCAACGGGTCTGGTATCGACATTTCACCGCCCCTTACGTCGAGTTCTACGGCCGTGAACACATCAACCTCGTGCCCGAGATCCTGGAGGAGCTGCATCCCTTCTTCACCATCGAGCGCCGCGCCTGCTTCCCCCTGCCCTTCCTGCCCTTTGTCTTCTGCAACCTTTGCCTCGCCTACGACCTGAAGCCGCGCCCGCAACCGCTTCCCGGCTGATCCCCTCCCCATGCAACATGCTTTCGTGACCGGCGCCGCCGGCTTCATCGGTTCCAACCTCGTCGACCGTCTGCTGGCGGACGGGGTCGCCGTCACCGGCTGGGACAACCTCACCACCGGCCAGCTCCGATTCCTCGACGGCGCCGGGCAACATCCGCGCTTCAAGCTCGTCCGCGGCGACAACCTCGACCTCCCCGCGCTCACCGCGGCCATGCGGGGCGCCGACTTTGTGTTCCATCTCGCCGCCAATGCCGACATCAAGGACGGCTGGAACCACCCGCGGAAGGACCTCGAGCAAAATACCATCGCGACCTTCAACGTCCTCGAGGCCATGCGCGCCAACGGCGTGCGCCGCATCGCCTTCTCGTCCACGGGCTCCGTCTACGGCGAGGCGCTCGTCACCCCCGACCGCCCCACGCCCGAGACCGACGCCTTCCCCGTCCAGACCTCCCTCTACGCCGCCTCCAAGACCGCCGGCGAGGGCCTCATCTCCTCCTACGCCGAGGGCGGCCAGCTCGACGAGGCCTATCTCTTCCGCTTTGTCTCCATCCTCGGCGAACGCTACACCCACGGTCACGTCTTCGACTTCTACCAGCAGCTCGTCGCCCACCCGGACCATCTGCGCGTCCTCGGCGATGGCAGGCAGCGCAAGAGCTACCTCTACGTGCAGGACTGCATCGACGCCCTGCTCCATGTGACCCGGGCCCACACGGCCCGGAACGCGAAGCACCGCACCCAGGTCTACAACCTTGGCACGCCGGAATACGTCGAGGTCAACCAGAGCATCGGCTACATCTGCGCCGCGCTCGGGCTGAAGCCGCGCCTTGACTACACCGGCGGCGACCGCGGCTGGATCGGCGACAACCCCTTCATCTTCCTCGACACGAAAAAAATCCAGTCCACCGGCTGGATGCCAAGGCTCACGATCGAGCAGGGCATTATCCGCACCCTCCGCTGGCTCGAGGCGAACCGCTGGGTCTACGCGGCCCGTTCCTGATGGCCGAACCGTCCATGACGCCGCCCCGGCCTGTCTCCCTCCGCTGGTTCTGGCTGCTGGCCGCCGCGCTGATGCTCGTGGAGTTCCTGGTGTTCGACCGGATGACCTCGCGCAACCATGCGTCCGTCTATCCCCGCTGGAGCGACCAGGTGCAGTATCTCACCGAAGCCTACACCGCCCACGAATACGCCCGGGCCCACGGCCTGCCCGCCGGCGTGAAGTTCGCCCTCGGGAAGACCGCCCTGCAGGGCACGCTGCACGACACCGCGGCCCTGTTCGCCTTCTGGCTCGCGGGCTCCGCCTCCCGCAGCGCCGCGCTCAGCCTGAACATGCTCGTCTTCCTCGCCTGGCAGGCCGCGCTGCTCTTCACCGTGCCGCGGCTCACCGGCTCGCGCACGCTCGGCTGGATGGCGTTCGGCCTGCTGCTGTGCGTGGCCTGGCCGTGGTCAGCCGAGGCCGGCTCCGCCGTGGACTTCCGCCTTGACCACGCCGCGATGTGCCTGCTCGGCATCACCTCCTGCCTCGCGTTGCTCACGGACGGCTTCCGCGCGACCCGCTGGTCGCTCGCCTTCGGCGCGGCCGTGGGCGTGACCCTGCTGGAACGCTTCCTCACCGGCGCCTACTTCGCCCCGGTCTTCGCCGTTACCGCCGCCTGGCTGCTTTGCTCCGCGGACCGCTGGCCCCGGCTGCGCAACCTCGCCCTCGCGGGCGGCGTCGCCGCGGTGCTGGCCCTGCCCTTTTTCTGGATGAGCCGCACGGCCATCTACAACTACTACTGGGTCGGCCATGTCACCGGCGCCGAGAGCGCCGCGCGTTTCCGCGGCTTCGACCTCGGGCACTCGGTGCAGTTTGTCTTCGGCCATCTCGGCGACATGCACCTCGGCGCCTGGTTCGGCTGGACGGTGGCCGCGCTCACCGGGCTGTTGCTCCTGCTGCTGCTCATCGGGCCGCGCCGGCCGGGCGGCGGTTTCGCCCACGAGTGGCTCTTCACCGGCCTCGCCTTCCTGCTCCTGCCCGCGGCCATCCTCACGCTGCACAAGCAGAAGTCGGAGTTCGTCCTCGGTGTCCTGGTGCCCGGCGTCGTATTGCTCGTGCTGTGGTTCTGGCACCTGCTGTGGAGCCGGATCGAATTTCGGCCGGCCCCGGCCTGGCGCCGCGTGCTGCCGGTGCTGCCCGCCCTGGCCGCGCTGTGGGCCGGCGGCCGTTTTTTCGCCGAGCGCCAGCTGTGGTCGCCGCACAGCGCGGAGTTCCGTGCGAGCGCCGGCGAGGTCAACCGGCTCGCCGACCGCATCTTCACCGCCTCCCGCTCACTCGGCCTCACCCACCCCTACATCGGGGTCGACCAGGTCGTGGATTTCATCGACGCCCCCATCCTGCAGGTGCTCAGCGTCGAGCGGCTGAAGACGCGCATCCCCTTTGTCATCCAGCTGCCCGACAGCATCATGGCGGACAAGGAGGAGGCGGTTTTCTACCGGCTAAAGCTCTGCGATTTTGTCGTCCTCACCGACGAGATGCCGGGCGACGGCTACTGGCCCTACGACAAGCAGATGCGCCGCCTCTATCCGCGGCTGAAGGAGTGGTGTGACGCCAACCTCCAGCCGGTCGAGACCTTCGCGCTCTTTGACCGCCGGATGACGCTTTACCAGCGCCGGACTCCTCGCTGACACTCTCGGCCGAACATGCATGTCATCGTCCTCGGCCTCTGGCATCTCGGCAGCGTCACCGCCGCCTGCATGGCGCGCCATCACCGCGTCACCGGTCTCGATTTTGACGGGACCGCCGTCGCCGGCCTGCGGACCGGCCGCGCGCCGCTGCACGAACCCGGGCTCGACGCCCTGCTCGCTGCGGGAATCGCCGGCGACAGCCTCACTTTCTCCACTGACGCCGCCGTCGCCGCTTCGGCCGACGTCATCTGGGTGTGCTTCGACACGCCCGTCGACGCCGACGACAGCTCCGACCTCGACTGGGTGCATGCCCGTCTCGCGCTTGTTCTGCCGGGCCTGCGGCCGGGCACGGTCGTGCTGGTATCCTCCCAGCTGCCCGTCGGCACCTGCGCGCGGCTGGCGCAGCAGCACCCGGCGCTGCACTTCGCCTGCTCGCCCGAGAACCTCCGGCTCGGCAAGGCCCTCGAAGCCTTCGAGAAACCCGCGCGCATCGTCGTGGGCGCCCCGCCCGCGGCGCGCCCCGTGCTCGAGCGCCTCCTTGCGCCGGTCGGCGCCCCGCTGGTTTGGATGCGCCCCGAGTCGGCCGAGATGGTGAAGCACGCGCTCAACTCTTTCCTCGCCCTCTCCGTCGCCTACATCAACGAGATCGCCGCGCTGGCCGAGACGGTCGGCGCCGACGCCCAGGAGGTCGCCGCCGGCCTCAAGAGCGAACCCCGCATCGGGCCGCGCGCCTATCTCGGACCCGGCGGCCCCTTCGCCGGCGGCACCCTCGCCCGCGATGTCGTGACCCTCACCCGACTCGGGCAGGAGAAAAACCTGCCGCTCGCGCTCATTCCCGCCATCAAGGAGAGCAACGACCGCCACCGCGGCTGGGCCTTCCGCAAGCTGCAGGGCGTCCTCGCCGGCGTGCCGGCGCCGGTCGTCGCCGTGCTCGGCCTCGCCTACACGCCTAACACCAGCACGCTGCGCCGCAGCGCCGCCGTCGAGCTCTGCCGCCAGCTGCTCGCGGCGAACATCCGGGTGCAGGCCTTCGATCCGCTCATCCGCACGGCCGATGAGGCGCACCGCGACCTGCCCCTCGCCGCCTCGGCCGCCGACGCCCTCCGCGGCGCGCACGCCGCCGTCATCTGCACCGAGTGGCCCGGGTTTCGCGACCTTCCCTGGCCCGCCCTTCTCTCCGGCATGGCCCGGCCGGTCGTCATCGACGCCAACCGCCTCGTCGAAAAAGCGGTGGCTCCCGCCCCCGGCGCGGTCTATCTCACTGTAGGACGTCCATGAAACTTTCCGGCAAGAACATCCTCATCACCGGCGGCAGCCAGGGCTTCGGCCGCCATATCGTCGAAGCCTTCCTGGCCGAGGGGGCCAATGTGGTCTTCTGCGCCCGCACCGCCGCGGACGTTGCCCGGACCCAAGCCGAGCTGGCCCCCGGTCTAAAATCCGGCCAGCAACTCGCCGGCCTCGCGTGCGACGTCGCCGACCCCGCCAGCGTCGCCATGCTCTTCGCCCGCGCCGCCCAGCTCGGACCGCTGCACGCCGTCGTCAACAACGCCGGCATCTACGGACCCATCGGGCCGACCGAGGACGTGGCGCTCGCCGACTGGACGCAGGCCTGGCAGGTCAACGTGACCGGCACGCTCCTCGTCTGCCAGCAGGCCGTGCGCGCCATGAAACCCCTCCGGGCCGGCAAAATCATCAACATCTCCGGCGGCGGCGCCACCAACCCGATGCCGCGCTTCGTCGCCTACGCCGCCACCAAGGCCGCCGTGGTCCGCCTGACCGAGACGCTGGCCGAGGAATACCGCGCCGACCACATCGACGTGAACGCCATCGCGCCCGGCGCCCTGCGCACCCGCATGACCCAGCAGGTGCTCGCCGCCGGCCCGGAGAAGGCCGGGGCTGATTTCTTCGCCAGAAACAAGAAATGGTCCGACGAGGGCGCCGTGGACCCGAAGCTCGGCGCCGCCCTGTGCGTCTGGCTTGCCAGCGCGGAAAGTGACGGCATCACCGGCAAGCTCATCAGCGCCCAGTGGGACCCGTGGAAGGATCCCGCAAAATTCCGCGCGCTCGCCACCGGCGACGTCTACACCCTGCGCCGCATCGTGCCGGAGGACCGTCCGAAGAAATGACGGCCGCGCCGCTCCAGTTCGGCATCGTCGGCTGCGGCCTCATCGGCCGGAAGCGCGCCGCCGCGCTTGCCCCGGGCCAGCTGCGCTATGCCTGCGACCTAGACGCCACCCGCGCCGCCGAACTGGCGAAGACTTGCGCGGGCGCCGTCGCCACGACCGATTTCAACCAAGTGCTGGCTGATCCGGCGGTGACGGCCGTGATCATCGCCACCCTCAACGGTTCGCTCGCACCCCTCGCGCTGGCCGCCGTGCGCGCTGGCAAGCACGTGCTCGTCGAGAAACCCGGCGCCCTCAACGTCGCGCAGCTGCGCACGGTGCACGCCGCCGCCGAGGCGGCGAAGGTCCGCGTGCGTCTCGGTTACAACCACCGCTTTCACCCGGCCCTGCAGAAGGCGCGCGAGCTCGCCGATGCCGGTGCGCTCGGGCCGATGATGTTCCTGCGCGGCCGTTACGGCCACGGCGGCCGCAAGGGTTACGACCGCGAGTGGCGCGCCGATCCGAAACTCTCCGGTGGCGGCGAACTCATCGACCAGGGCGTGCACCTGATCGACCTCGCGGGCTGGTTCATGGGCGAGTTCGCACAACTCGACGGCCACGCCGCGACCTACTTCTGGGACATGCCGGTGGACGACAACGCCTTCCTCTCGCTCCGCACCGCCGGCGGCCAAACCGCGTGGCTGCATGTCAGCTGCACCGAGTGGAAGAACATGTTCTCCCTCGAGCTCTACGGCCGCGATGCGAAGATCTCGATCGAGGGCCTCGGCGGCAGCTACGGCCTGGAGAAATGCACTTACTACAAGATGCTGCCGCAAATGGGCCCACCCGAGACCACCGTCTGGGACTACCCGGCCGATGATAACTCGTGGAAACTCGAGCTGGCCGCCTTCGAGGAGGACATCCGCACCGGCCGCACTCCCAGTCCCGGCTTGCGCGAAGGCATCCGCACCCTCGAGATCGTCGAGCACATATACCGGTCCAGCGGTTACCCCGTCAGCTCCGCCCCGGTCTGAAGTTTTCCACCTCACTTTCCCTTTCACCCTCACTCGCCAGATGATCATCACCCGTTCCCCCCTGCGCATCTCCCTTGGCGGCGGCGGCACAGACCTGCCCTCCTATTACCGCGAGCACGGCGGCTTCCTCGTGGCGGGAGCGCTCGACAAGTATGTCTACCTCACGCTTCACCGCACCTTCGTGCCGGACCTGATCGTGAAGTATTCCAAGCTGGAGCGCGTCGCCACCGCCGCGCAGCTGGAACACCCGATCATCCGCGAGGCCTTCGGCCTGCTGGGCATGGACGGCCGGTCGCTCGAGCTCACCTCCATGGCCGACATTCCGGGCGGCACGGGTCTCGGCTCGTCCGGCAGCTTCACCACCGCGCTCCTGAAGGTCCTCCACACCGCCAACAAGCACCTCATCTCGCCGAGCGAGCTGGCCGAGCAGGCCTGCCACATCGAGATCGACAAGCTCGGCGAACCCATCGGCAAGCAGGACCAATACATCGCGGCCGTCGGTGGCATCACCGCGTTCACCTTTCACCAGGACGGCCGGGTGGAATACCGTCCCTGCAAGATCTCCGAGGAAACGCTCTTCAACCTCGAGGACAACCTGCTGCTCTTCTTCACCGGTTACTCGCGCTCGGCCTCCGCGATCCTCAAGGACCAGAACGACAAGTCGAAGCAGAACAACCAGGCGATGCTCGACAACCTGCATTTCACGAAGGATCTCGGCTACCAGTCGCTTGCCGCGCTCGAGGGCAGCAACCTCGAGGAGTTCGCGCGGCTGATGGACGTCCACTGGCAGCGCAAGAAGTCGCGCAGCGCCGGCATGAGCAACGACCGCATCAACGAGTGGTATGACTACGCCAGGGCGCACGGCGCCCTCGGCGGAAAACTCATCGGCGCCGGCGGCGGCGGCTTCCTCATGTTCTACGCCGCGGACAAGACGAGGCTCCGCCACGCCATGCGCGAGAAGGGCCTGCAGGAGGTCCGCTTCCGCTTCGATTTCGAGGGCACGAAGGTCGTGACGCAGAACTGAGGCGAAAATCCTGCAAGAGGGAAATCGGGAAACTGGAAAAACTCCCATGGAAAACGCACGGATTGGCCGCGAACTTGAAGAACGAACCGTCGCATTTTCCGTTGCCGTGGTCGCTTTCGTCTCCGCGCTACCCCGTGGTGATGCCGCGTCCGTAATCGGACGGCAGTTGCTCCGCTCTGCAACCTCGATCGGCGCCAACTATCGCGAGGCTAACCGGGCGGAATCCAAAGCCGACTTCATTCATAAAACCTCGTTGGCTCAAAAAGAAGCCGCTGAAACCGACTACTGGCTGCAAATCTGCCTGCGCGCCAGCCTTGGCAAGTCAGCTGCGATTACTGAGCTCGCCGCCGAATTCCGCGAATTGCTCGCAATCCTCACCACGATCAACCGCAAGGCCAAAGGTCGCTGAGGGTTTCCTATTTTCCGCTTTTTAATGCTTTCATCTGTTTCAGCTCTTCCCGTCGCGCTTCTGGCTGGCGGTCTGGCCACGCGGCTGCGGCCCGTCACGGAAAAGATTCCCAAGTTGCTCGTCGAGGTGGCGGGTGAACCTTTCTTCAATCACCAGTTGCGGCTGCTGCGGAAAGCCGGCCTGACCCGCCTCGTCCTCTGCGTCGGCCATCTCGGCGAGATGATCGTCGACCAATACGGTGACGGCGCCAAGTGGGGTGTGCAGATCGATTACTCCTTCGACGGCCCGAGGCTGCTCGGCACCGGCGGCGCCCTTATCCGTGCCCTGCCCAAGCTCGGAGACGCCTTTTATGTCCTCTACGGCGATTCTTACCTGCCGATCGACTACCGTGACGTCGGCCGCGCGTTCATCGCCTCGGGCAAGCTCGGGTTGATGACCGTGTTCGAGAACCGCGAGGCTTACGACGCCAGCAACGTCTGGTTCGAGGATGGTCGTATCAAACTCTATTCGAAGAAGGAAAAGCCGCCGCAGATGCGCCACATCGACTATGGCCTGGGCGTGTTCCGCGCCGCCGCCTTCGCCGGCTGCCCGCGCGACGCGGTCGTCGACCTCGCCGCCGTCCAAACCGACCTGTGCACCCGCGGCGAACTGGCCGGCTACGAGGTGAAGGAACGCTTCTACGAGATCGGCTCGCCCGCCGGGCTCAAGGAGCTCGACGCGCTTTTGCGCGCAGGCGTGAGGCATGAGAAGTGAGGGATGAGGGAACCTACCAGCCGCTTCCGACTCGCCTCCTCACGCCTCATCCCTCACACCTCAAGCCTTCCAATCCCCCATGTCCTACGCCATCCAGCACCTGAAGGAGACGGCCGAGATCGTCTCGAAGCTCAACCCCGCCGACTGCGAAAAATGCGTCGCCGAGCTGCGCGCCACGCGCGAGCGCGGCGGCCGGCTCTTCATCCTCGGCGTCGGCGGCAGCGCGGCCAACGCCTCGCACGCCGTGAACGATTTCCGGAAGATCGCCGGGCTCGAGTGCTACGCCCCGACCGACAACGTCTCCGAACTCACCGCCCGCACCAACGACGAGGGCTGGGCCAGCGTGTTCGTCGAGTGGCTCCGCGGCTCGCGCCTCACACCCAAGGACACGCTCCTCATCCTCTCCGTCGGCGGCGGCAACCTGGAGAAGAACGTCTCGCCCAACCTCGTGCTTGCCCTCCAGTTCGCCAGGCAGGTCGGCGCGCGCGTCCTCGGCATCGTCGGCAAGGACGGGGGCTATACGGCGAAGGTTGCCGACGCCTGCGTGATCGTGCCCACGGTGAACCCGAACAACGTCACCCCGCACTCCGAGGCCTTCCAGGCCGTCGTCTGGCACCTCTTCGTCTCGCACCCCGACCTCAAGGTGAACCAGACGAAATGGGAAAGCACGCGCTGAGTCGCGTCCCGCCATGACGAAGCGGCGCGCCGTTTTTCTCGACCGCGACGGAACGCTGAACGCGCCGCTCGTGCGCGACGGCAAGCCCTACCCGCCCGCCACCACCGCCGAGTTTCAGCTGCTCCCCGGTGCGGCCGAAGCCTGCCGGCAGTTGCACGCCGCGGGCTATGTGCTCGTTGTCGCCACCAACCAGCCGGATGTCGGGCGCGGCACCCAATCCCAGGCCTCCGTCGAGGCCATGCACGCGCATCTCCAAAAACTCATCCCGGAGATCGCCCGGATTGAGGCCTGCTATGCCCCCGGCCAAGGCATCCCGCATCCCGAAAACCGACGCCGCAAACCCGAGCCCGGCATGCTCACCGACGCCGCGCAGGCGCTCGGCCTCGACCTGGCGCAAAGCTGGATGGTCGGCGACCGCTGGCGCGACATCGACTGCGGCGCGCGCGCCGGCTGCCGCACGATCTTCCTCGATTGGGGCTACGACGAACCCTTGCGGCAAAAGCCGGACTTCACCGTCCGCACCCTCGCGGAGGCGGCCGGCATTATTCTTGCCGAGTCGCGAACGATTAGCTGACTGACCTCATGCTGAACCTCAATACCCTCAAGATCCACATCTACGCCGACGGAGCGGACAAGGCCGGGATCCTCGACCTCTACGCGAAGCCCTACATCAAGGGCCTGACGACGAACCCGACCCTGATGAAGAAGGCGGGCATCACGGACTATGAGGCCTTCGCCAAGGACATCCTCCAGACTGTCACCGCCAAGCCCATCTCGCTCGAGGTCTTCGCCGACGACTTCCCCGAGATGAAGCGCCAGGCGCTCAAGATCGCCGGCTGGGGAAAGAACGTCTACGTCAAGATCCCCATCACCAACACGCGCGCCGAGTCCGCCGTGCCGCTCATCCGCGAATTGGCGGCCCAGGGCGTGCAGCTCAACATCACCGCGATCCTCACCCTTGAGCAGGTCCGCGCCGTCGCCGCCGTGCTCAATCCGGCCGTGCCGTCCGTCGTCTCGATCTTCGCCGGCCGCATCGCCGACACCGGCGTCGACCCGATGCCGATCATGCGCGAGAGCCGCCAGATCCTCGCCGGCCAGCCGAAAGCCGAACTGCTCTGGGCCAGCGTGCGCGAGGTCCTCAACCTCGTCCAGGCCGAGCAGAGCGGCTGCCAGATCGTCACCGTCCAGCACGACATCCTCGCCAAGGCCGCCAAGCTGCTCGGCATGGACCTCGGTGCGCTGTCGCTCGACACGGTGAAGATGTTCGCCAACGACGCCGCCTCCGCCGGCTACAAGCTCTGACGCCGACTATAGGCTTCACTTCCCCCGGGGCGGTGCGTTGAGTTGCCGCAACGATGAAGCCAGCCTCCCCGGAGCCCGCCGACCTTGTGCCGCGCCTGCGCCAGCAGCTGATTCTGGCTCAGGTGCGGATCATGGAGCTGGAGGATGTGCGCGAGACCCTGGCACCCCGTCTGACCGAACTGGAAAAACTGCTCGCCCAGGCCCAGACCCTCGTCGACCTGAAGACCGAGGAGGCGATGCACTTGACCCGGGTCCTGACTGACACCCAGACCCATGCCGCGCATTTGCACGAGATGGGGTTGAAACTGGCCGAAGACTTCTCCGCTGTCGTGGCCAAACTTGAACAGCGGGAAACCCGCATAACCCAGCTGGAAGCCACCGTCCGGGAACTTGAATCGCGACTGGAGGCCATCAAGTCCTCGCGCAGCTGGCGCTGGACGGCCTGGCTCCGCACCCTCGGCGGCCAATGAGCGCGCCGGTGCTGCATGGCGAAATCGAGTCGCCCCGCCCCCTGCGCGCGGCGGGCGGCAAGGTTTCCGTCCGCGGCTGGTGCCTCGTCGCCGGCGAGCCCGAGGCCCCGCCGGTCCGCCTCGTCACGCCCAAGGTCGTGCTGCCCATGTCCGCGCGGGTCGCACGGGCGGATTTGCCCGGCCTGTTCCCGGCCGAGCCGGCGGCCGCAACCTCGGGTTTCACCATCGAGGGCTCGCTGCCCGCGGGTCTGCACCACGCGCGTTTCGAGGCCCGGCTGCCCGACGGCTCCTGGCAGGCCTTCAGGCAGCTGACCCTCGCCACCGGGTCGGAGCCTTTGGTCGCCGCGCTCGACGAACCCATCGGCACGGGCGTCCTGCGCGACCGCGTCAAGGTGGGCGGCTGGGCGCTCGACCCCGCCGGGCCGGTCGCGGAGCTTTTCCTGCGCTACGGCCACCGCCGGATTCCCTGCGTGATCAACCAGCCGCGCGCGGATGTCGCCGCGGCCTTTCCCGCCCTGCCCCATGCCGCCCGCGCCGGTTTCACCAGCGAGGATTTCCTCGTCGCAGGACACGGCCCCGTGCGCATCGAGGCGCGGCTGGCCGACGGCCGCACCGCGATCGTCCCGACCAACGTCACCTTCAGCATCGCCACGGACGAGAACCACGGCCCGGAACTCGACCTGAGCGCCGCCCGGATCGGCCTCGAACCCGGCGCCTCGCGCGATCTCCCCGCCCCGCCCGCCGCCGACCGCCCCCTCAACATCCTCTTCATCCTCCCGGGCAGTTTTGCCTCGAACAGCGCGCTGCACGTCGCCGCACTGGCCAACGAACTCGGCGCCGCCGGCCACTCCTGCGCCGTCGCCGTCGCCCGTGATCCCGGCACGCTCACCCACCTCGACCGCCCGGCCTTCCGCGGCCTGACCCACGCCCAGGCGGAGCACGATCCGGACTTTCCGGACAAGCGCAGCCCCGATGTCGTCCACGCCTGGACCACCCGCGAAAACGTGCGCGTGCTGGCCGAGAAGCTCCGCTCGCGGCACCGCGCGCGCGTCTTCGTGCACCTGGAGGACAACGAGCAGCAGGTGCTCGCGCTCACGCTGGGCCGGCCGTGGGAGGAAATCCTCGCGCTGCCCGACGCCGAGCTCATCCGCCTCCTCCCGCCCGACCTGTCGCACCCGCGGCTGGGCCGGGGTTTCCTCCAGCGTTGCGACGCCGTCACCGTCATCCTCGACCGCCTGCGGGAGTTCGTGCCCGCCGGGAAACCCTGCCTCACGCTCCCGCCCGCCGCGGACGCCCGGCACTATTACCCGCGCCCGGTGCCGGCGGCCTTCCGCGCCGCCTTGCAGCTTCCTCCGGGCTCCACGGTGCTCTGCTACCACGGCAACGTCCACGCCTCGAACGCCGCCGAGATGCGCGAGCTCTACGCCGCGGTGCTTGAGCTCAACCGCACCGGCACGCCCGTCACCCTCGTCCGCACCGGCCTCGACCGGGTCGATTTCCTCGGCGACCTCGCCCCCGCCGTGGCCCCGCATGTGCTCCCGCTCGGTCTGCTCGCGCACCATCACCACCTGCCGGCGATCCTCTCGCTGGCCGATATCTTCGTGCAACCGGGTGTGCCCGATGCCTTCAACGACTACCGCTTCCCGTCGAAGCTGCCGGAGTTTTTCGCCCTGGGCCGGCCGGTCGTGCTCCCGGGCACCAACCTCGGCCGGGCGCTCCGCCACGGCACCGATGCCTGGGTGCTCGACCGCGCCGACGCGGCGGGCATCACCGGCGCCGTGCGCGCCCTGCGGGCCGACCCGGTGCTCGCGGAGAAGCTCGGCCGCGGGGCCGCGGCCTATGCCGCCGACCATTTCAGCTGGGCGCGCAGCGCGGCCGCGCTTGCCAGGTTCTACGCCACGCTGGCAACGTCCTGACCCGCATGTCCGCCACACCGCATCGCCTGTTCGTCACCGGGGGCCGGGGCCGCCTCGCCTCGCTCATCGCGGATCATTTCCGCGCGCCGGCGCATGACGTGCGCATGTTCTCCCGCACGGCCGGCCCGGGTTTTCACGCGCTCGACGACCTGGTCGCGGGCCGGGACCTGACCGCCGGCACGGTGCTGCACCTGGCGTGGAGCACGTTGCCCGCCACCTCGGAGCGCGATCCCGGCGCGGAGGCCCGGCACGACCTGCCCCTCCTCGAAAAAATGCTGGCCGCCCTCGGTCGCTCGCCGGCGCGGGACCGCCTGCACTTCGTGTTCTTCTCCACCGGCGGCGCCGTCTATGGCAACGCGCCCGGGCGGCCCAGTGTCGAGACGGACCCCTGCCATCCCGTCAGCAGCTACGGCCGGGCCAAATGCGCCGCCGAGCAGCTGGTCGTGGCGCACACCGCCCGGCTCGGGCTGGCCAGCACCATCCTCCGCATCTCGAATCCCTACGGCTACCCCGTCCCGAAGAGTCGCGCCCAGGGCCTGATCCCGCACGCACTGCGCTGCGCCGTCGAGGGCCAGCCGCTCACGCTCTGGGGCGACGGTTCCGCGCGGAAGGACTTCCTCTACTACACCGACTTTCTCTCGGCCCTCGAGGCCGTCATCGCCGGCCGCCTCACCGGGCTCTACAACCTGAGCGCGGGCGAGTCGCACCGCGTGGGCGAGGTGATCGACCTTGTCGCCGGGCACACCGGCCGGCCGGTCCGGCTGGAATACCAGGCCGCCCCGGCGTGGGACGTGCACGACAGCCTGCTCGCCAACGACAAGTTTGTCGCCGCCACCGGCTGGCGCCCGCAGGTCCCGCTCGACGAGGGCATCCGTCGCGCCGCCGCCGGTTACGCCGGCCACTGATCCGCCATGGCCGCCCCCGCTCCCACCGTCGCGCCCGTCAAGCCGCTCGTCTGGCTCTGCGTGTTCATGCTCGGGCTGACGCTCTGGCTCACCACCCGTGGCTGGCACAACAGCATTCTCGACCGGCATGAGTTCCGCCAGCTGCAGACGGCCACCACCGCCCACTGGATCAAGACGGAAGGCTACAAGCTCGACTACGAGACGCCGCTCTTCGGTCCGCCGTGGTCGATCCCGATGGAATTTCCCGTCCACCAGTGGATCGTCGCCACTGCGAGCAACCTGCTCGGCACGCCGCTCGAGCAGACGGCCCGCGGCGTCGGCGTCCTCTTCCTTTTCACCCTGCTGCCGGCCGTCTACGGGCTCGCCGGCCTCCTCGGGCTGGCCGCCTCGCGCCGCCCGCTCGTCGTGGCGGCCGTGCTGGCCTCACCCACCTATCTCTTCTACTCGCGCGCCTTCATGATCGAGACCACCGCGCTGTGCTTCTCGACGTGGTTTCTCTATGCGCTCGGCCGGGCCGTGCGGGACAAAAACCTGCGCTGGACCGCGGGCGCGACGGTCTTCGCCGTGCTGGCCGCACTGGCCAAGGCGACAACCTTCCTGGTTTTTCTGCTGCCGGGCGGCCTGCTTTTTCTCTGGCTGTGGCTGCCGCACTGGCGGGCGCGCGCCACGACCGGCGCGAAGGTGTGGGTGACGGCCGGGCTCGGCGCCGCGCCCGTGCTGGTGGCCGTCGGACTCGCCCAGTGGTGGGTGCAGCATTCCGACCGGCTCAAACACTCCAACCCGTTCTCCGGCTTCCTCGCGTCGACCGAGCTCGTCAAATGGAACTGGGGCACCTGGGCCCAGCGCACCTCGACGGAGTTCTGGTCGGTGGCGTGGGAAAACATCCGCACCTGCGTGCTCGGCGAGGTGCCGCTGGCCGTGATGCTGCTGGCCTTCGCGCTGGTGACGGCCCCGGTCCGCCGCGTGGCGGCCGCCGGCGTGGCCTGCTTTCTCGGCGGGCTGCTGCTCTTCTCGAACCTGTTTTTCTTCCACGACTATTATTACTGCGCCAACGCGCTCCTCCTCCTCGTCGCCGCCGGTTTCCTGCTCGCCGGGGTCTGGGACAACGACCGGCTGCCCCTCGCCGCGCGCGGCCTCGTGCTGTTCCTCTTCTTCGGAGGGCAGCTGCTCACGTATCACCGCGGCTACGGGGAACACCTGCGCAATCCGCCGCCGGCCCCGCCGGGCATCGCCGCCGTCATCCGCACCAGCGTGCCGCCCGACGGCGTCGTGCTCATCTACGGCTGGGACTGGAACTCCCTGATCCCCTACTACGCCCAGCGCCGTGCCGTCATGGTGCCGGGCGGCCGCGAGGAGGAGTTCAAGGTCCTCGGCGACATCCTCGCCAAGCTCCCGCCGCGCCGCATCGCCGCGATGCTCGTGCGCCATGACCCGCGGCGCATCGACAAGCTCGGCTTCGTCCGCGAGCGGACCAGCCGCTTCAATCTCTCCGCCGCCCCCTTCGCCACCAGCGAGGCCGGCGACCTCTACCTGCCCGAAGAGGCCATCCCCGCCGCCGCGGTCGCGGTCGCGGGCCGGACCTTTGACGGCGTCACGCTCAACACGCAGCCGCCCGCCGATCCCAACGCCGCCCGGCTCCAGCCGAACGACCTCGCCGGCCTCGACCTGGGGATGACCTCGCCCCGGCCCGTCGGGGCCCGGAGTATGTTCGGTCTCAACGTCGGCGACGTGGGCCTGGGCCGGCCCGTCATCCTCGCCCATCCCCTTTCCGAGCTGAGCTTTCATCCGCCCGCGGGTGCCACCCGCATCACCGCCGAGTTCGGCCTCAACGCCGCCGCCTATGCCCCCGACGCCAGGGCGGTGACCGACGGCGTGGGCATCGAGATTTCCGAGCTCCGCGCCAACGGCCTGCGCCGCGTGCTTTACCAGCGCGAACTCAATCCCGCGGCGGTGCCGGGCGACCGCGGCCCGCAGACCATCACGCTCGACACCGCGGGCCCCTTCGACGGCACGCTCGTTTTCCGGATCACTCCCGGCCAGCGGAACAACCTTGTGAACGACTGGGCCTACTGGGGCCGCATCGAGATCCGCTGAGGCGGCTCATTCGATCGTCAGGGGCCCCAGCAAGGCCCAATCCCGCGTGTAGCTGCCCGCCACCCCGGGACCGGTGGAGAGGATCAGGTTGACGCTGCCGGGAAAGTCCACCTTCACCGTCAGCTCGTGATAACCGGCGTCCGCCGGCCGGCGGGCCGGATCGAGCCAGAGCGAGCCGAGCCGCTCGCGCGTCCCATCCGCCCGCTCGTGCTCCACGAAAAATTCCACCCCGTCCGTGCGGTCGGCAACCGCACCGGCATAGGCCGCCGCCTGCACCGCGCAGCTGACGCGCAGCACACGGGGCCCGGCCGGGACCTTGAACCACAGGCGGGTGTCCGGGTGCGCAAACAGCGCGGACCGGCCGCCTTCCGTGGTAACGCGCGCGCCATATTGCGAATAGAATTTCCACGGCCGCGGCGTGAATTGCGCAAGCATGGCGCGGTCGCGGTCCAGCCAGTCCGCGGTCAACACCTCGCGCCCGGTCACCGACCAGGTCTCGCCGACCGTCGTGCCGTCAAGCTCCACCCCCACCAGGACCGTGCCGCGACGCACGGCGTCAACCATCCGCGCCCGCCGGTCCTTCCGGCCGTATACCGTGCAGTCCTGCCACCGGAAAAGCGGCCGGGGGTCGAAGCCGAAATGCGTCACCAGCAGCGGCACCAATAGCGGGTTCTCCCGCTGCCGGCCACGCGCCACAAAAACCGTGACCTGCCCGCGACCCTGCGCCGCGAAAGCGGTGTTCAGATAGGCGGGGTCAAACTCGGTGCCGTTGCGGAGCATGAGCGCGCGCCGGCCGCTGTAGAGCGCCACGCTCGAATCCCAGTCGAAGCCCGCCACCACGATCACCTCGTCGGGATCCGTCATCAGCTTGATCGCCGCCGTCATGTCGCTGCCGCCGGGGCTCGGCGCGTCCTGCAGGTCGAAATACGTCTGCCGGTAGGTCCAGCCCTGCACCGCGTGCAGGGCAAGGATCATGACCCACGGCAGCCAGCGGGGCCGCAGTTCCAGCGCGCCGGCCAGCGCCAGGCCCGCGACGCATAGCACGAGCACCGCGTTCGTCACGGCATAATAATCATGCCGCGCATACAGCGTCGGGAAGATCGCCAGCGAGGCCACGTAGCAACCGAGCCCGGCGAGCGCCGGCCGCCACCAGCGCCGGCTGACGGTCGCCAGCATCAGCCCCGCGACGCCCAGCAGCACCGGGCTGGCGATGTTCCGCAGGACATGGCGCCAGTGCGTGCCGAGCGTCGCCGCCGAGAAACGCTCCGCGCCCGTGCCAAAGTTGAATCCGGCAAGGTTGCCGGACTCGAGGAAACCCGCGCTCATGTTCAGGCCCTTCGTCGCATCTGCAAAACGCGTCCACAGCGTCGTCATGAGCACGGCCGGCAGGATCGCCGCCAGCGCCCACGCGCCGCGCCGGACCGCGCCGGGCCAGCCGGTCGCCCGGTGCTGGCGGACCATCTCCCAGGCGGCCCAGCCGCCGGCGGGGATCAGGAAGACAATGAAGGTCGTCACCTTCACCAGCCCGGCCAACACCCCGAGGCCCGCGACCCGCGCCAGCCGGCCCGGCGCGGGCCCGGTGATCATCCGGCCGAATGCGACGAGAAACCACAGCGAGAGCATGAGCACCATCGTCTCGATCAGGAAGGCCCGCGTGTAGAAAATGTAGAGCGGGCACGTCAGCAGGAGTCCCATCGCCACCAGCCGTTGCGCCGCCGTCAGGCCGAGGCGGCCGAGCAGCGGGAACAGCGCCGCCAGCGCGCCGTAGAAACACGCGAGGCTGACCACGCGCCCCGCCTGGATCAGCGGCAGGCCCGTGAGATTGCTCACGGCGACCACCGTCCACTGGTAAAGCGGGAACTCCATCGGCACCGACCAGGGCCGGCCCAGCACCGGCGTCGGGTAGGCGAGCGCATAGTCCCCGTCGCGCTGGATGAACATGGCCGTCAGCGCCGTCTGCGTCTGGCGGAATTCGTTGCCCGGCAGGTTGCCGTTCTTCCAACCCACCGACACGGCCCAGCCATGAAACACCAACAGCAGGCCGAAGAGGACCGCCGCCACGGTCGAATCCTGCGCGCCGAAAGGGCGCGGGGCGGTGGGTGACATGGGCCAAGGCAAATTCAACCCCACCCGCACGCAACCCCTATCTCCGGGCGGCGCCCGCGAACAGGCTTTACTGGCCGGAAGCCCGGCTCTTATTTTCCACCCCTTGATGAGTGTCCCTCCCGCGCCCAGATTCCACCTCGACAGTCCCGCCAACTGGCGGCCGGAGGGGGCTGGGATCGAGGTCGTCGGCTGGCTCTATCCCGGCGAGACCGCCCGGTGCGTGGACATCCGGGCCCGGGTCGACAAGCGCGCCTACCTCGGCATCTACGGCCTGGACCGCCCCGACACGCAACCGGTCTTCGGCGGCACCCTGGCCGCCCTGCGCACGGGCTTCCTCCAGCGTGTGCAGGTCTGGCGCGGCGCCAAGGAGCTCGCGCTCGACTGGCACGACGGCACGGCGTGGCACGAATTCTTCCGCACGCCGCTCGACACCTCCGCCCTGCCGGCCGACGCCACCCAGCCGCCGCGCCTCATGCGCGCCGCCGTGGTCTACCAGACGCTCCATTACCTCTACCGCCACTTCCACCGCGCACCCTGGGGCGAACTCTGCCGCGAGACCGACGCCGTGCTGCGCGATGTCCTGACGCCGACGAGCGACGTCGTCATCGGCGACCGCTTCATCGGCCACATCGAGAACCCGGGCTACTGGATCAACGCGGGCTACGACAAGTTCCGCATCACCGGCTGGATCTTCGGCGTCGGCCGCCACATCGGCCAGCTGAGCGCCACCACCGGCGTGCTGACCGAGAACCGCCTCGTCTACCCGAAGGACCGGCCCGACGTCGCCTCCCACCGCACCGACCACGCCAACGCGCTGAAGTCCGGCTACTACGGCCTCGTCGACATCCGCAAGGACACGCCGAATCCCGCCAACCTGAAGATTTTCGCCGAGACCGGCGACGGCACGCGCCCCCTCGCCTTCGCCCGCCGCATGTATCTCGACCGGCGCGACGAACACTCCGGTCCCATCCCGGTCTACCGCACCGCGCTCTTCGTGAAGGTCGTCCTCGCCTTCCTGCGCGGCGTCCCGCTCGGCCGTTACCGGTTCGACAGCTGGGCGCAGTCGCACGCCGAGATCAAGCGCCTGCAGGACCACCTCGCCGCCACGCTCAGCCGCGGCGAGCAGAAAAAAATCCCGGAGGCCGCCACCCGCCGGCGCGACCAGGATCCCTACACCCGCTGGTGCTGGCACAACCGCCTGACCCCGCGCCTCCGCGCCGTGCTGGCGGCGGACGCCGCCGCCCTCGTGCAATCCGGCGGCCCGCTGATCAGCCTGGCCGTCCCCGCCTACAACACGCCGGAGAAATACCTGCGCGAGCTGCTCGAGTGCCTGCGCCAGCAGCTCTACCCGCGCTGGGAGCTTTGCATCGCCGACGACGCCTCGCCGCAGCCGCACGTCCGCCGCATGCTGGAGGAGGCCGCGAAGGCCGACCCCCGCATCAAGCCCGTCTTCCGCCCGCAGAACGGGCACATTGCCCGCGCCACCAACTCGGCCCTTGAGGTCGCCACCGGCGAATTCGTCGCCCTGCTCGACCACGACGACCTGCTGCCGCACGACGCGCTGCTCCACGTCGCCTCGGCCATTGTGCGCCACCCGACCGCCGGCTACCTCTACACCGACGAGGACAAGATCGACGACACCGGCCGCCGCTTCGACCCGCAGTTCAAGGGCGGCTGGAGCCCCGAGATGGCGCTCACCCACAATTATACGCACCACCTCACCGTCATCCGCCGCGACATCGTGGCCCGGGCCGGCGGGCTGCGCCCCGAGTTCAACGGCGCGCAGGACATCGACCTGTTCCTGCGCTGCTGGGAACTGATCGATGCGAAGAACGTGGTGCACGTGCCCTTTATCGGTTACCATTGGCGCGCGCACGCCGAGAGCACCGCTTCCCGCGGCGACCAGAAGGGTTACCTCTTCGAGGCTGCCCGCAAGGGCATCGCCGAGGCCGTCGCCCGTCGCGGCCTGCGCGCCGAGCCGGTGCTGCCGGAGTTCGCAAAAAACTACGCCCTCTGCCTGCACCAGCTGAAATGGAGCCCGGACGTCCTGCGCGAGAATCCCGTCACCATCGTCATCCCGACGAAGAACCGCGCCGACCTCCTGCGCACCTGCCTCGATTCGCTGGCCCGGACCACGCCGAAGGAGTCGGTGAAGGTTATCGTCGTGGACGACAACTCCGCCGACGCTGACGCACTGGCCTACCTCGCCTCGCTGCCGGCCCGCACCGATCTGCGGGTCGAAGTCGTCAGGGCTCCGGCCATGCCCGAGGGCTTCAATTATTCCCGCCTGGTCAACCTCGGCAGCACGCGCGCCGACACCCCGCTGCTGCTCCATCTCAACAATGACGTCGAGGCGCTCGCACCCGGCTGGCTCGAGGATCTCGCGGGCTGGCTCTCGATCCCCGGCACCGGCGTCGCCGGCGCGAAGCTCCTCTACCCCGACGGCACGCTCAATCACGCGGGCATCGGCCTGAGCCGCGGCGACGGCCTCGCGCATGTCCTCTTCGAGAAGGAACCGGCCGACGACCTCGGCTATCTCTTCCTGCCGCACGCCGCGCGCAACGTCGCGGCCGTCACCGGCGCCTGCCTGCTCACCCGCACCGACCTTTACCGGAAGCTCGGCGGCTTCGACGAGGTCAGGCTCCAGGTCGCCTACAACGACGTGGACTACTGCCTCCGCGCCGGCGCCGCCGGTTTCCGCACCGTGTGGTCGCCGCAGGCCGTGCTGCGCCACGTCGGCAGCGCCTCCCGCGGCAGCTCCTACGCCGAGCGCGAGCACGTCGAGTATATCGCCCGCCACGGCCATGGCCGCGATCCCTTCATCAGCGAGGCGCTCGACTTCCCGCCGCGCAACCTGCCGCTCAACCCCTATCACGACCGCTACGCGCAGACCGCCCGGCCGTTCCGCGCCACCGTCGTCACCCACAACCTCAACTTCGAGGGCGCGCCGATCTTCATCTTCGAGCTGGCTCGCTACCTCGCCGAGCAACCGGGCCTGTCGGTCACCGTCGTGTCGCCGCAAGAAGGTCCGCTGCGGAAACGCTTCGAGGACGCCGGCCTCAAGGTCGAGGTCTGGGATGTCTCGCCGCTGCTCGGCGCGAAGGACCCGGCCGGTTTCGCCGCCGCGATCAAGGCCTTCGCCGCCGCGCGCTACTGGGACGGCACCGACGTCTTCGTCTGCAACACCATGCTGACCTTCTGGGCCGTGCATCTCGCCGCCCACCTCGGGAAAACCTCCGCGCTCTACATCCACGAGAGCAACAGCGTGAAGCGCTTCTTCTCGCCGCTGCTGCCGGCCCAGCTGCACGAGACCGTCGAGGACGCCTTCCGCCTCGCCACGCGCGTCGTGTTCACCGCCAAGGCCACCCGCGACATCCATGAGGAGCTGAACGTCAACGACAACTTCCGCACGCTGGCCAGCTGGGTGGACTTCGGCCGCATCGAGCGGTTCGCCGCCGCCCACGACCAGCGCGCCCTGCGCCTCAAGCACGGCCTCGATCCCGACGCCGTGCTCGTCGTCAACATCGGCTCCGTCTGCGAGCGCAAGGGCCAGCACATCTACATCCGCGGCATCGACCTGCTCGAGCCGGAGCTCCCGGCGCTTTTCCCGGGGAAGAAGATCCAGTGGGTCATGGTCGGCGCCCGCGAGGGGCTCTACATGGAGACGCTGCGCGAGGACATCCAGTTGATGGGCCTGCACGAGGTGAAGATCTTCGCCGAGACGCCCGACATCTACGATTTCTACCGGCTGGCCGATATCCTCGTCTGCACGAGCTTCGAGGAGTCCTTCCCGCGCGTGCTGCTCGAGGCGATGGTCTTCGGCACCCGCATCGTCAGCACCGACGTGAACGGCATCCCCGAGATGGTGACCAACACCGACGAGGCGCACCTCGTGCCGGCGGGCGACCCGTTCAAGCTCGCCGCCGCCCTCAAAATGGCGCTCGCCGAGCACTGCGCCGGCAATCAAAAGATGCTCTCGATGGCCTACGCCCGCGCCGCCCGCAACTACCACCAGGCCCGCGCCCTGCCCGCCCACCTGCAGGTCGTCCGCGAGGCTTGGCTCGGCTGAGCGCCCCCGGATGCACGAGACCGCGTTCAGCTTCAGCCACCTCGAGTCCCCGGCGCCCGGCGCGGCGCTGCCGCCGGGCCCGCACCTGCTCCGCGGCTGGGTCTGGCCCAAGCCGGGCGGTCACTTCACCAACGTCCGCGCCCGCGTCGCCGGCCGCGCCTTCGCCGGCATCCACGGCCGCCCGCGCGCCGACCTCGCCGCCCATTTCAAAACCGGCCGCCCCTACGCCCTGGCCGAGTTCTCCATCGCCGTGGAGCTGCCGCCGGGAACCATCGAGGTGACGCTCGAGGCCCTGGAGATCGAGGGCCGCTGGACGCCGTTCCAGACCTTCACCTACCACGTCGCCGCGCGCACCGCCCCGGCCGCCGAGCCGCCGCCCCCGCGGCCGCTGCGCTGGCACGACTTCGGCCGCGGCCTTGATTTTATCCTGCGCGCGCGCCGCACGCGGCCTGACGCCCCGTGGGTGAAGCTCGCCGCGGAACTCGCCGCCGACCTGCCCGTCGGCCAGGACCAGCTCTACCCGCCCGATCCCTTCATCGGCCATGCGGACGAGCCGGCCCTCGTGAACCGCAGCCGCTTCGGCCTCCTGCCGGTCGTGGGCTACATTTTCCACAAGACCCAACCGATCAAGCGGCTCTGGGGCACCGCCGACCTGCAGGCGCTGCAACCGCTCACGCTCGGCCGCGCCACCGCCAACATCGTGCCGCACTTCCCGCAATACCCCGCGGCCGGCACCTCCGGCTACGAGGGTTACGTTGACGTGCCGCCGCAACTGCCCAACCCGGTTACCCTGCGCCTCTACGCCGAGATGCCCGACGGCTCGCTGCACCTCGTGCAGGTCCGCACCACCCGCCGCCACGACGCCGAGGAGGAAAAATACCCCTACCCGCCGCTGACGGCCGACGATTTCACCGCGGCGCTCACCGCCTGGCAGAGCGCGCTGCGCGTGCGCGGCTTCGGCGTGACACGGGACGCCGAGTTCAAGGCTGAGATTGAGCGCCTGCGCACCGTCGCGACCCGCCTGCCGGCCACGCCGCGACCCCCGCCGCCGGCGCTGATCCCGAGCCGTGCGGTCCAGCCGCTCAAGCGGATCATCCTCGCCAGCCACAACCTCAACCTCGAGGGCGCCCCGCTCTTCCTGCTCGACCTCGCGCGCCATTTCGCCACCGCCGGCGCGGCGCTGACCGTGGTGAGCGCCGACGACGGCCCGCTGCGCGAACGTTTCGCCGCCTGCGGCGCGAAGATCGCGATCGTCGACGCCGCCCCGGTGTTTCGCGCCGGCAGCGCGGCGGACGCCGACGCCGCGATTGCCGCGCTCGGCCGCTCGTTTGATTTCACGGCGGCCGACCTGGTCATCACGAACACCTTCACGACCTTCTGGGCCGTGCAGGCCGCGAAGGCCGCCGGCCAGCGCGTGCTGTCTTACGTGCACGAAAGCACCAGTCCGTCGGCTTTCTACGGTGGCAGCGTCCATCCCGCGGTCGTGGCCCTCGTCGAAGAGGCCCTCGCCTTGGCCGACGCCGTCAGCTTCACCAGCGAAGCCACGCGCCGCTACCACGCCGGCCCGGGCCGGCCGGTGCGGACCGCGGTGCTCACTCCCGGCTGGGTGGACGTCGGCGCCATCGACGCCTGGCGCGGCGCGCATCCGCGCGAGGCGCTGCGGGCCGCCTTCGGCCTCAAGCCCGGTGAACTCCTCGTCACGAACGTCGGCACCGTCTGCGATCGCAAGGCCCAGGTCAGCTTCGCGCGCTCCGTGGACCTGTTCAACCGCCGCTGCCCGGAACTCGCCGCCCGCACCAGGTTCATCCTGCTCGGCGGGCGCACCGCGCCATTCGACGATTTTCTCCGCGATATCCTGGCGAACCTCGCCCTGCCCAATCTCACCGTGCATCCCGAGACGCCGGATTTTCTCGGCTACTACGTTGCGGCCGATGTCAGCGCCTGTTCCAGCTACGAGGAATCGTCCCCGCGCGTCGTGTTCGAAGCCATGGCCTGCGGCACGCCGCTGCTCGCGTCGGACATCCCCGGCATCAGCGAGACCGCCCGCGACGGCCTCGAGGCGATGCTCGTCCCACCCGGCCACACCACCGCCTGGCCCGACGCCCTCGCGAAGCTCCTGAACAGCCCCGCCACCAGCCGCGAACTGGCCACGCGCGCCCGCGCCCGCATCGAATCGCATTTCGCCGCCGGCCTCGTGCTGCCCCGCCACACCGCGCTCGCCTGCGCCGTGGCCGCCGGACAACCTGTGTCATGAACGAAGCGGCCGGCTGGCAGTTTGATGTCGAGGTCCGCCCCGCCGACTGGCGGTTTCCCGCCGGGCCGTCGTGGCTCGCGGGCTGGATCTTCGCGGGCAAGGACAGCTTCGTCACCGACCTGCGCGCATGGATCGACGGCCGCCCCTTCCTCGGCCTGCACGGCCTGCCGAAGCCGGGTCTCGACCTGAAATTCCTCGGGCGCCCGGGCCCGCCGTATTCGGGCTGGGTCATCCAGGTCACCCCGCACCGCGGCGCCGCGCTGCTGCGCCTCGAGGCCCGCGATCCGGCGGGCGTCTGGACCGAGTTCTTCCGCGCCGCGATCACCGTCGCCCCCGAGGCGCCCGAGTGCCCGCCGCCGGCGCCGCTGGGTTCACGGCTCGTGCAGCTCGTGCCCCCGTTGCTGCGCCTGCACGCGCAGCGCCCGGCGGTGCCGCTGGCCGGGCTGGCCGACGAAGTCGTGTCCGCCGCGCTCGCGGTGCCGCTCAATTCCCTGCCCAACCCGCCCTTCCACGGCGCGTTGGAGGAACCGCGCGACACCGGCTGGCTGCGTTACGGCCGGCTGTCCGTCACGGGCTGGCTCGCGCACCGCACCGCGAAGATCAAGCACATCACCGCCCTGGCCGACGCCGTGCAGGAATCCGTGCTGCTGCACGGCCTGGCCCGCGCCGATATCGGCAGCGTCTTCGCCGACCTGCCGGGCCGCGAACACTCGCAGTTTGTCGGCCACGTGGACCTGCCGGCCAACCAGAGCGCACCGGCCCTGCTCAAGGTCTTCGCCGAGCTGGACAACGGGGAAAAGCATCTCGCCTTCGCCCAGCGGTTCGCACCGCGCATCATCGCCGGCGCCGACGCCCCGCTGCCCCCGCTTTCCCGCCGCACCTTCGCCCGGGCACTCTGGGCGCTGCGCGGCTCCGCCGGGCGCCACGGCCTGCCCCTCGGCCCCGGCGCGGCACTGCTCGCCGCCGCGAAAAGCGCCTGGCACGCCTACGAGGCCGAGGCGCCCGCCAAGGTCCGCCACCGCCGCCCGCCAGCCGTGACCGCCACCGGCCCGGCGGACGGCTCCCCGCTGCGTGTGCTGGTCGCGACGCACAATCTCAACTTCGAGGGCGCGCCGTGGTTCATCCTCGAACTCGCCCGCCACCTCGCCGCCCAGCCGGGCGTCAGCGTCCGCGTGCTCTCGCCGCAGGAGGGCCCGATGCGCCGCGTCTTCGAGGCGGCCGGCATGCCGGTCGAGGTCGTGAATATTTCCCAGGCCCTCGCCGCCGCGTCGCCCGCGGAGTTCTCGTCCGCCCTGCATGCGGCCGTGCCGGCCGACTGGAGCCAGGTCGACCTCCTCGTCGCCAACACGATGGTCTGCTTCTGGGCCGTGCACCTCGCGCAGGCCGCGAAAAAACCCTCGCTGCTCTACGTGCACGAGAGCTCGGCCATCCGCCGCTTCTTCGAGCCGGTCATGCCGGCCGCGCTCTGCCCGCTGGTGGAGGACGCCTTCCGCGCCGCGACGCGCGTCGTGTTCACGGCGGACTCGTCGCGCACCGTGTTCGATTATCTCGACGAGGGCAATTTCCGCCTGCTGCCGAGCTGGGTGGACGTGGCGCGGATCGACGCCTTCGCCGCCGCCCACGACAAGGCCGCGCTGCGCCGCAAGCACGGGCTCGACCCGGACGCCGTGCTGCTGGTCAACATCGGCTCCATCTGCGAGCGCAAGGGCCAGCACATCTACCTCCGCGCCGCCGAGCTGCTGCGCGAGGAGCTGCGCCACACCTACCCCGGCAAGAAGATCCGGTGGGTCATGGTCGGCGCGCGGCCCGGCCTCTACCTCGACTCGCTGAAGCAGGAGGCGGAGCTGCACGCGCTCGACAACGTCGTGTTTCTGCCGGAGACCGGCGAGATCCACGACTTCTACCGCCTGGCCGACGTGTTCGTCTGCACCAGCTTCGAGGAGTCCTTCCCGCGCGTCCTGCTCGAGTCGGCCGCCTACCGCCTCCCGATCGTGAGCACCAACGTCAACGGCATCGCCGAGATGCTCGCGCCCGACGAGGCGTGGCTGGTGCCCCCCGGCGACCGCTACCAGCTGGCCGAGGCCGTGAAATCGGCGCTCGCGGCCCATTTCGCCGCCGACACCGCCCGCCCCGACCGGGCGCGCGCCGCCATTGTGCGCCGCTTCCACGAAGCCAATTCCCTGCCTCTCCATCTCGCGCTGACCCGTGAGGCGGCCCGCCGGGGCTGAGGTTTTTTAACCACTAATGGGATTCATCAAGGGATGAACCTACGGGTCAGTGGCGACTGATCGTCGCCACGAGCCTTTCCAGGGGCCTGCTAATCGCAGGCTTGGTTATCCGGTCTGCGATCTGCAGACCACAAATCCTTTTCCGGAGCCGATCAGGCGGAGGGGTTACCCAAAGTTTCGCCCTTGGCGAAACTCATTAGTGGTTAACAGAACCCCCGTGTCGCGGGGCTTGCGCCCCGGGCGCCCGTCCGCCTTAGTGCATCGCTCGAACCGTGAACGAAAACGACGCCTATATCTTTGATGTGGAGGAACCCCGCGAGTGGGTGTTCAAGGGCGAACCCGTCTGGATCGGCGGCTGGTTTCTGTCGAAGGTGGGCGCGGTGTTCTCCGACGTGCGGGCCGTCATCGACGGCATCCCCTATCCGGGCATCCTGGGCATGCCCCGCCCGGAGATTGAGCAAAAACATCGCGGCTACACCGGCCTGCCTCACGCCGGTTTCCTGCTGCGCATCACACCGCCCGCCTCCGCCCGCACCCTGCGCCTTGAGCTCCTCGACGCCGGCCACCGCTGGGTCGAGATCTGGCGCACGTCCATCAAGGTGCAGCGCGGCGGCCCCGACGGCGGCCGCTACGAGACGCGGCTCCTGCCCGACCATCTTCACCGCCTGCTGCAGGCGCGCCGCGCCGACCCGACCGCCGACCTCACCCCGCTCGCCGCCGAGCTCGCCCTCGAGGGCGCGGCCGTCGCGCTCGACACGCTGCCCAACCCGCCCTTCTTCGGCGCCCTCGAGAAGCCCGAGCTCGTCGGCGGCACCCAATACGGCAAGATCCGCGTCGAGGGTTGGCTCATCCACCAGACCCAGCGCATCGTCCGCCTGATTGGCAGCACCCACCCGCTGGTCGAGAACGAATTCGAATACGGCAATCTCGAGCGCAAGGAGGCCGCCGAGTTGTTTCCCCAGCATCCTTATGCCGGCCGCGCGCAGTATTTCGGCATGCTCGACATCGACGAGACCGCGCCCGGCCCGGCCGTCATCAAGCTGTTCGCCGAGCTGGAGGACGGCACCCGGCACCTCGTCTTCACCCGCCGCTTCCATCCGCGCGCCTGCCACATCTGGGAACGCCCGCTGCCGGCCCTAGACCGGGGCGAGTTCGTGCAGTGCACGCTGGCCCTGCGTCGTGCCGCCAAGCAGCTGAACATCCGGCTCGGCTCGCTCGGCGCGCAATGGTCCTCGCTGCAGCAGGCCTACGCGCTCTACCGCCGCGAGGCGCCGGCCGTCATCCCGCCCGATCCCGCCCGACAGGATCCCTACGCCGCGTGGCAGGCCGCCGGCCGCCTGACGCCGCGCCTCCGCGACACCCTCGCCCGCGCCGCCCGGAAGCTCGGCGCAAACGGCCCGAAGATCTCCGTGCTCGTGGATACGCGCGGCTGCACGCCCGACCAGCTCGCCACAATCAGCGCCTCGCTGTCGGCCCAGCTTTATCCGGCGTGGGAAGCATGGTTTGTCGGCGCCCCGTCACCCGACACCGCCGAATCCCGCTGCCGTTCCGAAAAATGCTCCGGCCCGAAGGACGTCGTGCGCGCGCTCAACGCCGCGGCCCACCAGTCCGGCGGCGCGCTGCTGACCCTGCTGCCCGGCCACTCGCGGCTGGCGGCCGACGCCCTGCTGGAGATCGCCGAGCGCTTCGCCGCGGCGCCCGCACTCGAACTTGCCTACACCGACGAGGACCGGATGGACGATACCGGCCGGCGCACCGACCCCGACTTCAAGCCGGAGTGGAGCCCCGCCCTCGCGCTGTCCGGGCTTTTTCCCGGCCACCTGAGCGTGATCCGCCGCGAGCGCTTTCTCGAACTCGGCTCGTTTCGCGAGGGTTTCGCCGCCGTGCCGTGGCTCGATGTGCTGCTGCGCGTCGGCGACCGGCTCGACCCGGCGCACGTCGCGCACATCCCGCTGGTGTGTCACCATGCCTGGGCCGGAGCCCCGCGCGAGCTCGACCTCGCCGACCCGTCCTACGAACAGGCCCGCCGCGCCCTCGCCGATGCCGCCACGCGCCGCGCGTGGGCCGCCGAACCCTTCCTGCCCGAGTCCGGCCACCACCGCCGCGAGCGCTTCCACCAGCTCCGCTGGAGCCCGGCGCTGTTGGAAAAATTCCCGGTGACCGTCGTCATCCCCACCCGCGACCGCCTGCACCTGCTGCAGGAGTGCGTGGAGCTGCTCGAGGAAACGGTGGACTGGCGCCACGTGAAGCTCGTCATCGTGGACGACCACTCGCGCGACACCGACGCCCTGCGCTACCTCGCACAGATCCAGCGGCGGACCGACCTGCGCTGCACGGTCGTGCGCCTGCCCGACGGCACCGCGCCCTTCAACTACTCCCGGCTGGTGAACGCCGCGTTGCCGCACATCGACACGCCGCTGGTCCTGCACCTCAACAACGACGTCAACGCCCTCGAGCGCGGCTGGCTCGAGGAGATGGCCGGCTGGTTCACGCAACCCGACGTCGGCGTCGTCGGCGCCAAGCTCATCTACCCCGACCGCACGCTCAACCACACCGGCATCGTCATCGGCCCGCATGGCGGCCTCGCCGACACGCCGTTCGCCAAGGTGGACGAGCGCAGCGTCGGCCTCGCGTGGCACGCGGCCGCGCGCGAGGTTTCGGCCGTCACCGGCGCCTGCCTGCTGACGCGCGCCAGCCTCTACCGCGAGCTCGGCGGCTTCGACGAGCAGGACTTCGGCGTGGCCTACAACGACGTGGACTACTGTCTCCGCGTGCGCGCCGCCGGCCACCGCATCATCTACACGCCGCAGGCAAAGCTCATGCACTGGGGCAGCGCCACCCGCGGCGTGACCTTCGACGAGGCCGAGCACATCGCTTTCGTCCGCCGCTTCCCGGCGTATCGCGACCCGTATTTCAGCCCGCACTGGCGGCTCGACGGCGCGCAGGTGCGCAGCCGCGCCGCCGGTCCCGACCGCACGGCCCGCGCCACGCCGCCGCGCCTGCTGCTCCTCACGCACAACCTCAACCTCGAAGGCGCCCCGCTCTTCCTCCTCGAATACGCCACGCACCAGGCCCGCGTCGCCGGCTGCCGGCTCGAGGTCCTCGCGGCGCAGGACGGCCCGCTGCGCGCGTCGTTCGAGGCGCTCGGTGCGCACCTCACCATCGCCGACACCGGCCCGCTCTTCCATGCGGCCGATGACGACGCCTTCTCGCGCCAGCTCGCCGAGCTGTCCGGCCAGGTGGACTGGGACCAGGTCGACCTCGTGGTCTGCAACACGCTCTTCAGCTTCTGGGGCGTCCACCTCGCGCGCAGCGCCGACCGGCCCTCCCTGCTCTACATCCACGAGAGCTCCTCGGTCTTCCGGGCCTTCGAGACGCGGCTCGCGCTCGGGCTGCACCACCTGGTGCACGAAGCCCTCAGCAGCGCGACCCGCGCCCTCTTCCTCTGCGCGGCGACCCGCGCCTACTACGCCGACGACGACCGGGGCAACTTCCGCCTCGTGCCCAGCTGGATCCGGCTCGCCGACATCGACGCGTTCCGCCGCGCGCACGACCGCGCCGCGACCCGCCGCCAGCTCGGCTACCGCGACGACGAGGTCGTGATCGCGAACATCGGCACCGTCTGCGAGCGCAAGGGCCAGCACATTTTCCTCCGCGCCGCGGCCCTCTTCAACCGCGCGCACCGCGACGGCCCGCCCGTGCGCTTCGTCCTGGTCGGCGCCCGCCCCGGCATCTACCTCGACCTGCTCAAGCGCGACCTCGCCCGGCTCGGCCTGACCAACCTCGCGCTCGTCCCGGAGACGCGCGAGGTCTTCGCGCATTTTGTCGCGGCGGACATGTTCGTCTGCACGAGCTACGAGGAATCCTTCCCGCGCGTCGTGATGGAGGCGATGGCGTTCCGCACGCCGATCGTCTCGACCGACGTGCACGGCATCGCCGACCTGATCGGCCAGCGGCAGGATGGCTACCTGGTGCGGCCCGGCGACGTCGCCGGCCTCGCCCGCATGATGTGGACCTGCCTCGCGAAGGAACGCAGCGGCAAGTCGCTCGCGCCGGCGGCCTACTCGAAGGTGCTGCGGCTCCATGACGCCACGCACGTGCTGCCCTGGCATGCGGCCCTCGCCCGCGAGGCGGTCCTGGCCCACGAGTGATTACCCGCGTGAAGTTCCGGCGGACCATCTTTGCGGCAGTCCTGATCGCCCTCACGTGGTTCCTCCGCGCGCCGGGCCTGGACAAGAAGATCTGGAACGTGGACGAGGCCGTGACCTTCACCATGGCCCAGCAGATCCTGGCCGGCGACGTGCCCTACCGTGACGCCGTGGACCAGCGCAACCCGCTCGCCCCCTATGCGCAGGCGGCGGTGTTCGCCGTCGCCGGCGACTGGAACCTTTACGCCCAGCACGCCGCGCTCGCGCTGATGATCGGCCTCACGGCCGTGCTGCTCTGGTCGGCCGCCCGCCGCCTCGGCGACGAGGCCACCGGCGTGGCCGGGGCGCTCTGGTTCACCGTGCTCGCGCTCATGCTGCCCTCGGTGCGCGACACGATGCCCGCGCACACGGCGTGGTATCTGGTGTTTTTCTCCACCGCCGGTTTCTGGGCGCTGGCCGCGGCCTGGACTTCCGGCCGGCGCGCCTGGGCCGCCGCGGCCGGCGCCGCGTTCGGCCTCTCGGTGCTCGCCAAGCAGCCCGGTGTGCTCGACTTCGGCGTGGTGCTCGTGCTCGGCATGCTCGCCGCCTGGGCCCGGCCCGACCGCCGTCGGGAGCTCGCCCGTCTCGGCCTCGCACTGCTCGCGGGCTTCGCCGCGCCGCTGCTGCTCACCGGGATCTACTTCGCCGCCAAGGGCGCGTGGGCCGACCTCGTTTATTATGCGTGGACCTACAACAACACGCTCTACGTCCCGGAGGTCCCGCTGCTGGAACGCTGGCAGACGATCCGCGTGCCCTTCGCCCTCGCGTGGGAATACCACCCGGCCGTCGTCGTTATCGGCGCGGCCGCCGCCGCCGGCCTGCTGGTGCGCGCGCCCCGCCGTTTTTTCCGCCGGCCCGCGGACTTCGACCTCCTCGGCTGGCTCATCCTCGGCTGGTGCGCGTCGGGCCTGATCTCCACGACGCTCAGCGGCCGCGGTTTCACGCATTACTCGATCCAGCTGATCCCGGGCCTGAGCCTCGCCTGCGGCTGGCTGACGGCCGCACTCTGGAACGCCGGGCGCGAGTGGTCGGCAGGGAAACCGTTCCGGCGCGCGCTGGCCCGCGCCATCGCCGCCGGCCTCGCCGCCTGGCTGCTCCTCCCGCTGCCCGCGCGCATCCGCGCGTTCGACCTGCCCGAGCCGGGCAGCGACACCATCGCGGAACTCGTGCGCCAGCACACCGCCCCGGCGGACCGGATCTTCGTCTGGGGCTACACGCCCGAGGTCTACGCCATCAGCCAGCGGCTGCCGGCGACCCGTTTCCTCTACAACACCTTCGTCACGGGCCTCATTCCCTGGACGAACCTCGATCCGCTCAAGAACACCGACTACGCGGTCGTGCCGGGTGCCCGGGAGAATTTCATCGCAGACTGGCGGGCGCATCCGCCCGCGCTGGTCGCCGACGGCCGGTCGCAGCGGGGGTTCATGAAGTATCCGCTCGAAAAGCAGGCCTGGCTGTGGCCGCTCATCGAGGCGGACTATGCCGAGGTGGCCGTCGACGATACCGCGTCGCTCGGCTTCTGGCTGTTCAAGCGCCTGGAAGCCGCCGGCCCCGAGCCGCTGCCCGCCACGCTGCCCGTCGGCGCGGAGGTGTCGCTCCGGATGGACGAGGTGCTGCCCGGCCGGACCGCCCGCGTCGCGGTGTCGGCACCGCCGGACGCCGTCGCGCTCGAGCTTTATCTCGACGGCGTGCGCTACCGCCGCCTTGCCTGCGCGCCGGGAAAGCCGGCCGCGGTGGTTTTTTTCATCCCCGCCGCGGACTGGACCGGCCGGGTGCGCCGCGTGCAGGCGGTGGCCACCGGCCCGTCGGCCACCCGGCTCGCCAGCGCGGAGCGGGAGCTGCACGCGGCCGTGCCGAGCACCGTGATCGGCGGCCCGGCGCTGGAATTCGAGGGCCGCGCCATCGCCGCCCTCGAGTCGAGCACCATCACCGGAGGGCCCATCCTCCCGAAGAAGGACGCGCCGGGACACTGGGACGCCCACGCGCCGTCGCGCGTCGTCTATCCCTGGCTGCCGGGCATGAACTCGCTGGCCTTCGCCTACGGCATCGAGGAATCCGCCCTTGTCCGCGAGCCGCCCAACCACACCGACGGCGTCGAGGTGGTCGTGCAGGTCGAAGACGCGGCCGGGCGCGTCACCCCGGTTTACCGCTACCACTTTGACCGCGAGCTCGCGCGCCGGGCGCGCGGCGAAACCGTCGGCTACACCCCGCTGCCCCCCGGCGGGCCGGGCCGGATCATCCTGCAGATGACGCCGGGGCCGGACGTGGCGCCCGCCTTCGACTGGAGCTACTGGCTCTGGCTCCGGGCCGACCGCTCGCCGATCACGCTGCTGGCCGGCGGCCGGCCCCGGGCCCCGCGCCGAGTCGATTCGCCCGCCGCGCTGCGCCAGACCGAGTTCAACGGCCGGTTCATCACCGTGACGGAGGCGCCGGCCGCCATCGATTTCGCGACCACGCCCGACCTCGATGAATTGACCGGCGGCTTCGGGCTCCTCGACACCGCGTGGCTCAACCGCGACGACACCGCGCCGGTGGACTTCGCCATCGCCGTCGTCGCGCCCGACGGCCGCGAGACGAAGGTGTTTGAGCGGACGCTCGATCCGGCCCGTGCGAGCGGGGACCGCGGCCCGCAATCCTTTCAATTCCGCCTGCCGCAGCCGCTGGCCGGCACGCTCCGTTTCTCCGCGCGCGCCAGGTCGGCCGCCAAGAACGTCCCGGCCTTTTGGAGCGGGCTCAGCGTGACGCTGCTGCGCACTTCCCTGCACTTCCGCGGCGCTCCCGTCGCCGCCCACGCCGACAGCGCGGGCCGGTTCGGCTTCCTCAACAGCGTGGAGGACGGCCGCGACTGTCTCGTGGCCCACGCCCCGGCCAGCCTGGTCTACGAGTGGCGCGAGGGCATGAACCGCCTGACCGCCGAATACGGCATGATCAGCGCCGCCTACACCAGCAATCAAACCGAGGGCGTGGTCTTTGTCGTCGAGGCGCAGGCGGCGGACGGCACTGTGCGCGAGATTTTCCGGCGGCATGTCGCCCCCCTGGGCCGGCCGGCCGACCAAGGACCGCAGCCGCTTTCCGTCGCCATTCCCGCGTTGCCCGGCGGCCGGCTGATCCTGCGCACCCTCGCCCCGCCCTCCGGCAACCTGAACGCCGCGTGGAGTTACTGGCGCGACCTCCGCGCCACGCCGTAGTGAATGGCGGGTTTGGCGCGCTGGCTTGTCCAGTGGGTATACCGCCGTGCTCCGTCCATCGTCCTGTCCCGCGCTCCGCCTCTCCCGGCCGGGCCGCCGCGTGGCTGGGGAAATCGCGGCTTTTCGACGGGCGAGAGCGTCCTTGCCTCCCGGCCATGCTCCCTGCAAACAACCGGCCTACAATGCAGTTACCAAAACGAGCATGACTTCCCACCTTACCCGCTTCAGTCCGGCCCGGCTGGCCTTCATAGGCACCCTGGTGTTCGCGATGCTTTTCGCCGTCTACACCCAGCACGCGTGGGAGGACTACTATATCACCTTCCGCTCCAGCAAGAACCTCGCGACCGGCCAGGGCCTGGTCTTCAATGTCGGGGACAAGCTCCACACCTTCACCTCGCCGCTCGGCGTGCTGCTCCCGGCTGTCTCCTACCTGCTCACGTTCAACAGCTCCGACGATGGCGCGCTGTGGATTTTCCGGCTGATGTCCTCGGCCGCGCTGGCCGGTGCCGCTGGTTTGCTGATGCTCATCGCCCGCCGCCAGAACTACGGACTGCTGGCCGGCTGCTTCCTCGCCGGCTGGCTGGCGCTCGATGCCAAGACGGTCGACTTCACGATCAACGGCATGGAGACCGGGTTCATGGTGCTGTTCCTGGCCTACGCGCTGTGGGCGCATCTCAGCCCCGGGCCGCGACAGTGGCGCCACCTGGGCGCCGCCTGGGCCGGGCTCATGTGGACGCGCCCCGACAGCTTCATCTACATCGGGCTCGTCGCGGCGGGCTTCTGGTTCTTCAACGATGCCCGCCAGAGCGGCGCCACCCGGACCAAGCTGCTCGGCCTGTTTCTCAAGGCCGGCCTGCTCACCACGGCGCTCTATCTGCCGTGGCTGGTCTTCGCCCACCTCTATTATGGCACCGCCGTGCCGCACACCATCACCGCCAAGAGCGGTATCGGCGATCCCCGCACGCTCGCCGGCCTGCTCAAGGCGACCCTGCAGCTCCCGTTCAACGCCTGGGCCGACAGCGCGTCGCTCAAGGGCACCTTCCTCCCCGCCTATTACATGATCGGCGGCTGGCCGGAGCTGCCCGGGCAGATCGGCGGCGCCGTCGCGCTGGTCTGCGCGCTGGTCTGGCTCATGCCGTTCGTGCGCGTCGAGACGCGCGCCGCCTCCTTCGCCTTCTTCGGGGCCCACGCCTACCTCAGCTACTTCCCGTATTTCCCGTTCCCGTGGTATCTGCCGGCCCCCGCGCTGCTCGCGCTCTTCACGCTCGGCAGCCTGCTGGCCCAGGCCCTGGCCGCCGCCGCGCACTGGCAGGACGCCGACCCCGGCGACCTCCGCCCGCGCCGGCTCGCCGCCTTCGCCGTCACGGCCGCCCTGCTGCTCACAGCCGGGTCGGCCTGGATCACCTGGCAGGCCGCGCGCGAGCTCGGCGCCCAGCAGCGCTACGTCGAGGACGGCAACCGGCGCAAGATCGGCGAGTGGCTGCGCGCGAACGCCAAGCCCGGCGACACCGTCTTCATGGAACCGCTCGGCTACATCGGGTATTTTTCCGGGCTGAAGACCTATGATTTCCCCGGCATGTCCTCGAGCGAGATGGTCCGCGCCCGCAAGGAGGTCGGCAACGATTGGGGCTTTCTCATCGAACATCTGCAGCCCAAATGGCTGGTGCTGCGCCCGCACGAGATCGAGCGGCTCAACCGGACGTCCCCCAACCTGCTGATCAGCTATTATGCGCCCGCGCAGGAGTTCTCTGTGGCGGACGAGATCGGCCGGCTCGAGGTCATGGGCCGCCGCTACCTCGAGCACGACGCCCGCTTCACCGTCTACCGGCTCGTCCGGCTTTCCCGCTACAAGACGGAGCTGGCGGAGATTACCAGCCGCTTTGAGGTCTCGCGGCAGGTGCTTGAGGGCATCGGCGTCTCCATGATCCACGCCCCCGGCCAGATGGTGGTCAAGGCGCCGGTCGGCGCCACCTCCGTCAAGGTCGCCTATGGCTATCCCCCGGCGGCCTACGCCGGCACGGACCCGAATGAGCGGACCGACGGCGCCACCTTCCAGATCGAGTGGGAGGGCGACGGCCGGAAGGTGATGCTGCTCGACGTGACGCTGGACCCGGCGGGCAACCCGGCGCACCGCGGCCTGCAGCACTTTGAGGGGCCGCTGCCCCCGACCACGGATACAAAGGCCCGCCTTACCTTCCGCACGCTGCCCGGCGGCACGATGACCAAGGACTGGACCTGCTGGAGCCTGCCGGAATTCCCATAAGCCGCAATGACCCGCCCGAGCCGCACCCAACCCTGGCTGCCGTGGATGGTGGCGGTCCTTCTGGTCGCCGGCGTATTTGCGCTGCGCTGGCCGGGGTTTGGCTTCCGCGTCTGGAACGTTGACGAGGCCATCCATGCCGCGGTCGCGCGCACGCTGCTCGACGGCGGTGTGCTCTACCGCGACGCGATCGACCAGCGCACGCCGCTCACCTACTACGCCGTCGCCGCGCTGTTCGCGGTCGCGGGGGAGAATAATGTCTGGGCGATGCATGCGCTCGCCGCGGCACTCATCGCGGCCACGGCCTTCGGTCTCTTCCTCCTCGGCCGGGCATGGCGCGGGCCCGTCGCCGGCCTGTGGGCCGCGCTGCTCTTCGCCGTCCTTTCCACCGCGCTGTTTTATCCGGGCGACGCGCATGCGCTTAACACAGAGTGGTTCGTCGCGCTGTTCACGACCTGGGCCGCCGGGCTGTTCTGGGGCGGACGGCCGGCGGCGGCTGGCAGCCTGCTCGGCCTGGCGTTCCTCTCGAAGCAACCGGCGCTGCTCGACCTCGGCGCCCCGCTCGCCGCGCTGGCCTATGGCGGCCTGCTCGCGCGCGAGCGCGGGTCGCGCCTCGCGGCGCGGGTCGCGGTGGTGCTCGCCGGCTTCGCCGTGCCGGTGGTGGTCACCGCCGCCTGGTTCGCCCTGCGTGGCGTGCTGGCCGACGGCATCTTCTACGCCTGGCGCTACAATCTGCAGTATTACGGACCCGAGGTGGGTGCGGCCGACCGCGTGCTTTCCGCGCTGAAACCCTTCACGCTGCTCGGCACCCACTACCCGCTGGTGTTGCTCGCGCTCGCGGGTGCGGCCGGCTTCGCGCTTTTCCGCGTGCTGCAACGGCAGCCCGCAGCCCCGGAACAGGCCGACAACCCGCGACTGGCCTTCCTGCTCGCCTGGGGCGCCACCTCGCTGGCCGGCGCCGCCTCGGGCGGCCGCGGCTACGACCATTACTTCATCCAGTTCCTGCCCGCCGCCTGTCTGCTGGCCGCCCTCGGCCTGGCCGGCTTCACCACCTGGGCCCGGGCGCACCGGGCCCAGCGCTGGCTGCAGCCGGCGGCCCTGCTTTTCTCCGCCGTGGTGCTGGTCCAGCTCGGCCGCGGCGTGGTGGCGTTCCGGGCGCAGGCCGTGCAGCCGGTCGATTCCTCGCTCCGCGCGGCGGAATACATCAAGGCCCACACCACCGCGGAAGACCGCATCTTCGTGTGGGGTTACCACCCCGACCTCTACCTGTTCGCCGACCGCAAACCCGCGTCGCGCTTCGTCTACGCCTCCTTCCTCAGCGGGCTCATCCCCTGGACCAACACGGCGCCGGGCCAGGACACGGCCTATGCCATCGTGCCGGGCGCGCGTGAGACGCTGCTGCGCGAACTCGCGGCGGCGCGGCCCGCGTTCATCGTCGACTGCAGCGCCGGCCCCAACCGCTCATGGCAGAAATACCCGCTTGAGACCTTTCCCGCCCTGCGTGATTTCGTCGCCGCCCACTACCGCGTGGTGGAGGCGGGCCAGTTCGTGCCCCAGGGTTTCCGGCTCTTCCGGCGACGGGGACCGGATGAACCGCCCGAAACCGCGGCGCCCGAACTTTCCGCCGCCGTGCGGACCACGCTCGCCCTGGGCGTGTCGGGCCGCCCGCTGCCGCCCGCGTCGGCCGCCGCCGTCAACGGCGCCGGCTTCAGCATGGTCGACGGCCGCGCCGAATATTTCGCCCACGCCCCCTCCCGGCTCGTCTACCCGGTCCCGGCGGGTGCGACGCGGCTGCGCGGCGGATTCGGGATCCGGCCCGCCGCCTACGCGGCGACCAACGCGGCCCCCACCGACGGCGCCGAGTTCATCATCCGCTGGCGGCCCGCGGGCGGCGCGGAGCAAACCCTGCTCCGCCGCCGGCTGCAGCCCGGCACGGAGGCGTCCGACCGCGCCGTGCAATCGTTCCGGGTGGACCTGACCGGCGGCGCCGGTGAACTCGAGCTGCTGATCGGACCCGGCCCGGCCGGCAACCCCGCCAGCGACTGGACCTTCTGGACCGATTTACTGTTGGAAACCGGCCCGTGATCACCTAACCACTCCGCCCTTCGTCCCATCATGACTCCCCCGGAAAACACCACATCCACGAACCCGACCCGCCGGCGGGTGGAACGTGCCTTGCTGTTCCTCCTGCTGGTCACGATCATCTTCACCTTCCCCAACCGGCCCAGCTTCGACCTCGACGCCTCGTGGCGCATGGCGCTGGGCCAGTTCTTCCTCGACGGCCTGCAGTTCGGCCGCGATGTCGTCTTCACCTACGGCCCGCTGGGCTTTCTGATGGGGAAGACCTACTCGGGGCTGCTGTTCTGGAGCCTGATCGCCTGGCAGCTTTTCGCGGCCTGCTCCATCGCGCTCCTCCTCCAGTATTGGGGCGAGCGCCTGCCCGCCGGCTGGCCGCGGTTCTTCTATTTCGCGTTCTTCCTCCTCTTCGGCGTCTGCTACGAAGACGCCCTGCACATGCTGGTCATCGCGCTGATCGGCTTCGAGTTGGTCCGGCGCGTCGGCCGGCCCTGGCACTGGACCACCATCCTCATGCTCCTCCTGCTGGCCCTGCAGAGCGTGGCAAAATTCACCAACCTGATGCTCGCCGCGCTGGTCGTGCTGACGGCGGCGGTCTTCGCCTACTGGAAGCGGCAGCCGGGCGTGACGCTCCGGCTGCTCGGCTGGTATGGCGGCGGTTTCCTCGGCGGCTGGCTGGTCTGCGGGCAGAACCCGCTGAACCTGCCGGTCTACCTGCTGAATTCCTGGTATGTCAGCCAGGGCTACCAGGAGGTCATGGGCATAGCCACGCCCGACGCCCCGTTCTGGAAAGCGCTGGTGGTGCTCGCCGTGCTGGCCGCCTACCTGTTGCTCAATTTTTTCACCCAGCGGGACCGCCCCCGCAGCGTCGCTTACAGCGTGATCCTTGGCGCGCTGGTTTATCTCAACTGGAAGCACGGCTTCGTGCGCTCCGACGGTCACATGGTGGGTTTTTTCTACTGCGCGCTCCTGCCCATCGTCGCCTATCCGGTGCTGCTGGAGGACACGGCCGCCTTCCACCACCTGAAGCGCTGGGGCCTGGCGGCCGCCGGCGTGCTGTGCATCGGCGGTGTCCACAACGCGATTCCGTCGCTGGTGGACGCAGCCCTGGCCATCTTCCAGAACCGGATCTGGGGCAACACCGAGCGGGTGATGCGCCTGACCTCGCTGCGCGGGGAATATGACGGCGCCCTGGAGCAGGAGGTGCGGCGATGGGACCTGCCGCGCACGCGGGCCGTCGTCGGCCAGCGGTCGCTGGATGTGCTCGGCTATGACCAGGCCATCGCGATCTATAACCGGTTCAACTACCACCCGCGGCCCGTCTTCCAGAGCTACTCGGCCTACACGCCCGAACTGGCCCGGTTGAACGCCGACTTCTACCGCTCCGACCGCGCCCCGGACTTCGTGCTGCTCAAGCTGAGCTCGATCGACGAGCGCCTGCCGATCATGGACGACTCGGCCGCCTTCTATCTCGTCACGCACCGCTACAAATATGTGCACACCGAGAAATCCTTCCAGCTCTGGCAGAAGACCGGCGAGCCGCTCGCGGCCGACACGGCACCGCGCCTGCTGGAAACCCGGGACCTGCCGCTCGACCAGGCCTGGCCGCTCAAGGCCCTCGGGAACCAGCCGCTCTGGGTGAAGATCGACCTGCGGCCCACCCTGCTCGGGCGCCTGCGCACCTTCTTCTACAAGCCGCCCATGCTGCGCCTCGCCATCCTGGATTCCGCGGGCCGCAGCACCACCTACCGCATGCCCGCCCCGCTCGGCCGGGCCGGCTTCATCATCAACCCGGTCGTCGACGACCTGATGGCCTTCACGCATTTCGCCAGCAACACACCCGAGCGGCTCACCGACCAGTTCATGATCATGCTGGCCCCGGAGGACCGGAAATACTTCGCCCCCAGTGCGCGCGCCGAGCTCTCCACCCTCAAGCCCTCCACCAACGGCGCCGAATTCTTCAGCCGGCAGAACAAGGAGCGGTTCTACATGTTCAAGACCGTGCCCGCCTCCTACGAGGCGAACAACCTGCCCTCCAACGAACAGATTGATGGCATGGAGGTGATGGTCATGCATGCGCCCAGTGAGATGATCTTTGACATGCCGGACGGCGCGCGCCGCGTCAGCGGTCAGTTCGGCATCCTGCCCGCCGCTTACGCCGACGGCAACAAGACCAACGGCGCCGAGTTCGTCATCGTCTGGGCCAACGGCAAGGAGTCGGTCGAGATCTTCCGCCGGCTGCTGGAACCGATGACCAAGACCAAGGATCGCGGCCTGATGTCATTCGAGGTGGACCTGTCCAAGTTCTCGGGCGGCCGCCTTTACTTCCGGACCCTGCCCGGGCCCTACAATGACTTCGGCTGGGACTGGACCGCCTGGACGGCCATCGAGATCAAGTAAACCGTCGCCTGGGATCGCCTGCCAGCCGATGCCCCGCCGCCCGCAATTGTCCGCTTGGTGCTGGGGCCTCGGGGCCGCCGGACTCGTCCTCGCCGCCCGGCTGCAAGAGATCTACCTGCATGCGGGCGATGTGCCGACCAACGACCAGTGGAAGATCGAGGCGGCCGACATCATCGGACCGTGGCTCGACGGCACGCTGCGGCCCGCCGCCTTCCTCGCGCCACATTTCGAGCATGTGCCGGCCTGGACGCGCCTGCTCGCCTGGCTGCAGGTGGTCGTCACCGGCCGCTGGGACCCGTTGGTCCAGACAACGGTCAACGCGCTGCTTTACGCCGGCACCATCGCCTTGGTCGTGCACTGGATCGCGCGGCACCTGTCGCCGGCCGCAGCGGCCGCCGCCGGCGCGCTGCTGGTCTTCAACGCCAGCCTCGCGCATGACTGGGAGAACATCACGTGGGGTTTCCAGTCGCAGTTCCCGCTCGCCCTCCTCTGCCTGTTCCTGCACGTCGCGGGCTCCTTCGCCCGGCCGGCCGGCAGCCGCGGCTGGTGGGCGGCTCAGGCCGCCGGGCTGGCCGGTTTCTTCACCCTGGCCGGCATGTGGCTCGCCCCGCTCGCCGTCGGGCTGGTGTCGCTGTGGACTGATCCGCGCGGGCCCCGCCGCCGGTTGCTGCCGCTGGTCCTCGCCGGCGCCGGGCTCGCGCTTTTCGTCGTCCTGCGCGTCCGCGTCGCGCCCGGCGCGACGCCGGACCTCGGTCCCCGCACCCCCTGGCAGTTTCTTTTCGCGCTGCTCGATCAGCTCGGCTGGCCGGCCGGCTGGCCCGGCGCCCTTGCGTTGCTGAACCTGCCGCTGCTGCTCTTCGGACTGCAGCTCCGCGGCCGGCGGGACGCCCCGGCCTTCGACCGCACCGTGCTGGCGCTGGGCCTGTGGGCCGCGGGCCAGGCCCTGGGTCTGGCGCTCGCGCGCGGCGCCGATTATTACGGTTATGTCTCCCGCTACGGCGAGCTGCTCGGCGTGCTCGTGCTCGCCAACTCGCTGGCGCTGGCGCGGCTCGTGCCGGCGCTGCCCCGCGCGCGGTGGGCGGGCGGACTCTTCGCCGCCGCGTGGGCCGGCGTGGTTGTGGCCGGCGTGTGGGCGCTCTCGACCGGCGGCCATGCCCGGCATTTCCACGAACGCTCCGCCGCCTATGCGCAGCTCCGCCGCGACGCCGTGCAGGCCTACCTGTTCCGCGGTGACCGCACGCTGCTCGAAGAGCCCGGCACGCGCGCGATCCTTTACCAGCCCGTGGAACACATCACCGCGCTGCTCGACCGGCCGCGCTTCCGCGCGCTGCTGCCCGCCTCCGTGTGGCCGGGCAATCCGCCCGGCCGGGCCGGGCTCATGGCGCGCGCGGTGCAGGCGAACGTCTGGCTCGTCGCGGCCCCGGCCGGGATCCTGCTGCTCGCCGGCCTGGGCCTGCGGCTCCGCCGGGCGGAACACCCACCTGCGCTGCCGCCATTCACTCTGCAGCCGGAGCCGTTGCTGCCCTGGCTGGCAACGCCCGCCGCCGTGGCCGCAGGCGCCCTGGTCCTATGCTGGCCCGACCCGCTCACGCTTGACCAAGGCGAGCGCTGGCGCCGTTTCTTCAACCCACCCGGCGGAACGGGCCCGCTCGCGCTGCACATCGTCAGCAGCTCGGAGCCGCTGCCCGACGACCACCTCTTCGGGGCCGTGCCGCTGTCGCCGCCTGCCGTGCGTTTCCAGTTCAGCGGCACAAACCCGGGCACCGCGGCCTTCACCTGCACCGCCTGGAGCAAGCCGTTCCCCGTGGTGTCGCCTTGGTTCATCGTGCCCTACACCGGGTTTCCGGTCGCCCACGGCAACGGCCTGCGCCTGCGCATCGAGGACCAGGATGGCCGGTTCATCACCGAGGTCGCCTGCCCGGGCCCGAACACGACCGGGATAGGCTACTGGGCGGCGGATGTCCGCCCCCATGCGGGCAAGCAGGCCCGGCTCGTCCTCTACGACGGCCGGACCGAAACCGAGGCGTGGGTCGGTGCCGCCCCGCCGATCGCCGCCGCCGACACCGCGCGAACCGCCACGATGCCCGCCGCCTTCGCGTGGGAACAGACCGCGCATGCACACCATGCCCTGGCCCGCGTGGCCGGCATGGCGCTCGCCCTGCTGGCCGGCTGGCTGGCCGTGGGCCGGCCCGCGCAATCGGCGCGAACCGGGACCTGAAGTCCCGGTCCCGCGATTGCCTTTTGGAATGGCGGGTTTATGCGGTTGGATTGTCTCTTCGGTAGCCGCTCCCATGCCCGAACAACCTCCCCAGTCACCGGACTTCGCCCGTCTTTACCGGTCAACAGTCGGACCCCTGCGGCGCTACCTCGCGCGCCTGGTCGGGAACCGCACCGAGGCGGAGGACCTGGCTCAGGACGCCTTCCTGCGCGTCAAGCCCGTGATCGACCGGGAACCGGTGGCCAAGCCAGAGGCGCTGCTTTACACGACCGCCCGCCGGCTTGCCATCAACCAGCTGAAACGCCGCTCGATCGGGCCGTTCGTGGCCGGCGCGGCCGACCCCGAGACGGCGGCAGCCACCACCCCGGGCGTCGCCCAGCAGGTCATGGCCCGGCAGGAATGGGCGCAACTTGAGGCGGCCATCGCCCAGCTGCCCGAGGGCTGCCGCACCGTGCTGCTGCTCCGCAAGCTCGAGCTCCTCTCCCACCAGGAAATCGCCGACCGCCTCGACATTGCCGTCAGCACGGTGGAAAAACAACACGCCCGCGCCCTCCGGCTGCTGCGGACGAGCCTCGCCCGCCAAACCGCCGCCGGCCCCTCCCCAGTCGCGGAGGCCAAACCATGAACCCCGTCCCGCACCACTCCGCCCTCGCCGAGGAGCAGGCCTCCCTGTGGGCTGCCCGACTGGAAGGCTCCGTTCTCTCTGCCGCCGACCGGACCGCCCTGGACGCGTGGCTTGCCGCCGACCCTGCGCACCGCGCGCTGCTGTCCGGCTACTGCCAGTTTTCCGCCGACCTCGAACAGCAATTGCCGTTGCTTGCAGGAATCAGGGACGAGTTGGCGGAATCCCAAACCGTCGCAAAAGCTGCCCGATCGCTTCCCTGGCTGTCCCGTCCGCTTTGGGCCGGGGCGGCGCTACTGGCGGTCGCAGTGATTGCGGCGGTTTTTCTGTGGCCCGCCCGGCCACAGAACCAATTCCAGAACCTCGCCACCCCTGTGGCCCACCGCGAGGCCGTCACGCTCGGCGACGGCACCCGCGTCGAGCTCAACGCCCAGACCGCCCTCGTCGTGGAACTGACCGCGGCGGCGCGCCGCGTGCGCCTCGCCGGCGGCGAGGCCTTCTTCACCGTCACCAAGGACCCGGCCCGGCCCTTCTTCGTGGAGACGCCCGCGGGCTCCGTCCGCGTGACCGGCACGCAGTTCAACGTCCGCACCGAGTCGGCCACCGCCATCGAGGTCACCGTGCTCGAGGGAACCGTGCAGGTGCACCCGGGCGGCGCCGCCCCCCGCACGCTGGCGGCCGGCGACCGGCTCGTCCGCACCGCCGATCACGTGGCCGTGGCTGCGCTCACCCCACGGCAGCTCGGCGACGCCCTTGCCTGGCGCCAGGGCCGGATCGTCTTTGCCGACACGCCGCTGCGCGAGGCCCTCGCCCGCTTCGCCCGCTACCACGGGCGGAACCTCGTGGTATCGGACGCCGCCGCGGGCCGCCTGGTGGGCGGCACCCACAGCCTCGACGATCTCGACGGCTTCTTCGCGGCCCTCGAGGACGTGCTGCCGGTGCAGGTCATCCGCGCACCCGACGGTTCCATCCGGGTGGATGTCATCGCCGGACGCTGATCGCCCCGTCCGCCCGTGATCCTACACCGCCCCTCTCTCCTCCGGCTGCTGGCCACGTTCGGATTCCTGCTGGCCGTCGCGGGTCGCGCGGCACCGGTGGATTTCAACCTGCCCGCCCAGCCGGCTCCGGATGCCCTGCTGGCTTTCTCGCAACAGGCGGGCGTGGAGGTGCTATTTTCCTCCGATGACCTGCGCACTGTTTCAACCGTTGCTGTCACCGGCCGCCATGAACCGGAGGACGCGCTCAACCGGCTGCTGAAAAACACCGGCTTCGCCGCGCGCCGCAAACTGAGCGGCAAGTTCGTCGTCACTCACGCCGCGCCCGCGACCGGCGCGATCCAGGGCCGGATCCTGACCCCGGCCGGCGGGCCGGCCCGCGGCGCCACGATCGCCGTCCTAGGCACGCGCCTCTCCACCCGGTCAAACCCTGAGGGTGGATTCACCCTGGCGGGCGTGCCGCCTGGGCGGCACGAGCTGATCATCACCGGTGAGGGTTACCAGCCGGTGCAGGTGGAGGGAGTCGAAATCGAGGCCGGGCAACTTGCCTGGCTGCCCGCCCAGCAGATGCAGCCCGCCCGGACGCTCGAGCTGCTTGAGCCGTTCATCGTGCAGGGCCGTTCCATCCGGATGCGCCCGCTCGATGACAGCGCCGCGCTGCTCGGGCCGCGCCGCGCCACGGGCAACCTGGACCTGCCGCGCTCCGAGAACGACGCCCTGCCCTACGCCATCTACACCCGCGAGCAGATCACGCGCAGCGGCGTCATTGTCCTCAACGAATTCCTGCAGCGCGTCATCCTGGAAAGCGACGCCGCCACGCGCCCACCGGAACAGAGCGGCTCCTTCGGGGCGCGGGAAGGCTTGGCGGGCAGCGCCAACCTCAAGCTTCGCGGTTACAGCGAGAACGAGACAGTCATCCTCATCAACGGCCGCCGCCTGCCTGAGATCCAGACCAGCGTCACCGACACGATGCCGCCGGACGTGAACTTCATCCCCCTCAGCCTCATCCAGCAGGTCGAGGTGCTGCCCGCCTCCGCGTCGGCGCTTTACACCGGCAACCCGGTCGGCGGCGTGATCAACATCGTGCTCCGGCCCGACGTGACCGCCACCGAGATCAACACCACCTACACCAATACGGCGGGCAACTACGATTCGCCCCAGGCCTCCTTCTCGCTGCAGCACGGCCAGTCGCTGCTCGGCGGCGCGCTGCGCCTGCGCTTCAACGCTGTCTTTGCCGAGGCCGCGCCCCCCACCGAGGCCGAACTCGGCCTGCGCCGCGCCCATCAGGCCGCGCTGCCGGCGCCCGGTGATCCGCTCTTCCGCGCCACGCCCAACGTGCGCAGCGCCGACGGCTCCCCGCTCTTCGGCCCGGGTTCCGCGAACTTCACTTCGGTCGCCCCCGGAGCCGACGGCACCGCTGGGCTCGCGGCCTTCGCCGGCCGCGCCGGGGTGCGCAGCCTCGGCCTGTTCGATTCACCCGGCGGCATGTCCGCCTCGCCGACCAGCGCCGATTCACCTTACGGCCGCCGGCAGCAGCGCGCGGCCTATTTCGCCTCGGTCACCTACGACCCGCGGCCGTGGCTCCAGCTCGGCATGGATGCGACCCATTCCCGCACCGTCCTCAACCGCGGGCTCGACGTGCTCTCGGCGGAGCTCACGCTGCCCGCAGCCTCGCCGCTGAACCCCTTCGGCAAGGAAGTGCTGGTCGCGCTCAACGAGACCGCGCCCCTCCTCGGCGACGACTACAGCGAGGCGCGCATCAATTTCACCTCCGGCGTGGCCGGCCTGCTCCTGCGCCTGCCCGCCGCGTGGCGTGTCTCGCTCGACGCCCAGTATGCCCGCAACGTCGTGGAATACCGCGGGCTCGCCGGTGTCGACGCCGCCCGCTGGCAGCAGCTCGTGAACCAGGGGCAATACAATCCCCTGCGGGACACCCAGCTGGGCGGCCCGCCCGCGGATTTCTACGAGCAGGCGCTGCTCTTCCGCGGCGGCCGCAACCGGTTTGTGACGCTCGGCGATTACGGCACGCTCGACGCCGCCGCCCGCGTGACCAACCAGGCACTCGAGCTGCCCTGGGGCCGTTCCGCGGTGGTGGCCGGCGCGGACTACCGGCGCCTTCATCTGGCGGATTACCGGGAGGAGTCGGTCTATGCCGACGGCTCGCCCGCGGACATACCGACCGAGCGCACCGGCCGCACGCTCGAGCGCTACAGTTTCTTCGGCGAGCTGCAGACGCCGCTGCTGCCCGGGCGATTCCTGCCGCGCTGGCTGCGCCGGCTCGAGGCGGACGTGGCCGCGCGCTTTGTCGCCTCCGCCAACGCCAATGAGGTCAATGTCGCACCCACCTTCGGCCTGAAGGCCGAGTTCGCCGGCGGACTTACGTTCCGTGCCAGCGTTACCCACTCCAGCCGTTTTCCCACGCCACAGCTCAGCCAGCCCGTCACCGCCCCGTCCGGCCCCGGCGGCGGTCTGAACCAGGAGGGTATCAGCGACCCGCGGCGCAACGGCGAGCGCTACGACATCCAGATCGACGAGGCGGTGGACCCGGGCCTGCCGCCGGAGGACGCGGTCACGCAGACCGCGGGCCTGATCTTCGAGCGCGGCGCGGCCCGCCGCTTCCGCGCCTCGCTGGACTTTGTCGACACCCGCAAGACCAACGAGATCCTCGCGCTCGATGCGCCCAGCCTCGTGAACGTCGAGTCGATCTTTCCCGACCGCGTCCTGCGTGCCGCGCCCGCGCCGGGTGACATTTATCCGGTCGGCCGCATCACCCGCCTGATCACAGGCAGCGTCAACGCCTCCTGGCGGCACTCGCAGAACTGGACCGCCACCCTCGAATACGCCTGGGCGGGCCTAGCCGGCGGCACGCTCGAGTTGCGCAGCCGGTTGCTCTACTTCCAGCGCTACGAACGCCAGGTGTTCGCCAGCTCCCCGGTGGTGGACCAGCTGGACCGGCCCGACGGAACTGCGCCCGGCCTGCTGCGCTACCGCGCGGACTTCAACGCCGGCTGGTCCAACCGCCGCCTCGGCTTCGGCGTCGACGGCCAGTATTTCCATTCGCGCATCCTCCCGCTGCCCGAGCGCCCCGCGCAGGGCCGCGACCGCATCAAGCCCTACTGGCAGTTCGACGCCTACGCGCAAGTCGACCTCGCGCGCTGGCTGCCTTGGCAAGGCGGGAACCGCGGCCTGCGCGCCCAGGTGCGCATCAACAACCTCTCCGGCTTCGACTACCCGAAGTATGTCAACGAGGCGGCCGGCGCCGGTGTGCAGCCCTATGGCGACTGGCGCGGCCGCACCTACTCGCTGTCGCTGACCGCCACCTTCTGACCGGCGCCAAGAATCGGCTGGAAATAGGCCGGCCCGCCGGTATGGGTAACCCTTCCCTTTTCCCCATGGCCAAGACCATTTTAGTCACCGGTTCCTCGGGCCTCATCGGCTCGGAAGTCTGCGTTTATTTCGCCTCGCTCGGCTACACCGTGCATGGCGTCGACAACAACCAGCGCGCCGTCTTCTTCGGTCCGCAGGGTGACACCCGCTGGAACCAGCAGCGCCTCGCCGCCGACCTGAAGGGCTTCGTCCACCACGAACTCGACATCCGCGACCGCGCCGGCGTCCTCGCGCTCGTCAAGTCGGTCAGGCCGTCCGTCATCGTCCACACCGCCGCCCAGCCCTCGCACGACCGCGCCGCCGCCATCCCGTTCGACGACTTCGACACCAACGCCGTCGGCACCTTGAACTTCCTCGAGGCCGCCCGCCAGGCCTGCCCGGAGTCCCCCTTCGTGCACATGAGCACGAACAAGGTCTACGGCGACGCCCCGAATTCGATCAAGCTGGTCGAGCAGGCCACGCGCTGGGACTACGCCGACCCGGCCTACGCGCACGGCATCCCGGAGACCTTCACCATCGACCAGTCGAAGCACTCGCTCTTCGGCGCGTCCAAGGTTGCCGCCGACGTCATGGTGCAGGAATACGGCCGCTACTTCAACCTGCCGACCTGCGCGCTGCGCGGCGGCTGCCTGACCGGCCCGAACCACAGCGGGGTCGAGCTGCACGGCTTCCTGTCCTACCTCGTGAAGTGCAACCTCGAGGGGAAGGAATACCGCGTCTTCGGCTACAAGGGGAAGCAGGTGCGCGACAACATCCACTCGCTTGACGTCGCGCGCTTCATGGCGGCGTTTGTCGCGGCCCCGCGCGCGGGCGAGGTCTACAACCTCGGCGGCGGCAAGGCCAACAGCACATCCATCCTCGAGGCCTTCAAGATCGCGGAGAAGTTCACGGGCAAGGCGCAGGTCCACACCTACGTCGAGCAGAACCGCGCCGGCGACCACATCTGCTACTACTCCGACCTGCGCAAGATGCGCGCCCACTACCCGAAGTGGGACATCACGCAGTCGCTCGAGGAAACCATCCGCCAGATCGTCGAGGCCTGGCGGAAGCGGCCGGCGGCCTGATCTGGCCGGCCGCGCTCAGCGGCCGGTAACGTAAACGATGGCGAACCGCGTGGGCGGCGTGCGCCACTTTTCCCACGTGTCGCCCCACTGGATCGCCCCGCCTTTGTAATCCACGTCCCCCGCCTTACCGCCCCGGAAGGCCACCCGGGCCCGGACGATGCACTTCACGCCCTTGGCGCCGGCCGGGAAACTGATCTGGCGCGCAAACTCGACGCCCGACTTCTCCGCGTAGCAGAACTTCGTCCAGGTCTTGCCGTCATCGTTCGAATAATCCGCATGCACGAAGCCGACTTGCTCGCCATCGCCCGCATCCGTGCTGGCCAGGATGGTGACCGACACCTGGCTGCCCGACGCAACTTCGGCGGGCGCGACAATTTCGAGCGTGCGGTTGGCCGCATGAGCCGGGAGCACGGTAACGGCCAGGATAAAAAGGAGGATCCGAAGAGAGGCGTTTTTCATGGATTTGCGTCCAGAATAGACCGCGTTTGCCACGCGTTGTTCAATCCTGAAATAGTCCGGATCCCGGGGCATTTCCCACTTCACCTGATCGTCCGGGTCTGTTTCCCTCCGTCGCATGTTTATCCGCTCCGCCGGCCCCTTCTGCCGGCCTGACTCCGCCACCCATTTTGTTCCAGATGAAAGCTTGGGTTGATTGGCGCGCGATCATCCTGGCGCTGGTTCTGGCGGTGGCGGCGGCGCTGCCGGTCATGACCACGAGCGTCGTGCGGCGTGACTACTACCTGTTCAACGTCACGCTCACGTCCACGTCGCCGGGCACCACGCAGCTTTTCTGGGACCTCGGCCGCGGCTATGGCGAAAACGACTCCTCGCGCCAGCCGCTCAAGATCGAGCCGGCCCCGGTCGTCTACCGCTACATGATGCCGATGGGCGACATCAAGTCCCTGCGCCTCGATCCCATCGACGGGGTCGGCACCTTCACCCTTTCACACGCCGAGATCGTCAACTACCGGGGCCGGGTCGTGCACTCCTTCCGGCCGGCCGATTTCAAGGCTTTCAGCCAGATTGCCCGGCTGGAGGTCCAGGGCGACACGCTTGTCGTGCAGACCACGCCCGACGCACGTGATCCGGTGCTCGAGCTCGACTTCCCCCGCCCGCTCCGCCTCACGAGCGACCCCCATATCTGGTTCAAGCTCGGTCTGCCGGTCGCCGTGCCGGTGTTTCTGCTCGGGTTGCTGATCGGCACCCCGGTTGTCGCCTCGCGCCTCACGCGCCTCGTCGCGCCGGCCGGCGCGTGGCTGGGTGCCCACCCCCGCCGCGCCGTCGCGCTGACCGCCCTGGTCGCCGTCGCCATCCAGTGCCATCCCGTGCTTTTCCTCGGCCGCAGCTTCGCCACGCCGAACAACGGCGGGCTCATGCTCTACGGCGAGCTGCCCACCCTGCCCGGTTCCCAGGAATACATGTATACCAATACCATGAGTTCCGACACGGGCGCGCTGCTGTTCCAGCATCTGTATTACCCGATGGCGCAGCGCGAGGCCCTGCTGAAGCACGGTGAGCTGCCGCTGTGGAACCGTTGGTCGCTCGCCGGCGAGCCGCTGCTCGGCCAGGGCCAGTCGATGTTCGGTGATCCTTTCAACCTGCTCACCATCCTGGCCGACGGCGCCGCGTGGGCCTGGGATGTCCGTTTCCTCGTCGCGCGCTGGCTCTTCGCCGCCGGTCTCGGCGGCATCGTCTGGCTGCTCACGCGCCACGTGGCCGCGTCGCTCGTGGTGACGTTCACCAGCGCCTTCGTGGCCTTCTTCACCTTTCGCCTCGTGCATCCCGCCAACTTCAGCGTGAGCTACTCGCCGACGATCCTCTTGGCCTGGGCCGGCCTGCTGCACGCCGACACCCGCCGCCGCGAGGCGGGCTGGCTGCTCGCCCTCGTCGCCGCCAACTGGATTGTCATGACCAGCGGCACCATGAAGGAGGCCTTCATGCTGATTGCCGGGCTTAACTTGGCCGGCGTGCTCCTGCTCTTCCTGCGGCCCGACACCATCGGTCGCCGCGTCCGCCTGCTCGCCCTCGCAAGCGCCGCGGGCCTCGGGTTCGGGCTCATGGCCGCGCCGGGCTGGATGTCGTTCCTCGTGGCGTGGAAACACTCCGTCACCGGCTACGACTCGCCGGGCGCCGTCCCCCTGCCGCTGGCGCAGGTCATCGGCTTCTTTGACGACATGTTCTACCGCCAGGCGGTTGTGGACGAGATCATCGTCGCGCCGGCGCTGAACTTCGTGTTCCTGCTCGGTGCGTTCTGGTGGCTGGTCGCCCCGCGGCTGTGGCGCCAGGACCGCACCGGCCTCGCGCTGCTGCTCGCCCTCGTGCCGCCCTTCGCCCTTGCCTTCGGCCTGGTGCCGGCGGCGGTCGTCATGAAGATACCGTTCGTCGGGAACATCATCCATACGGGCAACACGTTCTCGTGCGTGCTGATGATCCTCGCGATCGTGCTGGCCGGCTGCGGCCTGCGCGACGCCTTCGAACGCCGCCAGGCCGGCGGCTGGGGCGGGCATTTCGCCCGCGTGGTCCTGCTGCTGGCTGCGTTGCTGGCCGTTTATTTCGCCCGCACCTCGGCCTGGCCCAAGAGTCCCTTCTTCACGGGTTACGCGACGGCCCTCGTGGCGGCGGCGCTCGCGCTCGCCACCGGCTTTCGCTGGGCGGCGCGCCTCGCCCGGCCGGGCCTGTTGTGGCTGGTCGTGTTCACCGGCGGACCGTTGCTGCTGTGGCGGCACTGCCAGTTCGGCGACACTTTCTTCAATGCCTACGCCTTCGTCCCGGGTCTGCGCACCGACCTGCACGCACCCTCCGCCGGCGCGCGATTCCTCGACACGCAGCGGAAGGAGCCCGGCCGCGTCGTCGGCTGGGGCAATACGCTTTTCCCTTCCTACAACACCGCCCTGCGCTGGGAGAGCCTCTACGGCGTGGATGCCGTGCGGAATTCGTTCTACCAGGAGCTCGCGCTCGAGTTCGGCATGCGGCGCGTCTGGGTCTGGGACTGGTTCACCAAGGCCGAGGAGGCGCCGGAACTCGTGCCGGGACACGACCTGATGAACGTCACCCACTATGTGGCCGATCACGCAGCCCCCCCGCGCGAGTTCGCCGGGCTGACGCTGCTCCATCAGGCCGACCTCGACGTCTACGCGAGCCCGACGGCGTGGCCGCGCGCCTTCTTCACCGACCGGCTCGGCACCTACGCCACGCCGCGCGAGTTCGCCGCGCAGGTCCGCTCCGGCGACCGCCGGCCCTTCGCCGCCATCCAGGCCGGGCAGGCCGGGGTCCCCGCCCTGCCCGCCGACCTCGCCACCCGCACCGTGCGGGCCGCGACGGACTACCGCCTCACCGCCAACAAGACGTCGTTCGTGATCGACGCCCCCGGGCCGGGTCTCGTCGTCCTCGCGGAGACCTTTTATGAGAAGGATTTCCAGGTCACGGTGAACGGCCGGCCCGCACCCTATTTCCGCATCAACCATGCCTTCAAGGGCGTCGCGATCGACGGCCCCGGCCGGCACGAGATCACCTTCGCCTACTGGCCGCAGCACTTCACCCTCGCCCTCTGGCTCGGGGGCGCCGGCTTCCTCCTGCTGTTGGCCGGTTTCTGCTGGCTCCGGCGGAGCGTGCCGCCCACTAATGCCGGCGCCGCCCACGCCGCATGAGCTCCAGCCCGCCACCTGTTTTCCCCCCGCTGCCCGCGTGCCCGACGCTCTCGGTCGTCGTGCCCGTCTTCAACGAGCGCGCCACGCTCAAGATTGCGCTCGACGCCCTCACCGCCAAGCGGATCGCCGGCTGGGAAATGGAGATCATCATCATTGAAAGCAACTCGACCGACGGGTCGCGCGACATCGTGCTCGGTTACGCGGACCGGCCCGGCGTGAAGATCCTGCTGGAAGACCAGCCGCGCGGCAAGGGCCGCGCCGTCCGCACCGGCCTGGCGCACGTGACCGGCGACGTCGTGCTGATCCAGGACGCCGACCTCGAATACGACCTCGCCGATTACGAGAAGCTGCTGGCGCCCTTCACCGCGAACACGCACACCTTTGTGCTCGGCTCGCGGCACGGCGACAGCCTCTTCATCCGCAAGTTCGACGAGCAGGTGCTGCACGCCTTCGTCCTGAACGCCGGCCACTGGTTCTTCACCGCGCTGATCGATGTCTCGCTCGGCCTGACCCTGCGCGATCCCTTCACCATGTATAAGGTGTTCCGCCGCGAGTGCCTCACCGGCCTCACCTTCACGGCCAACCGCTTCGATTTCGACTGGGAGATCCTCATCAAGCTCGTCCGCCGGGGGCACCGGCCCGTGGAGATCCCGGTCCGATACACCTCCCGCTCCTTCAAGGAGGGCAAGAAGGTCTCGATGTTTCGCGATCCCCCGATGTGGATCTGGGCCTGGCTGAAATACCGTTTCCAGAAACTTTGAGCGGCCCGGTTGATCCGCCCATGCTGAAATCCCTTTTCCAGTGGCTGGATCTCCACCCGGGCGCCTACTGGGTGCCGGCGGCCGTGGCCACCCTCATGCTCGTCGCGCGGCTGGGGCTCGTCCTCGGGCGCGCGGTCCGCGAACCGGCGGCGCCCGCACGCGCCCCGGACTGGCGTGACGGTGCCGTGCTTGGCCTGTTTCTGCTCGCTTGGCAGTGGCCGTTTTTGCTCGTCGCCTATGAATACAACCCCGACGAAAGCCAGCTGATCGCCGGCGCCATGACCCTCGCGCACGACCCCGTGTTTTGGCGGGCGGTCGATGGCGGCAGCTCGGGCCCGCTCAATTATTACCTGCTGGTGCCCTGGCACTGGCTCGGCGCGCCGCTGGATTATTTTACCGCACGCCTGACCTGCCTGCTGCTGACCTGCGGCGCCCTGTTCGTCTGTCTCCGGACCCTGAACCGGACCGGTGGGCCCGTCGCCGCCTGGCTCGGCGTCCTGCCGGCCGCCGGTTTTTTCGCGACGATCAGCCAGCCGGAGCTGACCAACCTCTCGACGGAGCACCTGCCGCTGTTCCTGATCGCCGTGGCTTTCGGCCTGCTGGCCGGCCGGGCACCCGCGGACCGGCTCCGTCTCGGGGCCGGCTGCTTCGTCGCGGGCGCGCTGCCCTGGGCCAAGCTGCAGGCCGCGCCCATCGGCCTTGCACTCATCGGCTGGGCCGGGTGGCAGGCGCTGCGCGAGACCGGCATCACCACCCGGATCCGCACGCGCCGGGCGGCGGAAATCCTGCTGGCGGCCGCACTGCCCACCCTCCTCCTGGCCGGCCTGGCCGCCGCGACCGGCCAGCTCGAGACCGTCTGGCGGCGATACATCCTGCAGAACATCCTTTATGTCGGCACCAGCGAGGTCGCGTCTTACGGGGAGGCCCTGCACGCCCTGTGGCGCAACGCCCAGGAGGACGGGCGGTTCCCGCTGTTCGTTGGCACGGTGGTGGCCGGCCTGCTGGCCGCCGCGGTTTATTTTCTCCGGCGCCGGGTGCGACCCCCGGCGCTGCTGGTGGCGGGCGGCGCCGTGACCCTGGCCGCCGTCGCGGCGGTCGTGGCGCCGCGTCGCGAGTTCCTGCATTATGTGCTGTTTCTGCCGGTCCCGTTCACCTGCTGCCTCGGTGCCGCGTTGGGCGGCTGGTGGAACCGCCTCGCCACGGCGCGCGCCCGCGTGCTGCTGGCCGGGTTCAGCCTCGCGGCGGGCCTGCTGCCCATGGTCACGCGCAGCCTGCAGCCGGTTCCTTCCCCTGTGGGCGGACTTGTCCATCACTGGAAGTATCCCCGGTCCAGCGCCGCCATGGTGCTGCACGCGCTGGCCGGGCGCGACGATGCCCTGGGCGTCTGGGGCTGGGCCTGCTATCTCCACGTGGAAAGCGGCCTGCGGCAGGCCACCCGCGACGGCACCACGCTCTGGTCGATGCAGGACAATCCGCAGCAGGCCTACCACCGGGCCGTCTATCTCGCCGACCTGCGGCGCAGCGCCCCCGCCTTATTCGTGGATGCCGTCGGCCAGGGAGCCTTCATTTTCACGGACCGGGCCAAGCAGGCACACGAAAATTTTCCGGAACTGGCCGATTACATCCGCCAGAATTACACCCTCGTCATCGATCTGATTGATGTGCGGATCTACGCCCGCAACGGGCTCGCCACCCTCCATGACCTGAACTCCACGCGCCTCTGGCAGCTCATCGGCCAGGGCCGGCCGCGGGAAAGCTCGGTCCTCTCCCCGCCGAGCAGCACGCTGGACCGGCTGCAACGCCGGGTCATCGACGGGCGCCCGGTCGTGATGCTGTTGCCCCCGGCTCGGGTGGAATGGCAGCTGGACGACCAGGTTCGCGAGGTCTCGCTCGAGTTCGGCTACGACCCCGCCGCCGGCGAGCCGGGGCGGAGCAACGGCACCGAGCTCACGCTCGAAATCGTCAGCCCCGACACCACCCATCCGCTTTACCGGCGCTTCCTCGATCCCGCCCGCCAACCCGGGGACCGCGGCCCGCAGCGCGTCCGGCTGACTCTGCCGGGTTTTGCGCCCGGCTCGACGTTGGTGCTCCGGACGGATCCGGGCCCCTATGGGGACACCGCCTGGGACTGGGTTTATCTCGCAGGCCTCCGCCTCCACCGCCCGGACGATCCGGAACCCAAGTAAGGCCGCAGCGGCTTTTCCCGCTTCACCTCACCCATTCGCTCTGCTTCCCTCGCGCCATGCGCATCTTGATCACCGGCATCTGCGGTTTCGTCGGCAGCACCCTCGCCCGGGAGCTGCACGCCGCCGGCCACGAGGTCACCGGCTTCGACAATTTCATCCGCCCCGGCAGCGAGACCAACCGCGCTCCGCTCGAAAAACTCGGCATCAGGGTCCTCACCGCCGACCTGCGCGATACGCGGGCCATGGACACGCTGCCCGCCGCCGATTTCGTGATCGATGCCGCCGCCAACCCGAGCGTGCTCGCCGGCATCGACGGCAAGACCAGTTCGCGTGAGCTCGTCGATCACAACCTCACCGGCACGATCAACGTCCTCGAATACTGCAAGGTGCACAAGGCGGGTTTCATCCTGCTCTCCACCAGCCGAGTGTATTCCATCGCGCCGCTCGCGACCCTGCCGACGGTCGTGCACCGCGACGCCCTCGTGCCCGATGCCACGCGACCGCTCCCGGCCGGCGTGACCGGCGCCGGACTCGGGGAGCATTTCGCCACCACCGCGCCCATCTCGCTCTACGGCGCGACCAAGCTCGCCTCCGAGGCCATGGCGCTCGAATACGGCGAGACCTTCGGCTTCCCCGTCTTCATCAACCGCTGCGGCGTGCTGGCCGGCGCCGGCCAGTTCGGCCGCGCCGACCAGGGCATCTTCGCCTACTGGATCAACGCGTGGCTGCGGCAGCGCCCGCTCAAGTATCTCGGCTTCGGCGGCCACGGCCACCAGGTGCGCGACTGCCTGCACCCGCGCGACCTCCTGCCGGTGCTGGAAAAACAGTTCCGGTCACCCAAGCTCGCGGCCGCCGACCGGATCGCCAATTTTTCCGGCGGGGCCGCATCCGCGATGTCACTCAAGCAGCTCAGCGATTGGTGTGCCGGGCGCTTCGGCCCACACGTCGTGGTGCAGGACGGCACGCCCCGGCCCTTCGACATCCCGTGGATTGTGCTCGACCACGCCAAGGCCACGTCCCTCTGGGGCTGGCGACCCGCCACTCCGACCGCCACCATCCTCGGGGAGATCGCCGCTCACGCGGAGCAGAACCCCGGCTGGCTGGAATTGTCGGCCCCGCGGTGAGCCCGGGCTTGCCGCCATCCGTGGAATTCCCCTGAGTTAGCCGATGTCCGAGCCCGCTCCGCTCAAGCTCTTTTCCGTCGTCATCCCCGCCCACAACGAGGAGGAGTCCCTCCCGCCCACCGTGCAGGACCTCTATGCGGAATTGGTGCGCGAAGGCGTGCCGCATGAGATCGTGGTGGTGGACGACGGCAGCAAGGACCAGACTTGGGCCGTCCTGCAGGAGTTGAAGCAAAAAATCCCGACCCTGGCGCCCGTGCAAAACAACGGCCCCCACGGTTTCGGCCGCGCCGTCATCTACGGCCTCAACCACATGAAGGGCGACGCCTGCACCATCATGATGGCCGACGCCTCGGACGCCCCCGCCGACACCGTGCGCTACTGGCGCCTGCTCAACGAGGGCTGGGACTGCGTCTTCGGCAGCCGCTTCGTCAAGGGCGGCAAGGTCGTCGACTACCCCCGCGTGAAGCTCTGGGTCAACCGCCTCGCGAATTTCCTCGTGCGGATCGGCTTCAACATCGCGCTCAACGACACCACCAACGCCTTCAAGGCCTACCGCCGCACGGTCATCGAGGGTTGCCGGCCGTTCCTCGCCCCCCATTTCAACCTGACCGTCGAGATCCCGCTGAAGGCCATCGTCCGCGGCTACTCCTGGACCGTCATCCCCATCTCCTGGCAGAACCGCAAATACGGCGAGGCCAAGCTCAAGATCAAGGAGATGGGCAGCCGCTACTTCTTCATCTGCGCCTATGTCTGGCTGGAGAAGTATTTCAGCCGCGGCGACTACAAGAAACGATAGGCTGTCTGCCCGGAAAACTGCGGGTTGACCTCCCGTCGGACCCTCATTCCCTTACTCCCTTTCCATGATCTATCTGCTCGGAGGTTCCGGTTATGTCGGTGCGGCCTACCAGGCGCTGCTCACGCGCAAAGGCCTGTCTTTCCGTAATATACGGCGGGCCGACTTTGACTACACCGACCGCGCCGCCCTGGCCGCCCTGCTGCGTCGCGAGCAGCCCGAGTTCCTGATCAACGCCGCCGGCTACACCGGCAAACCCAACGTCGACGCCTGCGAGCTGCACAAATCCGAGTGCGTCATGGGCAACGCCGTCCTTCCCGGCACCATCGCCCTGGCCTGCGCCGACGCCGGCGTGCCCTGGGGTCATGTCTCCTCCGGCTGCATCTACACCGGCCGGCGCGCCGACGGCGCCGGCTTCACCGAGACCGACACGCCGAACTTCAGCTTCCGCACGAACAACTGCAGCTTCTACTCCGGCACCAAGGCCCTCG
>JAYRDK010000005.1:0-89539 GCA_041909435.1 Lacunisphaera sp.
TACCAAGACATGGTCTATTCCACCGCGGTGCGTCTCATCGGCAACGAGACGCAGGCGGAGGACATTGCCCAGGAGGTCTTCATCAAGGCGCACGAGCACTTCGACAATCTCCGCACCAGCCCGTCCGCCGGCGGCTGGCTGAAGACGGTCGCGACCAACCTCTCGATCAACCACATCCAGCGCTACAAGAAGCGCTGGAGCTTCTTCTCCGACCTGGTCCACAAGGACGACGAGGGCGGCGAGAAGGAAGTCGAGTTCGCCGCGCCCGACACGTTCTTCGCCGGCGTCGATTCCGCCGAGCGCCGCGAGTGGGTCGAGCGCGCGCTGGAGAAGCTCCCCGACCACCAGCGCATCCCGCTGGTGCTTTATCATTTCGAGGACATGCCCTACGAGGACATCGCCAAGAAGACCCGCGTGTCCCTGAGCAAGGTGAAGACCGACATCCTGCGCGGCCGCGAGGCCCTTGCGAAGATCCTGGTGCGCAGCGGCGCCAGCCACGAAAAATTTGCCAACTGAAGGTGCCCCATGAACGAAAAAATGACACCTGAAGACCTCGAGAAGTTCATCCACCGCGAGCTGCGCGCCCTGCCGCCCCGCAAGGCGCCGGCGGGTTTTGAGACGCGCCTGCAGGCCGCCGTGGAGGCGCGCCTCGCGCTCCGCACCCAGTCGCCCGAACAGCTGGAGCAACTCGTCCGCCGCGAACTGCGCAGCCTCCCGCTGCGCAAGGCGCCGGTTTCGCTGGAATCGCGCGTCCTCGCGGCCATCGAGCACCAGGCGACCGTCGCCTGGTATCACAAGTCCTGGGCCTACTGGCCGGGCGCCGTGAAGACCGCCTTCCTCGGCGTCGCCACCGGCGTGAGCGGGGCGGCCATCGCCGCGTTTTACCTGGTCACGCAGGGTGCCGACGCCAGCGCCCTGACCGCCGCTGCCGGCGAGCGCTTTGGCGGGGTCGCCGCGCTTTTCCACGTCCTCCGTTGGATGACCGGCTACATCAGAGAGAGCATCGCGAGCATTCCGCCGCTTTGGCTCTACGGCGGCCTGGCATTTGTCGCCGCCCTCTACGCCACCTTCTTCGGTCTCGGCGCCGCTGCCTACCGCACCCTTTACCGCAATAATTGAGCGAACCCCCAATGAACAAGTCCCGTTACTCCTTCCTTTTTGCCGGCTGGCTGGCGCTCACCCTGGCGCTGTTGCCCGTGCTGCGCGCCGCCTCCTTCGCCGAGGCTTCGGAGCCCACGCAGGAGGCGCCGCCCGCCCCGCCGCCGGCCCCCAACGAGCCGGCCCCGGCTGTCACCCCGGCTGAAAAACCGGCGGCGACAGAGCCCGCGGCGCCAGCGGAGGCGCCCGCGGCGGAAAAAACCGACGAGGCCGCCCCGGCCGACGACAAGGCCGTTGCGCCCGAGGTGAAGAAAGCCGACGGCGAACTCCGCGAGCTGGGCGCTGACGAGGAAAAGCCCGCCAGCACGACCAAAAAGAAGTCGACCCGCTCGCGCACTTATGGCGCCGGGACCCGGCACAGCGATGGCCCGCCCATGGGTGACCACACCGTTTCCGCCGGCAGCACGCAGCAAGAAGCGGTTTCCGTCTTCGGCGACACCACGGTGGACGGACACGTCACCGACGCGGCGGTCTCGGTTTTCGGCAACACCACGATCAACGGCTCGGTGGATGACGCCGCCGTCTCGGTCTTTGGCACCACGACGGTCAACGGCCATGTCAAGGGCGAGGCGATCGCCGTGATGGGTGACGTCATCCTCGGGCCCGACGCCGTGGTGGACGGCCAGGTTGTCGCCGTGCTTGGCAAGGTCGTGCGCGGCCCCGGTTCCAAGATCCACGGCGGCACGCAGCAGATCGGCAGCTTCGGCCCGTTCGGCGATTTCACCGGCCTGCGGGTCTGGTTCACCAAGTGCCTGTTGATGGGCCGACCGCTGGCCTTCGACAGCCGCCTGATGTGGGCGTGGTATATCGCGTTCGGCATCCTGGCCTTCTATGCGCTCATCGCGTTGATCGCGCCCACCGGGGTGCAGAAGTGCGTGGACACGCTCGAGCAACAGCCCGGCTCCTCGCTGCTCGCCGCGCTGCTCACAATGCTGCTCACGCCGGTCGCCTACCTGCTGCTGGTGCTGACGCTGACCCTCGTGATCGGTTTCGTGCTGCTCCCGCTGTTTTCGCTCGGGCTCTTTTTCGCGGCGATCTTCGGCAAGATCGTGATGCTGGCCTGGCTCGGCCGGCGCATCACCAGGCTGCTGGGCGACGGCCCGCTGGCGCATCCCGTGTTCGGCGTCCTGATCGGCGGCGTGATCATGCTGCTGCTCTACACCGTCCCGATCGGCGGTTTCGTCCTCTACAAGCTGATGGGCATCCTTGGCCTGGGCGTGGTGGTCTACACCCTGATCCAGATGTTCAAGGCCAGCCGTCCGCCGAAGCCGGCGGTCGTGGCGGCCGCCCCGGTGGCGGTCGCGGGCATCGCGGCTCCCCTGGCCGGCGAGGTGCCACCGCCGGTCGCCGCGGTGCTGCCGCCCGTCATCTCCTCGGCCACCCTGCCGCGCGCCGGGTTCTGGATCCGGCTGGCGGCGGTGGTGCTCGACGCCATCCTGATCGGCATGATGTGCGGTTTCCTGAGCAACATCTGGCACGGCTTCGGCGTGTTCCCGTTCTGGTTCGCCGTCTATTGCGCCGCCATGTGGGCGACCAAGGCCACGACCATCGGCGGCATCATCTGCAGCCTCAAGGTCGTGCGGCTCGACGACCGGCCCATCGACTGGGGCGTGGCCGTCGTGCGGACCCTCGGCGGCTTCCTGTCGCTGTTCGTCGCCGGCCTGGGCTTCATCTGGGTCGCCTTCGACGACGAGAAGCAATCCTGGCACGACAAGATCGCCGGCACGACCATCGTGCGGGTGCCGAAGGGCACGCCGCTGCTTTAATCAGGTCATAGGTTCCAGGGGATAGGTTATGGGTTGCGGCTGACCGGCCGACCCATCACCTATGACCCATCACCTATGGCCTCACCTTTGGTCGGAATCATCATGGGCAGCTCCTCGGATTGGGAGACGATGTCGCATGCCGCGGCGCAGCTCGCGGCTTTGGGCGTGCCCTTTGAGAAGCGCGTCGTCAGCGCCCATCGCACACCGAAGCTCATGGTCAGCTACGCCGAGACGGCCGAAAAGCGTGGCTTGAAGCTCATCATCGCCGGTGCCGGCGGCGCCGCGCACCTGCCGGGCATGACGGCCTCGCTCACCACGCTGCCCGTGCTTGGCGTGCCCGTGGAATCCAAGGCACTGCACGGCCTCGACTCGCTCCTCTCGATCGCGCAGATGCCGGGCGGCGTGCCGGTGGCGACGTTTGCCGTCGGCAAGGCGGGCGCGATCAACGCCGCGCTCTTCGCGGCCTCCCTGCTGGCGCAATCCGACGCGAAGACGAAGCGCGCCTGGGAAAAATTCCGCGCCGCCCAGACGAAGAAGGTCCTCCAGACCAAGCTGCCGTGAGCGCGGGCCAGGCGATTCTCCCGGGTAAAACCATCGGCGTGCTCGGCGGCGGCCAGCTCGGCCGCATGCTCTCGCAGGCCGCGACCCGGCTCGGTTACCGGGTTCATGTCTACGAGCCGGCGGCCAACTGCCCCGCCGGGGCTGTGAGCCACAAGGAGGTCAACGCGCCCTACGAGGACACCGCGGCGCTGACGGCCTTCGCGCGGGAGTGCGATGTCGTCACCTACGAGTTTGAGAACGTGCCGGCGGCGCCCTTGAAGGCGATCGAGGCCGTCACGCTGCTCCGGCCGCACTGGAATGTGCTGGAGACGACGCAGAACCGCTCGCGCGAGAAACGCTGGCTGCGGGACAACAAGTTTCCGCACGCGAGATTCTCCGAGGGCACCGATGTGGCGGCCGGCATCCGCGAGGTCGGCGTGCCCTGCGTGGTGAAGACCGCGGACTTCGGCTACGACGGCAAGGGCCAGCTCAAGGTCATGACCGAGGCCGGCATTCCCGCGGCCGTGAAGAAGTTCGCCGGCCAGCCGGTCGTCATCGAGCAGTTCATCGATTTTGCCTGCGAGGTGTCGGCGGTCGTCGCGCGCTCGCCCGGTGCGGCGGTCCGGGTGTTCCCGATCGCGGAGAACATCCACACGAACCACATCCTGGATTTCTCGATCGTGCCGGCCCGGGTGAAACCGGAAGTGACGGCCGCGGCCGAGAAGCTGGCGCGGCTCATCGCGGAAAAGATCAACCTCGTCGGCGTGATGGGCGTGGAGCTGTTCGTGACGAAGACCGGCGACGTGCTGGTCAACGAGCTGGCGCCGCGCACGCACAACAGCGGGCACTGGACGCTCGACGCGTGCATGACCTCGCAGTTCGAGCAGCAGGTGCGCGCCATCTGCGGGCTGCCGCTCGGCGCGGTGACGCTGTCATCGCCCGTCGTGATGGTGAACATCCTCGGCGACGCGTGGGCGAACGGTGAACCCAGGTGGGACACGCTGCTCGCGCAACCGAACGTGCGGCTGCACCTCTACGGCAAGGCCGAGGCGCGGCCCGGGCGCAAGATGGGCCACTTCACCGTGACGGCGCGCGACGCCGACATGGCGCTGGAGCTGGCGGAAAAATACAAGGCGCGGCTCCGCGCCTGAGCCGGGGCGAGGATAAAATGGAGCCGCAGCGACCACGCTGCGGATGACGGGCAAACCACGGCGAGGTCGCCGTGGCTCCACCAGTCATCAAATCAGTTGCCCGGAGGCTTGGGCGCCACCGGGGCGGCGGGAGGAGCCGGCGGAGCCGGGCGATCCGGGGCGCCGGTATCCATCACGTATTTCCACGAACCGTTGGGCTGGCGTTTCCAGATGCTGAGGAACCAACCGCCGCCGACCCGCTCCTTGCCGTCGGGGGCGGGACTGCGGATTTCATAGCGGCCGTAATTGTAGCCGAGCGTGCCGTCGTCGGAGACGTCGGTGAAATAGGCCGACCAGGTCAGGCTGACGCCCGGGCGGTCCTCACCCATGCGCTGCTTCACGGCGGCGGCGCCGCGCCACTGCCGCGGGTCGGTGTCGATGAAGGCGACATCCGGCGCGGCGAAATGCTGGAAGGCGGCGAGGAGTCCGTCCTTCTTGCCCATGGCGCAGAAGGCGTCCTCCATGGCGGCGACCTCGGCCTTGAGTTTCTCCTTGTTGGGCAGGGTTTGGGCGAAGAGGGCCGCCGGCAGGGCGGCGCAGAGCAGCAAGGACACGAAGGGGTTTTTCATAGCGGCAAAATGGACGCGGAATTGCCGCACGGCGAGCGCACAGCGACCAAAGCCCAACCGGGAAAGCCGGTGTGCGTTCAGGCCTGGGCGGGCAGCACGCGACCGCGACATTCGCCGAGGCCGATGCGCCGGGCGCCGGGACGCTCGGCATGGCCGCGCAGGATGACCTCGTCACCGTCCTCCAGGAAGCGGCGCTCCTCGCCGTTGGGCAGGCGGAGCGGTTCGATGCCGCGGGCGGTGAGCTCCAGCAGGCAGCCGCGCGAATCCGGCGTCGGGCCGGACACGGTCCCGCTGCCGAGCAGGTCGCCCGGCCGCAGGTTGCAGCCGTTGCTGGCGTGGTGCGTGAGCAGCTGGGCGAGCGTCCAATACATCTGCTGGAAATTGCCGGAGCTCACGCGGTGCGGGGCGGTGCCGGCGGCGCGCATTTTTTCCGTGAGCAGCCAGACCTCGAGGCTGAGAGCGAGGCCGCCTTGGGTCGCGTCATTTTCATCGGCGAGGTAGGGCAGGGGAGCAGGATCACCCGCCGGTCGCGCGAAAGCCGGCGCCCGGAACGGCGCGAGCGCCTCCATCGTCACGACCCACGGCGAGAGGGTGGTGGCGAAATTTTTCGCGAGGAACGGCCCGAGCGGCTGGTATTCCCAGGTTTGGAGATCGCGGGCCGACCAGTCGTTGAGCAGCACGACGCCGAAGAGGTGGCCGGCGGCCGTGGTGAGCGGGATGAACTCACCCCGGGGATTGCCCGGGCCGACGAAGGCTCCGAGCTCCAGCTCGTAGTCGAGGGACTTGCTCGGGCCGAAGTGCGGGGCCGGAGCCTCGGCCGCTTTGCTCTGGCCGTGTGGCCGGCGCACCGGGGTGCCGCTGATGGCGATGGACGAGCACCGGCCGTGATAACCGATGGGCACCCATTTGTAGTTGGGCAGGAGCGGCTGGTCGGGCCGGAAGAGCCGGCCGACGTTGGTGGCGTGGAAAATGGACGCGTAGAAATCCGTGTAATCGCCGATGGCGGCCGGCAGTTGCATCGTGGCGGCGCCTTGCGCGACGAGGCAGCCTTGGACCTGGGCGCGGAGCGCAGCCGGGCAGGAGTCTGCGCCGAGCAACTCGCTCAACCGGGCCCGAAGGGCGGTCCAAACCGCCGGGCCGGCCGCCATCAGCGGATTCAGGGTGGCCTGCTGGCAGACAGGACGCGCTGCTGCGGGGAGAAGATCCAGGCCGGCGGCGGCGGAGAGATCGAGGATCTGGTCACCAATGGCGACGCCGATGCGGGGCGCCGGGGTTTCGATGGTCCGGAAAACGCCGAAGGGCAGGTTCTGGAGGGGAAAGTCCGACGCCGGCTGATTGGCGGACTCAATCCAGCTCGTGCGCGCGGGATCGTGGGTGGGGTTGAGCATCGGGGGGAGCGACGCGCGGAGCCTCGGAGACGAAGCAGGCGGAGTCAATTGACTCCGCCTGCGGCAAAAAAACGAGGTGATTTATTCCCGGGTCAGCCGGCCTTTGGCTTCGCCGGCATTTCCAGGACCTGCAACGGCCCGAGCTTGGCGTTGGCCATGTTGCGGTCGAGGAAGTCCACGAGCTTGTTATAGAAGCCGATGCGGCCGCCCTCATTGCGGAAGCCGTGGCCCTCGTCGCCCTGGATGATGATCTCATAGGGTTTGTTGAACTGTTTCAGTTTGGGCTCGAGGCGGGTCCAGTGCTTGATGTCCACGCGCGGGTCATTGACGCCGTAGGCATGCAGGGTGGGCACGCGGATGTTCTCGACGTAGTTCAGGGGCGAGCGGCTGAACTTGTAATCTTTGTCATCGCCCACCCACTCGCGGTAAAACATGTCAGTGCCCCGGCCGGCGCGGCCACCCGCCCAGCTGGTGATGAGGTTGAGGTCGGAGACGCCGACATAGTTGATGGCGCAGCGATAGAGCTCGGGGGTGAAGGTCACGCCGGCGAGCGCCGCATAACCGCCGTAACTGGCGCCATAGATCGCGACCCGCTCGGGGTCGGCGATGCCCTGGGCGACGGCCCATTTCACACCGTCGGTCAGGTCGTTCTGCATCTTGCCGCCCCACTCGCGCTGGCCGGCCTTCATGAAGGAATAACCATAGCCGCCCGAGCCGCGGTAGTTGATCTGCAGGACGGCATAACCGCGGTTGGCGAGGAGCTGCACCTCGGGGTTGAAGCCCCATTCATCGCGGACACCGAAGGGCCCGCCGTGCGGGTTGATGATCAGCGGCACCGGCTTGTTTTCGGCGCCGGCGGGTCGGGTCAGATAGCCGTGGATCTTGAGGCCGTCCCGGGCGGTGAAGGAAACCGGCTCCATGGCGCGCATCTCGGCGGGATTGATGTGGCGGTTGACCTTGCCGATCAGCATCAGGGCGGGCTGGCGGAGGTTGAGCAGGTAATAAGAGCCGGGGTCGCGGTCGCTTGAGGCGACGACCACCAGGACCTTTTCATCCTCCGAGCTGCTGACAATCCGGTTGTCGGTGCCGGGGAGAGAGGCGTCGATTTTTTGCTGAAGGGCGGCCCGGGCGGGATCCGTGAAATGATAGCGACCCTTGTCCGTCAGGTAGCGCACTCCGTATAGTTTGCTGTAATCCCATGAGCGCAGAATGTTTTCGATCTCCCCGTCGGGGTGGTGGAAGATGACCGGGCTGAGGGAGCGGGTGCGGACATTGAAGCTGTGCAGCGCGCCCGTGTCGGTCCGGTCGGTGGTGGTGAGGTAAAGGGTCTCGTTGTCCGCGGCGAAACCGAGGAAAGTCCATTGCGGGTTGTTGGCCGGAAACTCGGCGACCTTGACGAAACCGCCCTCGGCCTCGGGTCGCACCTCGAAGATCACCTTGTCGCCGAGCAGGTAGCTGCGGCCACGGATGACGCCGTTGTTGTCCACCGCGAGATCCTGGGTATCCGGCTTGGGATCATAACTGGCCACGGCGCGGCGTTCACCATTGCGGACATCGAGCAGCCAGAGCCCGAAGTTGAAACTGCCGACCCCGCGGTTGCCCTGGATCAGCATGCGATTGGGGTCGAAGCGCAGGCGATCGATGATGCCGGCCTGATTGGCCCGGTCGGAATAGCGCTCCCGGAAGGACTCGGCCAAGGCCACGACCTTGCGCTTGCTCAGACTGATGGACCGGAAGGCGGCCGACTCATTGCCCCCCAGATCCCCGCCGTAGACCACCCAGTCGCTGTTTTTCCAGAAGTAGAACTCGATGTTCTCGTCCTTGGCCCCGACCAGCGGCTCGACCTTGCCGGTATCGAGATGCATCAGGGCGATGCCAACCTTGCCGGTGCCCAGCGTGGTCAGAAAGGCCAGTGACTTGCCGTCCGGGGAGACTTGCACCGAGCTGACATCCGGTTCGGTGAAGAATGCGTCCACCGGCAGGCGCGAAACAGTCTGGGCCAGCACGAAGACGGGGATGGCGAGGACGGCGATGCTCAAAATCCGTCCGATGAAGCGGGATATGGAATTAGGTGGTGTCGGCATGCTGCAAAGGTGCAAAAGGCTGAATTCGAGTCAACGGGCAGGCTCCTGCGCGACATGGCCAAATGGTGTAGGCCTCATGGCTCTGGTGATGCACCAAACGTATGGAATCCACGGCATAATTCACGGATGGCAGATTTGTCTTATGGGTGGCTGTCGGCTGGGAGGTTCCCGCCATGGAGTGCCTGATGGTGATGTCATAAGTGCTTCTTGGGGATCATGGTTTTAGGGAAAAACGAGGGCGAAAGGATTCATTTGCTTTCGCGAAACTAGTTCAAGCTTCGTGTCGATATATCTTAAGTTGTTCATGGAAAACGATAAATAATAAAAAAGATCGAGCGGTGTTAATTTTTACGTTTCAGAAATAGATTGCTGTTCGTCGCGATAATAGTTCCTTTTGGCGCAAGAAATTAGCCGGTCACGGGTAGTTTCCTACCAACACAAACACCTAGAACTATGAACAATAGCTCCGTAAGTTATCTACGGAAGCCGTTGGCGCTGCTTGGCGCCGGGCTTTCTCTGTTCGCGGCGAATGCCGCTTTTGCCCAGTCGGCCGCCCCGGCGGACGATACTGTAAAACTCGAGAAATTCGTGGTCACGGGATCCTACATCCCGTTCGCTGGCACGACGACGGCGGTGCCGGTGACGGTGCTGAATTCCGAGGCCATCGCCGACACCGGCGTGACCACCAACGTTCTGGAAGTGCTGCGCAAGGCGGCCCCCCAGTTCAGCGGCAACGGCAACCTTGGTAACTCGAACGCCAACATCTCTTCCGGTGGCACCGGTGGCGGTTCCCAAGTGTCGTTCCGCAACACCCAGACCCTCGTGCTGATCAACGGCCGCCGTGCGGCCTACGCCCCGATTCTGTCCTCGGGCGGCCGTCAGTATGTCGACGTGAACCTGATCCCGATCTCCGCGGTGGAGCGCATTGAAATCCTGCAGGACGGCGCCTCGGCGCTCTACGGCACGGACGCAGTCTCCGGCGTGGTGAACATCATCCTGAAGTCCGACTTCAAGGGCTTCGAGGTGGGCGCCTACTTCGGCACCTCGGACAACGACGGCAACTATGCCCAGCGCAAGTTCTCCATCGTCGGCGGCACGAGCACCGAGAAGACCGGCATCACGGTCTCGGCCGAGTGGTCCTTCTCGGACCCGCTCTGGCAGTTTGAGCGCAGCTTCAGCAATCCCTCCTACGGCACTCCGACCTTTGGTGGTGTGGTCAACATCGGCGGAAGCTACTATGTTTTGAAGCCGAGTCTGAATGCCCCGCCGCTGAACCAGGATCTGTCAGCCGCTCAGCTGGTCGCCAACGGCACCTACATTCAGGTCGACCCGACCGCGCTTATCTTTGGCCCCCTCTATGGGGCTGACGGCCAGTATTCGTTCAACCTGGCCAACTACGTGACCTTGCTGCTGCGCAACGAGCGCAAGAGTGTCACGACAAACTTCGAGCACAAGTGGACCGACAACCTGACGGTGTTCGGCGACATGCTCTTCACCCAGACCGGCACGGTCTCCCAGCTCAACGCCCAGCCGACCAATTACTCGGCCCCGGCGGGTTACGCCTACAATCCGTTTGATGTCACGGTCACCGTGCGCAACCGCTTTGTGAGCAATCCCCGCATCTATCGCTACGACACGGACAGCGTCCGCGGCGTGATCGGCCTCAAGGGCACCTTCGGCGACAACTTCTCCTGGGAAGCGGGCGCCAACAAGAACATCATCAAGCAGCAGTATCAGAACGACGGCGTCATCGACACGGCCACCCGCGTGGCGGTTGTTGCGGCCGGCGACCTGAACTACTTCGCGCGCGAGCAGGCCCCCGGCGCCATCGCCGCTTCCGGCATCTTCGGCACGGCGCTCGGCACCGCGACCTCCACCCTGACCACCTACGACGTCCGCCTGGTCGGCGAGGTGTTCGAACTGCCGGCCGGCCCCGTGGGCTTTGCCGTTGGCGCGGAATACCGCACCGAGACCCTTAAGCAGACCGCCGATCGCGGCAGCCAGACCCTGACCTTCACCTGGGACTCGGCCACCACGCTCGACCCGTTCAACTCGGGCCGCAACGTCTGGGCGAGCTTCGCCGAGGTTCGCGTTCCCGTCTTTGGTGGCGACAACAAGCAGGGCTTCGCCAACCTCCTCGAGCTCACCGCGGCCGCCCGCAAGGAGAAATACAGCGACACGGACGACCCGTTCGTGCCGAAGTTCTCGCTGCGCTGGCTGCCGGTTGACGACCAGTTCGCCGTTCGCGCGACCTACTCCGAGTCGTTCTCCGCTCCCACGCTGTTCAACCTCTTCGGGCCCGGCGGCGTAGGTTTCACCGACTCGCTCAGCCTCACCCGCTTCGGCGGCGGAGCCCCCATCGTGGGCCAGGCCAACTCCCGCTCGGGTGCCAATCCGAACCTGAAGCCCTCCAACTCGGAGAACTTCACCTTCGGTGTCGTCTGGTCGCCCAAGGCGGTCAAGGGCCTCGCCGTGTCGCTTGACTACTTCGACATCAAGCAGACGGACCTGATCACCAGCATCGGTGCGGCCACCATCCTCCAGGACGTCGAGCTCAACGGCACGGCCTCTCCCTACGCTTCCTTCGTCAAGGTCAGCACCGCGCAGGGCACCGCCGGCTTCTTCACCGGCAACCCGATCACGGCGGCCGGCCAGATCGGCACCAACCCGATCGACGACATCTACGTGACCGACACCCTGGTCAACATCTCGGAGCAGTCCCTCTCGGGCGTCGACATCAAGGTGGACTACACCTGGAACTCGGACCAGCTGGGCCGCTTCGACTTCAGCCTGGCCGGTGCCTGGTATAAGAGCTACAGCTACATCGATCTCCCGGGCAACCCGGAGACCGAGACGGCCGGCTATGCCACCAACTTCAACGGCACCATCCCGGAGTGGATGACCTACACCAGCGTCGTCTGGAGCCGCGGCAAGTGGCGCGCCAACCTCGGTTGGACGCACATCCCCGAGGTCGAGGACGTCAACGCCGCCCCCGGCGAGACCGATGCCCGTTATGATGCGCAGGTCGAGGCTTACAACTCGTTCGACACGAGCGTGGCCTACACCTTTGGCTCCGAGTCCTCCTGGCTCAACGGCCTGAGTGTGCGCATCGGCGCCAACAACGTCTTCAATGAAGGCATGCCGATGGCCGGCAGCACGTTCACGGAATCGAACGCTGACATCTCGACCTACAATCCCATCGGTCGCCTGATGTTCATCGAGGCCCGCTACCGCTTCTAAAAAAAGCGTCCGCAGCCTCACGGCGCACACTTCCAAGGCGGCCCGGCAGCGGGCCGCCTTTTTGCTGCCCACCCATAAAACAATGGAAACCGCGCGATGTCCGGGTCATGATTGGGTCATGAGATTCTTCCCCGTGACAGTCCTGTTGGTGGTGCTGGTTCTTCCGGTCTTAGCCGCGGAGGATTTCTGGCAGCATCTTACCCCGGATGAGCGCAAGGCGGCCGGTTACGACCAGCTCAACGCCGAGCAGCGGGCCCTGATAGACCGGCTCGCCCGGCGCTTTGCGGAGACGAAGGCGAACCAGGCGATCCCGGTGGTGGCGGAAAAGGCCCGCGAAGAAGGCCGGGCCGAGGCCCGGGCGGCCGCCTTGGAGCAGAAAAAGGCCAACATCGGTCTGGCTCCGCGCGAGGATGACGAGACTGAAGTGATCCGCACTCGCATCAGCGGTGAGTTTCGCGGTTGGACGGGACGCACCCGCTTCACCTTGGCCAACGACCAGGTCTGGCAACAGGACCAGACCGAAAGCCGGTTTTTCCCCCTGCTGGTGAACCCCGAAGTGGAAATCAGGCCCTCCCGTTTGGGGGGCTGGAAAATGACGCTGTTGAAGGAAGGGCTTTGGATCCGGGTTAAGCGCGTTCGCTAGCCGAACGGCTCTATCTGACAACGCCCCCTTTGGGGCGTTGTCACGGCGGGTGGTTGCCCGGCTCGAACGGCATATCGGGGGGCCTTGGAATGCGACAAACGGCACAGCTTCCGAGGGAAAAGTGATTGTATTTGGTCGGCAAAAATGAGCTAATTGTCGCAAGAAATTAGCCGGTCACGGGTAGTTTCCTACCAACACAACACACCAGAACTATGAACAATAGCTCCGTAAGTTATCTACGGAAGCCGTTGGCGCTGCTTGGCGCCGGGCTTTCGTTGTTCGCGGCCAACGCCGCTTTTGCCCAGACGTCCGAGACCGAAAAGAAGGATGAAACCCTTAAGCTTGAGACCTTCACGGTCACGGGCTCCCTGATCCCGATTGCCGCCAACACGCCGGCCATCCCGGTCACGGTCATCAGTGCGGTGGACATCCAGAACTCGGGCGTAAACACCGATCTATTGGCCGTTCTCAAGAAGACCGCGCCCTATTTTTACGGCGCCAACAACATCGGTTCGGACAACGGTAACATCAGTTCTGGTTCCTCCAACGGTGGTTCGGCCGTGTCCCTCCGCAATCGTGCGACCTTGGTGCTGATCAACGGCCGTCGCGCCGCGGTCTCGCCGGTCACCGCCAGCGGCGGCGCGGACTTCGTCGACGTGAGCCTCATCCCGGTCGCGGCCGTGGAGCGCATCGAGGTTCTCTCCGACGGTGCTTCCGCCACCTACGGTTCGGACGCGGTGTCCGGCGTGGTGAACGTCATTCTGAAGACCAACTATCGCGGCGCTGAAGTGAGCGGCCGCTACGGCTGGAGCCCGGCTGATGGCAAATATGCCGAGCGCAGCTACTCGGGCGTGTTCGGTGCCGGCACCGACAAGACCAACGTCACGATCTCCACGGAATACAAGCACAGTGACCCGCTGATCCAGAAGGATCGTCCGTGGGCCAAGGGCCAGTTCCGCACCCCGTCGTTCGCCGGCTCGATCAACATCGGCAACGATTTCTACTACCTGAACCCGACGCTCAATGCGCCGCCCCTGAACACCGACATGACGCCCGCCCAGTTGGTCGCCGCCGGTGTCTACCAAGGTCCCATCTCACAAGGTGCGGTCGCCCAGTTCTTCGATCTGGCCGAGAAGCCCACGATGCTCATCGATGCCCAGCGCCGCAGTGTGGTTGCCGCGGTCGATCATCGCCTGACGGACACCACCACGGTGTTCGCCGACTTCATCTACTCGAACACGTCCACCAAGTCGGTGCTCAACGCCCAGCCGGTGAGCGGCGCCGTTGCGGCCGCCACGGCGACCAATCCGTTCAACGTGTCCGTGACCGCCCGCAATCGTTTCGTTGATTTCCCCCGCGTTTACAACGCCGAGAACTGGGCCACCCGTGGTGTCTTTGGCATCAAGGGCAGCCTGGGTGACTCGTGGCGCTATGAGGCCGCGGCGAACTTCAACAACACCACCACGAAGTTCCGCAACGACGGCCTGATTGACGGCGCGGCCTACACCGCCGCGGTGAGTAACCTCACCTTCAATCCGTTCGCCCGCGTTCAGGCGCCGGGCGTGCTGCAGGCCATGATCGGCACCAGCTTCCGCGATTACCAGAGCCAGCTCATCGGCTTCGACTTCCGCGTGAGCGGCGAAGTGTTCGATCTGCCCGGCGGCCCGATCTCCGTCGGTTTCGGCGCTGATACCCGCCGCGAGTCGCTCGAATTCACGAACGACCGCTATGACCAGACCGGTGGCTGGCTGCAGGCCACCCCCCGCCAGCCGTTCGCGGCCAACTCGAGCGTCGACGGCTATTTCGCCGAGGTGCGCGTGCCGATCTTCGACAAGGGTAACGCCGTCAAGGGCGCGCATGTCCTTGAGCTGTCGGTGGCCGCCCGCAAGGAGCTCTACAACAAGACGACCGACCCGTTCGTGCCGAAGTATACGATCCGCTGGCTGCCGTTTAACGACGAGTTTGCCGTCCGCGCGACCTACTCCGAGTCGTTCAGCGCTCCTTCGCTGTTCAACCTTCTCGGGCCGGTCTCCGCCGGTTTCACCGCGAGCATCAACATCAACCGTTACGACACCAACGGCACTGCGCTTGGTGTGACCACGGGCTCGCGCCAGTATCGTTCCTCCTCCGGCTCGAACGCGAACCTGATCCCGTCCGAGTCCCGCAACTGGACCGCGGGTGTGGTCTGGTCCCCGTCCGGCAAGCTCAAGGGCCTCGAGATGTCGGCCGACTGGTTCAACATCGACGAGCGCAACCTCGTCTCGTCGATCTCCTCCAGCCTGATCGTCAGCAGCGTCGAACAGTTCGGCACGGCCTCCCCGTATGCCTCGCTCGTTCGCCTTGGCACGAGCGTGGCGGGTGAGACCTACTTCGGCACGGGCACGCCCATCGCCACCCCCGGCCAGATGAGCAACCGCCCGTCTGACGAGGTCTGGATCACCAACCAGCTGGTGAACATCGCCGGCGTCTGGCAGTCCGGCGCCGACATCAAGGTGTCCTACACCTATGACACCAAGACCTGGGGCGTCATCAGCGCGCGTATGTCCGGTGTTTACCTGAGCGAGTATGTCATCCAGAGCCTGCCGACCGACACGCCGTTTGATTATGCCGGCTCGTATTCGGGCACCAGCCTCTATGCCCGTTACCGCTTCTACACCCAGCTCGGCTGGTCCTTCAAGGACTGGGATGCCGGCCTGAACAACACCTACATCCCCAGCGTTGAGGATGTGGCGGGTGGCGCCGGCGCCCCCGATGTCGCGGCCTATTCCACCTGGGATGCCCGCCTTGGCTACAGCTTCAAGGGCTATAGCAACCGCTGGCTGAAGGGCCTGTCCATCGGCGCGGGTGTGAACAACATCCTCGACGAAGATCCGCCGTTCATCACCTCGGAAGGCAACCAGAACCACGACATCAACGCCTACGATCCGATCGGCCGCTTCTATTACTTCGACGTGAACTACAAGTTCTAAGCGGAGTAATTTGCCCCGACTTCCATTCACAAACCGGACCCATGGGGGTCCGGTTTTTTTTGCCCGGAAATCCATCCCCGTCTCATTTTCCCCATGAATCGTATATTCCTTCCCGGCCGGCGCCTTGGTGCGTTCCTGGCCTCCCTGACAGCCCTGGCCGGTGCGCCTGAGGCCGTTTCTGCCGCGACTCCGGCCGTCCCGCTGCTGCCCATCGAGCTTTTCTTTGACGATCAATCGGTCCGCCAGGCCGTCATCTCCCCGGACGGCACCTTGGTGGCGATGATCGCGCCGAACAACGGCCGCTATAGCGTCGCGGTTCTCGATACCAAGGACGGCAAGCTGAGCGTCCCGGTCCATTTCAAGGACGAGAACATCAACAATGTATTCTGGAAAGGCAACGATCGCCTCCTGTTCACGTCGGCCATTGACGGCCATGAAATCCCCTTGCTCGCCTCGGTGGATCTGCAGGGCAAGGGCTACAAGCGCATCCTGGAGCCGCGGCGGACCAAGGATGATTTCTCGATCTTCTTTGGCAATCTGGTCGACCGCTTCCCGGCCAGTGATGAACACATTCTCATCACCGGTTACACGGGCGAGTCAGATGCCCGGAAGATCAACCCCAGCGCGCCCCGCAACCTCACGCCAACCGTTTACAAGGTGAACGTCAAAACGGCCCGCCGGGCGCAGATAGTCGGGTTGGATGAAGGCTACACGGCGGGCTGGTTCGACGCCACAGGCAATCAGCGCCTGGCCACCCGGACCGAGGGCAAGATGCTCAGCTTTCTCACGCGCGAGCGCAATGACCGGCCCTGGCAGGTGATCAAGACTTTCGACGTGACCGACGTCCGCTGGGATATCCAGGTTTTGCTGGCCGATGGCCATACGGTCTACCTGTTGGACTACACGACCGAGGACCGCGGGGTCCTGCGCGCCTTGGACCTGAACACCGGTCGGTTGGGCGAGCCGGTCTTCACCCCGCCCGAGGGTGAGATTGTGGCGGTCAGGTTTTCCCCCAAGCGCGAACGCCTGCTCAGCGTCACCTATGAAGGCGCCAGACGGCACACCCGCTGGTTCGATGAGCGGTGGCAAACCATTGTCCGGACCCTCGAGGCCCAATATCCCGAACACGAGGTGACCATCACCTCGATGGCGGAGGACGAGAAGCGCTTTGTTTTCGGCATCAGCTCGGATCGCGACCCCGGCCAGTTTATGCTGGGCGATCTGAAGGGTGCGGGCCTGCGGGTGCAGCTGATCACGGCGGTGCGGCCGGCCGTCAAGCCGGCGCTGATGAGCGCGATGACGCCGGTCAAGTTTACGGCCCGCGACGGACTGGAGATTCACGGTTACCTGACGAAACCCCCGGCGTCGGACGGACGGCGGCCGCCCTTGCTGCTCATGCCGCACGGGGGCCCCTTCGGCATCCGCGACTCCTGGCGCTTTCAGGGTGATGTGCAATTCCTCGCCAACCGGGGTTACGCTGTCCTGCAGGTCAACTATCGCGGGTCCGGCGGCTATGGCCGCACCTTTGAATATGCCGGCTACCAGGAATGGGGCGGCAAGATGCAGGACGACCTGACGGACGCCGTGAAATGGGCCGTGGCGCAGGGTCATGCCGACGCCGACCGTGTCGGCATCATCGGCGCCAGCTATGGCGGTTATGCCGCCCTGGCCGGCGTTACCATGACCCCGGAACTATACAAAGTCGGGATTAACTATGTCGGCGTATCCGACCTGCGCCTTATCACGCGCTATGACTTGCGCACCGATGCGGCGTCCAAGGCTTATTTTGAGAAGGCCGTGGGGCGCGACGCCGCCTTGCTGGCGGCGCGATCGCCGGTTGATCACGTGGCGAACATTCGCGTGCCGACACTCCATGCTTATGGGCGAAACGATCCCCGCGTGGAATTCTCCCACTGGGAGGTGCTGGAGAAAGCCCTCCGGAAGCACGACAAGCCTTACGAGATACTGATCGAAAACAAGGAAGGTCATGGGTTCGAGAAGCAGGAAACGGCTTACAAGTTCTACAGCACGGTGGAGGCCTTTCTCGCCAAGCATCTGCCGGCGGACCGGAGTGCCACCGTGAGGCTGGATGACATCAAGGTTCTCGAGATGCCGGCCAAGCCCAAGTAATCAAGACCCGCCGGCCGGTTGCGTCGCAGCCCGATCCAACCGGCAGGGCTTACGGAACTGACCGTCACCTGGTCAAACCGGCGGCCGTCCATGCGCCGCCGGCTGGCCCGCCGGATAATGTCCGGCCGCTCAGCCGCGCTTCTGCTTGATGAGCTGCTCGAGCTTGATGATGTCGGCGGCGAACACGCGGATGCCCTCGGCCGTCTTCTCGGTGGCCATGGCGTCCTCGTTGAAGGCGAAGCGGAAGCCCTTCTCGTCGAAGCTGATCTTTTTCAGATCTGCACCCTTCGCCTTGACCGGGTCGAGCTTGCGCACGAGCGGCCCGGTGCCGGCCTTGAGCTCGGCGAGGAGCTGCGGGCTGATGGTGAGCAGGTCGCAACCGGCGAGCTCGGTGATCTCGCCCTTGTTGCGGAAGGACGCGCCCATGACCTCGGTCGCATAGCCGAACTTCTTGTAATAGGTGTAGATCTCGGTGACCGACCTGACGCCGGGATCTTCGGTCGGGGCGTAGTCCTTGCCGGTGCTTTTCTTATACCAATCCAGGATGCGGCCGACAAAGGGCGAGATGAGCTGGACCCTGGCCTCGGCGCAGGCGACGGCCTGGGCGAACGAAAAGAGCAGGGTCAGGTTGCAGTTGATCTTCTCCTGCTGGAGCAGCTCGGCGGCCTTGATGCCTTCCCAGGTCGAGGCGAGCTTGATGAGGATGCGTTCGCGCGGGATGCCGGCCTTCTCGTAGAGCGCGATGATCTCGCGGGCCTTGGCGATGGAGCCGTCGCGATCGAACGAGAGGCGCGCATCCACCTCGGTGGAGACGCGGCCCGGGACGATCTTGAGGATCTCCCGGCCGAAAAGCACGAGCAGCCGGTCGATGACCTGCTCGGTGCTCGCGGAAGCGCCGGCGTCCTTGACGGCCTGATCGAGCAGGTGGGCGTAGGCGGGCAGGGCGGCGGCCTTGAGGATCAGGCTGGGGTTGGTCGTCGCATCGCGCGGCGCATACTCCTTCATGCTGGCGAAGTCGCCGGTGTCGGCCACGACGGTGGTGAACTGCTTGAGTTGGTCGAGTTGGTTGGGCGTGCTCATGGCGTGGGGGTGGAGGGCGAGGATAAAACCGGGGGATGGGCCCGCAAATAGTTTCGCATCCACTCAAGGCCGCCGGCCTCGTCATGAAACGCGCCGTCCAGCTGGGACTCGAAGGCGGCCTCCAGCGCGGGTTTGAACTGCGGCCCGGGATGCAGCCCGAGGCTGATGAGATGCCGGCCCAGCACGATGGGCTTGGGGGCGGCGTGCTCCAGGGCGAGGCGTTTGGCGGCGGTGCGCAGATGGGCCAGGCGGCGCACGGTTTCGGCGGAGACCAGCGGCGGGCGGCCGAGATGATCGGACTGCATCACGGCGATCAGCTCGTCGATTGTCGCCGGCTCGATTTTGCGGGCCAGGCGGCGCACGGTGGTGTCACGGTATTCCTCGGCGCCCTGATGGTGCAGCAGATGGTTCACCACCAGCTGGCGCACGCGGGGAACCAGGTCGAGCGGCGCGCCGATGCGGGCCAGGAAGGTTTCGGCCAGCGGACCGCCGGCGGCCTCGTGCTCGGGGCTGACCCAGCGCAGCTTGCCACGACGCTCAGCCTGTTTGGTCGTGGTGGCCTTGCCAAAATCGTGCGCGAGCACACTCAGGGAAAGAAGGCGGCGGGTTTGCGGCGGGCCGTTGCGCCAGGCATCGAGCCCCACCAAGGCGTCGAGACAGTGGTTGGTATGGACCAGCACATCGCCTTCGGGATGCCATTCGGGTTCCTGCGGGACGCCATCGAGCGCAGTGATCTCGGGGAAATGTTTCAGCCAGCCGGTCTGCTTGAGCGCGATGATGCCGAGCGAAGGCCTCACGGCCTTCGTGGCCCACTTGTCCCATTCGCCCCAGATGCGCTCGACGGCCAGTTCGGCATAGGTGCCGCTGATCGAGCGACAGAGCGCGATTGTTTCGGGCGCGAGTGCCAGTTCGAACCGGGCGGCGAACTGGAAGGCCCGCAGCACACGCAAGGGATCCTCGACGAAAGCGGGGCCGGTGTGGCGCAGGATTTTTTTCCTCAGGTCATCGGTGCCGCCGTGAAAATCGAGGAGCCGGTTGTCCAGCGGGTCGTAGGCGATGGCGTTGATCGTGAAGTCGCGGCGGGCGGCGGCCTCGGCCTCGGTCAGCGCCGGGTCGGGCGCAACGGCGAAGCCGCGATGGCCGGCGCCGGTCTTGGATTCGCGGCGCGGCAGGCTGAAATCGTATTCTGCGCCCTCGAGCCGGACCTTGAGCACGCCGAAACTGCGGCCGACCAGATCCGTCGGGCCGAACGGTGCGAGCGCCCGGCCGAGCGCCTCATAGTCGAGGCCGTAGACCTCGACATCAAAGTCCTTGGGCTCGAGCCCGAGCAGCCAGTCGCGCACGCAGCCGCCGATCAGGCGCGGCCGGCCGCCCGCAGAGCGCAGGGCGGCAAGGGCGGCGAGCAGGGGCGCGGGCAGCTTCATGCCTGGGGCGGTTTAAAGGCCTGCCAGGCCAGCAGGGCCCAGCCGAGGAGCAGGGCCAGCCCGCCCAGTGGCGTGATCGGACCGAGGAATTTCGGCCCGCCGAGCGCGAGCCAATAGAGTGAGCCGGAAAACAGCAGCACGCCCGCGATCCAGCACCGGCCGACCCAAGCCCAACCCGGGAGAGCGACCAGCGCCACCGCGTGGATCAGGTGGTAAAGGACGGCGGTCTGCCAGGTGGTGGTCGTGCCGTTGGCCACCAGGGTCTCCTTCAGTGCGTGGGCGCCAAACGCGCCCAGCGCGACGCCGGTGAAGCCAAGGAGGCCGGCAGCAATCAGGTTGGGGCGGGTGGCGTGATTCATGGGTGAAACGAGTGTGTGGACAACAAGGGCAAAAACAAACACATCCATGGCCAGCGGCTGCCATGCGTTTTTCCCTCAAAATTTCCGTTCTTGGGCTCGGTTTGCTGGCGTGGAGCCGGGGCTGGGCACAGGAGGAGGCGCCGCCGCTGCGGGTGGATGTGGCCTATGTCTCGAGCAATGTCTTCCGCGGGGTCGAGCGCGCCGGCGATTCCGCCCAGGCGGCCGTGGAGTTCAATCGCGACCGCTGGCGTGGCGGGGTTTGGGTCAACCAGCCCTTTGACGGCCACGACACCCGTGAAGTGAACCTGAATGCCGGCTACGGGTGGCAGCCCGCGGATGGATTCACGTTGGAAGCCTCGTTGGCCCACACTTGGTTCGACGATGTGCCGGGCGGTGGCGTGGATTACTCGCTCGAGGCCGGGTTGACGGCCATGCTGGCGCCGGTTGGCGGCTTCGCGCCGAGCTTCGCCTACTACCACGACTTCCGTTTTCGGGCCGACACCGTGCAGGCCTCGCTAGCGCGCAGCGTCGCGCTGACGAAGCTGGGGGCATTCCTTGAAGTGAACCTTTTTGCGGGGTGGGCGAGTGGCGATGACTGGCGTCCGGACGCGCCGGGACCGCGGCGCCATGATGGCTACGGCTATTGGGGCGGGGAAGTGCACCTCCCTTACCGCATCGGGGCGCATACCACGGTGGTGGCCGGGCTGCATTACGCCGACAGCTTTGGGCGTTCGGCAACAAATGGTCCGTTTGGTCGCATTTCGCGCGGGAATCTGTGGGTCACACTTGGCGTAACCCTCGACTTTTGAGGGGTTAAGCCATCCTGAGGGCGCTATTCAGGAATGTGAAAGGTTCGGGGTTGACAGGGGTAGGCGAAATCCTTCCCTTTGGCCCCTTTCCGCAAATGAAAACCTATCTGGCCAAGAAAGAGACAGTGCAGCCCAAGTGGTATCTGATCGATGCCGAAGGCAAGGTGCTGGGCCGTCTCGCCGTTAAAGCCGCCAACATCCTCCGCGGCCGTCACAAGCCCACTTACACGCCCCACGTCGACACCGGCGACTTCGTTGTCGTCATCAACGCGAGCAAGATCGCCCTGACCGGCAAGAAGGAAGAGACCACCGAATACATGTCGTTCTCCGGCTACGTCGGCGGCGAGAAGTATCGCAAGCTCGCCGATGTGCGCCGCCAGAAACCCGAATTCATCATCAAGCAGGCCGTCAAGGGCATGCTCCCGAACAACCGCCTCGCCGACAAGATGCTGACCAAGCTCCGCGTCTTCGCGGGCGCCGCGCACGATCACGAGGCGCAGAACCCCGTTAAGCTTTAAAGTAATCCATGAGCGCTGAAACCTCCGTTTATCTCGGCACCGGCCGTCGCAAGACCTCCACGGCCCGCGTCCGCCTTGTCGCCGGCTCCGGCCAGCTGTCCGTCAACGACCGCAAGTTCGAAGTCTATTTCACGCACGACAACTTCGTGCGCCGCGCCGTCGCCCCCCTGGTCACGGCCGACAGCAAGGACAAGTTCGACGTCTCCGTGAACGTCGCCGGTGGCGGCATCAGCAGCCAGTCCGGCGCCGTCGCCCACGGCATTGCCCGCGCCCTGCTGAAGTTCAATCCCGAGCTCCGCGTCACCCTCAAGAAGGCCGGTCACCTCACCCGTGACCCTCGCGAGAAAGAGCGCAAGAAGGCCGGCCAGCCCGGCGCCCGCAAGCGCTTCCAGTTCTCCAAGCGTTAATCGCCCGATACTGGAACACGTTTTCCCCCCGAAGCGGAGCGCCTCACGGCCTCCGCTTCTTTCTTTGGCCGGTCACGAAACTTCTCGATTCCCCCGCGGGAATTCATAATCCTACCACTCCCTTAAATGAATGTCGGCATTGTCGGCGCGTCGGGTTACTCCGGCGAAGTTCTGGTCAAGCTCCTCCTCGGTCACCCGCAGGTCAAACTGACGGCGGTCACATCGCGTCAGCACGCGGGCAAACCGGTTTCCGTCCTCATCCCGTCGTTGCGCGGCACCGCGGCCGACCGGCTGAAGTTCAGCGATTCCGACGCGAAGGCCCTTGCCGCCCGGAGTGACATCGACCTCTGGTTCCTGGCCCTGCCCCACGGGGCCGCGGCCGATTTCGCCAAGGCCCTCGTGCCGGCCGGCCGCAAGGTCGTCGACCTGAGCGCCGACTTCCGCGTCGCGGACCTGGCGACCTATGAGAGATATTATGGCGCCCACCACGCCCCCGAGCTTTTGCCCACGGCGAAATTCGTGCTGCCCGAGCTGACCGACCCGAAATGGAAGGCGGAGCTCAAGCTTGCCGCCGCGCCCGGTTGCTACCCGACCAGCGCGCTCGTGCCGCTCCTTCCGCTGCTCAAGGCCGGGATCATCTCGCGCGAGCACATCGTGGTGAACTCCTTCAGCGGCGTCAGCGGCGCCGGCAAGAAGCTCGAGGAGACCTATCTTTATGTCGAGCGCACCGAGAGCGCCAAGGCCTATGGCCTGACCAAGCACCGGCACCTCGCCGAGATCGAGGAGCAGCTCTCCGCCGCGGCGGGCGCGAAGATCGTGCTGCAGTTCAACCCGCATCTGGCCCCGATGCGTCGCGGTATCGCCACCACGATCACGGTGCCCGCGGCCAAGGGCGCGACCATCGAGTCGCTCTACGCCGCCTGGCAGGCCGCTTACGCCGGCCGGTCCTTCGTGGCCATTTTGCCGTCCGGTGAGACCCCCGACACGGCGCACACGGTTGGCACCAATCGCGTCGACATCTCCGCCGTGCTTGATGCCCGGACCGGCAATTTCGTGATCACCTCCGCCCTCGACAATCTCGTCAAGGGCGCCAGCGGCCAGGCCGTCCAGATCATGAACCTGTGGCTCGGTTTGCCCGAGACCGCCGGGCTGGCCTGATTTTTGCCCCACCCATGACGACTCATTTGCTCGTTACTCCCGACAGCGCCGGCATCACGGATGTGCCCGGCTTCGAGGCCGCCGGTGTGGCCTGTGACATCCGCGAGAAACACGATCTCAAGCGTCTCGACCTCGCGCTGCTTTTTTCCCTCCGCCCCTGCACCGCCGCCGGCACCTTCACCAAGAACGCCGTCAAGGCCGCCCCGGTGCTGCTCTGCCAGAAGCACCTCGCGCACGGCGGGCCGTTCCACGGCATCGTCGCCAACTCGGGCAACGCCAACGCCTGCACCGGCCCGGACGGCCTGGCGGATGCGCACACCACCGCGCAGCGCATCGCGGCCTCGCTCAACCTGAAGCCGACCTCCTTCTTCGTCTGCTCGACCGGCCGCATCGGCCAGCCGCTGCCCATGCCGAAGCTGCTCAAGGGCCTCGAGCGCACGGTCAGCGAGAAGGGCCGCACCGCCGACCACGGCCACAAGGCCGCCAGCGCCATCCTCACGTCCGACACGAAGCCCAAGACCGTCACGGTCAGCTTCACCTACGACGGCAAGAAGCACTTCGTCTCCGGCATCGCCAAGGGCGCCGGCATGATCCAGCCGAACATGGCCACGATGCTGGCGTTCCTCGCCACGGATTTCTCCGTGCCGCGCAGTTTCCTGCAGAAAACCCTCTCGGAGGCCGTCACCGGCACCTTCAACTGCATCACGGTGGACGGCGACATGAGCACCAACGACACCGTGCTCATGCTGGCCAACGGCCACTCCGGCGTCAGCGTCGGCGACAAGAGCCCGCGCGAGCTGCGCGTCCTGTTCGCCGAGGCGGTCTGGAAGGCCTGCGAGGTCCTCGCCGACAAGATCGTCTCCGACGGCGAGAAGATCACCAAGGTCGTCGAGGTGAAGGTCAACGGCGCCGCCTCCGCGGACGACGCCGAGAAGGTGGCCCGCGCCATCGGCAACTCGCTCCTCGTCAAATCCTCCTGGTATGGCGAGGACCCCAACTGGGGCCGCCTGGCCGACGCGGCCGGTTATGCCGGCGCCAAGCTGGTCGAGGCCAAGCTGGACATCCTCTACAACGACACGCCGGCCATGACCGCGGGCAAGCCGCACGCCGACCTGAAACCCAAGTGGAAGGAGATCGTGAAGGCCCGCCGCTTCACCATCACGCTCAACCTGCACCTCGGGAAGGCGTCGTTCCGGCTGCTCGCGACCGATCTCACCGAGGGCTACGTGCACTACAACAAGAGCGAGTGAGCCGCGTGACATTTGCCGGCCCCTGCATTTTTTTAGTGAAATCTGCGCGCATTGCCTTAACAGATTCAGCCACACGACAACTGATGAACGCCGCGCTGCAGACTTTTGCCCGCTCCTGACCTCCTGATGGACGTTTCCGAGGTCATTGCCAAAGCGCGCGTGCTTCTTGAGGCCCTGCCTTACATCCAGGACTTTCGTGGCGCCACCTTCGTCGTCAAATACGGCGGCAGCTTCATGGACGATCCCGATCCGACGGTGCGCAAGAGCGTGGCCACGGACATCGCGTTCCTCGCGGCGGTCGGCATCAACGTCGTCGTCGTGCACGGCGGCGGCAAGGCCATCAACCGCGCGATGGATGCGTCCGGCCTGAAGGCGAATTTCATCAACGGCCTGCGGGTCACCGACGAGGCCACCATCGCGATCGTCAAGAAGACCCTCGACGAGATCGTGAACAAGGAGGTCTGCGACACCCTTTCCGCGGTGAAGGCCAAACCGAAGGGCCTCGCCGGCGACAGCGTGCTCGTTTGCCAGAAGCTCGAGACCGACGACGACGGCAACAAGATCGACCTCGGCTTTGTCGGCGACGTCACGGAAGTGAAGGTGAAGCTCATCAAGAAGGAGATTGCCGACGGCTTCATGCCGGTGATCTCGCCCGTGGCCGAGGGCTACGACGGCAAGCCTTACAACGTGAACGCCGACACCGTGGCCGGCCGCGTGGCCAGCGCATTGCGCGCCCGCCGCCTGGTCTACATGAGCGACGTGCCCGGCCTGCTGGCCGACCCGAAGAATCCCGCAACCCTCATCTCGTCGGTCAAGGTTGGCGAGGTCGATGGCCTCAAGAAGAAAGGCATCATCGACAAGGGCATGCGTCCGAAGGTGCAGAGCGCGGTGCGCGCCCTGCAGGAAGGCGTCCAGCGCGTGCACTTCGTGGACGGCCGCATGCCGCACAGTCTGTTGCTCGAGATCTTCACCGACCAGGGCGTGGGCACCGAGATCGTGCACGGCTGAGCACCGGCACGCGACGCATTGCGCGCGTGCATTTGCCCCCGGGATCCGTAAACTGCCGCCTCCCTTCTTTCCATGAGCCTGCCGACCATCGTCCGCACCAACACCGCCGAGCTTTACGACGCCTATGTCATGAAGAACTACGGCCGCGCGCCGCTGACGATCGTGCGCGGGGCGGGGGTCAACGTGTGGGACGACACCGGCCGCGAGTATCTCGACTTCACGTCGGGCGTGGCGGTGGCCGCGCTCGGGCACTGCCACCCGGTCTGGGTGGAGGCCATCCGCCGCCAGGCCGGCGAGCTCATCCATTGCAGCAATCTTTTCCGGCACCCCAACCAGGGTGAGCTCGCCCGGCGGCTCGTGCAGCAGGCCGGCCCCGGCCGGGTGTTCTTCTGCAACAGCGGCACCGAGGCCAACGAGGGCCTGATCAAGCTCGCGCGTTTGCACGGCATGCGGAAGTCCGGGGTGGAGGGAAAGTGCATCGGCATCATCGGGGCGAAGAACGCCTTCCATGGCCGCACCTTCGGCGGCATGAGCGCGACTCCGCAGGAGAAGATCCAGAAGGGTTTTCGGCCGATGCTGGCGGGGTTCGCCTTCGGCGAGCTGAACAACCTGCAGAGCTTCGCCGATCTCATCGATGAGAACACGGCGGCCATCTTCCTCGAGACGATCCAGGGGGAGGGCGGCGTCACGCCGTGCACCGACGAATTCCTCTGGGGTCTGCGCCGGCTGTGCGACCAGCACAACCTGCTGCTCATGCTGGATGAGGTGCAGTGCGGGCTCGGTCGCACCGGAACCTTCTACGCCTTCCAGCATTCCGGCGTGCGGGCGGACGCCATCGGCATGGCCAAGGGGCTGGGCGGCGGCTATCCGATGGGCGCCATCTGGGCGGCGGAGAAACACGCCGACCTGTTCACGCCGGGCTCACACGGCTCGACCTTCGGCGGCACGCCGCTGGCCTGCGCGGCCGCGCTGGCGGTCCTGGATGTCTTCGAGCGCGACCACCTCCTGCAGAAGGTGCAGACCAACGGCACCGCGTGGAAGGCCCAGCTGGAGCAGCTCGTGGTTGAATTTCCCAAGCAGCTGAAGGCCATCACCGGCCGCGGCTACATGATCGGCCTGCTGCTCCACGGCGAGCCGGCCCCCTACATCGCGGCGCTCCGGGACGAGGGCCTGCTGGCGCCCGCGGCCGGCACCAACACCGTGCGGCTGCTGCCGCCGCTCATCGCCACCAAGGAGCACCTCGACCGCGCGACGGCGATCATCCGCACGGTGTTAACCAGGAAAAACTGAACCGCCATGAAACACTTCCTCCAGGAAACCGATTTTACGCGCGACGAGGTCGTGCAGATCTTCTCCATGGCCCGCCATTTCAAGCAGGAGCGGGGCCGCCATGAAAAGCCGCTGGCCGGCCAGACCTGGGCGATGATCTTTGCCAAGTCGAGCACGCGCACCCGGGTCTCGTTCGAGGTCGGCATCCACGAGCTCGGGGGAAATCCGCTGTTTCTCAACACCAACGACATCCAGATCGGCCGCGGCGAACCCATCAGTGACACCGCCAAGGTGCTGGGCCGTTTCGTGCACGGCTTGGTGGTGCGCACCTATGCCCATGGTGACATCATGGGACTGGCGCAGGACAGCGGGGTGCCGGTGGTGAACGCCCTGACTGATTTCCTGCACCCCTGTCAGATCTACACCGACGCCTTCACCGCGGCGGAGCGCTGGGCCGGGCCCGATGGCGACCTGTTTGCCTCGCTCAAGGGGCGGAAGGTCGCGTTCCTCGGCGACACCGGCTTCAACATGGCCAACTCATGGATCCTCGGGGCGAACCTGTTTGGCATGAAGGTCTCGCTGGGCGGCCCGGCCAGTGACGGTCCGGGCAAGCTGATCAAGATGATGGCCGAGAAAATGGGCGGCACCTTTCATTTCACCTCGGATCCCTACGAGGCGGTGGCCGATGCCGACATCGTCTACACCGACGTGTGGGCCAGCATGGGGCAGGAAGGCGAATCGGCCGAACGGCAGAAACGCATGATGCCCTTCCAGGTGACCAGGAAACTGTTCGAGGCCGCGAAGCCCGACGCGCTTTTCATGCACTGCCTGCCGGCCCATGCCGGCGAGGAAGTCACGCAGGAGGTGCTCGATCATCCGCGCTGCGTGATTTTCGACGAGGCGGAGAACCGCCTGCACGTCCAGAAGGCGATCCTCGCCATGCTGGCCCGGGACCGGGGCTAAGACACGCGCGGCCTTTAGGAGCCTGTCGCCAAGACAAACATCACGCGCGTCGGCGTGGTCTTCTGGAAATTGCCGGTCGTCAAGTCACCGTCATCAATCTTCTCGTCGATCTGCGTGAGCTGCTCGTCGGTGCAGGTGAAGGCGGCGATGCAGATGCCCGCGTTGCCGCCGGAGCCCAGGTTGTTATCCCAGTTCCAGCGGCCGCCGATCACGGTGACTGCCTGCCAGGAGGCGACCTTGAAATCTCCGGCCATGGGCACCGGGGAAGAAGGCACGACGCCGGAACCGGCATTGGCCGGCCATGCTCCGTTCTGGGAGTTGTAGATTTCAAAAGCCTGCGAGAAGACGCGAAAATCATTGATGATCCGGGCGTTTTGCGAGGCGCGTTGCACCCGCTGGAAAGCCGGAATGGCCAGGGCGGCCAGCAGACCGATGATGACCACGACGATCATGATTTCCACGAGCGTGAATCCGCTCGCTGGAACACGGCTGAACCGTTGTGGGGTCTTGCTCATGAACTGGGGTGATAATCCCCGGCACTGGGGTAAACGCAACCCCAGAGGGGCCGTTCGGCCTTAAATACCTGATTTTTACTTTGCGCAGCCGGGATGATTACCAACACTGCAACTCCTATCATGAAGATCGTCCTCGCATATTCTGGAGGCCTAGACACCTCCGTCATCGTCAAGTGGCTCAAGGAAACCTACGACGCCGAGATCGTCACCTTTGCGGCTGATATCGGCCAGGAAGAGGAGCTTAAGGGCTTGGACAAGAAAGCCCTTAAGACCGGGGCTTCCAAGCACTACACCATCGATCTCGTCGAGGAATTCGCCCGGGATTTCATCTACCCGATGATCCGGGCCAACGCGATTTACGAGGGCCAGTATTACCTGGGCACCTCCATTGCGCGCCCGCTCATCGCCAAGGCGCAGGTTGAGATCGCGAAGAAGGAGAAGGCCGACACCGTCGCGCATGGCGCCACGGGCAAGGGCAACGACCAGTGCCGCTTCGAGCTCACCTACATGGCGCTCGCCCCGCACCTGCAGATCATCGCGCCGTGGAAGATCGAGGCCTACCGTGACCTTTTCCCGGGCCGCGCCGAAATGATCGCCTATTGCGCCAAGCACAAGATCCCCGTCGAGGCCTCGCTGAAGAAGCCGTATTCGATGGACCGCAACCTTCTCCACATCTCCTACGAGGCGGGCATCCTCGAGGACCCGTGGTTCGATCCGACCACGAAGGCGAACAAGGCGATGTTCAAGCTCTCCGTCGCCCCGGAGGACGCGCCGGACAAGCCCGAGTATGTCGAGATCGATTTCGTGAAGGGCAACGCCGTCGCCGTGAACGGCCAGAAGCTCACCCCCGGCGGCGTGCTGAAGGCGCTTAACAAGCTCGGCGGCAAGCACGGCATCGGCCGCGTCGACCTCGTCGAGAACCGTTTTGTCGGCATGAAGTCCCGCGGCGTCTACGAGACCCCGGGCGGCACGATCCTGATGCAGGCCCACCGCCAGGTGGAGTCGCTCACGCTCGACCGCGAGGTGCTGCATCTGCGCGACGGCTTCATCCCGAAATACGCCGAGCTCGTCTACAACGGCTTCTGGTTCGCGCCCGAGCGCGAGATGCTCCAGGCGATGGTCGACGAGAGCCAGCGCTACGTCACCGGCACCGTCCGGCTGAAGCTCTACAAGGGCAACATCATCACCTGCGGCCGCAAGTCGAAGTATTCGCTCTACGACGACAAGATCGCTTCGATGGAAGGCGTGAAGAGCTGGTATAACCAGAGCGACGCGACGGGCTTCATCCGCCTGAACGGCCTGCGTCTCCGGGCGCGCAATCTCGCGCAGGGCGGACCCAAGGCGTAAGGCGTAGGGATTCCCCCGGAAAAAACGAGGCGGCCCACCGGCCGCCTTTTTTGCGCCAGTGCGCTTTGGCGCGGAATTATGCAGGCTCGTCGCGCCTTCCGGCGGACTGGCCACACGCTGGTTGTCGGGGAGCCGCGCATTGCGTTGGCTGGGACCGTCTGCTAGCTAGGCCGACAAACACAATGACTACGACGCCCCGCGATCACTGGTGGACGAGCCTGGGGTTGCTGGTTTTGGCCGGTGGACTGGCGTTGGTTTTTCTCGGTCCGCGGGAATCTTTGCCCGGGGTCCGGCGCGGGGTGGCGGAGGCGGATGTCCTCCGGATCGTTTATACGCAGGCGCTCCGTCCGGATCCGCATGTGCGGATGCTGCCCCTTTCGACCTACAACCAGTTCATCCTCAGTCTCTGGGAGCCGCTGGTGGAATGTGATCCCCTCACCGGCGAACCGCAGCCGGCGGCGGCAGCGGGCTGGACCTGGTCGGATGACCACCGCCTGCTGACCCTGCGACTCCGGCCCGACGGCCGCTGGAGCAACGGCGATCCGGTCACGGCGCAGGATTTTGTGCGCGCCTGGCAGCGGCTGTTGCGTGCGCGCGTCGACCTGGCTTTCACGCTTTTTCCGGTGAAGAACGCCGAGGCCTACCACCGCGGCCAGCGCGAACACCCGGAGGCCGTGGGTTTGCGCGCCCTGGACGATCTCACGCTGCAGGTGGAGCTGGACCAGCCGCGCACCTCGCTGCTGGCGGAGCTGTCGGATCCGCTCCTGGCTCCGCTCCACCACTCGGCCGAGCGGGTGCTGGCGGACCGTTCGTTTTATGAACAGCCGGCGGCCCTGGTCACCAACGGCCCCTTCCGGCTGCGGGAGGCAAGCGCGGATGGTTACCGGCTGGAGGCCAGCCCCTTCTACCACGGGCGGGCGGGGGTGCGGCTCGCCGGTGTGCGGTTCATCCGGGCCAACAGCTCAACCATGGGGGCCCTGTTGGTCTCGGCGGGCCGGGCGGACCTGATGCCGTCGGTGAATCTTTCGCCCGGGCGCACCTGGCCTACGCGGCGGGCGATGGCCGTTGAGTCGGAACTCGAGCTCGGGGTGGTGGGGAACTACTTCAACGTGACGCGCGGCCCGTTGCGCGACCTGCGGGTGCGCCGGGCGCTCGCCCTCGCGCTGAACCGCGCGGAGCTGATCGAGGAATCCGACCGCGCCCGGCTGGTGCCGGCCTGGTCCTGGGTGCCCGACATGCCGGGCCGGCCCGGTCTGGTGCTGTTCAACGAGGATGCCGCCGAGGCGCGACGGTTGCTGGCCGAGGCGGGTTATCCGGCGGGGAAGGGGTTCCCGGTCCTGCGCATGGCGCTGCCGCTCTGGATGGAGGGCAACCCCTATCCGGCCGCGTGCGGCGAGCGCTGGTTCAAGGAACTGGGCATCCGCACCTACGTGGCCTACGAATCACCGGCCAAGCGCAGCGAGCGGATCAACGCGGGGGATTACGACATCATCTACGGCGGCTTGATCGCCACGGTGCCGGATCCGGCGGACCTGCTTTCCAGCTTCACGATGCCGGCGGAATACACCGAAACCAAATGGCGGGACGAAGAGACCATCCGGCTGATGGCGGCGGCCAACCAAAAGACGGGCGGCGAACGGCTGGCGCTCGTCGAGCAGGCGGAGCGCCGGGCCATGGCCGCCGTGCCGGTTGTCCCCCTGATGTTCGAGCGCCGCCACACCCTGCGGGCCGCCGAGGTGAAAGGCTGGTATGGCGATCCGCTGGCACGCCAGTCGCCAAAACGGCTGTGGCTGGAGGCCCCGGTCGTCGTTCCCTCGGTCTACCCCCATACCGGCACATGAATTCCGCGAACGGCAACGGTGGTGGGGTCTGGTGGCGTAACTGGCGCTTCTGGTTGCTGGTCTGGGTGACCGGCACCCTCGCGCTCACGGCGGTCGTGTTTTGGGATGCACGCTCCTGGCTGCAGGATGCGCCCCAGGCGACCTTCCGCGCCACGAAGCTCAACCTGTGGCCGCTGGAGATCCTGTGGTGGTTCTTTGTCCCGGCGATCCTGCTGGTGCACCGGAGCCTCGCGCGCGCCGACCGGCACTGGCTGTGGGCCGTCGGCCTGCACGGGTTGCTCGCGCTGATCATCACCGGCCTGTTCATCGTGGCCCAGGCGTTCCGGCTCGTGCTGGTCAACCACCTGCCCGCCACCTTCCTGCCCGTCGTGGTGAACGACCTGCGCTGGATGCGGGGCTGGAGCTATCTCCCGGCCCTGGTTTACCTGGCGCTGGTCCTGGCGATATACGCCGTCAGCTTCTACCGCCAATGGCGGGACGGCCAGCGCCTGACCGGCCAGTTGCAGGTCGCCAATGCGCAGCTCGAAACCAAGCTGGTCCGCGCCAGCCTGGACGCGCTGAAGATGCAGCTGCACCCGCATTTTCTCTTCAACACCCTCAACTCCATCACCAGCCTGATCCGCAACAACCGCACCCGCGAGGCCGAGGATATCGTCGCCGGGCTGGGCGAGCTGCTCCGCCGCTCGCTGGACCACAAGCAGGAGGCCATGGACACGCTGGAGCGCGAGCTTGATTTCCTCCGCCGGTATTTCGAGATCGAGCGCATCCGCTTCCAGGACCGGCTCCAGGTGGAGTTCGACATCGATCCCAAGTGCCTGCGCGCCCAGGTGCCGAGCCTGCTGCTCCAGCCGCTGGCGGAGAATGCCATGAAGCACGGCATCTCCAAGGACCCGGCCGCGCGCCTGCTGCGGGTCAGCGCCCAGCGCGACGGCACCCGGCTCCTGCTCACGGTGTATAATGACGGCCCGGCCCTGCCCAGGGACGATGCCGCGCTGGGCCGCGGCATCGGCATGCAGAACACGCACGCCCGCCTGCTGATGCTCTACGGCGACGAGGCCCGCCTGCGGCTCCGGGACAACAGCCCGCAGGGCGTCCGCGCCGAGATCATCCTGCCTTTCCGCACGAGTTCATCCCCATGAATACCACAACTGCCACGATCCGGACCATGATCGTAGACGACGAGGTCCTTGCCCGCCAGAACGTCGAGGCGCTGTTGCGCCACGATCCCGACATCGCGATTGTCGCCCAGTGCAACAACGGCACCCAGGCCGTCGAGGCCATCAAGCAACACCAGCCCGACCTGCTCTTCCTCGATGTGCAGATGCCCGGCATGACCGGCTTCGAGGTGCTGGCCAAGCTGCCGGCCGCCCTGATGCCCCAGGTCGTCTTTGTCACCGCCTATGATCACTTCGCCCTGCAGGCCTTCGAGGTCCAGGCGGTCGATTACCTGCTGAAGCCCTTCAACCGCGCCCGGTTCGCCGATGCCCTGTCCCGGGCGAAGAGCGCCGTGCGCAGCCAGGAAAAGCGCGACTTCTCCAAGCGCCTCGACGAGGTGATGTCTGCGTTGCAGAAGCTGCGCGAGGGCACCCCGGCGGACGGCGCCGTGGCGGCCGCCCGGCCCCGCGAGGGCGACGGCCGCCTCTTCATCCGCTGCGACGGCGAGATCCACGTGATGGCGCCCGAGGACATCCTGTGGATCGAGTCCGACGGCGACTACGTGCGGCTGCACGTCAGCGACAAGTCGCGCTTCGTGCGCATGTCGCTGCACAAGATGATGGAGAAGCTGGATCCCGCGCACTTCGTGCGCATCCACCGCTCGACCATCGTCAATCTCCGGCACATGCGGAAGGCCAGCCCGGCGCTTTACGGTGAATACACCGTCGAGCTGACCAACGGCGCCAAGCTCAAGGTCAGCCGCACTTTTGTGCACGATTTGAAAGCGCATCTGTAGGCCACGACGCGCTTCGTCGCGTTTAGTTGGCGTCCCGCCAAATCGGATGGGGATTTGGAATCGGCGCATTGTAGCCCCGTCGCACGGCCATTGAGCCGGCCGGGCATCACGCGACAACTGCGGTGTCATAACGAGGCGCCGGCGCCCTGCCGCGCTCGCCATAACACACCCGTAAAACGCATGAACTCAACACGCACTCCACGCTCGTGGGGCTTGGCGCGACTGCTCGCGCTCACCCTCCCGGCGTTCGCGGCCACGGCCGCTTTTGCCCAGACATCCGAAGAAGCGCCGAAGGAAAAGGTGAACCTGGAGACGTTCACCGTCACCGGTTCGCGCATCAAGCGCATCGACGCGGAGACGCCGCAGCCCGTGGTCCGGCTGACCGAGGCCGAATTCAAGGCAACCGGCTTTACGACCCTGGGTGATGCCATCCGCGCCATGCCGGCCATCTCCGGCTCGTCCCTGGTCTCCATCGACGGCGGCACCAGCTTCACGCCCGGGATCAGCTCGTTCAACCTGCGCGGCCTGGGCAGCAACAACACGCTCGTGCTCATCAACGGCCGCCGGGCGGCGCCCTACGCGTCCGCCGGTTTCAACGGCTTCCAGACCGTGTTCGACTTCAACAGCATCCCGACGGCGGCCGTTGAGTCGCTCGAGGTGCTGAAGGACGGCGCGTCGGCCATCTACGGTTCCGACGCGGTCGCCGGGGTGATCAACGTCACGCTGAAGAAAAACTACAGCGGGTTCACCTCCGAGGTTTCCTACGGCAACACGGTCGACACGGATTCGGCCGAGAAGTCCATCTTCCTGCTCATGGGCACCCAGACCGACAAGGTCTCGCTGATCACCACCTTCGACTATCGCGACCGCGCGGGCATGGACGGGGCGGATCTCGCCTGGACGGACGAATCGGACGGCACGCCCTACGGCGGCCTCGACCAGCGCAGCACCTCGGGTCCGATCGGCGCCGTGCGCGGTTTGACCGGGCTGCCGCAGTTTGCCAACGGCCGGGCCGGCTACACGACGCCGCAGACCAATCCGACGCTCGCGGGCGCTCAGAACATCACGCCGCTCTACAACTTCCAGGAAAACGTGGGCTTCACGCCGGTGGAGCGGTCGTTCGGCTTCTACACGCGCGCGACCTACACGTTTAACGACAACCTCACGGCGTGGGCCGACGTCTCGTTCCGCCGTTCGCAGGTCAATATCGCCGCGGCGCCGGTGCCCTACGTCACCGGACAGGAGATCGGCAGCTCGCCGGGCGGCACGGGCCTGTTCCCCGCCACCAATCCCTACAATCCCTTCGGCCAGAATATCGTGGACCTGCGCTGGCGTCTCTCCGAGCTGGGCCGCCGCGAGCAGGACACCACCGCGGACTCGCCCCGCATCGTCCTCGGCCTGGACGGCAAGATTCCCGAGACCGACTGGTCCTGGACGGGCGCGCTGCTCTACTCGAAGAATTCGATCACGCAGCTCGCCAAGAACACCTCCTCCGACCAGCTGGTCCAGAATGCCCTCAACGGCGTCCTGCTCAATGGCGTGGTGCGCTATGCCAATCCGTTCGGGCCCAATCATCCCGACATCATCAACTACCTGCGGATCACCAACCCGAACTACGACGACTTCGACGTGCGCTCGGGCGACTTCAGCGTTTCGGGCCCCGTGTTCAGCCTGCCCGCCGGCGACATCGGCCTGGCGGTGGGTGGCGAGCTCCGCTCGGAAAAGATGCGGAACATCGGCACCCAGCTGAACCGCGACAGCCAGATCGTGGGCGGCAGCGCCGGTTCCGACACCTATGGCGACCGCCGGCTTTACTCGGTTTACGCCGAGTTGAACATCCCGGTGCACAAGATGGTGGAGCTGCAGGTCGCGGGCCGCTTTGAGAGCTACAGCGACTTCGGCGAGACCACGAAGCCCAAGATCGCCGCCGTGTTCCGCCCGATGCCGGAGGTGCTGCTGCGCGGTTCCTACGGCCAGTCCTTCCTGGCGCCCAACCTGGCGTTCCTCTACACCACGGTCAGCACCAGCTTCACGGCGAACACGCTGGCCGACCCGCTCCGGCCGCAGGATCCCCGCGTGCAGATCCGCCAGTTTGGCGGCGGCAACCCGGGCCTGCAGCCCGAGGAGACGGAAGTCTACTACGGCGGCCTGGTCCTCCAGCCCTTCGCCCGCAAGAAGGGCAGCCTCTTCCGCGAGCTCTCGTTCGGCCTGGATTATTTCCGCTTCAAGCAGGAGAACCTGATCAACCGCCTGACCGCGGCCCAGATCCTGGCCAACCCCGCCTTCGCCAACCTCGTGGTCCGCAACGCACCGACCCCGGGCGAGACGGTCGGCACCATCAGCGGCGTCCTCACCACCTGGCAGAACCTCAGCACGGGTGAATACGAGGGCTACGACATGAACGCCCGCTGGATCCTGCCCGAGAACAAGTGGGGCAACTTCCGCATGGAACTGTCCGGCACCTATATCGCCGAGGCCAACTTCTCCAATGCCAGCGGGGTGCTCGTGGACACCGACGGCGAGTATGGTTCCCCGCACTTCCGCGGTTCCGCGACCTTCGCGTGGAACAAGGGCGCGTGGGCCGCCTCCGTTCTCACCACCTACATCGGAGCTTACAACGACGCCTTCCAGATTGCGCAGATCAAGGATCAATACGTCGTGAATCCCCAGGTCTCCTACAAGGGCTGGTTCAACAGCACGATCACGGTCGGGGCGCGCAACATCCTCAACTCGACGCCCCCGATCGACCTCTCGGACAGCAAGCTCGTGAACGAGAACACGAACTGGGTCGAGCCCCTGTTCGTCTACGTCCGCGTGTCCAAGGACTGGTAATCCTGGCCTGATTTCATCATCCGCGGCGGCCCCACCGGGGGTCGCCGCTTTTTTTTGGCGTCCTGCCCCGGAGCGTTTGCGGTTCCGCGGGGCGCCGGGCAGGCTGCCGGCATGAGAACATCCGCTCGCCTGCTCGGCCTTTTCCTCCTTCTGCTCCCGGGCCTCTCCGCGCAAAACCCGCCGCCCGCGCTTCCGCCCGAGTCGCGCCAGTTCGACTTCTGGCTCGGCGAGTGGGAGGTGACCAATCCCGCGGGCAGGCCGGCGGGCACAAGCAGGATCGAGTCCGTCGCCGGCGGGGCCGGCTTGCTGGAGCACTGGACCGGGGCCGGCGGTTTCACGGGCAAGAGCCTGAACGCCTGGAACGCCGCAAAAAAGCAATGGCAGCAATACTGGGTCGGCGGGGACGGCGGGGTGCTGGAGCTGCGCGGCGGCCTCGCGGACGGACGCATGGTGCTGACCGGCGAACACCTGGTGAAAGGCGTGCCGCGGATCGAACGCATCACCTGGGCGCCGAGTCCCGACGGCACGGTGCGCCAGCATTGGGAGCAGTCCACCGACGGCGGCAAGACATGGACGACGGCCTTCGACGGACTCTATCGCAGGAAGAGTTGATGGAGGGTCGCCGCTCGCGACGAACCCGGGCGTCAGGTCGGCGCCAGCGCCGCCCCTACGTTATTACCGCGTGACCGGCGGCCTCGAGTGCCTGTCGGGCCTCCGCGAGTCGGGTGGATTTCACCAGCACGTAGTCGGTGTCGAAAGTCGCCATGGCCAGGATGCCGATCTTGGCGGCAGCCAGCGGCGCGAGCACCGCGGCGAGGATGCCCGTCTCGGTGAAGGCGAACGGCCCCTGCAGTTTCAGCAACCGCCACCCGGACTCGTGTTTGGTGCCCGCCGGCACCTGGGCGGCCGGGCAGAGGATGGAAAGCTCCTCCCCCGTGCGCGTGACCGAGGTGAAAACATCGGAGCCGGCCCAGTCCGGGACCGGCGCGGTGGCGGGCAGCCGGCAAACGGCGAAATCGCCGGGGATGAGCTGGACGGTGAGGGGCATGGGAGGGAGGGCCGGTCTCCTGACCGACCCTCCGGCAATCCATCAGAACAGCGCGCCGGCCACGACGCCGACGGCGGTGATCGGGCCCTGGTCGCCCAGGCCGTCGAGCGCGCGGTCGGCCTTCTTCATCGTGGACTGCACGTTGAGGTAGAGGCTGTCGTCGGCGATCAACTTGCCGAGCGTGCCCTGGCCGCTGTTCAGCTTGTCCGAGATCTCGCGCAGGTTCTTCATCGAGGTCTTGAGGCTGCTCGCGGTGGCGTCGTCGTAAAGCAGCAGGCCGAGCGTGCCCTTGCCGGCCTTCACATCGGCGACGATGCCCTTGGTGTCGCTCATGAACACGCGGGCGTCGGCCGCGGCGAGCTTGATCTCGCCCACGCCGGCGAGCAGGTCGTCATGCAGCCTGGAGTCGTTGACGAGTTTGCCGAGCGTGCCCTCGCTGGTTTTGATCTTGGCGGTGATGTCCTGCAGGTTGCTGATGGTCTCGGTGAGCTTGGGGCCGTTTTCGGTGACGAGCTTGTCGATGCGCTGGAAGAGGCCGCCGCCCTCGCCGCCGGCGCCCATGGATTTGCCGATCTCGCCGATGACGGACTCAAGCTTGGAGCCGAGGTTGCCGAGCTGGCTGATGACCTCGCTCATGTCCACCGTGGCCTTGGTGCTGATCTCGTCGCCGTCCTTGAGCAGCTCGGTGCCGGGCGTGCCGAAGGTGACGCCGAGGTAGTTGCTGCCGAGCAGGCTGGATTGCTCCACGCTCGCGACGGCGTCGGCGGGGATCTTCACGCCCGGCTCGATCGCGAGGAGGGCCTCCACGCGGTGGCCGGCGAGGCGGGTGAGCTCGACGGCGCCGACCTTGACGCCCGCCATGCGGACCTCGTCGCCGGTCTTGAGGCCCTTGAGGTTGGCGAAGCCGGCCACGAGGGTGTAGCCGGGCTTCTTGAAGAGCCGCCCGCCGTTGAGCGACTCGAACGTGATCCAGGCAAGCGCGATCCCGAGCAGGAAAAAGAGACCGACGCGGATGCTTTGTGACATGTTATTCATGGCTGTTCTCCAGTTGTTTGAAGCGGGGATTCTTGAGGTCGATGACCGGGTTGAGGAAATTGGCGATGACCGGGTCGGTCGGGTTTTTGAACTCGGCCGGCGTGCCGACGCCGCGGATCCGGCCGTCCATCACGAAGGCGATGCGGTCGGCGATGGCGAAGGCGAGGTCGCGGTCGTGGGTGACGACGACGCTGGTGACGGCGGTCTGCTCGCGGAGGGTGGCGATGATCTCGGTCAGCGTGGCCGACATCACCGGATCGAGCTCGGAGGTGGGCTCGTCGTAGATCAGGAGCTGGGGCTCCATCACGAGGGCGCGGGCGATGGCCACGCGCTTCTTCATGCCGCCGGAGAGGTCGGAGGGGAACTTGTTGGCCGCCTTTTCGAGCGAGAGGATGGAGAGGGCGTGCATGACGCGCTCGCGGATGCCGGCCTCGTTGCACTCGCGGTGTTCCCGGGGATAGAGGGCGAGGTTGTCGTAGACCGAGAGGGAGTTGAAAAGCGCGCCGGCCTGGAAGACGAGGGCGAGGTGGACCTTGTTGCGGGTCTCGGGGTCGGCGGCGTCGAACTCGCCGATCCGGACCTCGCCGGCGGTGGCCTGCTCGAGGCCGGCGATATGCTTGAGCAGGACGGTCTTGCCGGACCCGCTGGGGCCCATGATGCAGAAGATCTCGCCGGGTTTGACCTCGAGGCTGACGTCCTTGAGCACGGTGGTCTTGCCGAAGGTTTTCGTCACGTTGGTCACGGTGACGCCGAAGGTCTTGCCGACGAACGGGGAGGCGGTGTAGGTCGAGCTCATGTGAAGAGGAGGGCCTTGGTGACGAAGTAGTCGAGCACCAGTATGAGGATGAGCGAGGTGACGACCGCCTTGGTCACGGAGGCGCCGATCTCGCGCGGGCCGCCGCGGGTGTTGAGCCCGATGTAGCAGCAGACGGTGATGATCACGAAACCGAAGACCTCGGCCTTGACCAGGCCGTCGATGATGTCCTTCGGCTTCATGTAGGCCTTCAGGGCGGTGAAGTAGGCCTCGGAGTCGACGGAGATGGAGTGGGTGTATTGGCACACGAGCGCGCCGCCATACCAGCCGCAGAGGTTGGCGATGATGGCGAGCACCGGCATCATGACAAAGATCGCCGCCAGCCGGGGCAGCACCAGCATCCGCTCGGGCGGGATGTTCATGGTCGTGAGGGCGTCGATCTCCTGGTAAACCTTCATCGAGGCCAGCTCGGCGGTGATGGCCGAGCCGACGCGGCCCGCGATCAGGATGGCCACCATGACGGGGCCGAGCTCGCGGGCCATGGTGAGGCCGACGAGCGTGCCGATGAACTGCTTGGCGCCGAAGTTCTCCATGCTGTAGCCGCTCTGCAGCGCGAGCACGCTGCCGATGAAGAAGCTCAGGATGGTGACGATGGGCAGCGAGGTGTAGCCGATGAGATAGCACTGCTCGATGAAGCGCGGGAACTGGCGCGGCAGCGTCGGCAGGTATTTCAACGTGCGCACCAGCAGGAGCAGGGTGCCCCCGATGTGGCCGATGATGGCGGTTAGGTAATTCATGACGGCGGGGCCCCGGCTGGCTTGTTAGTGGTTTTCCGGTTGAAATCGAACAGGAAGAGCCGCCAGGCGCGCTCGCCCGGGCGGCGCTGCAGGCCGAGGAGGCCGTTCCCCAGGGCGATGCGCTGCTTTTCCGCCCCGGCCTGCACGCTGAGGAGCGGACCGAGGTGGAACTCCTTCCCGGCGGGGCTGCGACGCCAGGTGACGGCTTTCCAGAGCAGGGAGTGGCGCGAGGTGTCGGCGTCCGTCCGGTCGTAGCGGTAGAGCGCAAAGACGGGCGTGTAGAGCTGCCGGACGATGTCGTTGGTCGGGAAGAAAACCTCGAGCGGGCTGAGCACCTGCACCTGCTGGCGTCCGGCCCCGTTGTCCCAGGCGCTGAACAGCGGCCAGAGGTGGGTCTTGTGCGCCCGGGCGGCGGCGGGGTTGGTCAGGCTCCGCTGGGTCTGTGACCAATACAGGAAGTAAAGGAACTGGTTCTTCTCCTGCGCGAGGCCGGCGTCCTGCCACTCGGCGTGGCGGTAGAGCGGCCAGAGCACCCAGGTCTTGTCGTAGCCCTTGATGACGGAGCGGGTGTAGACCGGCGCCCAGCGGTTGATGCGGCGCTGGTCGCCGTGCGCCTGGACGAGGAACGGCCAGAAGTAGCGCTGTTCGTCATAACGATAGGGCTGCGTGCGGTGCGTATAACCGAAGAAGGGCCACCCGTAGGTCTCGCTGACATAACCCGGGGCGGTGTCGCGGGTGTAGAAGGGCAGGGCGCCGACGCTGACCGTGGGTTCCGGCGCGGAGAGGTTCTTCGCGGACTTGTAGAAGAGCGGCCACAGGTAAAAGCGTCGGTCGTAATCACCGTCCCGTCCACGGTGGCCGAACAGCGGCCAGAATTCAAAGCCATGGTGCCCGTCGCCGTCGATGAAGCGCAGGAACGGCCAGGGCGCGGTGGTGATCTCCATCCCCGCCTTCTCGCTGTGCAGGTAAAGCGGAAAGGCATACCACGACAGCTCGTCCTTGCCGAAACGGTGCTTGATCGTGCCGGCCACGGGCAGAAGCGCACGATAGCTCGTCGCCGGGTCGCCGGTCTGCTTGGAGAAATAAAACGGCCAGACCTCAAAGCCGCTTTCGCCGGGCTGGCCGGGTCCGTCCGACTGGCGGAGGTTGATGAGCTTGAAGAAGCTGAATTCGCGGTAGCCGGGCTGTTTTTGCCAGGTGAAGAGCGGATAGAGGAAGGTGGCGGTTGCCTTGTCGCCGACCTTGGCCTGCAGGTAGAGCGGCCGGACGCCCGACACCTCGCCGGCGGCATGTTGGGCGAAGATCAGCGGCCCGAAGTATTGCACGTTTTCGGCCGGGGCATCCGGCGGCGTCTGGTGCACGATCAACGGCCAGCCGTTCCGTTCCTCCGCGGGGAGGGCAACGGCAGCGAGCAGGGCAGCGCAGAGCGGCCAGACTAGGCGTCGGGAAAACATGCTTGGTGGACTGGGTAAGGCATTGCCTTCGCGCGGCACGGAAGCCAGTTAGGTGGCTGGCTGGAGGCCGCGAGGGGAAAGAGCTAAGTCGCCCCCCGTCCCCGTGCAAATGCTATGTTAATACAACCACTGGCAGCAGAAAGTGTTCCTTCATTCCGGCGATCCGGCCGCACCCGGCTGACCAGCCTAAACGGGGCGGGCTCATGCGGATAACCGGCGGCCAGGCCCGGGGTATTCCCTTGGTGTTGCCCAAGGGTGATGCGGTCCGCCCCGCGACCGACGCCATGCGGCAGGCGGTCTTTTCCAGCCTGGCCGCCCGCGTGGCCGGGGCGCGTTTCCTGGACCTGTTTGCCGGCAGCGGTGCCTATGGCCTCGAGGCGCTCAGCCGCGGGGCGGCGGACGGGGTGTTTGTGGAGAAAAACGCGCGGACGGCGGATTTCATCCGCCAGAACATCGCCGCGGTGTGCAAGAGCCTCGGGCGGACGCCCGCCGGCCTGCAGGTCGTGACCGCCGACGCCACCCACGTGATGCCGGGCGAGGTGCCGGACCTGGTTTTTATCGATCCGCCCTATGAGATCATTCCGGAGGTGGCGCCGAAACTGTTTGCCCGGCTGGATGAGCTGCTGGTGGCGAAAACGGATGCGCTCGTCGTGTTTGAGATGCCCGGTGCGGTTGAGCTTTCGCCCCCCGGCTGGACCTGCGTGAAACAGCTCGGCAAGGGCGCGCGCCAGCCCACGGTGCGGATCTTCAGATCAAACCGAGCTTCGCCCTGAGCAAGGTCACGGCGGCGATGCACGCCGTCTCGGTGCGCAGCACGCGGTCGCCGAGGTGCCCGAAGGTGAAGCCGCTTTCGCGCAACAGGGTCCTTTCGGCCGGTGACCAGCCGCGCTCGGCGCCGAGGGCCAGCGTCACGGGCCGGCCCGCGGGCACGGCGACCTGGCTCAGCGCCACCGGCGACTCGTAGTTGTCGAGCGCGAGGCGGAACCCCCCGGCGGGCTGCGTGGCGAGGGCGTCGGCGAGCGACCGGCCGTGCGTGATCTCGGGCACGCGCGTGCAGAAGGCCTGGGCCGCGCCGTTTATGACGCACTCCTCCCACGCGCCCGAATGCCAGAGGGAGCTGCCGGCGTAGCCGGCCTCCCCCTTGTCCGTGCGCACAAAATGGATGGCCGCCACTCCGAGCGCCGTGGCCTCGCGCAGGATGTCGCGCGCGGTCTGCGGTCGCGGCAGGCCGACCAGCAGCGTGAGCGGGGCCGGAGGGGGCGCGGGTTCGCCCCACGTGAACGCGAGCCGCACGCGGTCCGCCTCGATGGAGACAAGCGTGCCCTTGCCGCGCGGACCGTTGATCACGCCGGCGTCGAAGGAATCGCCCGGCTGACGCCGGAGCACCGCGAGCAGATGTTGCGCGCGCGGATCGCTCCGGGGCAGGGGAAGCTCGACTTCTGAAGGACGAAACAGAATGATGTTCACGTGAAGAGACTGGAACAGCCGAAGGTCGGGATCACGGGTGCGTGAAAAACACTTCCCGTAACGGCGCCCGGATCAGATCGTCTTTGCCAGACCATATTTGAACAGAAACCAGTGAACTCAGCGGACACAATCCCAGGAAAAAGCCCGGCCGGTCCGACGGCCAGCGGACGCGTGGTCATCGTGGAGGACCAGCGGATCGTGGCGGAGTTCTTCACCTATCACTGCCGGGATCTCGGGTTGCAGGTGCTGCAGGCCTGCGGGACCTGCAAGGACGGCCTGGCGGCGATCCGCAGGCACAAGCCCGACCTCGTGCTCATGGACATCTCGCTCCCGGACGGGGACGGACTGGAAATGGCCAAGGTCGTCCTCGACGAGCTGGCCTCCGTGAAGATCCTCGCGATTTCCTCGCATCGTGATCCCTGGACCATGCTGCAGGTGCAGCGCATCGGGCTTCATGGCTTCGTGGACAAGAACGAGCAGCGGCCCGAGGTGCTGTCCGAGGCGATCCACGCGGTGCTGGGCGGCAGGGTCTATTACACGCCGATCGTGAATGAATCGAGCGCCAGCATCCGCCGCGACCCCAAGGCCTTTATCCGCGTGCTCTCCGATTACGAGACCCGCATCCTTTCGATGATCGGCGAGTCCAAGACGGACGACGAGATCGCCGCCGTGCTGACCATCAGCCCCGCCACCGTGCAATCGCGCCGGCGCGACATCATGCGCAAGCTCGACATCCACACGACGCCCAAGCTGATCCACTACGCGATCGTCAACGGGCTCACGCGGGCGGAGCAGCTGGGCCGGAGGAAGCCAGTCTGACCCGCAGGTCGGCCAGCTGCGCGGCAAACTCAGCCCCAAGGCGCCGGGCCTCGGCCCACTGCCCGTTGCCGACCGCGGCCTCGATCTTGCGCTGCGTCTGCTCCAGGTCGCGTTCGTAGACGAAGCTGCAGCGGCCGCAGAGCATGTGGGCGTAACGGCCGGCCCCGGCCGCATCCTCCTGTTGCAGGGCGGCCTTGAGCTGGTCGAACTCGACCTCGAGCTCGGAGAGATACAGCGCGAGTTCGTCCGCGAAGGGCACGCCCTTCTTGCGGGCGAGCAGGCGCAGGTTGCCGAGCCGGTCGGCCGGGCCGGTGGCTGCCGGTGCCACCCGGGCCTCGCTTGCCGCGGGGGCGGCGGTCGGTGCCAGGTTGGCCAGCGCCTTGGCCAGCCGTTCCCTGGTGACGGGTTTGCCGAGGAAGGCGTCCATGCCGGCGTCGAGACACTGTGCGCGTTTCTCCGGGGTGGTGAAAGCGGTGGTGGCGAGGATGAGGGCGTGGGCGGTCGGACCGGGCAGGGCGCGGATGCCCCGCGCAACATCCACCCCGCTCAAGCCCGGCAGGTTGAAGTCGAGGAAGACCACGTCGAAGGCCTGTTGCGCCGCGAGGTTGAGGGCGGCGGAGCCCTCCTGCGCGGAATGCACGGTGAACCCCATCGTCTGCAAGAGATCGGCGAGCACGATGCGGTTGTATTCCTGGTCATCGACCACGAGCGCGGTGCGGGTGGCGACGAGCCCGGCCGCGGCCGCGGCCACCGGCTCGGCCGGCGTCTCGGCCAGGGTGAAGGGCGCGCTGAAATAAAAGCACGAACCGTGGCCGAGCTCGCTCTCCAGCCAGATGCGGCCGCCCATCTTCTCGGCGATGCCCTTGCAGAGCGCCAGGCCCAGGCCGGTGCCCGGCACGCGGCCCTTCTGCGCCGCCGCGCCGCGCTCGAAGCGGGTGAACAGCCGCGTTTGCTCCTCGGCGGAGATGCCGGGGCCCTCGTCGGAGACCGCGAAGATGACCTCGGTCTGCGCCGGCCCGGGATGCTTGCACCAGACCGTGACGCTGACCTGGCCGCGACCGGAGAACTTCAGGGCGTTGCTCACAAAATTGATCAGGATCTGCCGGATGCGGCGTGCATCGCCGACCAGCTCGCGCGGCACGGCGGGGGAAACGGCGAGTTCCACGGGAATGCCGTATTTTTCGCTGTCGGGGCGGGTGATGGCGCCCACGGATTCGACCAGGTCCACGAGGTCGAACGGCTTCGGGTCCAGCTCGATCGCCCCCGCCTGCACCTTGGAAAAATCAAGGATGTCCTCCAGCAGCGAGGACAGGTGGCTGGCGCACTGGCGGAGCAGGCTGAACTTGCGGCGGCTTTCCAGGTCGAGGCCCTCGGTGCGGAAATTCTCGGCGATGCCGATGACCCCGTTCATCGGGTTGCGGATCTCGTGGCTGACGCCGGCGAGGAACTCGTCCTTGGCGGCGCTGGCCTTGACCAGCTCGGCGGTGCGGACCTCGACGAGGGCCTCGAGCTCCTGGTTGCGGATCCGGATCCGGCGCTCGCGGAACCGGATGTAACCGAAGACGGCGAGAACAATGGTCACGGCATAGCCCGTGATGGCCCACGCGGAGCGATACCAAGGCGGCAGGATCCGGAAGGTGAAGACAGCCGCCGGGCCGGCCTGACGTGCGGCGTTGAGGGCGCGGACTTCAAACCGATAGTCTCCCTCGGAGAGGTTGGTGAACTCGAAGGAGCGGCGAGCGGTGGGCGCGGACCAGTTGCCTTCACCCGTCCCCAGTCGCGTCTGGAAAAGCCAGTCCTTGCTCGGCAGATAACTGCCGGTGAAAACCCGGAAGCTGAGGCGGTGGTCCTTGAAAGGATAGAGCGGAATCCCGCCGGCGGCGGGGATGCTCCCCGGGGCTTCCGTGGTTTTGATGAGGGGGGCGGTCGGGGTCCGCAGCGTGGAAATTTTTTCGTAATCGAGGCGGAGGACTCCCTCCATCCCGCCGAGCCAGAGGATGCGCCGCTGGTTATCTTCGGAGAAGGCCAAGGTGCGGATCGAGCCGACGGCCTTCAGGTGGGAAAGATCGAGCTCGCGCCAGGCGGGGGTGCCGTCCCGGGCAAAGCTGATCACGCCTGCGCCATGCATCAGGCCGCTGGTGCCGGCCGGACGTTGGTAGGCCACCAGGATGCTTTCTTCCCCGGGAAGTCGCCGGACCACGGATGGATTGACCGCCGGGAGGCCTGGCAGCGGACGCAATTCCCCTCCCTGCGGTCCGCCTTGCAGGATCCGGCCAGGGAGAAAGAGCAGAATCCGGTGCGTGTCCCCCACGATCTCCGTGCGGCCCTGCAGCGGCTGGCCGTTGGCGGGGTCATTGACCGGGGTCAGCTGTCGGGTCGCCGGATCGTAGATGAAGGCGCCTTTGGTGATCGTGCCGATCCAGAGCCGGCCGGCGGAATCCTCATGAAGATTGACCACCGAGTCGGGCAATTCCAGGAACCGCGTGCGCGCAAACGAACCGTCGTCATTCTGGATCAAGCGGGCGATGCCTGCGACCTCGGCCACATAGAATGTCCGGGGGCTGTTCCGGGCCGGCAGGATGAAGTAGGCGGTGTCGGCCGTGATCTGGTAGGCCGGGCGCACGTTGACCCCATCGAACCAGTCGACGCCGCCGAAACGGGCGAATAACAGGCCGCCGTCGCCGGGCGCCATGTGGTGATATCTGGCCGTCAGCGCGGGGATCGCCTGAAAGCCGGCCGAGCCGTCCTCCGCAGCCGTCTGCCGGTAGCTGCCGTCGTCGGTCGCGACATAAAGGGTGGATTTCCAGGCGGCGAGGTTGTTGGCCCCCTGGCTGCGCAGTCCGTTCAGGGCATTGAACACGCTGACATCGCCGGTCGCGGGGAAGTGAAAGAAATCGGTGGGTGAGGTGCCCAGGATTTCTCCCGAGGGGTCGGCGGTCAGGGACATGATGGTGCGTCCCGGCAGGCCGGTGCCGGCGTCGGCCCAGATCCGGATGATCTCCCCGGTCCGGCTCGTGAGCACCAGGCCGCCCGACAGGGTGCCGATGGCGAGATTTCCGTCCGGCAGTTCGGTGAACGCGCTCACCTTGTGCAGGGTCAGATAATCATTCAGCGCCTTGGGTGAAATCGGAGCGGACTCTCCGGCCCGAACCAGGCCGGCGTTACTGACCGTCACCATGCCGGTTGCATCACGGAATAATGCTATGATCAGGGGAACCGGCAGCTGGTTGGCGGTGAATTTTAATTCGGGTCCTCTTTCGGTGACGCGATAAAGTCCGGTCTCAAGGTGTTGAAACCAAAGCTCACCGCCGAGCCTGACGGGGGCCAGTCGCACTTTGCTGGGAAACTCGGTGACTTGGAAATCCCGGCCGTCCCAGCGCAACAATTTGTTCTTGCCGACAAAATAGGTGTGTGGGCCCACCGGGACGCAGGCCCAGACCGTGCCCAGGTTTCGCGCCTCGGCGGGCAGATTTTGCAGAAGGGAATGAAACTTGAACTCGCCGAGCGTTTCTTCCCGGAAATAACCCAGATCATTGGTCGTGCCGGCCCAAAGTATTCCCTCCGCCCCCGCGGTCAGGGCCGACAGGAAATAGCCACCGGGTTTCGGATAGGCGCGCCAACTCTGGCCGTCGAATACCAGCAGGCTGGTGGATCCGATGAAAATCCGGCCCAGTTTGTCCTGCAAAACAACCGATTTGCTCGTGTCTTCGCCCAGTTCCTTGGCGGTGATGACATCCACCGGGGGCAGGCCGGCGCCGTGATCCCGCCAGTCCCCCCGAAGCACCAGATTGGCCAATCCCAGAAGAAAAACCAAACGGTAAATCCCAATTATGGAGGAAGATAGGCGCACTTTGTGAATAAGACAGTAGTCGACCCGGGAGGCACGCCGCAATTTCCGGCCGCACCTGCATTTAGGTGAGGTGCGGTTCTCCGCACTTTGTCCTGCAGGGGGACAATTCAGGTCTTTTTCAAAGTCCGGTTTTCGCGGGGATCGTGAGAAACTGTGGCCGATGAAATCAATCAATCACGCCATCAACGGGCTCGCCTCGAGCCTCCTTCTCAATGTCGGCCTCACGAGCGTCGCGGAAAAATTCGACACCGTGCAAAGCCTCAGCAGCAAGCCGGACGCGGCCGCGGTCGAGAACTGCATCTATCTCTGCAATTTCACGCCGGAATCCGGCGAGTAATTATTGGTTTGCCGGCCCAGCCGGCCAGCCGATGGTCGGCCCATGCTGAGCCTAGCCGCATTCCGTTACCGGAACGTGCTGGCCGGGGAAGGTGGGCCGATCGAGCGAGTGGAGCTTGCGGACACGCAGGTGCTGGGTGAAAGGCGGTTCCTGGCCAACGCCTATCTCGTCGCCGCGCTCGCGGGCAACCGGGAGGACAGCACGCTCTACAGCAAGGCCAACGGCAGCGGCATGGCGGCCTCGGCCATGGTGGCCCGGTTCATGGCCATCTCGGAGGCGATGGAGCGTTGGGCCCACTGGCAGTTGCACGCCAGTCCCGAGCGGCACAGGTATGGCTTCGACGTGGATCCGTCCAGCAACGGTCTGGCCGCGTTCCCCGGTCTTTGGCGGCGACAGGCGCGACCGGGCGCCCTGCTCGAGGCGGCAGAGCGGTTCAACCTGCTGAACTGGTGGGAAGGCAATCTGCCGGCCCTTGAATCTGCAACACCATGGCCGGGCGTCCGGGCCGCGACCATCTGTTCGCAAGTGCCGGGAATGACGGTCATCCTGTTCCAGCGCACGGCGGAAGGTTTTTTTGCCTACGGTCATGCGGCGGCGATGGACTTCGAAACCGCCTGCCGCAAGGCGGCGGGCGAAATGGAACGGCATGCCAGGGTGGTGTCCCGGTTTGCGAGCCGTCATGCGGGCCAGCTCCGCGATCAGCTGCCCGCCGGGGCCCATCCCATCGAGCGACGCAGCCTGTTTTTTGCCCAAGAGGAGGGGCACGAGTTGTTCCTGGCGCGTCTGCGTTCCCCGGCGCGGGGAAAGGCGGAACCAAGGATGGTTTACGACGGACCCGTGCCCGGTCCTTGGAGCCGTTACGCGGATGTCTGGCGCGTGGTCTATGCCCCGCCCAGCCGCCGGTTTCTCGGCCTGGAGGAGAATTATTTCATGCTGTGAGCCCGGCTGGCAAAAACATGTAAAGCGCGGGGCGCAATCACCCGGCGCGGAGTCCTTTGGGCAGGGCACAGCTGTTCTCCGGGGGACTGATTGAGCCGGCCGGCGAGCCGCAGCCGCTTGGACCATTGAAGCGGAAGTGGGTGACCGCCATTCGCCAAGCCTGGGGACGGTCGCCTCCGTGCCCGCCCACTCGGCGAGTGATGGAGCGGCTAGTCGGAATCGAACCGACGACACCTGCTTGGAAGGCAGAGGTTTTACCATTAAACTATAGCCGCGCTTTCGACTGGCGAGAGTGTCCCGGGCCTCCGGGCCTTCAAGCTTTTGTTGGTTCCGGTTCCGGTGTCGGGGGATAGGCGGGAAATGGATTGCCGCCGCATCGGGAATCGGCCTAGCTGGCCGGCATTATGGCGACTCCAGCGGCGGCAAAACCCCAGCAATCCAGCGTTAAGGCGGCCCAAGCGTTGGCCAAGCAGAAGGCCCTCGAGAAAAAAGCCAAGACCTACAAACTCGACCTCGGCGAGCTTTCCATTTTCACCAGCCAGCTGGCCTCGCTGCTGCAGGCCGGTCTGCCCCTCGTCTCCTGCTTGGAAGCCCTGCAGGACCAGACCGAGGACCAGGTCTTCCGCATCGTCATCCGCGACGTGCGCAACGACATCTCCACCGGCACTTCCTTCTCCTCGGCGGTCAAGAAGTTCCCCAAGGCGTTCCCGAACCTCTTCATCTCAATGGTGGAGGCCGGTGAAGCGTCCGGCGGCCTGGCCGAGATTCTCGGCAAGGTGGCCGGCTACTTCGAGTCCACCGTCAAGCTGACCAAGAAGGTGAAGTCCGCCATGACCTACCCGATCGCGGTCATCGGCCTGGCGGTCGCGCTGGTCAACGTGCTGCTGATCTTCGTCATCCCGGTGTTCGCCGCCATGTTCGCTGACTTCGGCGCCAAGCTGCCCGCCCCGACGCAGATGCTCATCGACCTGAGCGATTTCATGAAGGCTTGGTGGTGGGCGCTCGGTCTGGGCGCCTACGGCGCGTGGTTCACCTTCAACAAATACATCGCCACGCCCAACGGCCGCGCCCAGTGGCACCGCTTTCTGGTCCGTGCCCCCATCTTCGGCAATCTGGTGCACAAGATCGCCCTCTCCCGCTTCTGCCGCACCTACGCCACGCTGATGCGCTCCGGCGTGCCCATCCTGCGCACCCTGGAGATTGTCTCCTCCGCCAGCGGCAAGGTCCAGGTCGAGGACGCCTGTTCCGAGATCGCCAAGCATGTCAGCCAGGGCGGTCAGGTCTCCGACATCATGGCCGTCAATCCGTTCTTCCCGCCGATGATGAAGCACATGGTGAAGGCCGGCGAGACCACCGGCAACGTCGATGGCATGATGAACAAGATCGCCGACTTCTACGACACCGAGATCGACGCCACGGTGGCCGCCCTCACCTCGCTGATCGAGCCCCTACTCATCGTGTTCCTCGGCGTGGTGGTCGGCGGCATCGTCATGGCGATGTTCCTGCCGATCTTCCAACTCGGCGCGGTGGCCGGCGGCCTGCAGTAACTCCTTCCGGGGTCGCTTCCAAAGCCACTGGTGGCCTGCGGTGACGCAGGCCATTGGCCCGTCCACCTTTCCATGCCCTCCCTCCTCATTGTCGACGACCTCATCTCGATCCACGAGATGCTGGAGGCCGTCATCTCGCCGACCGGCTACAAGACCGCGTTCGCGACCGACGGGGAAAAGGGCCTGGCCCGCTACAAGGCGGAGAAATACGACCTCGTGCTGGCCGACATCGACATGAAGCCGATGGACGGCATCACGCTCCTCAAGCAGCTCAAGGCCTACGACCCGACGGTGGTGGTCATCATCATGACGGCCTACGCCAGCACCGAGAGCGCCATCCAAGCGCTGAAGTTCGGGGCGTTCGATTACCTGCAGAAGCCTTTCAAGGTCGACGAGCTCATGCAGGCGCTGAAGCGCGGCCTGGAGTTCCGCCGCACGATCCTTGAACGCGAGACCCTGGGCATCGCCGCCCCGGAGGTCCGGGCCGAGGATTTCGAGGCCCGGCTCGCGGGTGACAGCCCGAAGATCAAACGACTGATCAACCAGCTCAAGAAGCTCGCGACCGCGCACACGCCGGTGCTCATCTCCGGCGAACCGGGCAGCGGCCACGAGGTCGCCGCCGAGTTGTTGCATGCCGCCGGCACGCCCGCGGGCAGCCCGTTCGTGCCGATCGATTGCCGGCAGGTCGCACCCGAGGCCATCCGCTCCGGCCTGCTCGGGCAAAACGGCGCGGGCGGCACCTGGGTGCAGCAAGCCAAGGGCGGCACCCTCCTGCTCCAGCACCTGCAGAACCTGCCCAAGGATGTGCAGCCCGAGATGATCTCCGTTCTCCGCAACAACGCCCATACCTTCCGGCTGGTGTGCACCACCGAGGAAGACCTGGAAAGGCTGGCCGAGGAGGGCGGCTTCAACGAGGAGCTTTTCTACCGCGTCGCCGCCCTGCCGGTGCACCTGCCGCCGCTGCGCGAGCGCATCGAGGACCTGCCGCTCCTGCTCCGCGAAGCCGCGGCGAAAAGCATGAACCCGCAGTTCGACGCCCGGCAGGTCGAGTTCGCCGCCGACGCGCTGGCCGCGCTCCGCGCCTACCGCTGGCCCGGCAACCTCGCCGAGTTCAGCCAGACGATTTCCCGGCTCGTGGCCGGCACCGAGACGCGGGTCATCACCGCGGCCCAGCTGCCGCTGTCGCTGCGCGAGCTGAAGGATTGGCCGACCCTGGCCGAACACCTGGCCTTGCAGGAGAAGGAATACATCGCCCGCGCCCTCCACGCCTGCGGCGGGGACAAGGGTCGCGCAGCCAAGGCGCTCGGCATCGATGTCAGCCGGCTGGGCTGATTTTTTTGCCGCGCCTCAGCGCGCCGGCACCCAGAGAACCGGGTTGCGGATGGGAAAATTCCGGCGGATTTCCTCGACCTGCGGATCCGCCTCGAGCCGCTGCCAAAGTTCGAGCCAGTCGCGCCGGCCGGTGGCGAGGGCGCCAAAAACGAGGCAGGGCTGCCGCACCGGCCAGTTGTCCCAATACATCACATCGGGCTTCACGGGATCGTTTGTTGGCCGGGCGGTGCCGTCCGGGCCGGGCGCGGTGCGGTGGACGGTTTGCAGCCAGTGGTTTTTGTCGGCGATGAAAGGTGCGATCCACGCCACGCCCTTGGCGAGGCTGCGCCCGTCGGGCAGCGACCACGTCATCAGGTTTTCCTGCGGCGTGGAGCATACGACGGCAAGCGCGGCCATCACGTCGAGGTTGAAGATGGCGTAGCCGTAGGGCTTGGTGCGGCGCAACTCCTCGGGGAAACTGCCATCGGCCGACATCTGGCCGGGGAGCAGGACTTCCTTCAGGCGTGCGCGGCTCTCGGCCAGCGCGGCCTGGTCGCCGGTGAGTTTGGCGAAGCAGGCGATTTGCAGCCAGGCACAGGTGCCGTGGTTGTTCTTCGCGTTGCTCTCATCGATGCCGTAGGGGTGTGTCCGCATCCAGCGCAGGTAGTCGCGGAACCAGCCGGTGAGGGCGGCATCCTCGGCCGGGGGCAGTGCTTTCGACCCGCGCAGCGCCTCGACGCCGAGCGCGACCTCGGCGAGGTGCAGGGTGTCGATCACCCCGATGCTCCGGCCGGTGCTGCGGCCCTTGATGGCCTGGGAGTAGAGCAGGCTGGGATTCATCCGGGTCGCCGGGTCGACGAACCACTTGTGCGCATGGCGCACGGCGGCGGCGGCGAAACGTTCGTCGCCGGTCACCTTCCAGGCCGCCGCCAGGGCGCCGAAGTCCCGGGCAAAGCCGAGCAGCAACTGGCGGTGGGCGACGAAATTATCCGGGTTGGTCAGGCCGTCCCGCTGGATGTAAGGCGCCGCCGGGTTGGCCGGGTCCGGCCACCAGTAATCGCCCTCGGACGAGAAGTCGTTGGGACCGCCGGCGCTGCGGGGGTTGACCGCGGTCGTGATGCTGCGCGGCGCGGTGGCCAGGGCGGCCTCGGCGACATGGACAATGCGCGGGCGTTCGAAGGCCTGAAGGTCGAAATCGAGGGGCATGGGGTGGGGCGGCCAGCCTGCCGGAGGCAGCGGGAACCTCAAGGAATGAGATGGTTGCATCGTTGAGCGCCGGCCGGCCGGTTATGTCACCGAAACGCCGCGGGTTTTGCTCAATTCCCGCTTGCGCCACCCTAGGGGCGACACAAGCCTCAGCGAAATCTACGCGCATGCCCAAACGCACCGACCTTAAGTCCATCCTCATCATCGGCGCCGGTCCCATTATCATCGGCCAGGCCTGTGAATTCGACTATTCCGGCACCCAGGCGTGCAAGGCCCTCAAGGAGGAGGGCTACAAGGTCATCCTCGTGAACTCCAACCCGGCCACGATCATGACCGACCCGGAGTTCGCCGATGTCACCTACATCGAGCCGCTCACGGTCGAGATCCTGGAAAAAATCATCGCCAAGGAGCGGCCTTCCGCGCTGCTGCCCACGCTGGGCGGCCAGACCGCGCTGAATCTCTCGATGTCGCTGCACAAGGCCGGCATTCTCGAGAAATATGGCGTCGAGATGATCGGCGCGAAGCCGCCCGCGATCGAGAAGGGCGAGGACCGGAATCTCTTCAAGGAGGCGATGCTCAAGATCGGCCTCGATGTCGCCAAGTCCGGCGTCGTCCATTCGCTCGAGGAGGCCCGCCTCGCCGCCGAGAAGATCGGCACCTATCCGCTCATCATCCGCCCGAGCTTCACGCTCGGCGGCACCGGCGGCGGCATCGCCTACAACCGCGAGGAATTCGAGCAGATCGTCAACGGCGGCCTCGAGGCCTCGCCGACCCACGAGGTGCTTGTCGAGGAGTGTCTCCTCGGCTGGAAGGAATACGAGATGGAGGTCATGCGCGACCACAAGGACCAGTGCGTGGTCATCTGTTCCATCGAGAATTTCGACCCGATGGGCGTCCACACCGGTGACTCCATCACCGTCGCCCCGGCCCTCACGCTCACCGACAAGGAATACCAGGTGATGCGCGACGCCTCCTTCGCCGTCATCCGCGAGATCGGCGTCGAGACGGGCGGCTCGAACATCCAGTTCTCCATCGACCCGCAGACCGGCCGCCAGGTCGTCATCGAGATGAACCCGCGCGTGTCGCGCTCGTCCGCGCTCGCCTCGAAGGCCACCGGTTTCCCGATCGCGAAGATCGCGGCCAAGCTCGCCGTCGGCTACACGCTCGACGAGCTGCGCAACGACATCACGCGCCTCACGCCCGCCAGCTTCGAGCCGACGATCGACTACATCGTCACGAAGATGCCGCGCTTCGCCTTCGAGAAGTTCCCCGGCGCCAACAGCACGCTGACCTCGGCCATGAAGTCCGTCGGCGAGGCCATGGCCATCGGCCGCACCTTCAAGGAGTCCTTCCAAAAGTGCCTGCGCTCGCTTGAGATCGGCGCGCGCGGTTGGGGCGGCGGCGGCAAGTTCGGCGGCGACGAGCTGCCCGACGAGGCCACCATCCGCCAGAAGCTCGGCACGCCGAACGCCGAGCGCGTGTTCTATCTCCGCTGGGCCTTCATGGCCGGCCTGACCGAGGAGGATATCTTCAACCTGTCCAAGATCGACCCGTGGTTCCTCCGCCAGCTCCGCGAGCTCCACGAGATGGAGCTGGAGCTGAAAAAGCACACGCTCAAGACGATCGACACGAACCTCCTGCGCCGTGCCAAGCAGTTCGGCTTCTCCGACGCCCAGCTGGCGCACATCCTGAAGTCCGACTTCGACACCGCCCGCGCCTTCCGGAAAAAAGCCGGCATCAACACGACCTTCCGCCTGGTGGACACGTGCGCCGCGGAGTTCGAGGCCTTCACGCCCTACTATTACTCGAGCTACGGCGACGAGAACGAGGTCAAGCCCTCGGCGAAGAAGAAGATCATGATCATCGGCGGCGGCCCGAACCGCATCGGTCAGGGCATCGAGTTCGACTACTGCTGCGTGCACGCGTCGTTCGCGCTGCGCGAGGCCGGCTTCGAGACCGTGATGGTGAACTCGAATCCCGAGACCGTCTCGACCGATTACGACACCTCCGACCGCCTCTACTTCGAGCCGCTGACTCTGGAGGACGTGCTCGAGATCTACGAGCAGGAGGGCTGCATCGGCGCCATCGCGCAGTTCGGCGGCCAGACCCCGCTCAACCTCGCCAGCGCGCTGAAGGCCCGCGGCGTGAACATCATCGGCACCTCGCCGGAGAGCATCGACACCGCCGAGGACCGCAAGCTCTTCGCCGCCGTGCTCGACGCGGTGAAGCTCAAGTCACCCGCCGGACGCATCGCGATGTCCGAGCCCGAGGCCATTTCGTCCGCGGCCGAACTCGGCTACCCGGTGCTCGTCCGCCCGTCGTTCGTGCTCGGCGGCCGCGGCATGTTCATCCTCTACAGCGAGACCGAGCTGAAGGATGTCGTCCGCCAGGTATTCGACGTGATGCCCGGCAAGCCCGTGCTCATCGACAAGTTCCTCGAGGACGCCATCGAGCTCGACGTGGACTGCATCAGCGACGGCGAGACGACGCTCGTCGGCGGCATGCTCGAACACATCGAGTATGCCGGCGTGCACTCCGGCGACGCCGCCATGGTGATGCCGCCGCACACGCTCTCGAAGGAGATGCTCGGCACGGTCAGGCAGGCCACCTACGCGCTGGCCAGGGCGCTCAAGGTCGTCGGCCTGATGAACGTCCAGTTCGCGATCAAGGACAACCAGCTCTACGTGCTCGAGGTCAACCCGCGCGCGTCGCGCACCGTGCCGTTCGTGGCCAAGGCCATCGGCGTCCCGCTGGCCAAGCTCGCCGCCCGCGTCATGGCCGGCGCCAAGCTCAAGGACCTCGGCTTCACCAAGGAGATCCAGCCGAAGCACTGGTGCGTGAAGGAGGCCGTGTTCCCGTTCAACCGCTTCCCCGGCGCCGCCATCGTGCTCAGCCCCGAGATGCGCTCGACCGGCGAGGTCATGGGCATGGACGACGACCTTGGCATCGCCTTCGCGAAGACCCAGATGGCCGCCAAGCCCGCGCTGCCGCTCAAGGGCAAGGTCTTCATCAGCGTCAAGGACGCCGACAAGCCGCACGCCGCCGAGCTGGCCAAGGGTTTCATCGAGCTCGGCTTCACCGTCTGCTCGACGACCAACACGACCAAGCTCCTGCAGGCGCAGGGCATCCCGGTGCAGCCCGTCTTCAAGCTCAACGAGGGCCGGCCGAACTGCGTCGACATGATCAAGAACGGCGAGATCTCGCTCGTGGTGAACACGCCGCGCGGGATGATCCCGCGCAACGACGAGAACGCCATCCGCGCCGCGGCCTACGCCAACAACGTCTGCATCATGACGACCATCACCGGCGCGCGCGCCGCCATCAACGGCATCCGCGCGATGAAGAACAAGCTCGTCGATGTCCGCGCGCTGCAACTCTACAAGGGCAGCGTCGTGCCGATGTAACGGTGAAGACGCCCGCCACGCTCGTCGCGCTGCTGCACGGTCCGGACCAGCCGGGCATCGTCGCGAAGACGGCCGGGTGGATCTTTGCGCGGTCGGGCAACATCCTGCACGCCGACCAGCACCGCGACATGGAGGCGGGTGAGTTTTTCCAGCGCATCGAGTGGGTCCCCGCCGGCGCCGACGCGACGAAGGAGGCCGCCGAGCTGCGGGCCTTTGCGGCCTCGCTGGGCATGGCCGCGCGCGTGGCGGTGTCGACGCACCGCGCCAAGGGCGCGATCTTTGTCTCGAAGGAAGACCACTGCTTCCACGATCTCGCGCTGCGCGGCCGTGCCGGGGAATTTGCCGGAGACTTCGCGTGTGTGATCTCGAACCACCCGGACCTCGGGGACGTCGCGCGGCATTACGGGCTGGCCTTCCACCACGTGCCGGTGACCGCGGCGACCAAGGCGGAGGCCGAGGCGCGCCAGCTGGAGATCCTGCGCGCGGCCGGCACCGAGTTCGTGGTGCTCGCCCGCTACATGCAGGTGCTGACGGAGGATTTCCTGCAAAAGGTCGGCCAGCCGGTCATCAACATCCACCACTCGTTCCTGCCGGCCTTCGCCGGCGGCAAGCCCTATCACCAGGCGCACGAGCGCGGGGTGAAGCTGATCGGCGCCACGGCGCACTACGCCACGGCCGTCCTCGACGACGGCCCCATCATCCAGCAGGACGTCGTGCGGGTGACGCACCGGCACAGCGTGGAGGACCTGGTGCGCAAAGGGCGTGATTTGGAGAAACTTGTGCTGGCCCAGGCCCTGCGCTGGCATCTGGACAACCGGGTGCTGGTCTACGGCAACAAGACCGTGGTTTTTGACTGAACCGGGCGCACTTTGGCGTTGAGGCGGTCCGGGGCGCCGCTCAACCTGCGCGGTTCCATGAGCCAACTTCCCCCTGCCAACCCGACCCCTGAGGGCACCACGCCGGTCTATGTGCCTTCCCTCGAAACCGCCGTCCATGGCTTCTGGGCCAAGAACCGCCAGGTCATCCTGGTGCTCTGTGTCGCGGTGCTGCTCGCCATCATCGGCCGGGAAGCCTGGCAGTATTTCGCCGCCAGCCGCGAACAGGCCGTGCAGGCCGAGTATGCCAGGATCGCCGACCAGACCGCCAAGCTCGAGGCTTTCGCCAATGCGAATTCCGGCCATGCGCTCGCGGGGGTCGCCTGGCTGCGCCTCGCCGACGAGAAGTTTGCCGCCGGTGACTTCAAGACCGCCGCGGCCCATTACCAGAAGGCGACGGGCACCCTGCAGAACGCGGCCCTCCTTGGGCGGGCGAAGCTCGGGGCCGCGGTGAGCCAGCTCAACGGCGGCGACCAGGCCGCCGGCGAGGCCGCGCTCAAGGCCGTCGGCGTCGATGCCACCCTCGACAAGGGCGTGCGCGCCGAGGCGACCTACCATCTTGCGGTTTTCGCGGTCGACGCCGGCAAGGCGGACGAGGCGAAGAAACTGGCCGAGGAAGTCTCGAAGATCGACCCGCTCAGCAGCTGGGCCCAGCGCGCCACGCTGCTGCTCACGAGCGCGCCCGCCGCCAAGTCCGCCGCGCCGGCGGCCCCGGCGCTCAGCTTCAAGCCGGGTGGCGAATAAACCGCCAGCCCCCTCCAGCCGAAAGCCCGCCGACCTGGCGGGCTTTTCCGTTGGCGGCCGCGGGGTGACTCACGCTGTGTGCCGCCGTCGCCGCATTACGACTCCCGCGAGGACCACGGCCCCGAGCAGGACCGAATAAGTCCCGGGCTCGGGGATGGCGGTGACCGATCCACTGACGACGAGGTCGTTGCCGGCCAGTGTGCGCAGGCGGAACGTCGAGGTGCCGGCACTGTCGCGCCAGCCATAAAGACGGAACTCAAGCGCTCCGCTCACATTCTGCAATGCGGCGGTGCCGGACAAGGTGATCGACTGGGTCGGGGGCGTGGTGGTGGAAAAACTGTAACTGTGCAGGGCGCTCGCGGAATTGAAGCCGGTGGCGCTGCTCAGCAAGGAGGCGTTGAAATTGGTCACCGCCGTCGAGACGCCGCTGTTGAAGGACACCGAGGAAATATTCAGCGCGTAGCCAGCGGCGGGGGTGATCGTGAAACTCAGATAGTCGCCGCCGCTGATGGCGGCGGCGAGCGAGGTCGTGTTGAAGCCGTTGGCACTGAAATAATCCGTCGTGTTGGAGGCCGAGACGCCGCTGCCAATCGTCAGGCTGCCCCCGGCCACCTGGGCCGCCAGCGACCCGGCCGGCTGCGGATTGGTGACGCCGGCGTTGGCGCCGGTTATTTCCCAGGCCGCGAGTTGGCCGTGGGCCGTCGTTCCAACCGCCATCATAAAACAGCCCAGCAATCCAAGGCGCAGCGTTTTCATGGCCGCATCCTACGGCGCGGAATGCCGGCTGCCGAAAACCCAAACGGCCCCTTTTTAGGCGGTGATTTGAACCCGGTTTAAAACTGGGAAATCCAACTGATGGTCGGGGCGATAGGATTCGAACCTACGACCTCCTGGTCCCAAACCAGGCGCTCTACCAGACTAAGCTACACCCCGTTGACCCGCAGGCATGGGAGGGCGGTGCTATCCTCCTGTCAACGTTACCGTAAGGAGAAATCGGGGTGCGCAAATTGATCGATCCGGGTCCCCCGGCGTTATCTTGGGTTAAAAACCGTCGTTTGCCGTTCCCGGCAATGGGTTAGGCAGGTGAAATGGGCCCAAAAACTGCGCATAAATGCTTCTTGCGTCATCACCTTAACCGCCCGTATATACGCCCCCTCAATCTCTTAAACAAATGGACACTCTTTCCCGTGATAGCAACAGCTCCGGCAGCATCTTGCCTCTCGTTGGCGTGATCGCCGGCGGTCTCGCCCTGGTCCTCTCGATCGTGGCACTCGTCAAACTTTCCACGCTCCAAAAGAGCGTCGCCGCGCACGACGAGGCGATCAACAGCAAGATCCCCGCCCTCGAGGCTTCCGTCAGCGCCGCGGCCGCCAAGGCGGAAACCGACATCAAGGGCCTTCGCACCGGCATCCAGACCGCCCTCGACCAGGTCGGCAATGAGATCGGCACCATCAACGCCAAGATCACCAAGATCGAGGAAGCCATGAAGAAGCCCGCCCCGGCGGCCGGCAAGGCGGGCGGCGCGGCCGCTCCCACCGGCGTGCTGAATGCCGACGGCACCTACACCATCGCCTCCGGCGACACGCTCTCGAAGATCGCCCGCAAGTTCGCCGTGCGCACCGATTCCATCGAGGCGGAAAACCCGGGTCTCGATCCGGCCAAGCTCCGCGTCGGCCAGAAGATCCGCATCCCGAAGCGCTGAGCCTTTCTCGCTAATTTCCCCGTGCCTCCCAGACCTCGTGTCGCGGAGGCATTTTTTTTGCCATGGCCGAACAACCGCCGTCCCCGCAGCGCTGGAAAAAGCTGGGCGCCCGTGAAGTGGCGCGGACACGCATCTTCAGCGTGGAGAGCGTGGACTTCCATCATCCCCAGCGGGCAGCACCGCAGGATTTTTTCGTCATCAACGCGCCCGACTGGGTGAACGTGCTCGCGCTGACGCCCGACGGCCGCCTCGTGCTCGTGCGGCAGTTCCGTTACGGGATCGACGATTTTTCGGTGGAGATCCCCGGCGGCGTCATTGACCTGGGGGAGGATCCCGTGTCGGCCGGCGTGCGCGAGTTGCGTGAGGAGACGGGCTACGTCGGCGCCTCGGCCCGGCTGCTGGGCAGCGTCCGTCCCAATCCCGCAATGCAGAGCAACCGGTGCCACCTCGTGCTCGTCGAGGGGGCGCGGCCGGCGGCGAAGCTCGACTGGGACCCGGACGAGGAATTTGAGATCATGACGCGCCCGGTGGACGAGGTCTATGCGCTCGCCTATGCCGGTGGCATCACGCACGCGATGGTGCTGGACGCACTGCTGTTGTTCACGCCGGTGTGGGCGAAGTTGCAAGGCAGGGCCTGAGACCGGGGTCCGGTTTGGGGCCCGTTTGACTTTGCCAGCGGCCGGCCTTAACTCCCCGGACCCAATGGAATCCGCCACGCCCGCCTCCGTTTTTGCCAACGCCCCCGAGGCGCTGGGCGCCGCCGGGCCGGGCGGCCTGCCGGTGCCGCTGGAGCAGGAGGTCCGCGCCATCTACCGCCGCAGCCCGCTTTACGGGCAGCGATTTGCCCTGCACAGCGAACCGCTGCAGTGGTCATGTTACCGCGAGATTCCGGTGCTGACCAAGCAGGAGATCCTGGATCGCGGCCACACCGCCTTCTTCGCCGATTATGCCGAGATCGAGCGCGGTTTCGCCCAGAAGAAATACGAATACGAGCACACCTCGGGTTCCACGGCGCGGCCGATGACCGTGGTGATGGAGGACGGCTGGTGGAACGCCCAGCTGAAGCGCGCCTACCTCGCGCACCCGCAGCTGGCGCCATACGCGGACCGGCCCTACCGCAAGGCCGTGCTCGCCCCGATCGGCTGCTCGAGCAACCTGTGCCCCTACGAGGACCACCCGTTCCCGCACCGCTACTTCGACGGCACCGTCTACCTGAACCTCTCGAGCGACCCGTTCGTCTTCGCCGAGGCGGAGTGGGATCGCATCGTGCTGGAGCTGCAGGCGCTCAAGCCCGCGGTCATCGAGGGCGAGCCGGTCTATCTCTCGCTGCTGGCCCGCGCCGTGAGGAAGCGCCGCGTGAGCGTGCCGAGCGTGCAGACCGTCATCCTCACCTACGGCAAGGCCAGCCGGCAGCACAGCCGGCGCATCGCGGAGGTTTTTCCCGGAGCCGTGCAGGTGGACCTCTATGGCTCGACCGAGGCGGGGTATATCTTCGTGGGCGACGCATTCGCCGACAACCTGCGCGTGATCGACGGCAACGCGTTCGTCGAGCTGGTGGCGTGGCGGCCGGAACTGCCGGACGTCTTCCAGATCAACGTGACCACGCGCGATCGCGAGGCGATGCCGCTGCTGCGCTACTTCACGGGCGACATCGTGCGGCGCACCCCGGCCGGCTACCGGATCCTCGGCCGTGAACGGGACCTGTATTTCAGCGCCGACGGCCGCGTGGTGTCGGCGTTCGAGATCGACGCGGTGATGCCGGAAAACTTCGCGTGCTGGCACTGGAGCCTGGTGCAGGGGTCGGACAACCGCTGGGACTTCCAGTATGTGGCCGACGAGGCGGCCCCGGCCGGGCTGGACCGGGCGCTGGCGGCCGCGCTGGGTGCGGACGTGCGCGTGAACCTGTTTCGCCGGAAATTCATCCAGCCGGCCGCGAGCGGGAAGTTTGCGCTGCTCAAGCCGCTGGCGCGCTGAGGCCGCGGCGGTAGCGCCGCCAGCCGAAGAAGAGCGCGCTCAGGCCGACGAAGATCGCGCCGTAGGTCGAGGGTTCGGGCACGCGCTTGTTGTAGAGCACGCCGTTGACCGCCGAGAGGTCGATGCCGCCGCCGCCGCTGTTGCCGTCGGTCGTGGAGGAGTAGTAGGTCGTGTTGTTCCAGTTGACGAGGTTGGCCATGTTGTTGCCGATCGTCGCGGCGGTGACATCGCCCGCCATCAGCGAATAGCCGTAGATGGTCGTGCCGGCGGTGATGCCCAGATCCGCCATGGAGATGGTCGCCCCGCCGATGCCCTGTGCGCCCGTCTCGCTGTTGTCATTCCAATACGGCGAACCCAAATTGCTCCCGTTGGCGTAGCGGAAGAGATGGTAGTCGAAGTTGGCGGTGGGGTTGGTGGTGCCGTAGTTGGCGGGTGACAGCGTGACGAGGACGCCGCCGTAGGAGGTGGGCACGTTGTTGACCGAATCCCAGCCGGTGATCACGGCGATCGACACGGTGTCGTGCTCGTTGGCGTTGCCGCGGTCAAAGACCGCAAAGGCGGTGGCGATGGTGGACGTGATGCCGGAGGAGCTGAACAGGAAATCGAGCCGCTCGATGTTGCCCGTGTTGGTGCCGGCACCGTTGGCGAAGGTGTTGTCGGAACCGCGGAGGAGATTGTTGCCCAGCAGCAGCGAGTCGTAGGTGGTGGCGTAGGTCGCGGCGAAGTCGGTCGTGGTGCCGTCCGCATACCATACGGAGGAATTGTTGGCGTTGCCGGCGCCGGTGTTGCGGCGCACGTAGGCGCTGCCTGCGACACTGTTCGCATCGTAAATGTTGCCCGCACCGTCCTTGAACGTGGTGACGGCGACGGTTTCCCGGCTGAAGGAGTCGCCGTTGATGGTCTGGTTGGACAGGTTGGTCGAACTGGTCGTGATCTGCGTGACGGCGATCTGCGCGAGCAGGGTGGGTGCCAGCACCAGAACGGCCGCGATCGCGGAAAGGGTGCGTGTCAGCCGGGTCGCGGCGTTGGCGGGGAGGTTCTGGGAGGGGGGGATCACGGCACGGCTTGGGTTGCCCGTCAGGCGACGGCCAGGTTCGGGCGGCGGAAGCGCCGCCAGCCGAAGAAGATTGCGCTCAGGCCGACGAAAAGGGCCCCGTAGGTCGAGGGTTCCGGCACCGGGCGCGAGATCTGCGCCCCAAAGCCCATGAAGTCCATGTTGCCGTAGCCCGCCGGGTCGGTGTTGGTCGGGTAATAGGTGGCGTTGTTCCAATTGACGAGGTTGGCGGCGGAGGCGGGGGCCACGTCGCCGGCCATCAGGGAGTAACCGTAGATCGTGGTGCCGGCGGAAATGCCGAGGTCGGAGAAGCGGATGAGGATGCCGACCAATTCCAGCGTGCCGGCCGTGGCCGTGCCGGAGGCGGTGCCGGAGAGATTGTCGCCGTTGGTGAAGGTGGAGCGACGATAGGTGGCGTTGGCGCCTCCCAGCGGATTGTCGATCGGGCCTCCGAAGGAATCGGCGGGCACCAGCAGGCCGGAGTTGGCGTAGGTGGTGGGTGCGTTGGCGGCGCCGTTGACCGTGCCGACCGCGGTGAAGGCGGCAATGCGAAACCCGTCGCCGAAGTTGCCGGCGTTCTCGACGTCAAAGAACACGAGCGCGTCGTCGGCCTGCACGGTGTAGCCGCCGGCGAAATAAAAATCCAGCCGCTCGATGTTGCTGTTGGTCGAGGTGCCGGCGCCATTGGCGAAGGGGTTGCGGATGCCGGTGTGGAGATTGCCGCTCAGGAAGACCTCCTCAAGCGACGGCTCGTAGGTGCCGTAGCTGCGATTGTTGGCGGAGTCATACTGGTAGATGATCGTGGTGTTGTTCGGATTGTCCGAACTTTGATTGGGCGTGCCGTTGCCTCCCGAGTCGGTATTGCGGCGTGCGAAGACGTTGGTCGCCAGCGGGCCATCAAACCGGTAATCGCCCAGTCCCGTGGTCACGGTGCTGACCGGCCGGAAGCGGTTGTCGTAATTGATGCCGCCTTGGGAGGTATTTGCCGCGTTGGTGGCGGTGCCGTAAGTGATATCGGTTACCGCGGTCTGCGCCTGGGCGAGCATGGCGGACAGCAAAGCTCCCACAAGAAACACGGGCTTGCGCACCAGAATGGTGTGCTGCTCTATTTGCTTGAATAGGAGGCCGGTCTTCATCTAGGTGATAATACCTATACTTTACTAGGTGATATGCCAGAACAAATATCCGCGTGAAGCGTGTTTTACCAAAAAATACAATCGAGTCGGAAATTGAGGCCAAAAGGGCCGCCGACATCTATTGGAAAAGACTTAAAATCATAAGCTTAAGTATTGGATCGGCATTTATACTGATTTTGGTTGGATATTATCTGGCATGGCCGGAGGTTCGTAAATGGAGGCAGGGAAGGAGCCTGAACGAGGCCGAAAACTACGAAAAAACAGGCGATTACAGGAGGGCGCTTCTGATCTTGGAGCAGACCGTTCAGCTCTATCCGCAGAATTGGGAAGCGAGGCGCCGGCTGGCAAATTTTCTGGAGCGACTGGGGCAACGCCAAGGTTTGGAAGCCTGGAGGGAGATCGCGCAGGCCGAGCCCGCAGATCCGCGAAACCTGTTGGGACTGGCCGGGGCCGCGCTGCGTTTCGGGGATCTAACGGCAGCCCGCCAGGCGCTGGACCAGCTGCGCCAGATGGGCCGGACGGATGCGGCTTATTACCGACTGGCCTCCGGACTGGCATTGGTGACCCGCGACACCCGGGCCCTGGAGGCGGCATTGACCGAGTTGGCCCGGCTCGAGCCGTCGGACCAGCGCGTGCAACTCAACCTGGCCATTGCGCGGCTGCAGTCGGCCGATGCGGCCCTGGCCGAGGCGGGGCGCTCGGCGTTGCTCGGGCTCGCGCGGGCGGAGCCGGTGCGTATCCGTGCGGTGGTCGAATTGCTCAACGACATGGCGCGCCGTTGGCCGCGGCCCACACGGGAGCGTGCCGCCGCTTTCCAGCGGCTGGCGGCGGAGCTGACCCCGGCGCGCGGTCCGGCCTTCGAGCCTCCGGAGGTCGGTGATCCGGTCGAACGGCTGGTCTCGTTTGCGATGCGCCAGCCGGCGCCGGAGGCGGAAGACGTGGGCGCCCTGTTGTCCTGGCTGATTCTCAACGGTCGCGCTGCGGCGGGCTTTGAGTGGCTGGACAGCCTGCCGGAGAAGACCCGCCAATCGCGCCTGGTGACGGCGGCAGCCAGTGAGGCGGCGCTGCAAACGGCCGACTGGCCGCATCTCCGGCAACTCTTGCTCGGGGGGGCCTGGGGTGCCCTGCCGCCCCTGGCGGTGAACAGCGCCTTTGCCGCCCGCGAGAACCGCGGCCAGCTGTCGCCGGTGGCCCAGGCCAGCCGGTGGGCGTCCGTGATTGAGTCATGCCAGGCTTCGTTGCCGGCCCTGCGGATGGTGCTGCGCTTGAGCGAGGCTTGGAACTGGCCCGAGGAGCAGCAGCTGGTGTTGACGGCCATCACGCGGGCCTTCGCCGGTGAAACCTGGGCCTGGCGCCGCCTCATCTCCCAGGCGCTCGCGCGCGGCGAGGCCGAGCTGCTCTGGCAGATCTACCAGCGGTGGAGCCGGGCCGCACCCGGTGACGCCATGGTGCAGACCGAAGCGGCGATCATGGGACATCTCCTGCAGAAACGCGGGGCTCCTTCCGCCAAGGTGACGGCCGAATTTGTGCGCCTGCAGCCGGCCGCGCCAGGCGCCGTGGTGGCCCACGCCCTGGCGCTGTGGCGTGGCCAGCGGCTGGCCGAGGCCCTGACGCTGCTGGGCGCGCTGCCCGCGGATGCTTTTGCCGAGCCCCGGTATGCCCTGGCCTACGGCCTGATGTTGTCCGAGGCCGGTCGGGCCGGGGAGAGCGAACCGATGCTCAACCGGGCCTCAGCCGACCGGTTGCTGCCCGATGAAATGCTGCTGATCGAGCAGGCGCGGGCACACAACCGGCCGCGGCTGCCGGCCGCGCGCATTCCGTAGACCGGCTGGGCCGGCGGCCGGGCTTCTCAGCCGATTTAGGCCCCCTAATTATTCGGCCGGTCAGGCCGGCGAGGCCTTTACATTGTTCGGGGGGATTGGTTTACCTACCAACGTCAGTCTGCCCGCCCACCCGCCACGCATTCCAGCCCCCACGCGATGAATCTGCTCGGTTCACTCTTTCAGTCGTCCATCGGAAGAAAATTCCTGATGGCCCTCACCGGGTTGGTGCTGTTCGGTTTCGTCACCGGCCACCTCGTCGGCAACCTGCAGATCTTCCTGCCGCCGGCGAAGATCAACGCCTACGGCCACATGCTGGAATCACTCGGGGCCGGCCTCTGGCTCATCCGCGGCTTCCTGCTGGTCTGCCTTGTCGTCCACGTCTGGCTGGCGATCCAGCTCACCCTGGAGAACCGCGCCGCCCGTCCGCAGGCCTACGGCGCCGAGCACGTCAACCGCGCGACGCTGGCTTCCCGCATCATGGCCCGCACCGGCATCGTCGTGCTGGCCTTCATCCTCTTCCACCTCGCGCATTTCACCGTCCGCGCCGGCCACCCCGAGTGGAGCGAGCATACCTTCACCCTCGCCGACGGCGTCACGAAGGTGCGGGATGTGCACACCATGGTGGTGCAGGGGTTCAGCAACATGCTGGTCTCGGCCTTCTACATCATCGCGGTCGGCATCCTCAGCTACCATCTCGCCCACGGCGTGGTCAGCCTGTGCCAGAGCCTCGGCCTCAAGAACGAGAAGTGGACGCGCGGCCTTGAACGCTTCGCCGTCGCCTACTGCTGGATTTACTTCCTCCTCAACGCGGCCATCCCGCTCGCCGTGCTCGGCGGTTTCGTGAAGCTCGCCGCCTGACCTTTCCGCCATGGCCAAACTCGAATCCAAGGTTCCCTCCGGCCCGCTCGCCGAAAAATGGCGCAAGCACAAGACGGAGATCAAGCTCGTCAACCCGGCCAACAAGCGGAAATACGAGGTCATCGTCGTCGGCGCCGGCCTCGCCGGCTCCTCCTGCGCCGCCACGCTCGCCGAGCTCGGCTACAGGGTGAAGAGCTTCGTCTTCCACGACAGCCCGCGCCGCGCCCACTCCATCGCCGCCCAGGGCGGCATCAACGCCGCCAAGAACTACCAGAACGACGGCGACTCGGTCCACCGGCTCTTCTACGACACGCTGAAGGGCGGCGACTATCGCGCCCGCGAGGCCAACGTCCACCGCCTCGCCGAGGTTTCCGTCAACATCATCGACCAGTGCGCCGCGCAGGGCGTGCCCTTCGCCCGCGAATACGGCGGCCTGCTCGCCAACCGCTCCTTCGGCGGCGCCCAGGTGTCCCGCACCTTCTACGCCCGCGGCCAGACCGGCCAGCAGCTCCTCCTCGGCGCCTACAGCGCTTTGTCCCGCAAGGTGGGTGACGGCAGCATCCAGCTGCACACCAACTCCGAGATGCTCGACCTCGTCGTCGTTGACGGCCACGCCAAGGGCATCATCGTCCGCGACCTCATCACGGGCGCGATCACCCGCCACAGCGCCGACGCCGTCGTCCTCGCCACCGGCGGCTACGGCAACGTCTTCAACCTCTCGACCTACGCGCGCGGTTCCAACGCCACCGCCATCTGGCGTGCTTACAAGCGCGGCGCCTGCCTGGCGAACCCCTGTTACACGCAGATCCACCCGACCTGCATCCCGGTGAGCGGCGAATACCAGTCGAAGCTCACGCTCATGTCGGAGTCCCTCCGCAACGACGGCCGCATCTGGGTGCCGAAGCGGAAGGAGGACCGCCACAAGAAGCCCGCCGACATCGCCGAGGCCGACCGCGATTATTACCTCGAGCGCATCTACCCGAGCTTCGGCAACCTTTGCCCGCGCGACGTCGCCTCCCGCGCCGCCAAGCGCATGTGCGACGAAGGCCGCGGCGTCGGCGAGTCCGGTCTCGGCGTCTACCTCGATTTCTCCGACGCCATCAACCGCCTCGGCGAGCCCGCCGTGCGCGAGCGTTACGGCAATCTTTTCGACATCTACCACGAGATCACCGCCGAGAGCGCCTACCAGACGCCGATGCGCATCTTCCCGGCCGTGCACTACACCATGGGCGGTCTCTGGGTGGACTATAACCTGATGTCCAACATCCCCGGCCTGTTCGTCCTCGGCGAGGCGAACTTCTCCGACCACGGCGCCAACCGCCTCGGGGCCTCCGCGCTCATGCAGGGCCTGGCCGACGGTTATTTCGTCATCCCTTACACCATCGGCGACTACCTCGCCGGCCAGAAGCCCGGTTCGCGGCCCGCGACGGATCGCGTCGAGTTCAAGCAGGCCGAGGAAAACGTCACCGGCATGACGAAGCGTTTCCTCGAGAACAAGGGCAGCCAGCCGGTCAGCCATTTCCACAAGCGCCTCGGCAAGATCATGTGGGAGCACTGCGGCATGGCGCGCACGAAGGAAGGCCTCGAGGCCGCGCTCCAGAAGATCCCCGCGCTGAAGGAGGAGTTCAACGCCACCGTCAAGGTGCCCGGCTCCGCCGACACGCTCAACCAGTCGCTCGAGCAGGCCGGCCGGGTGGCCGACTTCATCGAGCTCGGCGAGCTGCTGTGCCGCGACGCGCTCACCCGCGAGGAGAGCTGCGGCGGCCACTTCCGCGAGGAACACCAGTGGCCGGACGGCGAGTGCAAGCGCGACGACGAGAAATTCGCGCACGTCGCCGCCTGGGAATACCAAGGCGAGGGCAAGGCCCCGCTGCGCAACGCCGAGCCCCTCAACTACGAGTTCACCAAGATGAGCGTCCGCTCCTACAAGTAAGCCGAGGAACCCCGCCATGGTCGCTCCCACCGCCAAGAAACTCTTCTCCGTCACCCTCCGCGTCTGGCGCCAGGCCGGCCCGGCCGCCCCCGGCAAGTTCGTCGATTATCCGGCGAAGGACGTGAATCCGGACATGTCGTTCCTCGAGCTGCTCGACGTCGTGAACGACGAGATCACGGTGAAGGGCGACGAGCCGATTGCGTTTGCGCACGACTGCCGCGAGGGCATCTGCGGCACCTGCTCCTGCACGATCAACGGCAAGCCCCACGGTCCGGGCAAGGGCATCGCCACCTGCCAGCTTTACATGCGCAGCTTCCAGGAGGGCGACACGATCGTGGTCGAGCCCTTCCGCGCGAAGGCCTTCCCGATCCAGAAGGATCTCGTCACCGACCGGGCCGCCTTCGACAAGATCCAGCAGGCCGGCGGCTTCATTTCCGTGCGCACCGGCGCGGCGCCCGACGCCAACTCGATTCCCGTGCCGAAGGAGGACGCCGACCTCGCGATGGATGCGGCGACCTGCATCGGCTGCGGCGCCTGCGTCGCGGCGTGCAAGAACGCCAGCGCGATGCTCTTCGTCGCGGCCAAGGTTTCGCATCTCGGCCTCATGCCGCAGGGCCAGCCCGAGCGTGACAAGCGCGTGCTCGCGATGGTGCAGACGATGGACGAGGCCGGCTTCGGCAACTGCACCAACCAATACGAGTGCAGCGCCGTCTGCCCGAAGCTCATCTCGCACGACTTCATCGCCCGCCTGAACCGCGATTACGTCGCGGCCCTCTTCAAGTCCCGGTTCAAGCCGGTCTCGAATGCGGCGGCCGGCGGCGGCGCCTGAGTTTTTGGAGGACGGGATCGTTGATCCCGTCACGATTGAGGGCGGGTCGGAGACCCCGTCCTGAAGTGGCGGCGGCAGCCACTTGTGCGATTTTGCAACTTCCGCGCGGCCGCCGTGTTTTTATGGCATCAACCAACTGATCCCATGAAAACCGCTCTTCTCTCCGTTCTCACCGCGACCCTCCTGGGCTTCGCGTCCCTCGCGAGCGGTCGTCACTTCGACGCCGCCGATTTCACCGCCATCATGTTCACCACCGGCCTCGTGGCCTGGACGATCGACCAATACAGCCGCGCGCCGCGCGCCCTGGCGCTGGCCCGGCCGATCCGCTTCCCGGTCCGGCTGGGTGGCCGTTCCGCCAAGGCCCCGGTCATGCGGCTGGCCGCCTGACCGGTCCGGCTCCCTTCCGCGCGGCCCCGGGTCCATCCCGGTGCCGCTTTTTTATTTGGTCGTGACCGGCACGGTGCCGGTCGACGACAAGCCGCTGCGCTCCGTCGAGTCACCGTAAAGCCGGATGATGACGGACGACTCCACGCGATAGGCGGCGGATCCGGTCGCGGCGGCGGCGGCCAGTGTGCGCTCAGCCGCCGGGCCGGCGCTGGCCAGGATGGTGGAGCGTGCCGAGTGGTTGCTGGCGGGCAGCGCCATCGCGTCCTTGTCGGTGATGGTGCCGACCAGCACGCCGTCGAGATACACGCGATGGGTGGACTGGGCCAGCAGGTAGGAAACCACATTCGGGTTCACCACGCGCCAGTCGGCCCGGGTGGTGCCGTCGCCGGCGTGGACGATGCCCGTCAGCTCGACCTTGAGCCCGGCCGTGATGGTGTTGGAGCTGCTGCAGCCGGTGCCGAGCAACGCCAGCAGGGAGCCCAGGAGAAACGGGGTAAGGAACTTCTTCATTGCCCGCATACTGCTCCGCCGGCCGGGCGCGGCAAGTTTACTCCTCCTTGTCCTTGGATTTCTTTTTTGCGCCGCCGAGTTCGAACTGGGCGATGACCCCGACCACGGCGAGCGCGAGGATCGAGGGGAACATCCACGGGTTGCTGTCGATCAGGGCGGGGAGCTGGTCCGGTTGCCGGAAGTAATATAGCCAGTCGATCGAGTTGGTAAAATAGGCCAGGGCGAGCACGGCCCGGAACGCTCCGAGCAGGGCCGTGGACAGCATGATCAGTATCCGCTGGAGCTTCACGGCCAGGAAGCCGCCGATGACACCCAGCACGCAGCCGCTCAGCAAGGCGACCATGTGGTGGTAATTGGCCAGCAACAAAATCCCGAGCGTGGCGCCGAAGCCGAAGCCTGCCACGAACACCGCCGCGATATACATCAGGAAAGCCAGGCCGGCGCCAATCAGGCCGCCTACGACAAGGCACGCGGTGATGCCCCCGGCGCCGAGTCCGGCGGCCGTGGCCGCGGCGTGTGCTGCGACCGCGCCGATCAGGCCGCCGACCAGCGCCAACGTGATCTTGAAAACCTTGTAGCCGAAGAAGCAGTCCAGCACGCCCCACGCGATGGCGGCGACGGAGAACCAGGGATATAGCTCGGCACTGGGTTGCACGGGCCGGCACTAAGCCACGGCGCCCGGCCGGCGGTCAACTGGCTTTGTTGTGCCGGGTGACCTGCCGGCGACCACGGCACCGCGCCGCTCAGAACAGCATCACGGCTCGCGCGCTCTCGATCACGATCCAAGCCAGGGCAAACGCCGTCACCCACCCGAACAGGCCCTTCGCGACGCGCCGGCGGCGCAGGCTGCGCTCGTAACGGTCGACATTGTGCGTCCGGAAGCCGGTTTCCTCCAGGTAACAGGCGAATTGGGCTTGTTTGAACCGGGCCGTCCGCAGGCGCTTGTCGCTCCGCATGCCGAGGGCGATCGGCAGGTGGTTCAACAGGCGGCGGAAGGCATAGGACATGGCCCAGTTACACCGGAAAATAGCGCTTCCACTCAAGGGGAATCTGGCTATCTGGACACCTTTCACGCTCACTTTACCTCGATGCACCACTTCCATTACACCGGCCAGAAACTGCACTGCGAATCCGTCGACCTCACGGCGGTGGCCCAGCTCCACGGCACGCCGACCTACGTCTACAGCGCCCAGACCATCGAGGACAATTACCGCCGGCTGGCCGCCAGCCTGAGCGGCCTGGACCTCCAGATCTGCTACGCGATGAAGGCGAACTCCAACCTCGCCGTCCTGCGCCTCTTCGCGAACCTCGGCGCCTCCTTCGACCTCGTCAGCGGCGGCGAGCTGAAGCGCGTGGTCGCCGCGGGCGGCAGCCCGGCCCGCAGCGTGTTCGCCGGCGTCGGCAAGACCGAGGCCGAGATCAAGCTCGCGCTCGAGACCGGCGTCTTCGGCTTCCACGTCGAGAGCGAACCCGAGCTCGCGCGCATCAACCACGTGGCCGGCCAGCTCGGCCGCAAGGCGCCCATCGCCATCCGCATCAACCCCGACGTCGACGCCAAGACGCACGCCAAGATCACCACCGGCAAGAGCGACAACAAGTTCGGCATCCCGCTCAAGGTGGCCGCCGAGGCCTACGCCGCCGCCGCCAAGTATCCGCACCTCGAGATCAAGGGCGTGCAGATGCACATCGGCTCGCAGCTGACTTCCGCCGAGCCGTTCGTCGAGGCGGTGAAGAAGGTCATCCCCTTCGTCGAGCAGCTCAAGCAGACCTACGGCATCACCTATTTCAGCGTGGGGGGCGGCATCGGCATCATCTACCAGGACGCGCTCGCCAGCGGCGACGCCGCGTGGTGGAGCGCCCAGCCCGCGGGCGAGCGTCCGCTCACGCCCGAGGCCTATGGCGCCGCGCTCAAGCCGCTGCTCGCCCCGCTCGGCCTCAAGATCCTCCTCGAGCCCGGCCGTTTCCTCGTCGGCAACGCCGGCGTGCTGCTCGCCCGCGTCGAATACCTCAAGCGCGGCTTGAACAAGAATTTCCTCGTGATCGACGCGGCGATGAACGACCTCGTGCGTCCCGCCATGTATGAGGCCTACCACGAGCTGGTCCCGCTGGTGCGCGACTCCGCGCGGCCCGCGCTCAAGGCCGACATCGTCGGCCCGATCTGCGAGTCGGGCGACTGCTTCGCGAAGGACCGCACGCTGCAGACGGTGGGCGAGGGCGAGTTTGTCGCCTTCATGAGCGCCGGCGCCTACGGCTACACCATGGCCAGCCGCTACAACACCCGCGGCATGGCGGCCGAGGTGCTGGTGTCCGGCAGCCGGTTCGAGCTGGTCAACGCCCGGGAAAATTTCGATGCTATGCTCGCCGGCGAAAAGATCCCCGGCTTCCTCAAAACCTGACGGCCCGCCCCATGCCCGACCCGCGCCCCCTTAATTTCGCTGTCATCGGTGCGGGCGCCTGGGGCACCGCGATGGCCGTGCACCTGGCCCGCCGCGGGCAGCACACCACGCTCGTCCCGCGCCGGCCGGAACACGCCGCACAGATCCTGGCCGCGCGCGAAAACCGGGATTACCTGCCCGGGGTCAGGTTGCCCGACGGATTGCTTGTCACGGCCGACCTGCGCCCGGCGCTCCTCGAGGCGGATGTGGCCCTCATCGCCTGCCCGTCGCAATCCCTGCGCGCCTGGTGCGAGCAGATGCGCGCCGTGTTGCACGACACCTCGCGGCTCCAGCTTTTCCTCAGCCTGGTCAAGGGCCTCGAGATCGGCACCCACCTCCGGCCCAGCGAGGTCATGGGGCGGGTGCTGCCCGGCCTGAACTGCGGCACGCTGACCGGCCCGACCAATGCCGGCGAGGTGGCCCGCGGCCTGCCGGCCGCGATGGTCATGGCGGCGCAGCGGGCCGACGAGTTCGTGCCCAAGGTTCAGGCGGCGATGAGCGGGACCACGCTGCGCATCTACACCAGCGACGATCTGGCCGGCGCCGAATACGGCGCCAGCCTGAAGAACATCTACGCCATCGCCGCCGGCCTGTGCGACGGGCAGAAACTTGGTGACAACGCCAAGGCCGCGCTGCTGACCCGGGCCGTGACCGAGATGCTGCGCGTCGGTGTCGCACTCGGGGCCAAGCCCGAGACGTTCTACGGCCTGAGCGGCTTCGGCGACCTCGTCGCCACCAGTCACGGCAGCTGGAGCCGCAACCGCGAGTTCGGCGAGCTGATTGGCGCGGGCAAGTCCGTCACGGAGCTCCTCGCCGGCCGCAAGACGGTGGTCGAGGGCCACCGCAGCACCGAGGCGCTGCACGGGCTCTGCCAGGAGCGCGGCATCAACGCGCCGATCCTCGCGGAGGTCTACGCCATCCTCTATCAAGGCAAGAAGCCGGCCGACGCGCTCCATGCCCTGATGACCCGCGAGCTCAAGCGCGAAACAGCTTCGCCGTTTCCGAAGAAATAGACTGGGCGGCCTGCTGAAATTTCAGGCGGGCTTGTAACGAAACCGTGACTACAGGGTCACGCATTCGCCGCACCCGGCGCCTAATAATGGCGGTTCGTCACCATGAACCGTCCACACCCGTTTCTTCCCTTCCTGACAATCCGCCGGCTGGCCGCCAGCCTGGCCATCCTCGCTTTGCTCCCCGCCGCGCTGAGCGCCGCCACTATCACCGGCCGCGTGCGCGATGCCGGCAGCAACTCCTACCTGCTTGGCGCGACCGTCACTTTGCGCGAGCTCGACCGCTCGACCACCACGACCGCGGGCGGTGGCTTCAGCTTTGGCAATGTGCCGGCCGGTGACTACACGCTGGCGGTGACGTATCTGGGTTACACCGACCATGTGCAGCCGCTCGCGGTGCTGGAAGCCGGCACCCCAACGCTGGACGTGGCGCTGAAATCCGTCGTGCTGGCCCTGGAGAAGATGGTCGTCGAGGGATCGCGCGAGGGCCAGGCCCGCGCGCTCCAGCAAAAACGCAGCGCCACCAACGTCATGGACGTCATTTCCGCCGACGCGGTCGGCAAATTTCCCGACGGCAATGCCGCCGAGGCCCTGCGCCGGGTGCCGGGCATCTCGCTGGAGATTGATCAGGACGAGGGCCGCTATGTCGTCGTGCGCGGCATCGATTCTGCGCTCAACACCGTCACCCTGAACAACCAGATCGTCGGCACGCCCTCCGAGCAGGGCAATCGCGGCGTGGCCATGGACTCCGTGCCCGCCGACCTGATCGCACGCCTCGAGGTGGTGAAGGCCGTGACCCCGGACATGGACGCCAACTCCATCGGTGGCGCCATCAACATTGTCACGCAGAGCGCGTTCGACCGGCCTGAAGGTTTCGCCTTCGGCAGCGTCGGCCTGTTTTATGATGATTTCGGCGGCCGCTCGCGGCCCAACGGCAGCCTGACCTTCGGCCGCCTGCTCGGCGACAACGGCAAATGGGGCTTTGTCGGCGCCGTGAGCTACTCGATCAAGGACGTGAAGTCGCAGACCGCCAACACCCGCTCCTGGGCACAGGTGAACACTTTCTGGGTGCCGCTCACGCAGCAGAACTACGACTACGACATCGAGCGCGAGCGCATCGGCGCGAATGTCGCCTTCCAATACCACCCGGCCGAGGGTCACGAGGTTGCGCTGCGCCTCAACCACAACGAGTTCAGCGACAGCGAGGACCGCCAGAGCGTCCAATACGAATACCGTCTTGGCACCCTGACCAACCAGACCGCGACCAGCGGTGCCAACAGCCAGGGCCGGGCCAACCGTCAGTTTCGCGATTATGAGCAGACCGGCATGATCGACGTGGTCACGCTCGACGGCAAACACGCGGTCTCCGGCGACGCGAAGTTCACGTGGCAGGCCGGCGCGAGCCGCGGCAGCCGCGATACCCACAAGCGCAACGACTGGGAATTCCGCTCCGCCACCGGCGCCTTCCCCAACACCTACGACCTCTCCGGCGAGGAACTCGTCATCACGCCGAATACAGATGCCTACTACAACCCCTCCAATTACCCGTTCCGCCGCGTGCGTTTCCGCACCGACGACGAACAGGAGGATGTCATCACAGCACAGGCGGATTACCAGCGCGACCTGACGCTGGGCTCGGGCAACGGCTTCTGGAAGGTGGGCGCAAAATACATTTCCCGGGAAAAGAAGGACGACCGGAACAACAACAACTACGATTCCGCTCCCGGCCCCTTCACCCTGGGTGAGACCGGCCTCGCCGGTCAGGAACCGGCCGGATATTTCGACGGTCTTTTCCGCTACGGCCCCACGCTCAACATGGACGCCATCGAGGCCTTCTTCGCGGCCAATCCCACGCGCTTCGTGTTCAATTCGGCCAGCACGCTGGCCGACTCCACCGCCAGCGACTTCGAGGCCGCCGAGGACGTGACCGCCGCCTACGCGATGGCCAGTGTCAATTTCGCCAAAAACTGGACCGTGCTGGCCGGCGTGCGCGCCGAGAAGACCGACGCGACCTATGCCGCCAACGAGTTGTTTGCCGGCACCTACCGCTGGATCGACGGCGGCAAGGATTACACGAACGTGCTGCCCGGCGTGCATGTGGCCTGGCGGCCGTCCAAGCAGGCGGTCGTGCGCTTTGCGTGGACCAACACCATCGGCCGGCCGCGTTATTCCGACCTCGCGCCCATCCGCGCCCTCGACTCGATCGAGACCGCCCCGGGCAGCGGCCGTTACACCGGCAGCCTCAGCGGCGGCAACCCCGACCTCGATCCCTTCGAGTCGATGAACTTCGACCTCTCGCTTGAATACTACTTCAAGGACGGCGGCATCCTCTCGCTCGGCGCCTTCCACAAGGAGATCAAGAACCCGATCTACGACAACGTCATCTTCCAGACCAACGTGGAGTATGAAGGTCGCCTTTACGACACGCTCACGTTTTCGGGCCCGGCCAATGCCGACAAGGGCAAGATCACCGGCCTGGAGTTCAACTATCAGCGGTTCTTCACCACGCTGCCCGCGCCGTTCGACGGCCTGGGGGTGAACGTGAACTACACCATCACGGATTCCAGCGTGAAGCTCTTCACCCGGCCCGACGAACTGCCTTTCTTCAAGCAGTCCGACTCGATCATGAACCTTGCGCTCATCTACGAAAAATACGGCTTCGAGGGGCGGGTCTCCTATTCGAAGAACGACGATTTCCTCGATGACGCCGGCGGCAATCCCGACACCGATATCTACGTGCGCGGCCGGGCGGTCGTTGACGCCAAGCTCAGCTACCGGTTCACGCGCAAGCTCAAGGTCTTTGTCGAGCTGCTCAACCTCACGGAGGAGCCGCTGCGCGAATTCACCGGCGTGCGTGCCCGCGAGAATGATTTTGAGCTCTACAAGTGGAAGGCCAAGGTCGGCGTGAACTTCAACCTCTGAGCTCCCGCGTGCCCCCGCCGTCCTACCCACTGCCCGGTCTTGATGCCTGGTCCCGCCGCTCCTTCCTGGCGGGCAGCGCCTCGTTTGCGGCGGCGGCCCTGCTTTCCAACCGCGCGCTCGGCGCCGTCACGGCGTCGCCGGCGTTCGCGGCCTATCCCTTCACGCTCGGCGTCGCCTCGGGTGATCCGTCGCCCGACGGTGTCGTGCTTTGGACGCGCCTCGCTCCGCGCCCGGGCGAACCCGGCGGTGGCATGCCGGCCGGGTCCGTCGAGGTGGCGTGGCAGGTCGCCGAAGACGAGGCCATGACCCGCGTCGTCCAACGCGGCGCGACCGCGGCGGTCGCCGGTTGGGCGCATTCGGTGCATGTGGAGGTCGCAGGCTTGCGACCCGACCGGTGGTATTGGTATCAGTTCAAGGCCGGAGGTGAGGTTAGCCCCATTGGCCGCACGCGCACAATGCCCCCGGCCGGCGCCGCGGCGGAGCGGCTGCGCTTCGCCTTTGCTTCCTGCCAGAAATATGAGACCGGCCACTATACCGCCTATGAGCACATGGCCCGCGAGGATCTCGACCTCGTCGTCCATCTGGGTGACTACATCTACGAGAAAGGTGACGGCAACGGCGCCGTCCGCCCGCATGGCACGCCGGAGATATTCACGCTCGACGATTACCGCGCCCGCTATGCCGTCTACAAATCCGATCCCCACCTGCAGGCCGCCCACGCCATGGCGCCCTGGATCGTGACCTGGGACGACCACGAGGTGAGCAACAACTACGCCGGGGCTATTCCCGAGTTTCCCGAAAAGATGAACACGGCGGATTTCCTGCGCCGCCGCGCCGCCGGTTACCAGGCCTACTACGAGCACATGCCGCTCCGCCGTAGCGCGCTGCCCTCCGGCCCGGACATGCTGCTCTACCGCCGGCTCGAATTCGGCCGGCTGGCCTCGTTCCACGTGCTGGACACGCGGCAATACCGCACCGACCAGCCGCAGGGCGACGGATTGAAGCCGGTCTCGCCCGTGCTGTTGGACGAGAAAGGCACGATGCTGGGCGAGAAACAGCGGGCCTGGCTCACCGAGGGCCTGGACCGCTCGGCCGCCGGCTGGAACATCCTCGCGCAGCAGGTCATGATGGCGCGCATCGACTCACAGCCCGGTCCCGAAATCCTGACCAGCATGGACAAGTGGAGCGGCTATGAGTTCGAGCGCCGGCGGATGCTGCGGCACTTCCGCGACCGCCGGGTGGCCAACCCCGTCGTGATCACGGGTGACATCCATTGCAACTGGGCCAACGAACTGGCAACCGACTTCGACACCCCGGAGGCCCCGCCGGTCGGGGTCGAATTTGTCGGCACGTCAATCACCTCGGGTGGCGATGGTGGTGATCATGGCAAGTATTCCAGCCCCGAGATGCTGGCGGAGAACCCGGCCGTGAAGTATTTCAACAACGAGCGGGGCTATGTGCGCTGCGAGGTAACGCCCGGCCAATGGCGCACCGACTACCGCACCGTGCCGTATGTCAGCCGGCCCGGCGCACCGTTGCAGACCCGCGCGTCCTTTCAGGTCGAATCCGGCCGGCCGCTGCTGCACCGCGTATGAAAACCACGGTTTTGGCCCTGCTGCTTTTCCCGACCCTGCTGGCTGCGGCCGCGCCCGGTTCGAACGGATGGCGTTTTGAGGAGTTGCGCCGGCTGTCCGCGCCGGAGGCCCGGCAAGGGGTGGCGGCGGACAAGGATTTCCTCTTTGCCATCAACAATCACGAGCTCGGCCAATACCGGAAAACCACGGGCGAGCGCGTGGCGGGCTGGTCCTGTCCGGAAGGCGGGCCGCTGATCCATCTCAACGCGGGCATCGTGCATGCGGGTCGCCTGTATTGCGCGCATTCGAATTACCCCGGCGTGCCGATGGTGAGTTCGATCGAGGTCTGGAATGCCGCCACCTTGCAGCATGTCGATTCGCGCAGTCTCGGGCGCACGGACGGTTCGCTGACCTGGATCGACCGGCGCAACGGGCGTTGGATCGCATGTTTCGTGCATTATGGCAAAAAGGGCGGCGAACCCGGCCGCGGCCCCGAGTGGACGCGACTCGTGGAATATGACGACGACTGGCGCGAGACGGGCGGCTGGGTGTTTCCCGCCGGGCTGGTCGCCCATCTGGGTGGGCGGGGCTACAGCGTCTCCGGCGGCGCGATCGGGCCGGGCGGACGGCTGTATGTCACCGGTCATGACGAGCCCGAGCTTTATGTCCTCGAGTTTCCGACGGCCGGCGCGGCGTTGACCTGGGCGGCGACGATTCCCGTGCCCATTGAAGGCCAGGCGTTCGGTTGGGATCCACAGGAACCCGGCGTGATCTATCTTTTGTCCCGGAAGACCCGGGCCATCATTGTCGGGCGCGTGTTGGCGCCGCGCTGAGCCTGCCGCGTCATCCCGGCTTGCGGCGATGCCGGTGCGCCGTAAACCTCGCCCGGTTCCGCGCTGGCTATGCCCTGAATCATGACTTGGACGCAGAATTACACCCCGCTGGGTGGAAGCCTCGCCGCTTCCACATTGGTGGCCGCAGCGCCTTTGGTGCTGTTGCTGGGCTTGCTCGCCTTCTGCAAGGTGCGGGCCCACTGGGCGGTGCTGATCAGCCTGGTGGCGGTGCATGTGGCCGCGGTCTTCGTCTATCACATGCCGGCGCCGATGGCGCTCGCGGCCTCGGCCTATGGTGCGTTGTTCGGCCTGATGCCGATCGGCTGGATCATCCTGCATGTCGTCTTTCTCTACGACATCACGGTGAAGACCGGCCAGTTTGACATCGTGCGGCAGTCGATCGCCGGGCTCTCCGCCGACCGGCGCATCCAGGCGCTGCTGATCGCCTTCAGCTTCGGGGCCTTTATCGAGGGGGCGGCGGGTTTCGGCGCGCCGGTGGCCATCTCGGCGGCCATGCTGATCGGCATCGGGTTCCGGCCTTTGCTGGCCGCGATGCTGGCGCTGATCGGCAACACGGCTCCGGTGGCGTTCGGCTCGCTCGGCATTCCCATTGTTTCGCTGGCGCAGGTCACGGGGCTGCCGCTGCTCGAACTCAGCGCGATGACCGGCCGGCAGCTGCCGTTCTTCAGCCTGCTGATTCCGTTCTGGCTGGTGGCGGCGATGGCCGGCTGGCGCGCGATGCGGGAGGTCTGGCCCGCGTGCCTCGTCGGCGGCCTGAGCTTTGCCCTCGTGCAGTTCCTCGTGAGCAACCACCACGGCCCGTGGCTGGTGGACACGGCGAGCGCACTGGCCTCGATCGGCGCACTGCTGGTGCTGCTGCGTTTCTGGCGGCCGCGCACGACCTGGCGTTTCCCCGACGAGGCGGCGGCCGGTCCGGCGGCCCGCCCATCGGGCAGGGTGATCTTCCGGGCCTGGATGCCTTGGATAATCCTGACCGGGGTGGTCTTCATCTGGGCTTTGCCCGCCACGAAGGCGGCCCTCAATACGCTCTGGTCGCCGAAGTTTCCCGTGCCGTTTCTGGACGGGGCCGTCTTCAAGGCGCCGCCGCTGGCACCCGAGCCCCGGGCGGAGAGCGCGGTGTATGTCTTCAACCTGCTCTCGGCCACGGGCACCGCGCCGCTGTTGACGGCGCTGGTCGCCGGGTGGCTGCTGGGCCTGCGCCCGGTGGAACTGGTCCGGATCTACGGCCGCACCATCTGGCGGGTGCGACTGTCGCTGCTCACGATCTCAGGCATGCTGGCGCTGGCGTTCACGTCGCGTTTCGCCGGGCTCGACTCGACGCTGGGCCTGGCGTTTGCCAGCACGGGCTGGTTCTTCCCGTTCTTCTCGCCGTTGCTGGGCTGGCTCGGTGTGGCCCTGACCGGCAGCGACACCGCGTCCAACGTGCTGTTCGGCAACCTGCAGCAGGTGACCGCGCAGCAGGTCGGCATTTCGCCGGTGCTGGCCGCCGCGGCCAACAGCACGGGCGGCGTCATGGGCAAGATGATCGACGCCCAGAGCATCGTCGTCGCCAGCGTGGCCACGGGCCAGCACGGCGAGGAAGGCCGGATCCTGCGCTCCGTGTTCTGGCACAGCCTGGCGCTGGCGGCGTTGGTCGGGATTTTCGTGATGATCCAGGCTTACATTTTCCCAAGCATGGTGCCATGACCCGCGTCCTGCTCGCCTTCGACAAGTTCAAGGACGCCCTGACCGCGCAGCAGGCGGGCGAGATTTTCGGTGCGGCCTTGCGCGAGCTTCAACCGGCCTGGACGCTGGACCTGGCGCCGTTGGCGGACGGTGGCGAGGGTTTCGCTACAATCCTCACGCAGGCGGCCGGCGGAAGCGAGGTGACCGTCGTGGCTGCCGGGCCGTGGGGGGAGCGCCGGCCGGCCCGTTTCGGGCTCGTGCCGGTTGCGGCCATCCCCGCCGAGGCGCGCACCCGTTTGCAGCTGTCGGACAAGACGCAGGATGCGACGGTGGCGGTCATTGAGCTGGCCGCCATCAGCGGACTCGCCTTGTTGCCCCAGGACCGGCGCGATCCGTGGCAGACCACGACCTGGGGCACGGGTGAGCTGATGCGCGAGGCGGCAGGGGCCGGGGCCAAGGCGCTTTTGCTCGGCGTGGGCGGCAGCGCGACCAACGACCTGGGCCTCGGGGCGCTTGCCGCCCTGGGGATAACACCGGTCGATCACCAGGGGTGTCCGATCAGGTCTCCGATGCCTGCATGTTGGCCGCAGATCGCGGGATTCGCAGGGCGGATGCCGGCGGCTTTTCCGCCGGTGTTTATTGCCTGCGATGTCACCAACCCGCTGCTCGGCCCGCGTGGGGCCGCCGCCGTTTACGGGCCGCAAAAGGGCCTGCGGCCGGGAGATCATGCCCGGCTCGAAAGCGAGAGCGCGCGGCTGGCCGACCTGCTTTGCCGGCACTGCGGGCGGGAGCCGGCGTTGAAGGACGTGCCCGGTGCCGGGGCCGCGGGGGGCATTGCGTTCGGCCTGATGACCGCGGCGGGCGCGAAACTTCTGCCGGGCTTCGACCTCGTTTCGACGTGGCTGGACCTGGAGACGAAGCTTGTGGCCGCGGACATCGTCATCACGGGCGAGGGACGTTTCGACGAAAGCTCGCTGGAGGGCAAGGGCCCCGGGGCAGTGGCTGCGCGCGCGCTGGCGCTGGGCAAGACGGTGCACGTCTTCGCCGGACAGGTGACCGCGCCGGCCCGGCCGGGCCTGGCGCTGCACGCCATCACACCGCCGGGCACGCCGCTCGTGCAGGCGTTGCAAGAGGCCCCGGCGAACCTGGCACGGGCGGCCCGCCGGGTTTTCGCACGTTGACCCAGACGGCGCGGCGCCTGGGTCAGGCGCTAGGTTTTTGCCGTGGCCGCGTCACCATCCCGGTGGGCCACCAGCAGCCGGGGCAGAAAGGGAATGGCCAGCAACACCAGGGCGGTGGTGCCGGTATCCAACAATATCATGCCCGTGAAGCTGCGCCCCAGCCGCTCGTAGATCCAGGAGCCCAGCAAGTCGGAGCCCGACACCGACAGGCTGCCCAGGCTGAAGATGAGGGCATACCCAAATGCCGCGATGTGTTTGGGGGTGGCGCGGGCCAGCAGGTCGAAGATCGGCATGAAGGCCAGGGCGGTGCACAATCCATACAGCGCCTCGATCGCGATGGCCGCACCGATCGACCGGTAGCCGAAGAAGGCCAGCGAGGAGGCCGTATGCAGGCTGATTCCCAGCCAGAGCAGACGGTTCAGGGCAAGGCGGCGGCAGATGCGCATGTAAAAGAGACTGCCCGGCATGCCGGCGCCCGCAGACACAAAACCGAGATACCCGATGAGCTGGGGGGTCAGGCCAAGCGTCTCGCTCTTATAAAAAAACAACGGCGTCCCGAAGCCGGGCGAAAATTTGACGAGAACCCAGAAGCCGGTGGCGGCCCAGAGGGTGCGATGTTGGAACAGTTCCTTGAACAGACCCAAGGTCCATCGGGGTGTCTCCGGGCCCGCCCCGGGCTCTTTGTCCTCGCGCAGCACTTTCGCGAAGATGACCGCCAGCACGATCATGAGGGCGGCATTGATCAAAAAGCCGTGATGGAGCAGGTGCACCGCGATCCAGCCGCCGACCAGTCCGGCCAGCAGCCAGCCGAAACTCTCGGTGCCGCTGCGCACCGCGCTGATCCGGCCGGTGGCGCCAAGCGACTGGCTCACTTCCACCAGCAAGCCACCCAGGGTCGTATGCACCATCATCAGCGCAAAGTTGATGGCCAGGACCAGCCACAGCATTGAGAGGTAGGTGTGGTGGAAAAAAGCCAGCGCCAGCCACAGGCCGCCCCCGATGACCGAAAAGACAACCAGGTAGCCTTTCCGGCGGGAGCCCAGAAACCGCACCTTGTCGGCGAGCAGGCCGGCGAAGGGCTTGCAATACCAGGCCAGCTTCGTGATCAGAAAAAAGCCCGCCAGCTGGGTCGCGGTCAGGTGCAGCTCATCCTTGAGCAGGTAGCGCAGCGCCAGGCCGGCGATGCCCTCCCGGTAGTCGCACAGCGTCAACAGCAGATAGCCCGTGCCCACCAGGAGCATGGCCGAGCGCAACCGGGCCGCGTCGGGCGAATCGGACGCCGCGGCTGCATCCGGTGAAGTGGTCTTGGAGGAAAGGTCCACGCTTTTGAGGAGACGGTGTGCGAGGCCGGTAGTCGGCTCAACGGATCACGTAGGCCGGTGTGACGAGCGGCGGAGCGGAGTCCGCCGGCGTCAGCCGCCGGAAGTCGCGGACGCGGTGGAAGGTGATGAAGTTCGCGTCGTGGTAGCTGGCGGCGTTCCACGCGGTCCGGCACACGGCGACGAGGTCGTCGCCTTCGATCTGCCAGTCGACGTATTGAAACCCCACGCGGTCGTGCGCGTGGATGGGCTGGCCCTCGTGCCAGCGGAGGATGATGGCGTGCTCCTGCCAGTCGATCAGGTCCGCCGAGGAAATGAGCAGTAGCACGTTGCGCTGATAGTCGGGCAGGACGTGGCGGCCTTGGCGGGCGCCGGGCGCGGTGACTTTCTGCACCAGCGACCAGTAGCGCCCGGACTTGGCGTCGTGGCGGACGGTAAACTTGGATTGCCCGCCGGGAAAGCGGATGAAGCCGCGCCGCGGGTCGAAGTCGCAGCGTCCGCGGACCGGATCGATGTTGATCATCGCGGCGATGCCGTAGCGCGGAAACCCGGCGGCTGGCCCGCTCAACTCGGCGGGATCCTCCGCGCGCGGTCGCGTGTTCAGACGCAGGAGGTTGACGAGACGGCGATCGGGCGTGACCACTACGTTGCCCTCCAGCCAGCCGGTCTGGTGGCCCTCGAGCCATCCCGCCCGGAAATCGAGCCCGTCGGTGCGCGACCAATTCGTGGCGTCCAGCAAGTCGGCTTCCTCCGGCACCGAGATGACGAAGGAACGGAAATAGCGTCCGGACCAGGAGCCGTCAGCGCCGGTGTATTCCTCGAAACCGCGCCAGAGCCGGCCGTCGAGCTGCGCGAAGGGGACGGGCGCGCAGTGGAAGCGACCGCGGAACAGCAACCCGCTTTTCCCGTCCTGCGGTTCCGTCCAGCTCCGGCCGCCATCATCCGAGCGGCGGATGGCGATATCGCCATACTCACGGTTGGTGCCGAGCAGGAAAAGGCGGCCGCGGTGCAGGAAAAGCGCCGACCAGAACTGGCCTTGGATCGAGCCGACCTGTTGCCAGTTTTTCCCCTGATCACGCGAGGCGAAGAGCCGCGTCGTGTGAAGCTCGCGGGCTTGGCGGCCGAAGATGTCGTGCGCCACGAGATAGGAGCCGTCGGGCAGGACGACGATGCTCGGAGAGCCGACGAAATCGGTGGTTGGCTCCGGGCTCGCGGCCACGATGACGCCCGGCGGAGGCGGCCAATCGCCCGTCTCGCCGCCCAACAGTCCGCCTAAAACCGTCGCCAACAGGACAGCCGAGCGTAGTAGCACGGAGGCACGGGACAACTTCATGGCGAGCCGGACTCGACCACCACTTGGGAGGCGAGCAGCGCGGCGTAGGCTTCGTCGTTGATTCCGATTTCGCGCAGCAGGGCCCGGTTGTGCTGACCCAGGCCCGGGGCCCGGGTGCGGATGGAGCCAGGCGTGCCCAGCAGCCGCGGAACGACATGGTGCATCGGCAGGGTCGCGGTCTCCGGGTCGGGATAGTCCGCCAAGATCTCCCGCTGGATGAAGTGCGGGTCCGCGAGGATCTGCGACACGTCGTAGATCGGGCCGACGGTGACCTCGGCCTGCTCGAAGAAGGTGACGGCCTCCGCCTGCGTCTGCCGGCCGATGAAGGCGCCGATGATGGCGTCGAGCTCCTCGGCGTGTTTCACGCGACCGGCGTTGGTGCGGTAGCGGGGGTCCTCCACCAGGTCGGCGCGGCCGATGGCGCGAAACAGCCGCTCGGCCATGCCCTGGGTCGAGCCGGACACGGCGACATACTTGCCGTCGGCGCAGCGGTAGACGTTGCGCGGGGCGGAATTGGTCGAGCGGCTGCCGGTGCGCGGCTTGACCTTGCCGGTCAGGCGGTAGTTGGCGGCCTGCGGGCTCAGGATGGCGAAGAGCGGGTCGAGCAGCGGCAGGTCGATGACCTGGCCGCGACCGCCGTTATGCTCCACCTCCCGCAGGGCGATCATCACGGCCGAGGCGCCGTAAAGCCCGGCGACACCGTCGGCGAGATACATCGGCGGCAGCACGGGCTCGCGGTCGGCGAAGCCATTGAATGAGGCGAAACCCGACATGCCCTCGATGATGGTGCCGAAGCCCGGGCGCTGGCTGTAAGGTCCATCCTGGCCCCAGCCGGAGATGCGGACGATGACGAGCTTGGGGTTGAGCTTGAGCAGGTCGGCGGGAGCGAGCCCCATCTTTTCCAGGATGCCGGGGCGGAAACTTTCGATGAAAAGGGTGGCGGAGGCCGCCAGCCGGCGGATGACATCGATCGCCGCGGGTTTGCGCAGGTCGAGGGCGAGGCTCTTCTTGTTGCGCGCGTAAATTTTCCAGTGGGTGGAAACACCGTTGGTCTGCCAGGCCCGCAGGGTGTCGCCTTCGGGCGGCTCGACCTTGATGATCTCCGCGCCGAAGTCGCCGAGGACCTGGGTCAATACATTGCCCGCGAACAGGCGGGAAAGATCGAGCACGCGGATCCCCTGCAGCGGGCCGCGGGCGCCGGGATCATAATCGCGCTTTTTCAGGGGCATGGCTGCGAAGTCACGCCGTGGGCGGGAACTGTTGGGCGATGGCGAGGATGGCGCGGGCGCGCCGGATGAAGGGGGCGTCGATCATCCGGTCGTCGACCGTGAAGGCGCCGGCGCCGGTTTTTTCCGCGGTCTCGACCACGCGCCGGGCAAAGGCGATCTCCTCGTCGGAAGGGCGGAAGATTTCATTCGCCACGGCGATCTGGGCCGGGTGGATGCAGCTTTTGCCGATGTAGCCCATCCGTCTGGCGGCGAGGGCCTCGGCCCGGTAGCCCTCGAGATCCTTGATGGCGCCATAGGCCGCGTCGCACGCCCACAGGCCGGCTTCGCCGGCGGCGAGGCGCACGGCGAACTGGACCTGCTGGACGGCTGCCGCGTTGCTCCGGTCGATGCCGAGCGGTTCCATCAGGTCGGCATAACCGATCTGCAAGCCGGCGACGCGCGGATCGGCGCCGGCGATCTCGGCAGCCAGCCGGAGGCCGCGGGGCGACTCGATGTTCGCCAGGATACCGATGGGGCGGCTGAGACCGCGGGCCGATTCGAGGGTGGCGAGCGCCGACGCGGCGGCCCGGATATCGGCGGCGGATTCAACCTTCGGCAGGTTGAGCAGGTCCAGCCGCGGGCCGACCACCGCGGCGAGGTCCGCGGCGAAATGCGGCGAGCCCAGGCCGTTGACGCGCACGATCAGGATTTTTTTCGAGGCAACAAACCCGGGGGCCTGCAGCGCCTGGCCGACGAGATGCCGCGCCTCGGCCTTGCCGGCTTCGGGCACCGCGTCCTCCAGGTCAAACGAGAGGCTGTCCGCCTGGCTCGCCAGCGCCTTGGGGAAGAGTTCGGGGCGGGAGCCCGGGACAAACAGCTTGCTGCGCATGGGGTGAGGTTGCGGAAGTTTCAGCCCGCGTCGACCACGCAGCGGAAACCGACCATGCCGCTGCGATCCTTGCCGGGGGACATGAGCAGGTATTTGCCGTGCTGGTCGAGCTGGTAGGCCTGCGGGAAATACCAGTGCGAGGTCTGCGGCTGGTAGGAACTGCCACCGCGCAGCACCGCCGCCCGCGTGTGTTCGTCCACAAACTCGTCGGTCCACTGCCAGACATTGCCGACGAGATCCATGACCCCGAACGGACTCGCGCCGCCCGGATGCGCGTCGACGTCGGCCGGCGGCACGAGGGTGCGGCCGCGGTTGGGGGCGGGCACGTTGGCCGGGTTCCAGTTGTGGCCCCACGGGAAGGAGCGGCCATCGGTGCCTTGGGCGGCATATTGCCATTCCCAGGAATGGGGGAGTCGCTTGCCGGCCCAAGCGGCATAGGCGCGGGCATCCTCGATGGAGACCCAGGTGACGGGCTTCTTTTCCCAGCCACGGGGCGGGGCGCCGCGCTTCCAGTCGCGGAGGAAGTTATGGTCATCCGCCGGGCGGTAGCCGGTTGCGGCCACAAAGTCCCTGAACTGCGCGTTGGTGACCGGGAAACGGTCGAGGTGGAAGGCGGACAGCTTCAGCCGGTGCACATGGGAGCGGCGCGGTGAATTCTCCCACGGGAATTGCACATCATGGCCGGGCCAGGTGAAACCCTCGATCTCGACGCCCGTGACCCGGAAGTCGAATGCGCCGGCGGGAATCGTGACCATGCCCTCGGGGGCCCGGGCGGCCCGGCGCGTGGCCTTGACCGGCGTGATCCGCTGCGGCAGGCAACGCCACTGGGCGGAGAGGTCTTGCAGCGGCGTGCGCGTGAGCCCCCGTCGCTCCCGGAGGTAGGTGGCGAGGTGTTTGATCTTGGCGCCACGTTCCACGGCCAGCACGGCGCCGAAGCCGCGCGACTCGATGGGGAACGCGAGCGTCGCCTGGCCGGCCTCCAGCCGGGGCTTGAGTTCCGTCCCATGCCAGGCGTCGTAATACTTCCGGCCGTCCCGGTGCGCCACGCGGAGCTGGTCGCCCTCGAGACCGTATTCGTTGCGGTTTACGACCGTCCAGAGGGTGACGTCCGCAGTGGGGAACATCGATGCGAAGACGTTGTGCTGGCAGGCGTGCGCATAGGGCTCCCAGCCGGCGCTCACGAGGGGTTCCGGGAAATTCCGATAAAGGTGCGCGATCCGGCGGAGGGCGGCGGCATCCCGCGGCGTGAACTGGTTCCAGAGACCCCAGATGTTCTCCCAGGAATTGTAGCCGGTGCCATTGAAGAAGATGTAGTGGAAATCATTGGTGCGGTCCCGGCCCCAGCGGTTCTCGGTGTTCGACATGTGTCGCGGCTCGAGCCACTTCAGCTTGCTGACCGGCAGGACGATCTGGTCGGGCAGCAGCTTGCCCCAGCTCTGGAGGTTCCAGGCCAGCGCCTCGTCGGAAAGCGGCACAGCCTCCGGCTCGAGGACCAGGGGATGGCGCTGCTTTTCCGCCGCGTCAAAAAATGCGCGCGGCACCCCGCTGTAGGTGTCGCCGTTGACCCCGTCGGCGCCGATCGCCTTGGCCAGGCGCGCAATCGCCTCCCAGTCAGGCAGGCCCTGGGGCCGGGTGCCGCTGTCCCACGGCTTCGTCGGAATGAACACCTTCACCCCGCGGCGGTGGAAGTCGGCGACCGCGCCCCTGAGGCCGGCCAGCCCGCCGGGCAGGTCGGCGGCCAGGTCGAACTGGTTGCGGTCGTCGATGCCGATGTTGGGGTAGACATACCAGATCAGCACGCTGTCGATGCCCCCGTAGCGGCGCTCCAGGTCGTCGAGGTAACGGTCCACCGTGTAGCGCCGCTTCACCGGGTCGTAGAAATAGCGGTCCTCGACCATCATCTGGGCGTGGACGAAGTTCCGCTGCGTCCACCGGAACTCGGGGCGCTCGTAGTTCGCGCCGCTGTAGCCCATGCGGATAAGGTGTTCGTCGCGCCATTCCCGGAAATCCCTCCGCCAGGCCTCCGCCACGGCATTCACGTCCTGCTTCCATTGGCCGATCGTCTGGAAGGGCCAGCCCGGCATGTTGACGGGAAGCGGCAGGTGGGGCCCGTTCCGGGCATGCGACAGCTGGAACTCGGCGATACGGGTGGAGGGTGAGCGGGAGGGCTTGCTCATGAGGGGGGCGGGATAACGCCGGCCAAGATGGCCGGGTTTGGGCGGGAAGGCATGACTAATCTGGCCGGATTTGGACAGGATGACAGGGCAGGGCGTGCAAACGTTTGCCTATGGCACCGGATCATGTCTATCCAAATCGTGCCTTGCTTGCGGTGGAGGATGAACGCAAGTTGTCGCTCCGCCGCCCACGCAGCGGAGAAAAATCACCCATGAAAAAGCCCTCCAGTCTGATCGATGTGGCCCGCCGGGCGAAGGTGAACATCTCGACCGTCTCGCGCACGATCAACCAGACGGGCAAGATCGGACCCGAGACCCAGGCCCGCGTGCTCAAGGCCATGCGCGAGCTGGGCTACAAGCCCAACCGGGTTGCCCGCCGGTTGCGCACCCGGGACAGCAGCAGCCACCTGCTGGGCCTGATCATCCCCAACATCCAGAACACCTTCTTCGCCGACCTGGCGCGCGGCGTCGAGGACGTGGCCTACAAGAGCAACTACGCGGTGCTGTTGTGCAATTACGACGAGGACGAGGCCAAGGAACGGTTTTATCTCGACGTCATGCAGTTGGAGTCGGTCGACGGCATCATCCTGCCCCCGATCCACGAGAACGATCCGGCGGTGTTGCAGGTGGTGCGCACTGGAACCCCGGTGGTCTGCGTCGACCGGAGCCTTTCCACCGGCAACCTGGACAAGGTCGAGGTGGACAACCACACGGGCGCGCTGAAGGCGGTGGAGCACATCATCGCCCAGGGGCACAAGCGGATCGGCCTGATCG
>JAYRDK010000006.1:0-87925 GCA_041909435.1 Lacunisphaera sp.
CAACCTGGACAAGGTCGAGGTGGACAACCACACGGGCGCGCTGAAGGCGGTGGAGCACATCATCGCCCAGGGGCACAAGCGGATCGGCCTGATCGGCGGCCCGGCGGACTCCTCCACCGGCCGCGAACGCCTGCGCGGCTACAAGGATGCGCACGCGCAGGCGGGACTGCCGGTCAAGGCCGAGCTGGTCCGGTTCGGCGATTTCAAGCAGGAGAGCGGTCAGACGCTCGCGCATGAACTTCTCTCCCTCAGCGACCCGCCCACGGCGCTTTTCACCTGCAACGGCCTGATGACGGCGGGTGCGCTCGAGGCGATCGCCGCCCGGGGGCTGAGGATCCCGAAGCAGATCGCGATCGTGGGTTTCGACGAGCTGCCGCTTTCCAGCGTGTTCAATCCCCCGCTCACCGTGGTGCGGCAGCCCGCCTACGAGGTGGGAAAATACGCCGCGGAGCTCCTGCTGAAACGGATTGAGGACGCCAAGCGCCCGGCCACGAGCCTCAAGCTCATGCCCGAGCTGATCATCCGCAAATCCTGTTGAGTCGTCCGCCTGGCCCTCGGGCCGCGGAAAGGTTTCGCTTGACGCCAATGCGATGCAAACGTTTGCATGCAATTGCCCCTTGGTTTGCCCGAAACCACGCAGGGACCCGGTCTTGCGGCCGGGATCCGGTGGCCACCCCAATCTTCGCTTTTCATGCCCATCTCACCCCAGGTCGTCGTTGTCGGCAGCATCATGCAGGATCTGACCTTTGCCTGCGGCGAGTTTCCGGCGCGCGGGCAGACCGTGATGGCCCGGCTCTCGGTCGGCCAGGGCGGCAAAGGCTCGAACCAGGCCATCGCCTGCGGGCGCACCGGTGTGGGCACGGTGTTTGTCGGCGCCATGGGGCGCGGCGCCTACGCGGCCGAGGTGGCCGCCTTCTATCGCCGGGAGAAGATCGGCTGCCGGCTTGCGCTGAAGCCGGACCAACCCACCGGCACCGCCGTGATCCTGCTCAACGGGGAGGGACAGAACATCATCGTGATCGAGCCGGGGGCCAATGCCCGGCTGGCGCCGCGGGACGTGCCCCGGTCGCTGCTGTCGGGCGCGAAGGTGGTGGTCACCCAGCTGGAATCCAACCAGGCGACCACGGCGCACGCCCTCCGGTTTGCCCGCCGGGCCGGCGTGACGACGGTGCTTAATCCCGCGCCGATGCGGCCCGACTTTGACCCGCGGCTGCTGCGGCATGTGGACATACTGATCCCCAATGAGAGCGAGTTCGTCGCCCTGGTGCGGAAACTGCCGGGTCTCCGCCGGAAAAAATTCGATGAGCAGACCTTGCACGCGATGTCACGGGATGCGCTCCATGCGCTGTGCCGGCAGTTCGAGGTGCCCACCGTGATCGTGACGCTCGGCAGCCGCGGCTGCTTCATCTCCACCGGGGCCGGGCACGATTCGATCCCGGCTTACCGCGGTCTGAAGGTGGTTGATACCACCGGGGCCGGCGACGCGTTCTGCGGCGGATTCGCGGCGGGTCTGGTCCGGCACAAAGGCCGGATCGTCGAGGCGGCCCGCTTGGGGACGGCGGTCGCGGCGCTGTCCATCACCAAGCCTGGCGCGGCCCCGGCCATGCCCACGCGCGCGGAACTGAGCCGGTTCCTGCATGAAAAAAATTCGGTCCGCTGAAGCGCTGCGACGGACGGGCGGCAACAGGATCTCCCGGTCCCTGCTGCCCAAGGTCATTCTCGGGGCCCTGCTGTCTTTTGTCCCGCTGCTGGTCCGGGCCGAGGCGCCGCGGCCAAACGTGATCCTCATCCTGGCGGACGATCTCGGCTACGGCGACCTTGGCGCGCATGGCAATCCGCGGTTGCAGACGCCCAACCTCGACCGGCTGCGCGCGCAAAGCGTGCGTTTCACCGACCATCACGTCGCCCCGATGTGCACGCCGAGCCGCGGCGAACTGTTGACTGGGCTGTCGGCTTTCCGCAACGGGGCCAGTGCGGTTGCTTTCGGCCGCTCCATTCCCCGGCGGGAGCTGCCGCTGATGCCCGGGATTTTCCGGGACAACGGATATGCGACGGCCCACTTCGGCAAATGGCACCTGGGCGACAACTACCCGTTCCGGCCGCAGGACCGCGGTTTTGACTTCACGATCCATGGGAACGGCTTCGGCATCAGCTCGTTCGCTGATCACTGGCTGAACGACACCGTCGATGATCATTACTGGCGCAACGACGCGCTGGTGAAATTCAACGGCTACAACACCACGGTCTTCTTCGACGAGGCGATGCAATGGATGCGCGGCCAGACCGGGCCTTTTTTCGTCTATCTGGCGCCCACCGCCTCACACGAGCCGTTCTATGTGGATCCTAAATACGTGAAACCTTACGAGGACCTGCCCGCGCCGCTGGCGGCATTCTACGGCATGACGGCCCAGCTCGATGAGCAGGTCGGCCGTCTGCTGGAATACCTCGAGCAGAGCCAGCAGGCGCGCAACACGATCGTGATCTACATGACCGACAACGGGACGGTTGAGCGCACGGGCTTTTATCCCGCCGGGATGCGGGGGCGCAAAGGCTCGCTCTATGAGGGCGGACACCGCGTGCCCTTTTTCATTCGTTGGCCCGCCGGCCTGCCTGGTTCGCCGCGGGATATCGGCGCCGTGACGCACAGCACCGACCTGCTGCCGACTTTGATCGAGCTCTGCCAGTTGAAAGCCGGGAACACCGCAGCCTTCGACGGCCGGAGCTTGGCGCCCTTGCTGACCGGTCCGGCCGGAACCCTGGCCGACCGCATGCTCGTGATCCAATACGGAGCAGAACTGATGGACTGGGACAGCGCGGTGCTTTGGAACAAATGGCGGCTGGTGAAGGGTGGCGAGCTATACGACCTGGCCTCCGATCCGATGCAGGCGCATGACCTCGCGATGACGCGGCCGGATGTTCTGGCCGCATTGCGCGCCCACTATGAATCATGGCTGGCCACGACAAGACAGATGGCCGGCCGGCCCAATCATATTGTGGTGGGGACACCCAACGAGAGCCCCACGGTGCTGACGGCGGCGGACTGGATCGGGCCGTATTGCGGGGAGTGGAGTGAACTGAAGGGATCCGCTCAACCGAAATTCGGCGCCTGGGACATCGAAGCCGGGGCGACAGGCAACTATGAGGTCCGGCTCTATTTTTTCCCCCCGGAATCCGGCCGGCGGCTTGACGAATCATTCCGGGCCGCGCCGGCGCGCCCGGTGGCGGGAGCCAGCTTGCGGCTCGACGACCGGGAATATACGATGCGAGCCACGCCGGCCGCCACGCACGTCCGCTTTGAAATCTCGCTGCAGTTGGGCGAGCGGCATCGGATCGAGGGACGGCTCCTCGATGCGATGGACCGGCCCCTGTGGGGTGCGATCTATGTCCTGATCCGGCGCGTGGGCGGTTGAACCAACGTAATCCCTGGTGGATCTTATTCCGGCGCAACCTGCAGCCAGGTCAGGCGCCAGGCCCCGTCGACCCGGCCACCGGCCTCGACGTAGGGCAGGAAAGTGAGGGGCGGCCGGTTGCCAAGATTGAGCCGCACCGCACGGGCTTCGCTGCCAGCGGGCGCGTCGAGCAACTCAAGCGCGGTCTCGGGCTGGCGCGGCAACCGGATGGTCTCCTCGATCTTGAAACCGTCGATCAGGTCCGTGGCGTAAACCAGCGGTCCGCGGGTGATGGCGGCATAGTCAAAGTGCAGCACTTCCTGGCAGACCGGCGAGCCGTCCGGAGCCCGTGACTCCTGGATGTTACGGTTGACCTGCCGGTGCAGCTTCGGGGGCATTGGCAGGGACAGCGTGACCACATCGTCCGGTTGCCAGTCGCGTTCGATGGTAGCGTAAGTGCCGGCCAGCGCCGCGCCCGGGGACGCCCGGCCGTTGACCTGGATGACGGCCGAATCCACCCAGCCGGGGATGCGCAACAGCAGGGTGAACCGGGCGGCACGCTCGGGTCGCACCGAGATGCGGATGTCGCCCTCGTAAGGGTAGCGGGTGAGCTGTTGGATCCGGACGGAGCCGGCCGCGGGAGTCGCGAGCGTGGCTTCACCCGGGCCATAGAGATTGATCGCAATGTCGCCCGCATTGGTGATGCCGTAGGCGACTGGGGGCAGCTCCTCGAGAGCCCAGGGACCGCTTGATTTACAGCATCGCCAGTAGGTCGTGTAGACGCGTTTGCCGTTCGGGAAGGAATAGTAGCACCAATTGTCACCTTCCGGGGTCTGCGCGCCGAGCAGGTCGTTATACGCGGATTTCTCGATCTCGTCGGCGTATTTGGCCTCGCCGGTGACGGCGAGCAACTCGCGGTTGAGCTGAATCCAGGAGAAGGTGGAGCAGGTCTCGACGTAACCGTAAGGACTGAAGACGTGGGGAGGATTGAATACTTCGCGTGATCGGTGCGCCACGCCGCCCCACGGGCCGCCGCCGAGGGTGAGGTGATGCTGCTGGATGCTGGCCCACACCTTCTGCGCGGCTTGCAGGTAGGAGGCCTCGCCGGTTGCACGATGCAGCTTCACCAGGCCGACTAGGTTCCACGACAGCTGGTAAGCCTTGCCGGTGGCGATGAAGGCGGCGTCGGTGCCCGCCAGCGCCTGCGCCATCAGTTCGAGGGCGGGGGCTTCGCTGGCCTGCTTCACGATGAGCTTGGCGAGCTCAAGGTATCTCGGCTCGCGCGTCTCGAGGTAGAGTTCCACGGCCGGGTCCAGCAGCACCGTGGCAGAGAGCCCGTGGTGGTTGCCGAGTGAGGTGATGTCGATGCCGCCGGTGGAGAGGGTCTGCCAGCACAGGTCGCCAATCTTCCGCGCGGCCGCGATGTAGGGCGGGTGGGCGAGGGCTCGGCCCGTCTCGATCAACCCGAGAATCAGGTAGCTGTGCACCCAGATATCCCAGGTGCGCTGGCCCGGCGCGCCGTCCCACGTGCGCGGGCCGGAGACCTGCCGGCACATGAAGCGCCGGGCGGGCGCATAGGTGCCGAGGTAGCCGTTGGATTCCTGCACGCCCACCAGGTAGTCGGCGACCCGGCGCAAGCTGGCGGTCAGCTGCGGGTCAGCGGTGCGTTCGACCGCGTGGGCCGCGGCGCAAAGCCATTTCCCCGCATGTTCGCCATACCAGTCGCCTTCGTGATTGTGGCTGGTGTGCTCGGGACAGAACAGCGTGATCGGCGGGCTGGTCTCGTCCTGGATGAAGCGGGCCAGGTGCGCGGCCTGACTGGCGGCCAGGGCCCGGCCCAGCGGACCATCGAGCCGGACTAAAGCGGCGGAGGGGAAAATCATGGGAGGCGGCAGGCAGGGGTGTGAAGGGAGTAGAATGACAAAAAAGTTGACACCAAGGTTAAAAACAAAATGGTCGTCGTGCAAACGTTTGCTTTACCCTTTTGCCCGGCGACCCCGCCGCTTGTTTCAGCCCCACCTTCACCCCCTTGCTTCCGTTCGCCCGGAATCACCAAGACCTCCTTCTTCTTTCGCGCGCACCTGAGCGACGACCGCGTCCAGCCTGACCAGAACCAACCCCGCTTAAAAGCAAACGTTTGCTTTACCTGCACCATGAATACATACCCCGCCCGTCCCAAGTCTGCCGCAGCGCTGCTTGCAGCGTTGCTGTTTGCCACCCTGGCCGTCGCCGGCCGCGCCCAGACCAGCGCCCCGGCCTCGCCGGCGGCCAAGGAGGAAGACAATTCCTCCGACGTCGTCACGCTGGAGAAACTCACGGTCACCACCGGTTACCGCTCGCCCAAGGCGATCGACCAGATTCCCGGGGCGATCAAGCTGGTCTCCAACGAGGAGATCTCCAACACGCTGCTGCTCACGGATGACGCGACGGCCGTGCTGTCCCGCACCGTGCCCGGCTACGCGCCCGGCACCCAGCAGATGCAGAACACGGGTGAGACGCTGCGCGGCCGCGTGGCGCTCCGCCTCTTCGACGGCATTTCCCAGACGACCCCGCTGCGCGAAGGCAGCCGCAACGCCACCTTCACGGACATGGATATCGTCTCGCAGATCGAGGTCATCAACGGCCCCTCGGCCTCGGAAGGCATCGGCGCCGCCGGCGGCATCATCAACTACATCTCGAAGAGCCCGACCAAGGATGGCAGCGAGGCCGTCCTGCGCACCAAGTTCTACAGCCAAGGCTACGACGACAGCAGCGGCTACCGGGTCGGCCTTAATTATATGCACAAGGAAGGCGCGAACGACCTGATCTTCGGCGCGGCCTTCGCCAAGCGCGGCATGGCCTATGATGCCAACGGCCGGCGGATGGGCATGGGCGCCAGCGGCTCGATGAACGATACGAATTCCACGAACCTGTTCATCAAGGCCGGCCATAACTGGGGCGAGAACAACGCCCAGCGTCTGACCCTCACCGTCAGCCAGTTCAAGGTCGAGGGCCAGGGCCACTACGTGCAGGACCTCGGCAACCGCGCCCTAGGCATCACGGACTCCGCCAAGCGCGGCGTGCCGGCCGGGGCGAAGACCGAGTTCAACGACTTCTCCCAGTATGCGCTCGCCTACAAGAACGAGGCGCTTTTCGGCGGCTCGCTGAACGTCCAGGCCTACAAGGCCAGCCAGGCCATGCGCTTCGTCGCCGAGCTCGGCGGCGCCGACAAGCAGGACCCGCTCATCGCGCCCCTCGGCACGCTCGTCGACCAGTCGGAGATCAACTCCCAGAAGAAGGGCGTGCGCAGCTCCTGGTCGCGCGACGACCTCTTCGCGGTCGAGGGCCTCGATATCAATGTCGGCTTCGACTACCTGGAGGAAACCGCGCAGCAGCTGCTGGCGCTCACCAATCGTGTCTGGGTCCCCCCGATGAACTACACGAGCAAGGCGCCCTTCACGCAGGTCTCCTACACCCGGGGTCCGGTGACAGTGAGCGCCGGCGTGCGCCATGAAGGCGGCGAGCTGCAGGTGGACGATTACACCACGGTCTATTTCAACAACCGGCAGTTCGTCTCCGGCGGCACCTTGGAATACAGCGACACCCTCCCCAACGTGGGCGTCATCGTGCGCCTGCCCCAGAACTGGTCGGTCTTCGGCTCCTACAGCAAGGGTTTCACCCTGCCCAACGTCGGCATTCCGCTGCGCAACGTGAACACACCCGGCCAGTCCGTTTCCGGCATCCTCGACCTGCAGGCCGTCATCGTGGACAACAAGGAGGGCGGCCTGAGCTGGCAGGGCAAGCGCTTCAGCTTCAGCACCTCCTATTATCACTCCTACTCGGAGCTGGGCTCGAGCCTGACGACCGACCCGATCACCCGCGACTTCGTGCTGCAGCGCCGGCCGGTCAAGCTGACCGGCTATGAGTTTACCGGCGAATTCAAGGCGACCAAGACCCTCAAGTTCACGGCGCTCTATTCCCACGCCAAAGGCCTGACGCGCACGACGGAGACCGGCCCGCTGATCCGCGAACAGGGCATGGGCAACGTCAGCCCGGACAAACTCAATCTGTCCTCGACCTGGAAGTTCATGCCGAAGGCGAGCATGACCCTCGACGTCGAGCATCTGTTCGCCCGTGACATCAACGTCGGGAAGGCCGGCGAGGAGCACACCGGCTCGCTCACGCTCGCGCACCTGACGGCCAGCTACTCCACCAAGTGGGGCGACTTCGCCGTCGGTATCGAGAACCTCATGGACAAATACTACATCCTGCCCTGGGCGCAGATCGACCAGTTCCAGAACTACTTCGCCGGCCGCGGGCGCGTGGTCTCGGTGTCGTATGCGCGAAAGTTCTAAACGTTTTTGGTAACCCACTGATCTCCGCCCGATGCCCGCCGCGGCCTGCTTCCAGGTGCGGTTGGCATCGGGCGTTTTTTTCAACCCTGTCCCATATAACTTTACCGTGACGAGCCGCCGGCCGCCACGTATGGTGCCATGATTCTCCCCGCCCCGTTCCGCTTTCTGAAAAAGGCCGCCGCCCCGCTGGTTGCGCTGGGTTTGGCGGCCTGGCTCGACGCCGCCCCGCTGTTGCCGGTGCGCGTCACCGCCCAGGGCCAGGTTCCGGCCGGAGCGGACGGCCAGGTGGCCGTGATTGATGGTGCGCCGCTGGTCCTCGCCGGGGACCGGGTGTGGACGCAGGACGGGGCCGGCGGATGGCGGGAGCAGCCGTGGCGCTCGGAGGGGGTGGTGACGGCGGTTTTTGGCGACGGACGGACGGCTTTTGCCCTCTTCACGGAGACCCCGTCGGCCCCGATCCAACGGGTGCGACAACTCCTGCTGGCCGACGGCCGGCTTGCATCGCGGGATTTGCCGCCGCTGCCCGCGCCGCTCCAAACCGCGTTCGGCACGGTCAAGGACACCCGGCTCTTTGTGCATGGCGTGGATGCCACCGGCGTCACGCAGCTTTACGTGCTGGCCCTGAGCGAAGCCACGCCCGGCTGGCGTCATCATGCCGGATGTCCCGCGCCGGCCGGCCGGGTCGAGGCGCTCGTCGCCCAGCAGGACTCGCTTTATGCGGTGGTCACCCCGGCGGATGACACCGGCCAGCGGCTCTACCGCTGGTCACCGACCCAGGATTGGATGGAGGCTTCGCGGTTGCCGGGGAAACTGGTGCCGGGCGCCATCCGGGCCACGGGCCAGGCCCACCTGATCGGGGTGGTCGGCGACGCGGCCGGGCAGCGCATGGTAAGTTATTATGCCATCACCCAGGTGTGGGCCGAGCTGGGCGGGATTGACGCCCGCGGGTTGCGGCCGGGTGCGCCCTGGGGCAACGGCTTCCTGCTGGCGCAGGATTCCGGCGGGAGCCTGGCCCTGAGCCTGGCCGAGCTGGTGCCAACCAAGCAGCTCCTCCGGCCGCTGGACTGGGTGATGATCTTCCTCTATCTGGGCATGATCGCCGGCATCGGGGTATATTGCTACCGGCAGGAGCAGAAGAAATCGACCGCCTCGTTTTTCGTGGGAAGCCGGACGATCCCGTTCTGGGCCGCGGGCATCAGCCTCTACGCCACCAACTCGAGTTCCATCGGCTACATCGCCACCACCGCGAAGGCGTTCGCCACGAACTGGCAGTATCTGGTGGGCAACCTGCTCGGGGCGCTGGGCCTGGTGTTCGTGGCCATCTGGATCGTGCCGCTGCTGCGCCGGCTGGAGCTCATGTCGGTGTTCACTTATCTCGACCAGCGGTTCCACCGGTCCGTCCGGCTGGCGGCCAGCGCGTTTTGCATCGTGATGCACATGGGCGGGCGGCTGAGCGTGATCCTGTTCCTGCCGTCCCTCGCCATCGCCACCATCACCGGGCTGGACGTGATCTGGAGCATCCTGATCATGGGGCTGGTCACCATCGGCTACACCGCGCTCGGCGGCATGCGGGCCGTGATCTGGACGGACCTGGCCCAGGTGATCGTGAAGGTCGGCGGCCTCGTCTTCGCGGTGGGGTTCATCGCGTTCAAGCTCAAGGGCGGCGTGGGCGAGTTTGTGGCGATCGCGCAGGCGGATGACAAACTGAAGATGTTCGACTGGAGCTTCGACCTGACCAAGGCGACGGTCTGGTGCTTCATCTTCCTCACGCTGCTTGAGACGGTCCTGACCTTTCCCAAGGACCAGATCCTCATGCAGCGCGTCTTCACGACCAAATCGGAAAAAGAGGCCGGACGCTCGGTCTGGGTCTATGCGATCATCGTCCTGCCGGCGAGCTGCCTGTTCTACCTGATCGGCACCGGCCTGTATGTCTTCTATCACACCCACCCCGAGCGCATGAACCCGCTGCTGCCGGTCGACGCGACCTTCCCGCTCTTCATCGCGGCGGAACTGCCCGTTGGGATCACCGGGTTGATGATCGCCGGGCTCTTTTCCGCCGCCATGGGCACGAGCTCAAGCATCCTGAACAGCGTCTCCACCATGGTCTCCGTGGATTTCTACGAGAAAATCGCGAAGAAACCGGACCAGGTCTTCAGCATCAAGCTGGCGGAGTGGGTCACGGTGATCGCCGGCCTCATCGGCATCGGCCTGGCCATCCTGCTCTCCCGATTCAGCATCAACTCATTCCTGGACACCTCGATCGAGCTGGTCGGCCTGTTCGGCGGTTCCTTTGGCGGGGCCTACACGCTCGGCATGTTCACGCGCCGCGCCAACTGGCAGGGGGTGATCATCGGCATGATCGTCAGCTTTGTCGTCACCTTTGCGGTCTGGTGGGCCAGCCTGGTGCATCCGTTCCTCTATCTCGCGGTTTCCATCTCGGTCTCGATCGTGGTCGGTTACGCGGCGAGCTACCTCTTCCCGCCGCCGCCCGATGAACAGGTCGAGGGGCTCACCATCCTCACCCCGAAGCGCAAGAAAACCACGGTTCCGGCCTGATCAGCGGCCGGGCTTGAGTTGGGCGAAGACGTATTCCGCGCCTGCCACAAAAGTCGGCCGCCAGGTGGCCCAGTCGTGGGGCCCGTCGACGACCCGCAGCTGGGCGGTGATCAGCGGGACGCGCCGGACCTTGTTGTAGAGGGTGTGGGCCTCGTAATCGAGGTCGTGCGCCGCCAGCGCCGCGTCGGCGATGGGCCGCTCGTCGTCGCCCACGGCGATGAACATGACCAGGGGCAGGCCGCGGGCGGAAAAAGAAGGAAGCAGGGCGGGATAGTTTTTTGCCGTGTAGATCTCCGGATCAAAAACATTGGCCCCGTTGCCGAAGGCGCCGAACTCGCGGGTGCTGGAATCCGGCGGGGGCAGCGGGAAATACACCGCGGGGCTGAGCACGATGGCGGCCCCGAACAGCTCCGGGTGGGCGAGGGAGTAGCGCAGCGCGCCATAGCCGCCCATGGAATAGCCGGCGACGATCCGGCTGCGGCGGTCCGGGTTGGTCGGGTAGGTGGCGTCGACATGCGCGACCAGATCCCGGGTGAAGGCGCTCTCGATTGGTTCGCCGGCCGGCAGCTTGGGCTGGTTCGAGCCGGTGAACTGCGAGTCAATGTAATAACCCGCCCGCCGGCTGGCGGGCGCATCGGGCATGATGGCGATCACCGGCGGAATCCGTCCGGCGTTGATCAGCCGGTCGAGGTCCGGCTTGATGGTGGTCCAGGCCGCCATCTTGTCGCCGCGGCCATGCAGCAGATAAAGCACGGGATAACGCGTGGCCGCCGCCGCATCATAACCCGGCGGCAGATAAAGATGGTAGGTGAGCTCATGGCCCAGGATCGCCGACGCAAAGCTGCGTGATCCGATGGTGCCGGCCGGTTCTGCCGCGCGGGCGGCCGGGCCGGTCGCAAGCAGGCAGAGTAAAGCAAGGGTCGGACGGGGCAGGAAGCTCACCGTCCGACTCTCGGTCAAAAACTCACTTCACGCAATCCGCGAAGCGCGGCTGGGCGGCGGCATGCCGCCGGTGCACGTCGGCGTAGACCTCGTCGACCATGCGGTCGAGCTCGGGGCCGGCCATGAACTTCCGGCTGAAGCCGGGGATCTGGTCGTCGATCGCGCGCGCGGCGGCAAGGAAATCGCCGATGAGCTCGCGGGGCGACTCGTCGCCGATGGCGATGCGGATGGTGGTGCCGGTGATGCCGGCCTCCTTGAGCGCCTCGGCGCTGAGCTCGGAGTGGGAGGTGAGCGCGGGGCAGAGCACGAGGGTGTTGCTCTGACCGAGCGACACCATGTGACCGAACATCGGCGCCAGCGAATCGAAGAAGCGCTCGAGCGTGACGCGCGTGATCCTGGCGGCCTCGAAGTTGATCGTGAAGAGCGGCGCGGGCAGGCCGAGGTAGGAGAGCCGGGCGGCGATGGCGTGGTTCGGGTCCTGCGGATTGGCCGGGCCGCTGACGGTCACGAGCGGGTTCGACGCGAGCCAGCGGGTGAACACCATCGTGTTGATGCACTTCTTCAGCATGCGCAGCTCGAGCGTCTTCATGCCGGTGAGCACCTCGAAGGCCTTGTCGGAGTCGAGGAACGCGCCCTTGATGTAGTAGACGTTCCAGAAAAGCGTGTCATGCCAGCTCTTGCCGGATGGCGAGGTGTCGCCCTTCGGGAGGAACATGTCCTCGTTGCGGCCGATGACGACGCCGGCGGTGGTGGTGCCGTGGCCGGTGAGGTCCTTGGTGTAGCTGTGGATGATGTAGTCCGGGCGCTCGGCGGGATCCTTCTGCTGGAGCGGGCGGACGAGGAAGGGCGTGCCGACGGTCGCATCACAGATGACCGTGAGACCGGCGGCGTGCGCGGCGGCGCAGATGCCGGGGACGTCGAGGAACACGCCGTGCGGGTTGCACGGGCTCTCGAGGTAGACGTAGATCTTGCGGCCGGCCTTGAGGCGGTCGGCGTATTGTTTCTTCACGCCGGCGAGGGCCTTGGTGAAGTCACCGGCGGTGAAGCCATCGAAGAACACGACGCCGACGTCGAGATTCGAGCGCTTGCCGAACCAGTCGTGGAGCAGCTGGTAGGCGCCACCGTAGATGTTGCGCGAGGAGAGGACGACGTCCTGGTAGCCGACCAGGTGCGAGAGCGCGGCGTCGATGGCACCCATGCCGGAGTTGAAGTTCCAGGCCATGTATTCGCCGGACATCGGGCCGGCCTCGATGTCCACGATGTGGTTCGCGAGCGAGATGGAGGTCGGGTTCATCAACCGCGAGTAGATCTCGTGGAGGAATTCCTTCCCCTGGAACGCGTCGTCGATCCACTCGGAGCACGCGTAGAGATAGGTCGCGGTGCGGGTGATGACCGGCGTGGCCGAGAAGATGGCCGTGACGTTGTCGAAGATCGGGTAGGGACCCTTCGCGAGCATCGTCGCGTTGCTGTAGCGGAGCGACTGGTGGGTCTTGCGCGACGGGTTCTGCAGCGTGTCGAGGAGCTTCGCCAACTGGAAGGAGAGGAACTTCTTGGCATTGAAGAGGGCGAGGCGGTCCTGGCGCGGCAGGCGGCCAAGCTCGCGGGTGGTCGCCTCCCAGAGGTCCATCACGTCGCCGTGCGCGCCGTAGAGTTTCTCGGCGAGGGCGAGCAGCGGCTTGCCGGCCTCGCTGCGGGGGTCGATGTGGAAATGCTCGAGTTGTTCGATGGCCAGTTCGTGCAGCGTGGTGGCCTGCGTGGTCTTGCGGCGGGGCGAAAGCAGCCGGGCCGGCGGCGCCTCGGGTCGGGCGGTCTTCTTGGCGGGGGCAAGGGTCTTTTGCATGGCCCGAAATTGCTGTGTCATAAACGCGGTTGCAAGCAGCGGCTGGGCTTCCCGTTAGTCCCAAAGGCTGAATCAAGGCGGCTGTAAAACCAGCCGGGGCGTTTTTCTCCAGAATCTTTTAGTGTCCCTGCTGTGCTGAAGCGTCTAGGGTGCTGGCCGGGCCAGCAATGATGGCCCGCACCGCTCCCTCCTTGCCCCCCGATTCGGAACAATCCCTCTGGTTTGCCGCCCAGGTGCTGCCGCATGAGCCGATGCTGCGCGCCTGGCTGCAGAGCCGTTTCCAGTCGGAGACCGACTTCGACGACATCCTGCAGGAGTCCTACCTGCGCGTGCTGCGGGCGCATGCCGACGGCTACTTGCAATCGCCCAAGGCCTTCCTCTTCGCCATCGCCCGCAACCTCGCCCTCGACCGGCTCCGCCACCGGCAGGTCGCCCGCACCGAGCCCTTAGTGCAAAACGATCAGTGGGGCGTCCTGTTCGACGACGACGATGTCGCCGAGACCGTGGCCCGCAACCAGGAACTCGAACTCTTGACCGAAGCCATTCAATCGCTGCCCGACCGCTGCCGCCAGGTGTTCACCTTGCGGAAGGTTTACGGCATGTCCCAGCCCGACATCGCCAAAAAACTCGGCGTCTCCGCGCACACCGTGTCTGCCCAACTGACCATCGGTGTGCACAAATGCACCGAGTTCATGGCACGCTACCGCCGCGAAAAATAATATTCTGCGATGCATCCCCCGACCAATCCCTCCGATACCGACCCGATTGCTCTGCAGGCGTCCGCGTGGCTCATCAAACGCGACTGCGGCCTGACCGCCGTGGAGCAGGACGAGTTTTTCCAATGGCTCGGCGCCGACCCGCGCCACGGCGAGTGGTTCGCCCGCCAGCAGCGCACCTGGAAGGATTTCAACCAGCTCGCCCAATGGCGGCCCGAGCACAGCGCTGAACCGAATCCTGATTTGTTGGCCAAGCCCGTTCATCGCCGCGCGCGCTGGTTGGTTTGGACCCTTCCCTTCGCGACCGCCGCCTGCCTTGCCCTGGTCTTCTTGTGGGAGCGACCTTGGTCGCCACAAACCCCGTCGGTGGGTCCGACTGAGGTCGCCGCCCAAGGCTACGAGCGGCGCGTGCTGGAGGACGGCTCCGTGATCGAGCTCAACCGGGACGCCAGGGTCGCGGTGGATTACCAACCCGCCGAGCGCCTCGTGCGCCTCGTGCAGGGCGAGGCCAGCTTCACCGTCGCGAAGAACCACGACCGCCCCTTCATTGTCCGCGCTGGCGGCGTGGATGTGCGCGCGGTGGGCACGGCCTTCAACGTCCGGCTCGACGCCCAAACTGTCGAAGTGCTCGTCACTGAGGGCAAGGTGCGGGTAAACGACGCTGCGCGCGGCGATTCCCTGCTGGCCGCCGCCATTCCGGGCGAGACGCCGCTGCTGGTCGCCGGTCAAAAGGTCGTCCTGCAAGTGGCCACCATTGCCCCGGTGGCCGCGGCTCAGGTGTCGGCCGGCGAGGTCGAGCACCTGCTCGCCTGGAAGCCGGTGCTGCTCGATTTCAACTCCCAGCCGCTGGGCGAGGTAGTGGCCCAGTTTAACCGCCGCAACCGCACGCAGCTCGCGCTCGCCGATGATGCGCTGGCTGCGCTGCCCATTGTCGCCTCGTTCCGCTCCGACAACGTCGAGGGTTTCGTGCGCCTGCTGGAGCTGACGTCCGGCGTGCGCGCCGAGCGCGCCGGCGACACGATCACGCTGCGCGTCGCACGTTGAAAAATGGCCACGGATTGCACGGATAGGCACGGATGAAGGCCAGACCGTCGAACCATCACACAGGAGGTAACAGAGGAAACAGAGAGTGCAGGTATTTCTCCTCCGCTCACTCCGTTGCCACCTGTAAAACAAGTGGCCGGAGTTTTATCTGTGCCAATCCGCGCCATCCGTGGCTAAAAATATTTCTCAGCGTCCCCTTAGTGTGACTACGCCGTGAAATCGTCTTGGAGGTGCACACCCCGCATCGCATGAACCTACCTCATTGGTCCCTCCCGGCGGTCCGCCGCCTGTTAGCTACACTCGCAGCCACCCTTGTCCTCACCTCCGGTGCCTGGGCGGCCGGCGAGGCCAAAAAGAATTTCGACGTGCCAGCCGGCGACGCCATCGCGACACTGAGGCAGGCCGCACAACAGGGCGGGGTGGAGATCATGTTCCCCGCCGATACCGTGCAGGGCGTGAAGACCGTCGCCGTGAAAGGTGAACTCACTACGCGCACCGCACTCGACAAGATGCTCGATGGCACTGGCCTCGTGGCGGTGCAGGACGCCGAGACCGGCGCTTTCGCCGTGAAAAAAGGTCCGCACCCAAACGGCCCAAGGGTGGCGCAGACTGCGGCCACCCCGGAAAACCGAAGCAGGATTGAAGAAGGCAGGCTGGTGCTTGACAAGGTTGAGGTCACCGGCTCCCGCATCCGCTCGCTGACCGAAGAACACGGCTTGCAGCCGATGCTAAGATTTGATCGCCAAGAAATCGAGAGACTGGGGGTAAATTCGTTGGGCGAGCTGTTCCGCTTCATTCCCCAAGCCACCGGAGTGAACGATGGACTTCCCACTGGCGGCGGGAGCGGCGGGATTCCCGGCATTGGCAGCACTACCGCCCGGGTGTCCGTTTCGCTGCGTGGCGCATCAGACACCGGCACTCTGTTGCTGATCAACGGGCGGCGTGTGCCCAAAACCGGCCAGGAATTCGGCAATGAGTCGTTTGATTTCAGCGGAGTTCCGCTGGGGGCCATTGAGCGCGTCGAGGTGCTGCTCGACGGTGCGAGCGCAATCTACGGTTCCGACGCGATTGGCGGCGTGGTGAATGTGATTCTCAAGAAGTCGTATCGCGGCGGCGAGGCCCGTCTCGCCTACGACAACACTTTCGACAAGGACGCATCGGTGAAAAGCGCCAGTCTCACCTGGGGTTTTGGCCGCGGCCGGATTTCGGGCCTGTTCAGCTACTCGTATGAGGAAAACAACACGCTGGCGGCCCGCGACCGTGCCATCATCGCCTCGCAAGACCGTCGTCCTTACGGCGGCACGGATTCACGCAGCACACTCGCTCCGGATGGCCGGGGACGGGTGCGCAGCAACACGGCGGCCCCCCTGCCCGGTCTCTCGACCACGGTGGCTGGCATCCCGGCCGGGGCCGATGGTCGAAATGTGACGGTTGCGCAGTATGCTAGCGCGCCCTTGCCCAACGACCGGACGGACCTGGCGCAGTTCTACGAACACACCACGAACTACCGGCGGCAGGGCGCAACCGCCAATCTCGATTTCCAGTGGAAGCCCTGGCTCACGCTGTTCGCCGAGGGCCGGTTCAGCCGCAACGAGAACTGGGCGCGCATCGGGCCGCTCTTTGTCAACAATCTGCTCGTGCCGGCCGGTTATCCCGGGAATCCTTTCGGTGTTCCGGTGCGTCTTGACAAGTATTTCTGGGACATCCCGGTGATTGACGATGTGCTAAATGATACCGCGACCTGGACCGCCGGCGCGAGCGGCTATCTGCCCCGCGACTGGCGTTATGAAATATCCGGCAGCTTGGCCACGAGCCGCCCAACCGAGCGCCAGTCGATGGCGCAGACTTTCAACACCACCCTGCTGACCAACGCACTCTCGGGAGCCAATCCGCCGCTGCTGCTCTATGATTCCACGCTGGGGGAAGGCACGGGCCCCAATGCCGCGGTGGTATTTGCGGATTACGACAACACACCGGGGTTTCAGGCTGAGCAGGCGGAAACCTGGACTTATGCGGTCCGGGCCGACGGTCCGTTCCGACGCCTGCCCGCCGGCGATGCGCGCCTGGCCGCAGGTATGGAATACCGCGAGGAGTATGCGGACTTCCCTTCGCGGAGCCTGACCTCGACGTTCGCCCAGCCGCGCAATCGCCACACATCGGGCTACTACGCGGAGATTGTCGTTCCAGTGTTCTCGGAAAAGAACGCTCTGAGATTCACCCGCCAGCTCACTCTCACCGCCGCAGTCCGGCACGACCGCTACAGCGATTTTGGGCGCACCACCAACCCCCGGTTCGGGGCGCTCTGGCGGCCTGTGAGCTGGATCATGCTGCGCGCTTCCCATGGCGAGGGGTTCAAGGTGCCGACGCTCGCGCAGGTCTATTCACCTGTTCGCGTCCAGCCCCTCTTCACGACGACTGCGGCCAACAACTGGTTCGACCCGGCGCGCGGTAATGAAAGCCAGACTGGCCGGCTGATCACACGCACCTCGGGCGGCAAATTGGATCTCGCTCCCGAGCGTTCGGAAAATTTCACGGCCGGCCTCGCGGTCGAGGTGCCGCGTCTCAGGGGCCTGTCGCTTTCCGTGGATCGGTGGGAGAACGACTACCTGGATCGTGTCGGCAGCCTGACCTTCGACCAATTCATCACGCTCGCGCCGGAGCGGGTGGTTCGTGGAGCGAATCTCCCCGGCGATCCGGCCGGCTGGGCGGGAGTGGTCACGGAGATCGATCTGCGCCCGATCAACATCGCGGAAGTGCGATTTGCGGGGTGGGATTTCGGCGCACGCTACAGCGCAAGCCTGGGCTGGGGCGAGGTCAATGCCTCGATCATGGCGACCCGGACCACCACGAACTTCAACCGCCCGGTTCCCAACCAACCGCCCGCGCTAAGTTCCCACCCCGATAGTGTCCCGACCCGCATCACCGGCACTTTGGCATGGACGCGGGGAGCGTGGGGCACCGGCGTGACTTATCTCTATTCCCAGCGTTCCCGCACCCGGTCGGCCGCGGGTGTTCCCGCGCTTTGGAGTCCCTCGCAGGAGCGCTGGGACTGGCACGGCAGCTACGATTTCGCTCAAAGCGCCTGGCTGAAGCGCCGGGCGGACACCTGGATGGGCCGCGCCCTGGCGGATACCCGGGTGCGGGTGCAGATATTCAACGTGCTCAACACGGAGCCCCGGATCAACCCCAACAACGGCTTTGCCACGTTTGGGGTGATTGACGCCCGGATGCGCCGCTACGCGCTCAGCGCAACGAGGAAATTCTGACCGACCCAAGCCCCGGGCACCCCAACCGGGGTCGATGGCGTTGCCTGTTTTTCTCCGGTCCCACCGGTTCGGAGGAGCCGCACATTTTATGCCACCTCCACTCCCCTTTACCCATGCACAATATTCATCCAGCACTTCCGCTCAGACATCGCCTTCTGGCCGTGCTCGCCGCAGTCCCTGCTCTCATTCTTTCGCTCGTGTCGGGCGCCGAACAACCCGCCCCCCGCTACACGGTCATCCCCATCGGGGACGGTAGCACCAGGTTGACCGCCGCTTACGCGCTCAATGGGCATGGACACATCGCGGGCGTGGCGGGTCGCACGGCTTATCTGTATCGCGAGGGACAGTTGGTTGACTTGGGCAAGCTGCCCGGGCCGTTTGTGTATCCGTATGCCATCAACGACAGCGGGCAGGTGGTCGGACAGGGCGGCTCCGCGGACAATGTGACGGCGGCCTTCCTTTGGGAAGACAGGCAAATGAAAAACCTCGGGTTGGGACTGGCCTACGACCTTGACGCGGAGGGGCGAATTGTCGGCTTTGTCTTCGATCCGATCGTGCAACGCAGTCGCGCGGTCATTTGGCACCGGGGCATGATCATTCCTCTCGGTCCGGAGGACGGGGAGTCTTCCGCTTTCGCCATCAACGCTCGGGGCCAAGTGGCGGGCGTTTCCAATAACCGGGCCGTGGTCTGGACCGACGGCCAACCGCGCGAGATTGGGCCGATGGGATCACAAGCTCGCGATATCAATGACGCCGGCGTTGTCATCATGACTCTTGGCGACCGAACGCCCCTGCTGTGGGAAAACGGCCAGACGATCGAACTCGCGACCCCGCCCGGTGCCAAGCGGGTCATTGTCGGAGCTTTGAACAACAAGGGGCAGATCGTCGGTTCAGTCACCGAAGAATCCGGAGTCCGTCACGCGGCGCTGTGGGAGAACCACCAGCCGCTTAACCTCAATCGCCTCATCGCCCCCGGATCGGGTTGGAAACTCACGGATGCGCGGGCCATCAATGATCACGGCTTGATTGTCGGGGTCGGTGAATTCGAGGGCAAGCGCGCTGGCTTCCTGCTCACGCCATCCGGTTATACGCCGCCGCCCAAAGCGATGGTCACGGCCGGCCAACCCGACCGGGAAGCGCAACCCGCATCACCTCTCCCAGCCCGTGCGCAGAAGAAGCGCCCGTTTTCAGTCGATGATGTTTTCGCGCTCGAATCCCTGGGCTTCTACTACGGCGGACCGTTCGCTTTCTCCCCTGACGGATCGAAACTCGCTGTCGCTCGGCAGCGCCCTCGAACCCAATGGGCCACGCACAAGACCGAGGGTCTTTGGTATAACGCGGGGGGCGACATCTGGGTGCAGAACGATCCGAAGTCCGCGCCACGCAAGATCACGAACAATGATGGCGGCAAGGATGGCTGGTGGGCGCCGCAATGGTCGCCGGACGGCCGGCGGCTGGCCATGCTCTCCACCCGGGGCGGCCGGACCGGACTGTGGCTTTGGACGGAAGCCACGGGCGAAATCCGGCCCCTGACCACCCGGCACCTGGATGTGAGCGGCTTCACCGAGGCGATCTTCATCTGGCTGGACAATGAACGTATCATCGTCTCGCTCTGGCCGGAGAATGCGCCCCTGTGGAGCCGCAGCCCCGAGCAATACGCCCAGCAGACCGCGGCCGCAGGCTGGAAGGAAACCGCCGAGGGCCGCAAGACTACGGCGAGCGTGGTGGAGGCCGGTTTGCCGCCACCCGAGCCCGCGGAGCTCAGGGAAATTTGCGTGCTCAACATTCGCGACGGCGCGATCACACCCATGGCCGCCTCCTTCGCCTACCATTTTGTCCCCGCGCCCCGGGGAGGCGCTGTCGCCTTCGGCCAATATGCGGACATCGAGCAGCCCAAGCTGGGGGTCCGGCTCGTGCATGGGGCCGGCGCCACCGCCACCTTCAACGCGGTGAGCCCGGATGGCCGGCTGCTGCTAGATCCTGCCAAGCTGCCGCGCAATATCCGGCCGTTCAGCTTGGCTTGGACGCCGGATGCCGGGGAAGTCGTGGCCTTGAGCAACAACGGCACGACTACCGACCCCGTCACGCTGTATCGTGCCGACGTCAGGACGGGCGAAGTCGCCACTACTTCCCTGGAAAATTTGCTGCCGGTTTTCCCCTGCCTAGCGCAAACTTCGGCCGATGGCTCCGTCTTGGTTTTCGCCAATCTATTGGGGAAGGATGGTCAGCGTGAGCCCCGGGCCGATTGGTGGAAAATAGACCGGGCGGGTCGTCGCACCAACCTCACCGCCGCGCTGGAAACCGCGCCGACCACGATCTTCCCTGAGCCCGGACATGGCACCTTCATCGGAGGCATTGCCGGCAAGGCAGTGGTGCGCCTGCGCGTGGCAGAGGCGCGAATCGAGAATCTCACGGAGAGAATGTCTCCGGCCGTTGACCTGGCGTGGCCGGGAAATCCCAGCATCCCGCAGGTCCAGCCGGTGCCATTCGGAACACCGCTGACCAAGATTGTCATCAATGTCTACAAGGCTGACACCAACGCGCCCGAGCTACAGGTGCTCGACCTCGGCTCCGGCCAGTCTGCGCCACTCAAAACCACCAGGGCCGGTGCCGTAGTCCTCTCCTTCAGCCCGCCGACCCAATCCGCCGTGCTGAGCTACGGGAGTAACACCTCCACCTTGGTGGAGCGCAACGGGCTGCAATCAGGCGCGGTCGCGCTGTTCACAATGAACGAATTTCTCGACCAGATCGATCAGGGCACAACCAGGCGATTCGACTATACCAGCCTCGATGGCGAAAAACTCTCGGGCACTTTGCTTCTGCCGGCCGGCCATGTGGAGGGCAAACGCTGGCCCGTGCTGGTCTGGGGCTACCCGGGCCGCAACGCACCCCGCCGGTTTGAGCTCAATGACGCTTATGCCCTCAATCTCAACATCCCTGCCGGGCGCGGCTATGCGGTGCTGGCGGTGAGCATGCCACTGAAGACACCGGAGGGACAGGCGGACGATGTGATGCTGCGACTGCCGAATGGAGTGCTGCCGGCGATTGATGCGGCGGTGGCGACCGGCACCATCGATCCCGCCCGGGTCTATTTCTTCGGACACAGCTTCGGCGGCTACGCCGCCTATGGAATTGCGGCGCTGACCTCCCGTTTCACGGCCATCATTTCCAGCGCGGGGTTCACCAATCTGACCAGCGCCTACGGGCAGTTTCGGCCGACAGTTCGCTATCGAGATAATCCCATGAGCGACCTCTGGACGCTCGGTTATTACGAATCCGCGCAGGTGCGCCTGGGTTTGCCGCCATGGGGCGATGCGGCCCGCTACCAGCGCAACAGCCCGATCCACTACGTCGGCCGGGTCACCACGCCGATGCTGATCCTGTTTGGCGATATGGATTATCTCGGCATGGCGCAGGGCGAGGAGTTCTTCACAGCGCTCTACCGGCAAGGCAAGCGCGCGCGCTTCGTCCGCTACTGGGGCGAGGGGCACAACTTTGTCAGTCCGGCCAACGTGAAGGATTATTGGGAGCAGATCTTCCGGTGGATGGAGGACAACCAGTTCAAGAAAGAGTAAACGCAGTCCAACTTCTCAGGATCATGAAGCCCATTTCGATCCGAAAATCAGTCACCGCGCTGATCATGCCATATCTGGCATGGCTCATGGCAGGTCTTGCCCATGGGGCGGCAAAAGCGTCACCGGCCGTTCTGAGCCTGGACCACACCACCTTCCCCAACGCCCTGGCCACTGTTCAGGCTGCGAAATCCGGAATCACCTACTCGGCGACCGGCCGCCTCGTGGCGGGTGATCTTCGGGTCGCTGCGGATGACCGGGCCGAAATCCGTCTGGCGATCGATCTGCGCACCTTCGACTTTGCAGGTTCCTTCGAACTCCTCGGCGGCCAGATCTTTCGGGGACGTGAGGAAGACCCTGTCATGGTGGTTAAATTTTCCGCGCAGGAGTCACTGCCGCAGATCGTGACGGTTTCATGGAGGGGAAGGCAGCAACGATTCGCGGCAAAAATTCAGCGGAATGCGGTTGCGGGCGCCAGCGGATATCAGACGTGCCAGGCCGAGTTCATGGTGCCGCTTGAGACATTTGGCGTAGAGTTGAGCGTCGCCGCCAAGCCGCTGTTCAAAGCCCAGGTGCAGCTCAAATTGATGGCCGGCTTTCTGGCCGAGAACAGCATGCCAAGGTCGGCGGAATGGTCCGCGCTGAGCGGCGCCTTGTCCAAATTCTGGCTTAGCAACCGGCGCCCGGTCAATTCAGCGGAATATTGGCTGACGTTTCTGGCCACGGCGGACTGCAGGGCTCGTGCGCTGCTGCAATCCACAGGGGCGGACATGGACATGATCAGGGCCATTTACGCCCCGTTTTCCTCGGGAGAGAAATATCTCGGCTATGAATACGATGAAGTGGCCTACAGATCCATCCACGACTGGGGCAATGCAGTCGCGGCTTCACTTGGCGCGAGCGAACTGACTACCGAACACGCGTTCATTGCTTTGGTCGAGAACTGCGCTCCGGCGACGAAGGACGTGCTGGCCCGGGCGGGCGTGAGTCCAGGCGCGCTGCGGCAGGCGTTGTGCCGTCCGCTGCTTTCCGCCACGCGGGTGGAGCTGCTGGGCAATCCGGCGGCGAAGAGGCATCGCGCCGGTGAAGCCCTGTATGCGCGCAACGTCTGGGCCCTACAGCCGTTTGGCGGGCGTCTTTATCCGGGGCAGGGCAACAGTAGCAACGCGCCTCCGGCGATGAATGCCGGCCCGGTGGACGTCTGGCATTACGACCCGGCCAGCGGCAGTTTTGACCTGGAGGGAACTTTGGAGGAGGAGCAAATCGACCGCTTTGTTGAAGTCGGCGGGCAGCTCTGGGTTCCCGGACACGATCCGCGCGAAAGTTGGGAATGGGGCAACATCCATCGTCAGGAGGGCGGCAAATGGGCCAAATACCGCAACGTGCCCGATGCGGTGCATATCTACGACATCGGTGATTTTCAGGGGGTGCTTTATGCGGCACTGGGAGTGAAAGACGGAGCGGCCTTGTCCGTATCGACAGACCGTGGCGCATCTTGGAAAAACACAATGATCGGAAGTGATCCCAAATACGAGTATCGGAGCCGGGCGGTTTTTCCATTGGGTGGCCAAGTCATGCTCGGCACCAATCGCGGCAGGATTTATGCCATCAGCAATGACGGAAGCTCCCGCCGGGTGGACTATAATTTGTTTCCGGGAACAAAGCCTGGACCTCATCACTATCCGGCCAGAATCACAGCGGTCGCGAACCGGGTGGTCTATCTTGGGTTCGATTCCGTCAATGATCATCAGGGGGAGCCCTTCGGTCTGTTTGTGGCTGACGCGCCAGATCAATTCCGCGCCGTGAAGTTGCCGGCAACCGACCGGCCCTACGATATTCTGGCCGAAGGCAAGGATTGCTGGATACTGACCAACGCTCTCTCAGATCCGCTTGATCCTGCCTCGACTTTCCACATTGCAGTCTGGCATAGCGACGATTTGCAGGTGTGGCGCGAGATTTTTCGTTTTGAATCCGGGGCATTTGCGAGATCGTTTGCCCGCATCAACGGCGACTTTTACTTCGGACTGGGCTGCTCCACTTTCAGGTTGTCGGAGCAAACCGGTAACATCCTGCGGGTGCGCGACCGCGCTTGGATGGAATGAGTCAGGGGTTTAACACGCGCGTCCGCCATGCAGCGGCAGGGTGGTGACACCACGGAACTTGCTTCCGCCGGCCTCGGCCTGAACGGCCGGTTCGGGCACCATTTCAGCCTCCGTGCCGCCTACGGATGGACCCTAAATAAAGGATCTGCCCTCCTTGGCGCCTCCCTCTGGTCACGCTCACATCAGCGCGTCGGTGCAGTTCTAGCCGGCTTTCAGCTGGCCAAGCGCCGCGCGGCATGGAGACTTGCGGTATGATTCCCGCTCATTTGGGAAAAGCCCGGCGGCTGCTTTGCCGCCTGCAGGACACAATCCGCGATTCCGTGCGGGCGGCGCAAAGCCGTGGTGCCCGGCGGATGACCCGGGTCGCGGCGGTCACCACGGCCGACACGATCTACGGCATCGACAAGGTCAGCGAGCACGCGGTGCTGGCGTGGTTCGCGCAGAACTGGCCGAAGCGCTGGCCGGTCGAACTGGTCATGGAGGGCCTCGAGGGCGAGGCGGTCACTTTTCCGCGCGGCACACCGGTGGCGAAGACGCTGTTCAAGTGCATCCTCGACCCGATCGATGGCACGCGCGGCATCATGTATGACAAGCGCAGCGCCTGGAGCCTCGCCGCGCTGGCGCCGCAGCGCGGGGCCAGGACGAACCTGAGCGACATCATCGTCGCAGCGATGACCGAGCTGCCCACCAGCAAGGCCGGTTTTGCGGACCAGTTCAGCGCGGTGCGCGGGAACGGAGTGAAGGCGGACCGGCTCGATTTGCGAACCGGCCGGCGGAAGAAGTTCGCACCGCGTCCGTCCACGGCCGGCGACCTGGCGCATGGCTTTGCGTCGTTCGCCAAGTTTTTCCCGCCGGGCAAGGTGTGGCTGGCGGCGCGCGAGGCACAGCTCTGGCGCGCGCTCGGCGACAGTCCGCATATCTTCGACGACCAGTATCTCAGCAGCGGCGGACAGCTCTACGAACTCCTGATGGGGCACGACCGGTTCATCGCGGATTTAAGGCCGCTGGCGTTTGCGAAGCTTGGTCTTGGTGCCGCGCTGACATGTCATCCCTACGACATCTGCACCGCGCTTATCGCGCAGGAGCTGGGATGCATTATAACCGCACCGGATGGCAAACCACTGCGCGTGCCGCTCGACACGACATCGCCGGTGGCGTGGGTGGGTTATGCCAACCCTACTTTGGCGCGGCTGATCGGACCGAGGCTGCTGAGGATCCTGAAACTGTAGGTGGCGTGCTTGCACGCCACGTTGCCCACAAGCGGGCAACCTACAGGGTCAATCCTTCGTCTGCTCGATCACCGTTGCCTTGCCGTCCTTGAAGTTCACGCGGATGCGTTCTTCCTTCTCCTGTGCGTAGGTGTCGGCGTAGACCGGGCGGTAATACACGCGATAGGTCTTCAGGTAGGGATCGTAATAAACGTTGCGGTGATAGCCGGCAAAGCGGGTGCCGTCGTAGCGCTCGTAGTAGGTGTTATAGATCCAAGTGGTGGACTTGCCGTCGGCCGTGATGGACTCGCGGCGCTGGTCGGGCTTGCCGAGGGCCAGATAGACCGCGTCCTCGGTGAAGCCCAGGTCGATGATGCCCTGCTTGACCTTGTCCTGCGTTGCGGTGTCGAGCTTGGCGAAGACCTCGGGCTTTTCCTTGATGCGGTCGTCAACGGTCTGGCAGCCGGCGAGGAAACCCAGGCTGGCGGCGAGCATGAAAGTGGAGAGGAGGCGGCGGTTCATAGGGTGATGTGACCGCGAGAAGCTAGCCGGGTTTCACGAAATTGCCAGTGAGGTCTGGATGTAGGTTCAGCCGGCGGGCCGGATCAGGTGCATTCGCTCGCGGGCTCGACCACCGCGGCGGCCATGGCCTGGCGCGGGGGAATACCGAGGGTCTTTTTGTTCTTTGTGACGGTGATGATCGCGACGCCCGCGATGATCACCCCCGCCGCGACGAAGATGCGGGGCGACACCGGCTCGTTCAGCACGAACCAGCCGAGGAAGACGGCGACGACGGGATTTACGTAGGCGTAGGTCGAGACCTTCGCCGGCGTGCTGTGCTTCATCAGCCAGGTGAAGGTGCTGAAGCCGATCAAGGAGCCGAACACGACGAGATAGGACCAGGCGATGACCGAGCGAGCGGTGATGGCTGCCGGATCAAAGCGGCCCAGTTCGCCGGTGAGCACAGCCGTGAGCAGCAGCCAGCCGCTGCCCGTGATCATCTGGATGCCGGAGGCGGTAAACGGCTCAGCGGGGTTCGAGACATAGCGCATGTAGATCATGCCGACGCCCCAGAAGAAGGTCGCGCCCAGCAGGCCGAGCACGCGCCACGGATCGAGGCTCCCGACACCGGTGGCCATCACGCTCGGGCCGACGAGGATGGCCAGACCGACAAAGCCAAGGGCGAGACCGACAAAGGTGAGGGCCCCGGGACGCGTGCCGCGCTTGCCGTCCTTGAAGAAGGCGTGGACCGCCCAGTCCATCAGCACGATGAACACCGGCCCGGCGGAGATGATGAGCGTGGCGATGCCGGAGGGCACCGTCTGTTCGGCCCAGGAGACGAGGCCGTTGCCGCCCAGACACAGGAAGCCGCCGATGATGGCGTTGTCGCGCCACTGCTTGGCGGTCGCCCGGAAGCCGCGGGTCAGGGCGATGAACGCGGCGACAATCGCGCCCGCGACCAGGAAGCGAACGCCCGCCATCAGGAACGGGGGCATTGTTTCCACGGCGATGCGGATGCCGAGGTAGGTCGAGCCCCAGATGATGTAGATGGCGGCGAAGCCGGCGATGAGCGCGGCCTTGGAGGGATGGGCGGGGGAGGTCAAAGTGGGAGGGAAAGTGAGGGTGGGTAGAAAGGAAACGTATGCCGAAAATCGGGCGGGCAATTCTGGATATGGGTTGCGGCTCTTGTCGGCCATAGGCTCGGCGACGGCTGATGCCCGCAACGTGGCGCGCGGGCACGCCACCTACAGCTGCTTTTTGATCAGGTCGCCGAGTGTCTTCAGTGCCGCCTCGATCTCATCGGACCAGGGCAGGCCGCAGCTCATGCGCAGGCAGTTGTGGTAGCGGTTCTTCACCGAGAACAGCGCGCCGGGCGCGGTGTTGATGCGGTGCTTGAGCGCCTCGTGATGCAGCTTGAGGGTGTCGACCTTGGCGGGGAACTCGACCCAGATGACGTTGCCGCCCTGCGGCCGGCTGTAGCGCGTGCCCTCCGGGAAATACCGCTGCATGGACTGCGCGAACTGGTGCAGCTGCTGGTGGTAGGCGCGGCGGAGCGTGCGCAGGTGGTGGTCGTAGCCGCCGTCGCGCAGGAACTCGGCGATGGTCTTCTGCAGCACGACGGGCGTGCCCATGGTGTTGGTGAACTTGAGCCGGCGGACGCGCTCGAGGTAGCGGCCGGGGGCGGTCCAGCCGATGCGGAAGCTCGGGGCGAGCGTCTTGCCAAAGGAGGAACAAAGCATGACGCGGCCGTCCTTGTCCCAGGCCTTGAGCGGCTTGGGGCGGAAGTCGCCGCAGTGCGTGTCGGCGTAGACGTCGTCCTCGATGGCGGGCAGGTCGTATTCGCAAAGCAGGTCGTAGAGCCGCTGTTTCTTTTCGTCCGGCATGAGGCTGCCGAGCGGGTTGTGGAAATTCGGCATCACGAGCACGGCCTTGACGTCGTTCTGCTCGATGGCGTCGCGCAGCTCGTCGAGGCAGATGCCTTCGCGGGAGGAGGTCGGGATCTCGAGCGCGCGCAGGTTGAGGCTCTCGATCATCTCGAGGAAGCCGAAGTAGGCGGGGGTCTCGATGGCGACGGTGTCGCCCGGCTTGGTGACGGCGCGCAGGCAGAGGTTGAGCGCCTCGGAGCAGCCGATGGTGACGACCAGCTCCTCATGCGCCAGCGGCACCCCGCCCTGGAGGTAGCGGCGGGAGATCTCGCGGGTGAGCGGCTCGTAGCCCCAGTTCATGCCCTCGCGGCTGATGAGCGTCGGGTCGCGCCGGGCCACGGAGCCGAGGAGGCGCGCGAGCTTCTTGTTGGGGAACAGGCTGTGGTGAGGGCAGGCGGCGCCGAAGGGGATGAAGTCGTGGTTGACCGAGCGCTCCATGATCGCGGTCGTGAGGTCCTTCACGCCGACGTAGGAAGGCTTGGCCATGGGCTTGGCCATGCGCGGCTCGGGGCTGAGGAAGGGCGGGCGTGGGCGGACATAATAGCCCGACTGCGGCCGGGCCTCGAGGTAGCCACGGTTCTCGAGCACGGTGTAGGCCTGGAGCACCGTCGCGATGCTCACGCCGCGCTGGAGCGACATGCGGCGGACGGACGGCACGCGATGACCGGGACGCAGCGTGCCCTGCTCGATGAGGGTTTGGAGGGAGGCGGCCAGCTCGGCGTAGAGCGGCTGCGACAGCGGGGTTTCAACCGGCTTCGCGGGGGGCGGAGGCAGCGTTTGGATCATGCGTGGAGGGAATTGCGGGCACACGGTAGCCGAAACCACCGGCACACGGCAGCAGCAGCGCGGTTTAATTGAAACCAGCACAGTTACTAAACAGAAGTGCTGTGACCAACACAATTTTCCCGCTTTTGGGAAATCTGGGACGAAAAAGGCGGCCCGTTGCGGGGCCGCCTCAGGGTTCGGGTGGTGGTTTTTCTCTAGAAACGGCCGGTGAGCCCGATCGTGAAGAAGGCGGCGGTGTCGCCGTTCAGCGTGTAGCCACGCTCGTAGTAGTCGAATTTCTGGTCGGTGATGGCGCCGGCCTCGATAGCGAGGGCGAGGGTGTCGTTGAATTTGTAGTCGGCGCTCAGGCCGACGCGAATCTCGCGGTAGTCGAGATAGGTGTCATCGAGGCGCAGGCCGATCGAGACCGGCCGCGGGTCGTCGGCGATGTGGAAGCTGCCGCCCTGGACGGTGAGCCCGAGGCCGAGCTTGAGCGCGGGGCTCACCTCGTAACCGAAACCGGCGCGCGGGAAGCCGATCGTAAACTCCCACCGGGGGGCAAAGCGCCAGTTCACGCCGACAAACGGGAGGACAGGCTTGTCGGCAAACGGGTCGGCGCGCAGGCCGAAGGACCATGCGAGCTCGCGGCTTTGCAGCCAGGTGGCGAGCAACATGACGGGCGCGTTGAACACCTCGTGGCTGCCGCCCGCGAGGTCTCCGTAAAGGCCCGGCGAGACGGAAGCGATGAGCAGCCATTGCGGGCTGGGTCGGTGGGTGGCGCCGAGCGCGAGCGAGATTTCCTGCAGTTTTTCCGGCACGGCCATCGGGCCGGAGCGCGCGAAATCATAGACGCTCCACGAGAGGCCGTAATTGAGCTTGGTCGCCTCGGTCAGCGCGGTCGAACTGCGCCAGTCGAGGAACGCGGCGTTTACGCCGACCTCGCCACCGGGTGCGCTGCCCAGCATGAGGGGGTTGTCCGCGGAGTGCGAGTAGCGCGCGGTGAGCTGCTCGTCGGCGCGGACCGGTAGCGCCAAGGCGGCGGCCAGGAACAGCGGGGAGGAAAAGCGGCAGAAGCAAGGGGGGAATTTCATGCGGGGAGGATGGACGTAACTACGGGCAAACGGTTCCGCCGTATGCACAAAAAGCAAAATTTGGGTCTAAATCATGATTTCTCCCCGCAGGTAGAGGACGGCATGACCGGCCATTTTCACGCGGTTGCCGGCGAGTTCGCAAAGGAGGTCGCCGCCGCGGGCGGAGACCTGGCGGGCGCGGAGCTGCTTTTGGCCAAGTCTTTCGGCCCAGTAGGGCACGAGCGTGCAATGCGAGGAGCCGGTGACAGGATCCTCCGGCAGGACGCAGTTCGGCATGAAAAAGCGCGAGACGAAATCCACGCCGGCGGGGCCGGGCGCGGTGGCGATGATGCCGATCACGTTGATCTGGTTCAGGAGGCTGAAGTCGGGCTTGAGCGCGAGCACGTCGGCCAGTGACGGATAAACGCAGAAATAATCGCGGGCCTTGCCGATCCATAGCGGGCGCGGCCCGCGCAGGCCCGGCAGCAGGGTGGGCGGCAGCTGGGCTTCCGGCACCTGCGTCGGCGGGCGCGAAGGGAAGTCGAGTTCGAGGCGGCCGTCGGGTCGGCGCGTGACGGTGAGCGGGCCGCTGCGCGAGTCGAAGGTGATCCGGTCACCCGTCTGCCCGAGGTGATGGAACGCCACAAAGGCGCTGGCGAGCGTGGCGTGGCCGCAGAGATCCATTTCCAATTCGGGCGTGAACCAGCGAAGCTGGAAACGATCCGGACCGGTGCGGACAAAGAACGCGGTTTCGGCCAGGCCGTTTTCGAACGCGATTTTTTGCATGAGCGCCGTCTCGGGCCAGGCATCAAGCGGCACGACGCCGGCAGGGTTGCCGTGGAAGGGCTGGTCCGTGAAAGCGTCGATCCAGTAGAGCGGGAGCTTCATTTTCACTTTTTGATTCTTGATTCTCGATTGGGTAATACCGCGCGGCAAGCGAGCGTAATGCCGCTGTGTGCGTCGTCCGGGAGGGCTACTGCTCGGATGACACGGGCGGAAATCAAAAATCGAGAATCAAAAATCGAAAATGACTTCAGGCATATTGGGTGAGCGCCGGTCCGGTCAGCCGGCAGATCTGCCACTCCGTCATGCGCCGGGCGCCCAGGGCCTCATAGAATTTTATCGCCGGCTCGTTCCAGTCGAGGACGGACCATTCCATGCGGCCGCATCCGCGGGCGTTGGCGATCTTCGCCAGGTGCAGCAACAGCGCCTTGCCGGTGCCGGCGCCGCGGAATTCCGGCTTAACAAAGAGGTCCTCCAAGTAGAGGCCGGGTTTCGCGAGGAAGGTGGAGTAGTTGAAGAAATACAGCGCGAAGCCGGCAGGCCGGCCGTCCACCTCGGCGATGACCACGTGTGCGGCCGGGGGTGAACCGAACAGCGTGGCGCGCAGCGCCGCCTCGGTGGCGACGACCTCGTGCGACAGTTTTTCGTAATCGGCGAGACCGCGGATGAATTCAAGGATCAGCGGAACGTCCGCGATGGAGGCGGTGCGAATGGAGCAGGACATGGACCGGATCCAACGATCCCGGCGGCGCAAAAGCCAGCGCATCCACGGGCCCGGACCGGAACACTGCGCGTAAAAACCTGGTGAACAGCGCGAAAAAAATCCCGGAGCAAATCCAGCCTGCATCGGTCTGAACAGGGCTATGAACAAATCCATCCAGTCTGCAAAGTTGTCCGCCCGCCGCCTGCTGGTCGCCCTCGTGCTTGGCGTCTCCGCCGCCGGCCTGACCGGTTGTGTCGCCGTGGTGGCCGCCGGCGCCGCCGGCACCGGCGTGGCTTGGTATCGCGGCCAGCTTGAGGCCAACCTGGACCAGAATATCGAGGCCGTGTTTGCCGCGTCGCAAAAGGCGCTCACCCAGCTCGAGTTCGCCAATATCAGTAACAAGAAGAGCACCGTCGACGCCCAGTTGGTTTCACGGACGGCCCTCGACAAAAAGGTCGAAATCACGCTCCAGAAGGTCACGGACCGTTCCACCAAGGTGATCATCCGGGTCGGGGTTTTTGGTGACGAGACCTTGTCTATGTCCATCTTGGACAAGATCAAAGCCGCCCTTTGAGCCCCGGGAACGGTCGGCTTGAGATGCAGGATTGCAATGGTCGCAGTGGGGCCTGATACCAAGGCCCCACTATTCCATGCTGCGTAAGTTAATTTCCAAGATCCGGCAGACCTTCACCGCGGACGCCAAGCGCCCCGAGTCCAAACCGGCCCACAAATCCGGCCGGCCCGCGCCCAAGAGCGGCCCCCAGCGTCACGAGAAACGGGGCGGCCACGCCCCCCGCCAGGAAGCGCCCCGTCATGCCGCCCCGGCGCATGCTCCCGCCAAGCCGGCAGCCCACGCACCGCGTGCCGCGCATGCCGCCAAGCCGCTGCCCGAGGTGCCGAAGCTGGACACAACCTTCACCGCGCTCGGTCTCGGCGACCGCATCGCCTATGCGGTCCAGCAAAAGGGTTACGAGAATCCGACGCCCATCCAGGCCCAGGCCATCCCCGTGGTCCTCTCCGGCAAGGATGTGATCGGCTCGGCCCAGACCGGCACGGGCAAGACCGCGGCCTTTTCGCTGCCGATTCTCCAGCGGCTCGGCGCCCACGGCAAGATCCGCTGCCTCGTGCTCGAGCCCACCCGCGAGCTCGCGCTGCAGGTCGAGGAATCGTTCAAGGAATATTCCAAATACACCGACCTGCGCACGACCGTGATCTACGGCGGCGTGGGCTACGGCAAGCAGCGCGAGGATCTCGCGCACGGCATGGATATCCTCGTCGCCACGCCCGGCCGCCTCCTCGACTTCATGGAGCAGGGCGAGATCCGTCTGGATCACATCGAGACGCTCGTGCTCGACGAGGTCGACCGCATGCTCGACATGGGTTTCCTGCCCGACGTGAAGCGCATCGTGGCCAAGGTGCCGAAGACGCGCCAGACCCTCTTCTTCACCGCCACGCTCCCGCCCGAGATCGAGCAGCTCGCCGCCTGGGCGCTGCGTGATCCGTTCAAGATCTCCGTCAGCCGCGAGCGCTCGACGGCCGAGACCATCTCGCACGCCTTTTATCCCGTGGTGCAGTCCCAGAAGTTCGAGCTGCTCGCACACCTGCTGGAGCAGACCCAATATCACAGCGTCATCATCTTCTCGCGCACCAAGAGCGGCGCCGACTATGTCGCCAACCGCCTGAAGCATGCGGGGCACACCTGCGCGGTCATGCACTCCGACCGCAGCCAGCAGGAGCGCGTCGACGCGCTCAAGGGCTTCAAGTCCGGCAAGCACGAGGTGCTGGTTGCCACCGACATCGCCGCCCGCGGCCTCGACATCGCCGACGTGTCGCACGTCATCAACTTCGACGTCCCGGAGAACCCCGAGGACTATGTCCACCGCATCGGCCGCACCGGCCGCGCGCAGAAGACCGGCGACGCCTTCACCCTCGTGACCGAGGAGACCTGGCGCGACGCCCGCAGCATCGAGCGCTTCATCGGCATGAACATCGAGTGGAAGAAGGTGGAGGGCTTCAACTACACCTATTCGGGCATCTTTGACGGCGGCGGCATGCCGCAGCCGGCGCCGGACAAGCCGAAGAGCCGCCTCATGCGCGGCGGCCGGCGCTGAGCGGAAGATGGACCCACGAAACCGGCCCGCGCGGCCGGTTTTTAGTTTCCGGGCGGGCCCAAGCACGAAAAGGGGAAATCCCGCTTGATCCATATTCCTTAATAGGTATATAGAACCGGCATGGAGCTGGTCCAAATCTACGAATGCCTCTGCGACCCCACGCGGCTGCGCCTGCTGAACGTGCTGGCGCAGGGCCCGCTGTGCGTGTGCCATTTCCAGGAGATCCTTGCAGAGCCGCAGGTGAAGATCTCGAAGCACCTGGCCTATCTCCGCGCCCGCGGGCTGGTCGAGGTCGAGCGCCATGGCAACTGGATGGTCTACGCGCTGCCGGTCCGGCCGTCGCGCGAGTTGAAGGCCAACCTCGCCTGCCTCCAGGACTGCGCACAGGAGGACCCGGTTTTCAAACGCGACCTTGCCCGGCTGAAGCAGCGGGCCCCGAAGTTTGCCGAGACCAGCCCGTGCGGCTGCAGCTGAACTGACCATGACCACCCAGACTCCCTACAAGGTTTTGATCCTCTGCACCGGCAACTCCGCGCGCAGCGTCCTCGGCGAATACCTGCTCCGCGAAAAGGGCCGGGGCCGCTTCGAGGTGCACAGCGCCGGCTCGCACCCGACCGGGCGGGTGAACCCGCTGGCCGTGCGCACGCTGCGCGAGAAATACGGCATCGACGCGAGCGGAGCCTGTTCCAAGTCGTGGGACGAGTTCAAGACCGTGAAGTTCGACTTCGTCATCACCGTCTGCGACAACGCGAGGGAAGCCTGCCCGGTCTGGCCGGGCGTGCCCGTGCTGGCGCACTGGGGCTCGCCCGATCCTGCGGGGGCCGAGGGCAGCGAGGAGGAGAAATACCGCGTCTTCGTGAACGTGGCTTCGCAGATCGCGCGCCGCGTGGACCTGTTCTGCGCCTTCCCTGATGACAAGCTGACGCAACTCGCGGTGCGTGACATCGGCGAGCAGTTCAAACTCGAGGGCGAGGCCGGCATGAAACGCTGAGACGCATCCATCGGGTAATTCTTAACCAAGCCAGCCACCATGAACATCGCCGAACTCAAGGCGCGGCTCCGCGCCCATCCCGACCTTAACGTCAGCATCCTGCGGCCCGATGGCATTGCCATCCCGGCGCATTATCACCTCACCGAGGTGGGTCATGTCGTGAAGAACTTCGTCGATTGCGGCGGCAAATTCCGCGCCGGCGAGACATGTGTCCTGCAAACCCACTTCGGTTCGTCGCGGGACGACGGCCACCGGCTCACGGCTGGCAAATTCGCCATGATCCTCGACCTGGCGAAACCGATCCTGCCGACGGAAGACCTGCCCGTGGAGGTCGAATACGAGGCCGGCGTCATCTCCCAGGCTCCTCTCGCCGTGGTCAGCGTCGTGAGCGGCGCGTTGCAATTGCAGCTCGGCTCCAAGCACACCGACTGCCTCGCCAAGGAGAAGTGCGGCGTTGATGATGGCTGCGGTTGCGCGGGTGAGTCCGAGCCGGTCGAGGCCGAGGCTTGTTGCGCGGCTCCGGCGGCCGGACAACGCTGCTGCTGATCGCCTGATGCAACCCGTCGCTGCCCGGCTTTCGCTGCTGGATCGTTACCTGACCGGCTGGATCTTTCTGGCGATGGCGGCGGGACTGCTGGCCGGCCGGTATGTGCCGTCGCTGCCTCAGGCGTTGACGGCTTGGAGCGTCGGCACCACGTCCATCCCGATCGCGCTCGGGCTGATCATCATGATGTATCCGCCGCTCGCGAAGGTGCATTATGAACAGCTGGGTGACGTGTTCCGGGACCGGAAGGTGCTCGCGCTGTCGCTGATGCAAAACTGGCTGGTCGGTCCGGTGCTGATGTTTGCCCTCGCCGTGATCTTCCTGCGTGACCAGCCGGAGTATTTCGCCGGTCTCGTGCTGATCGGCCTGGCGCGCTGCATCGCGATGGTGATCGTGTGGAACGACCTCGCCGGTGGCAGTCGGGAATATTGCGCCGGCCTGGTGGCGTTCAACGCGCTGTTCCAGGTGCTGTTTTTCGCCCCGCTGGCGTGGCTCTTCCTGAAGGTGCTGCCTCCGCTGGTCGGGGTGAACCTCGGCGAGCTCGATCTGTCCACGGTCACGATCGGCCGCGTGGCGCAGAGCGTGTTCATCTACCTGGGCATTCCCTTTCTCGCGGGCTGGCTGGGCCGGCTGGTCCTGCGCCGCGGGCCGGCGGGGGTGGCGTGGTATGACGGGAAATTCGTCCCGCTGATCAGCCCGCTCACGCTGGCGGCGCTGCTGTTCACGATCTTTGTGATGTTCAGCCTCAAGGGCGACGCGGTGTTGCGCATCCCGTTCGATGTGGTGCGCATCGCGGTGCCGCTGCTGGTGTATTTTGCGCTCATGTTCGGCGCCACCTTCTGGATGAGCGCACGCGCCGGGGCGGACTATCCGCGGGCGGCGACACTGGCGTTCACGGCGGCGGGCAACAACTTCGAGCTGGCGATCGCCGTGGCGGTCGGCGTGTTCGGCCTGGCCTCGGGCGCGGCGTTCGCGGCCGTGGTCGGTCCGTTGGTCGAGGTGCCGGCGCTGATCGGCCTCGTCACCGTGGCGCTGGCGTGGAAGCGCCGGCTGCCGGCCGGACCTCAGCAGCCGTAGACGCCGCCGTTGATGTCGAGCGTGGCGCCGGTGATGAAGCCGTCGTATTCGCCCGCGAGGAAGACGGCGGCGCGCGCCACATCCTCGGCGGAACCGCCGCGACCGAGCGGGATGCCGGCGACGGTGGCGTCGGCGGACTGTTTCGTCGTGTGTGTGTTGTGGAAGCTGGTGCCGAGGATCAGGCCGGGGGCGAGGGCGTTGACCCGGATGCCCTGCGGCCCGACTTCGCTGGCGAGCGAGCGCGTGAAGGTGAGGATGGCGCCCTTGGCGGTGGAATAAACGAGCGAGCCGGCGTGACCGCCCTTGCGGCCGGCGAGGGAGGACAGATTGACGATGCTCGCGCCGCCGCCGGATTTCGCCGCGGCGGCGAGGTGGGGCAGGGCGGCGCGCGTGACGCGGCGCATGCTGCCGACGTTCAGCGACATCACCTCGGCCCAGAAAGCGTCGTCGGCCTCGGCGAGACTCTTGCGTGCCACGAGCGAGCCGGCGTTGTTGATGAGCACATCGAGGCCACCGAGGAATTTCACGGCGTCAGCCACCAGCCGGTCACAGCCTTCGGTCTCGGTCAGATCGGCGCCGGCGTGGGCGTAGCGCCGGCCGAGCTGCTTCGCCTCGGGCTCGATCGACTTGGCGGCGTCGGCGCTGCTGCGGTAGTGGACAAAAACATCACAACCGGCGGCCAGCAGCTGGCGGGTGATGGCGAGGCCGATGCCCTGGGCGCCGGCGGTGACGAGGGCCCGTTTGCCCTGGAGCTTCGACATGGTGGCGCACTTGTGACGCAAAAGGCCCCGGGACGTCAACGATTGGCGTTGCGCAGGCCGGGGCGGGCGCTTCGCTGGCCGGCTGATGAAACTCGACATTCCCGCGGGTGATTTTTCCGGCTACATCTTCGATCTCGACGGCACGCTGGTGGACACCATGCCGCTGCACTACCGCGCCTGGAACCGCGCAATGCAGCACGCCGGCCTGAAGGAGGAGCTGAGCGAGGATCTGTTTTACTCGCTCGGCGGCATGCCGACCCGCGGCGTGGCCAAGGTCTTCGCGGACCACTACGGGCTCACGCTCGATGTGGAGAAGGTCTTTCACCAGAAAGAGGCGCTGTTCCTGGAACTGAAGTCCGAGATGAGGCTCATCGAGGCGGTGGTGGCGTTCGCGCGGAAGGCCGTGACACAGGGCCGCCCGGTCAGCGTGGCCTCCGGCGGACCGCGCGACATCGTGCGGCATACGCTGGAGCTGATGCATTTGCAGGCGCTTTTCCCGGTGGTGGTGACGCCCGAGGATGTGGTGCACGGGAAGCCGGCGCCGGACATGTTCCTGCTCGCGGCGAAAAAGATGGGCGTGCCGCCGGCCCACTGCCTGGTGTTCGAGGACGCGGTGCCCGGCATCCAGGCGGCCGAGGCCGCCGGGATGAAGTGGGTGAGGGTGCCGAGCCGGCCTTGAGCCCGGCCCGCCCGAACGGCGTAATCCGCCCATCGCGGGCGGATTTTGATTTGAGTCGCGGCCCGCCCCGCGGTGGGCTGGCCGCATGACTTTCGCCGAACTCGCCAACAAGGGGATCCTGACGCAGCCGGTGTATGAACCCGGCAAGCCGATCGACCAGGTGGCACGCGAACTCGGGCTCGATCCGGCCGGCATCATCAAGCTGGCGTCGAATGAGAATCCCTTCGGGCCGTCGCCCAAGGCGATGGCGGCGGCGGAACGGGCGGTGCGCGAGATGCACCTTTATCCCGATGGTGGCTACTTTGTGCTGCGCCAGAAGCTGGCGGCGAAGTGGCGCCTCGGCATGGACCAGTTCATCATCGGCGACGGTTCGAACGAGCTGCTCGAGCTGCTCGGGCACGCGTTCCTTGCGCCGGGGCTGGAGTGCGTGATGCACCGGTCGTCGTTCATCGTCTACAAGCTGGTCACGCTGATGTTCGGCGCGACCCCGGTGGAGGTGCCGCTGGCCGGCATGCAACAGGATCTCAGGGCGCTTGCCGCCGCCATCACACCGCGCACGCGCCTGGTCTTCCTCGCGAGCCCGAGCAACCCGGTCGGCGCGGTCAACAGCGCGGCGGAGATCACGGAGTTGGTGCGCGCGCTGCCGCCACATGTCATCCTCGTGCTCGACGAGGCGTATGCGGAGTATCTCGACGAGGCGCCGGACCTGCGGCCGCTGATCGCCGAGGGGCGGAAGGTGATCTGCCTGCGGACCTTCTCGAAGGTTTACGGCCTCGCCGCGTTGCGGGTCGGTTACGGCTATGCCGCGCCGGAGCTGATTGCGATCCTGCAGCGCGCACGCCAGCCGTTCAACGTGAACGGCATCGCGGTCGCGGCGGCGGTCGCGGCGCTCGACGACCACGAGTTTGTCGAGAGATGCCGGCGCGAGAACCGCGCGGGACGTGCGTTGCTCGAGGACGGTTGCAAAAAACTCGGCCTGGAGTTCGTGCCCGGGGGCGGAAATTTCCTGCTGGTGAAGGTCGGCGACGGGGCCGCGGTCTTCACGGCGCTGCAGGCGCGGGGCATCATCACCCGGCCGGTGAAACCCTACGGCCTGCCGGAGTGGCTGCGCATCACGGTGGGCACGCCGGCGCAGAACGAGCGATTGCTCGCCGCGCTGGCCGCGGTGATCCGCGGCTAGGGCCGGCGCGGTCCGGGGGCTGCCCCCAACGCGGCCAGCAGCGGCTTTTGCGCAGGCAGCAGCAGATGGCGGTCGCTGCCGAGCGCGTCGCGGGCCCGGGCCAGGATCTCGCGCGAGGGCTGCCGCGTGCGCAGGAAGCGCTCGAGGTGCACGGGCAGTTGCGCGAGGTTGCCGGTCTCGAGTTCAAGCCGGATGAGGCTGGCGAGGGCGGCCTGGTTGAGCGGGTCGGTCTCGACCGCCCGGGCGAGGGCCGAGCGCGCCAGTTCGCGGGCGCCGCGGTCGGACAGGCGGCCGGCCACGGCAACGAGGGTTTCCGCGCGGAGATTTTTCCGGGCCAGGAGATGGTCGAGGCTCAGGCGGGCCTCGTCCGCCCGGCCTAGTCCGCTGAGGGCGACCGCCTGCAGGCCGTTGAAAACCGGGGCGAACCGGCCGGCCCACTCGGGATATTCCTTCGTGTAGCCGGCGATGAGATCAAGGGTGGTCTGGTAGTCACCGGCGACCAGATGGGCTTCGGCGACCAAAAGCGCGGCGGCGCCGGCGTTTTCGGGCCGGCCGGCCAGGGCCTGTTGCGTGCGTCGGGCGAGGGCGGGTTGGCCGGTGCTGGCGGCATAGTCCGCGAGCAACAGCAGGGCGGCGGGATCGGCTCCGAATTGCCGGAGAAATGCCGCGGTCTCGCGCTCGAGCCGGGCCTGATCCCCGCGCCGCTGGTGCAGTTGCAGGTAGGCCACGCGCGGTGCCGGCGCCAGCGGGTCGCCGGCGACCCGCTCGACAAGGGTGGATTCCCATTCGCTCGTGCGACCGAGGGACTGGTAATAATCGGCCAGCAGGGCCCGGGCCCGGTCCTCGCCGGGGTGCCGGATAAGATGTTCCTGCAAGCGCAACAGCGCCAGTTCGGGGAAGCCGCGTTCCCAGGCGATGCGCGCCCGCAACACGGCGCCGTCGGGCGAACCGTGCAGCTGATGGCGTTCGATGAGATCTTCCGCCTCGTCATAGTTGCCCCGGTGGTAGGCGGCGGTGGCCGCAAAGGCGGCGACCAAGGGGCGGGTCGCAGGGTTGGTCGGTCCGGCCAGCAGCCGGCTGGTGATCTCGTCGAGCAGCGCGTCTTCTTGGAACTCCAGGAGGAAGGCGAGTGTGCCTTGGAGGTAAGCCGGATCGTCAGACCGGTAAGCCAGCCCGTCGAGCAACACGTCCTTGGCAAGGTCCGGCCGGCGCTGGGCGAGATAAGCTTGGGCGAGGAGCATGCGGCCCTGCGGATTGGCCGGTGATTTGCCAACGCCGATGCGCAACCTGTGCAGGGCAAGTGAATATTCACCCTGCAGCAGCAGGGACTCGCTTTGACTGATGTAGAAATTGCCTTGGCTGACCCGGTATTGCGGCCAGCGGCCGGGCCAGAGGAGATCGGCATAATCCACGGTCGCGAAACCCCGCCGATATTTGACGAAAAGCCACGCCCCGAAGGTCAGGAGTAGCCACAATCCCGCACCTGCTATGATCAATATTGCCCCCAAACGCCGACCACGAACATGTAAAAAAGAATTTCCTGCGCCGCCCGGTCTGCGTGATTTGGGGCTCAAATCCATCGATGGCCTGTTTATCCAAGATATTTTCGCCGCTGGCAAACATTCAGCCGTGGCGGCGCAGTGGTGGTCTGTCACATTAAATTGGCACAGTATAGGCTTGAACACGAAAGTGATTTGCAGTTTTTTCGATGGGCAAATCCGTAAACACCTGTCTTTTTTATACGCAAGGAACCCGCTCACTTATGAAACACACCGCACGAACCCTTCTCATCTCTCTTTCGGCCGGCCTCGGCCTTTCCGCCTCGGCGGCCCCCTTTATGGCGGTCGGCGACAATGCCGAGCTGTTTGTGACGGCTGCCGCCCAGGTCCAGTTCGACGACAATATCTACCTCGACGCGACCAATGAGTCCGACGACACTATCCTGAGCTTCACGCCCGGTGTGGACCTGGTGTTCGGCAAAGGTTCCGTCACCAAGGGCAACGCCTATTATCGCGAGGAAATCCGCCGTTACAGCGACAACGACAACCAGGACACGGAGCTGTCGAATTTCGGTTTCTCGTCCCAATACGACAACGGCGTGACCAAGGCCGATTTCAACGCCTCCTACGCCCAGGTCGCGCAGAACGACAATGATCTCCGGGCCACCGGCACCATTGTCCGTCGCAAGCTGACCAACCTCGGGGCCAAGGTCGAATTCGGTCTTTCCGAGAAGACCAGCCTCGCGGCCGGTATCTCCTTTGCCAAGACCGACTACGGTCCGGCCTCCTATTCCGACAGCGACATCTGGAGCCTCCCGCTCGATGCCTACTACAAGGCCAATCCCAAGATGGACTGGAGCCTGGGCTACCGTTACCGCAGCACCGACCTCAGCGGCTCGGGCGTCGACAGCACCGATCACTTCATCAACGTCGGCGCGCGCGGCGAATTCAGCCCCAAGCTGGTCGGTCAGGTCCGCATCGGTTTGAACCAGCGCTCCTTTGATGTTGGCGGCGACGACACCCAGCTCGGCTTCGACGGCAACCTCACCTATGCCTTCTCCGAAAAGACCAGCTATTCCTTCAACCTGAGCAACGATTTCGGCTCCTCCGGCACCGGTGACTCGACCGAGACCTTCCGCATCGGGCTCAACGCCACCAACAAGCTGTCGGAACAGTGGTCCTTCACCGGCGGCCTGAGCCTGAACAAGACCGACTATCCCACGCGCTCGGACGACTATCTGGAGGGTCTGCTGGCCGTCACTTACAACCTGAACGCCGTCGTCAACTTCGGCGCCTCCTACACCTATCGTGACAACGGCTCGGACTCGGCTGCGGCGGAGTTCACCAACAGCGTGCTCACCTTCGGCGCCAACATCCGTTACTGAGCGTTTTTCCCGGCTTGCGAACGGAAGAAGGTCGCTGATCTTCTTCCGTTTTTTATTCCTCATTTCCATGCGATCACGATCCCTCCGGCTGCTGCCGCTCCTTGTCCTCGGGTTGCTGGCCCCCCTGTGCGGCGCCGAGGCCCCGCCGGCGCCCCCGGCGGCCGAGGCGACCGACTACGTGCTGCAGCCCTCGGACCTGATCCGTGTCCTGATCTTCCAGGAACCCGACCTGCTCCGCGAGGTGCGCATCACGCAGGAATACACCATCACCCTGCCGCTGATCGGCACGATCGACCTCCGGGGCCGCACCGTGCGGCAGTCCGAGGAGATCATCCGCAGCCTGTATGACAAGGACTACCTCGTGAACCCGCAGGTCAACCTGACGGTGCTGGAATATACCCAGCGCACCGTGCAGGTCGTCGGGGCCGTCAACCAGCCGGGCGCCGTGGTTTTCCCGCCCGAGCAAAAGATGGGCCTGATCGAGGCCATCGCCCGCGCCGGCGGTCAGTCCCGCATCGCCGACCTGAAACGCGTCCGCCTCACCCGCACCAACGCCGAGGGCAAGGCCGAGAACCAGATCATCAACGTCGACGACATGATGAAGGGCAATTCCAACGAACAATACCTGCTGCTGAAGGGTGACGTCATCTTCGTGCCCGAGCGGCTGCTTTGAATTTGAGCAACATGGACACAGCGCCCAAGGCGGACAAGGCGACCGGTTCCGGCGAAGCCTATCCCTACACTTACTACGGCACGAGCTACAGCGGCTACGGCTCGCCCGGGTCGGGCGACAACCAGATGCAGCGCAGCATGCAGGACTACGTGCTCATCCTGCGCGAGCGGGCCTGGTATATCGTCCTCGTCTTCACCCTGGTCTTTTCCGCCGCGACGATCTTCACCTTCACCCGCACGCCGCTCTTCCAGTCCGTCGCCAGCGTGCAGCTCCTGCGCAACGGCCCGGTCGTCATGCAGGTGCAGGAGGTCGTCAACAACGACATCCGCTCCGCCGAGGACCTGAACACCCAGGTCAAGGTGCTCGAGAGCTTCGCCATCGTCCAGCGGGTCGCGGACCGCCTGAACGGCGAGGACCTGAAATCCTTCCTCGCCCCCTACCAGAAGACCTCGGCCAGCGAGCCGCTCAGTCCTGCCACGATCATTTACAAGAACCGCAAGATCGTTCCCGTGCGCCTGAGCCTCGTGCTGCAGGTGCAATACACCCACCCGGACAAGGTGGTCGCCGCCAAGGTCGCCAACCTCTTCATCGACGAATACATCGCCTACAACTCCCGGCAGCGCATCGAGGACTCGATGAAGGCCGTCGACGACCTCAAGGAGCGCGCCGAGCAGCAGAAGAAGAAGGTCGAGGAACTCGCCATCAACCTCCAGGCCTATCGCGAGAAAAACAAGATGGTCTCGCTCGACCAGCGCAAGGACATCGTCACCGAGAAGCTCAAGGCGCTCAACGCCTATGTCACCCAGACCACCTCCCGCCTCAACGAGGCCGAGATCCGCTGGCGCCAGGTGCAGGAGCGCAAGTCCACGCCGGCGCTGCTCCTCGACCTGCCGTTCGTCTCCAGCCAGTCGCTGATCACCCAGCTGGTCCAGCAGGTGTCGGCGCAAAAGATCATCATCGCCCAGCTGCGCGAGCAATACCGCGACAAGCACCCCAAGATGATCGAGGCCGTCAATTCCCTCGCCCAGATGGAGCGGGAACTCAGCCGCGCCATCGACTCGACCGCCGCCATGTTCGAGGCTGATTTCCAGACCGCCAAGCGCAACGACGAGGAGGCGCGCGCCAACCTCCGCCGGCAGGAAACCGAATCGCTGGAGCTGGACCGCTACGCCGTGGAATATTCCAACCTCGAGCGCGATCTCGGCATCAACGAGCACCTGCTGAACAACATCCTCGGCCGCATGCGCGAGACCTCGATGAGCAGCACCATCGAGACCCAGAGCGCGCGCGTCGTCGATCGCGCCGCCCCGGCCCTCAAGCCGTTCTCGCCCAACATTCCCCTGAACCTCGCCCTTGGGTTTCTCGGCGGCCTGGCCCTCGGCACCGCCTTCGCGTTCTTCGTGGCCTACATCGACGACCGCGTGAAGAGCTCCTTCGACATCGAGTCGGTCGTCGGCCTGCCGCTGGTCGGCATCGTGCCCGAGATCAAGCGGCTCGAGCAGCCCGAGAAGGCCCAGATCGTCGCCAACAACCAGGACAAGCAGGTCGTGGAATCCTTCCTCACCCTGCACTCCAGCCTGCGCCTCAAGGACGAGAGCAAGCGCGCGCAGGCCATCCTCGTCACCAGCACCATCCCGGGCGAGGGCAAGTCCTTCACCACGACGAACCTTGCGCTGACCTTCGCCGCCCACGGCGAAAAGGTGGTCATCATCGACTGCGATCTCCGCAAGCCGAACATCCACAAGTCGTTTCGCCTCGAGAACATCAAGGGCGTCATCGACATCTGTGCCGGCACCCAGACCATCGACCAGGTCGTGTGCAAAAACGTGCACCCGAACCTCGACATCATCCCCGCCGGCGGCCGGGCCAAGAACCCCACGCAGATCCTCAACAGCAAGAATTTCGAGCTGATGCTCTCCGACCTGCGCAAACGCTACGACCGCGTCTTCGTGGACACCCCGCCACTGGCCGCCGTGAGCGACGCGCTCATCATCCTGCCGCTGATGGATGGGTCGCTGTTCACCATCTTCTTCAACCGCGTGCGCCGCAAGGCCGCGCAGTTCAGCGCCCGCAAGCTGCTCGAGGTGAATGTGCCGTGTTTCGGCGCCGTGTTGAACGGCCTCAACCTCGCGGTCTCCGGCTACTACTACGCCCAGTATTACGACAAGTCCTACAAGGACTACTACGTGACCATGGCGAAGCAGGATCCCGGCACGGCCGACCGCTGAGCGCCTAGCGTTTCGCCGCCGCGCGTTTCAACCGGTCGTTGATGGCCGCGGCCAGCCCGCTCGCGTCCGCCGGCAGCGGCTCCACGCGGATCTGCCGGTAACGGCCGGCATCGGCCCGCCGCAGCACGTCGTAGAGGTTGCGCGCCACTTCGGTGAGCGCGCCGCGCTTGCTTAGCCAGAAGACCTGCGGCGCCGGCTTTTTCCCCGGCGGCTGGCGCAGGAGCACGAGGGCGACCCCGGCCGGCGGCGTGGCCGTGATAATGCGGCCCAGCACCAGCGGTGTGCGCGGGCTGTAGTGCCGCTCCAGCATGCCGGGTGCGAGCTGGCGCGCCCGCGCGCCCCGTGATTTGGCGCCGTGCACCTTCACCCCGATAAACTTTTCCAGCTGGGCGGCGGTCACCGCGCCGGGTCGCAGCACCCGGGGCTTCTGCGGGTTGGTCATGTCCAGCACGGTGGACTCCACGCCCACGGTGCTGGCGCCGCCGTCAAGGATGTGCGGGATGCGGGCGCCCAGGCCTTCACGCACATGCGCCGCGGTCGTGGGGCTGATGTAGCCGAAGAGATTGGCGCTGGGTGCAGCCAGCGGAATTTTCGCCAGCCGCAGCAGCCGGCGGGCAAGGGGATGCGCCGGGGCGCGGACCGCCACCGTGGGACCGCTCGAGGTCACGATGCCGGGCACGCAGGCTTTCTTCGGCAACACCAGCGTCAGTGGACCGGGCCAGAAACGCCGCGCCAGCCGCCGCGCCGCCGGGTTGAATTCCGCCAGCTCTTCCGCGTGGTCCAAGTCCAGGACATGCACGATCAACGGGTCGTTGGCCGGGCGGCGCTTGGCCTGGAAGATCGCCCGGCAGGCCTTGGCGTCCAGCGCATGGGCCGCCAGACCGTAGACCGTCTCGGTCGGTATGGCCACGAGCTCGCCCTGCCGCAGCGCCGCGGCCAGGCGGCGGAGGTTGGCGGGGGTGGGGGCGTGGACGCGGGCGGGCATGGATGCGGGCAATAAAAAAGCCGGAGCGGATGCTCCGGCGGAAAGGCTAAGCCGGCAACGGCTTATTGCATCGTCAGCATGTTGCGGGCGCGCTTGATCTTGGACGTGACCTTGCGCTGCTGCTTGGCGGAGAAGCCGGTGTATTTGCGCGGCAGGATCTTGCCGGTGTCCGTGATAAAGCGGCTCATCAACTGGGGGCTGGTGAAAGGAATTTCCTCGGGCTTGAGGGTCTGGGTCTTGGTTTCGGTCGTGCTCATGATGGGAAAAGGAGTCGGAAGGTTGGCTTTCAACCCCTCCCTGTCAACGGGCATTTTTGGTTTGCCAAACCCCGCCTGCGGGCATGTCTGGAAATGGCTTTAGTCCCCGTAGCTCAAATGGATAGAGCAGGCGTTTCCTAAACGTCTGATCCCGGTTCAATTCCGGGCGGGGGCACCAGCCTTCGCCGAGCGGAGCGAGAACGAAGGCTGCCCTCCGTAGCTTTAGCGAAGGAGGGCATGGCATCCGCAGGCGCAGGTCGAGTGGCTACGGCTGGCAAGCCACCTTCCCCGGCCCGCCTACATTCCGCTCGGGAACGTCTTGTGGTCCACCGTGCCGCTGGCGCGGACCAGCTGCAGGGCCTTGCCATATTCTGCCAGCACCTTGAGCGCATAGCGCAGCCGCTTGCGTTGGATGGCATCCTCCTTGCCGAGATCGGTTGTGCCATCGGGCGCGTTCAGGTTCTGCTCGGCGTGGTGGATGATCACATGCTCGGGGATCCAGCACAGGCGGTTGTTCTTGGTGCCGCTCATGCGGAGCTCCGCCACGGGATAACTGCCACCGCGCATCGCCGACACCGTCACGATCAGGCCGGGCTTGTGGCCGATCTCGCCCGAACCGCAGTTGAGCAGGAAATTTTTCACGCCCGGCGTAGCCATGCCGCTCCATTCGGGCGTCACGACCACCAGCGCGTCGGCGGACTTCAACTCGGCCGAGATCGGGTCCCACAGTGCGTCGGGCGCGCCGCCGGTCGTCTCGTCCCAGAGGGGCAGCGGATTGCCGCTGAGGCTGAAGAGGTGCGTCTCGGCGCCGGGGTGCTCGCGGGTCAGCACCGACTGCACATAGTTCGCGACCTTGAGCGTCTGCGCCTCCGCCCGGTGGCTGCCGCTGAGGATGAAGAATTTCATGTGCCGACCTATGCCTTACCTAGGGCTTGCTTGCAAGCGGGCCGCGCCCAAGCATTCCGCGCCGTGTCCAACTCCTTCGGCCAGAATTTCCGCATCACCACCTGGGGCGAAAGCCACGGGCCGGCCGTGGGCGTGGTCATCGACGGCTGTCCGGCCCGCCTGCCGATCACGGTGGAGGAAATCCAGGCCGACCTCGACCGGCGCCGCCCGGGTCAGAGCGACATCACGACCCCGCGCAAGGAGGCCGACAAGGTCGAGATCCTCTCCGGGGTCTTCGAGGGCCTGACCACCGGCGTGCCCATTTCCCTGGTCGTCCACAGCAGCGACCAGCGCCCGGGCGCCTACGACGAGATGAAGGAGAAGTTCCGTCCTTCGCACGCCGACTACACCTACCAGGCCAAATACGGCCACCGCGACCACCGCGGCGGCGGGCGTTCCTCGGCCCGCGAGACCATCGGCCGTGTGGCGGCCGGGGCGGTCGCGCGGAAAATCCTCTTCCATGCGCGCAGCATCGAGGTGCGGGCCTATGTCACCCAGATTCACGACCTGATTGCTCCGCCCGTCACGCGTTTTCCCGCCCTTGAGGAAGTGGAGGCCAACGCCGTGCGTTGCCCGGATGGCGACACCGCGGCGCGCATGATCGAGCGGATCAAGCAGGTGCGCAGCGTCGGTGACTCCGTCGGCGGCGTCATCGAGTGCCGCGTGCGCAATGTGCCCGCCGGGCTCGGCGAGCCGGTGTTCGATCGCCTCGAGGCCGACCTGGCCAAGGCCATGCTCTCGCTGCCGGCCACCAAGGGCTTCGAGATTGGCAGCGGCTTCGCGGGCACGCTGCAGAAGGGCTCGCAGCACAACGACCCCTACGTGAAGCACGGCGCGCGCATCGGCACCTCCACGAATAATTCCGGCGGCGTGCAGGGCGGCATCAGCAACGGCGAGGAGATCGTCTTCCGCACGGCCTTCAAGCCGACCGCCACCATCCTGCAGCCGCAAAAGACCGTGGACATCCACGGCGCGGAGACGGAACTGCTGGCCCGCGGCCGCCACGACCCGTGCGTCGTGCCGCGTGCCGTCGTCATCGTCGAGGCCATGACGGCGCTCGTGCTGGTGGACCACTGGATGCGCCAGGCGGCGCAGAACCAAACCTTCAAATTCTGACGGGCCGTCCCCCGGCTTGTCTTTTGCGCGATTTGCGCCTCTTTGCGGTCAGATGAGTCCCTCCGTCTATTTCATCCTCGGCACCCCCGGCTCCGGCCGGCGCGCCATCGTGCGCGACCTGATCGAGAACGGCATCGAGGGTAAGTCGCTGGTGCTGGTGGCGGAAAGCGAGGCCGCCGATCCGGCGGACGCCCGGCTGGCCGCCCTGCCCAATGCCACGGTCCGCGGCTGGGCGTGGGCGGATTCCACGCTGCCGCCCGTCGACCTGCCAGCCGACGCGACGGTGTTCTTCCTGGCCGATGCGCAGGTCAGCCCGATCGACCAGCTGGAGGCGCTCAGGCCCTGGCTGGCGGCGCACGGGGCCGAGCTGGCGCGCATCTTCTGCGTCGTGGACTGCCAGTTGGCCGAAAAGCAGCCCGTGCTGCGCCAGTGGTTCGACGCCTGCATTCATTTTTCCGACGTCGTTTTCCTCACCCGGCGAGAGGGCCTGGCCAACAAGTGGCTCAGCGACTTCATCGCCCACTTCAAGGACCAGCGCTTCCCCTGTCACTTTGTGCAGGTAAAGACCAAGGGTGACCTCGCGACGCCGCTCGTGTGGCTTGATCCCACCCCCCGGCGGGTCTCCCAGTATTTCGAGGAGGATTATGTCGACCTGTCGGATGTCGTGATCGAGACCGGGGACGACGAGGCCGAGGAAGGCGAGCCGGTGGAACCCGGCGAGGAGGACGGCATCATCCCGCCGGAGCCCTATTTCGTGAAACTCAGCAGCGGCCGGCGCGAGCGGGAGGTTCCCGACGTCCGCGACTACCTGCCGAAAAAATAACCTGCCCGAAAATCGGCCGCGGCCTTTGGCGGAAACCGGCTATGATGGCGGCATGATCCAACCAGAACTTTCCATGGCTGCCGCCGTCCAGTCCCTGCCCACGACCCGCACGATGTATCGTGCGCTGGCCCGGCGCGACGCCGCCTACGAGGGCGTTTTCTTCACCGGGGTGAAGACCACGGGCATCTTCTGCCGCCCGACCTGCCGCGCCAAGAAACCGAAGCCCGAGAACGTCGAGTTCTTTCCCACCATCAACGAGGCCCTGCACGGCGGCTACCGGCCCTGCCGCCTCTGCCGGCCGATGGATTCCACCAAGCCGGTGCCGCCGCTCGTCGAGCGTCTGCGTCGCGCCGTCGAGGATTCCGCCGAGGGCCGCGTGTCCGACAAGGATCTGCAGTCGATGGGCATCGAGCCCTCGACCGCCCGCCGGCAGTTCCAGTCCTACCATGGCATGACCTTCCACGCCTACCAGCGCGCCCGCCGGATGGGATTGGCATTGCGCGACGTTAAGTCCGGCAAGCCGGTCATCGATGTGCAGCTGGCCCGGGGCTACGAGTCCACCAGCGGGTTTCGCGAGGCCTTCACGCGGATCTTCGGCACGCCGCCGCGTGGCGCCAAGGCCGGGCATTGCCTCCTCGCGCAACGCCTGGAGACCCCGCTCGGCACCATGCTCGCCGTGGCGGACGAGCACGGGCTGCGTTTGCTGGAATTCGCCGACCGCCGCGGGCTCGAGCGCGAACTCGCCGGCCTGCGCCGGCGGTTGAAGTGCGCCATCGTGCCCGGCAGCAACGCCGTGCTGGAGGAGACGCAGCGGCAGCTCACGCGCTACTTTGCGGGCGAATCGCTCACCTTTGACCTGCCGCTGGCGCCGGTTGGTTCGGATTTCCAACGACGGGTCTGGACCGAGTTGCAGCGTATCCCGGCCGGGCACACGCGCAGCTACAAGGAAATGGCCCAGCGCGTCCGGTTGCCCAACGGCCACCGCGCGGTCGCCCGGGCCAACGGCTCGAACATGCTGGCCCTCGTGATACCCTGCCACCGGGTCATCCGGTCCGATGGCGACCTTTGCGGTTATGCCGGCGGGGTCTGGCGGAAGCAGCGGCTGCTGGAACATGAGCGGAAATACGCCCGGATCATGGCCACAAAAGGGCACGATAATTCACCAAAAGAGCTGGGCTTCTGAGGTTTCTCTTTGTGCGTTTTGGTGCCTTTTCGTGGCTAAAAGGCCGTTGAGCCACCTCCGAACAAAAGCCTTGCGCCACCCGGGCCGGGGCGTATCCATGCACCTTCTGTTTTTTGCCCAGGTGGTGGAATTGGTAGACACGCAGGTCTCAGAAGCCTGTGCTTAACCGCATGGAGGTTCGAGTCCTCTCCTGGGCACCATTTGAAAAGTCCGCTGGCTTCCCGCCGGCGGACTTTTACTTTGGCGGGCACCCCTGTGACCACTTCACCGGCCCAACCAACCCCAAGCACACGCCAAGCCTTGCTGGCGGCACTGGTTATCGCCGGCGGGGCGGCCTTGGCCTACCACAACACGTTTTCGGTCCCGTTCCTGTTTGATGACACCTCGTCGATCACGGAGAACCCGACCATCCGCAGCCTGGTCACGGCTTGGACGCCGCCGGTGGGGGGCGGGCACACGGTCAGCGGGCGGCCATTCCTGAATTTCACGCTGGCGCTGAACTACGCGGCGCATGGCACGGCGGTCTGGGGTTACCACCTGCTGAATCTGCTGATCCACGCGGCGGCGGGGTGCGTCTTGTTTGGCATCGTGCGGCGGACGCTGGCAGGTGTAAGGGCGCCGCTTGACGGCGCCCGCGGGCGTCCACTAGGGACGCCCCTACAAGAAAATTACAGAACCGATGCGACCTGGCTGGCACTGGCCGTGGCGTTGCTCTGGACGTTGCACCCTTTGCAGACCCAGGCGGTTACCTACATCATCCAGCGCGCCGAGTCGCTGGTCAGCCTGCTGTATCTGCTGACGCTGTGGGCTTTCATCCGCTCGGTCGAACCGGGCGCCTCAAAGGGGTGGGCCGTCCTGGCCTGGGTCGCGTGTCTGCTCGGCATGGCGACCAAGGAAGTGATGGTCACCGCCCCCGTGATGGTGGCGCTTTACGACCGGATCTTCGTGGCGGGCTCGTGGCGCGAGGTCCGGGCCCGGCGCAAATGGTTTCATCTCTCGCTGGCTTTGACCTGGTTGCTGCTGGCGTGGCTGGTGGCGGGCACGGCCGGTCGCGGAGGCACGGCTGGCTTTGGCGGCGGGATGTCGCCTTGGGGCTACGCGCTCACCCAGGTGGGTGCGGTCGTCCACTACCTGCGTCTTGCCCTCTGGCCCCAGCCGCTGGTGTTCGATTACGGCAAGGACCTTGCCGCCGGCTGGCGCGAGGTCTGGTGGCAGGCGCTGCTGCTGCTTCCGCTGGGCGTGGCCAGTCTTTGGACAGCGTGGCGCGGCCGGGCGGCGGGCTGGCTCGGGGTGTTCTTCTTCGCGGTGCTGGCGCCGAGTTCGAGTCTTGTGCCGGTCGTGACGCAGACCATGAGTGAACACCGGGTTTATCTGGCGCTGGCGGCCGTCGTCACCTTGGTGGTGGCCGGCCTTTATGCGGCGCTGGGGCGGAGGAGTTTCGTGGTGTTTGCCGTCATGGCCGTCGGACTGGCTGCTGCGACCGTGAGGCGCAACCACGACTACCGCACCGAGCTCGCCATCTGGGAGGACACCGTCGTGAAACGCCCCGTCAATGTCCGTGCCCTGGCAGCTCTCGGCGCCATCCATCAGGAAGCCGGCCGGCACGAGGAGGCGCGCGTGCTCCTGCAGGAAGCGGTGCGCGTCGCCCCACAATCCGTCGAGGCCCGCAACAACCTCGGCAACGCTTGGATGAAGGCCGGCCACTGGCCCGAGGCGATGCAGTGCTTCGAGGCGGCGCTCGCACTCAAACCCGACGAGCCCTATGCCCTGAACAACCTCGGCAACGCGTTGCTGCAACTGGGCCGCGGCACCGAGGCTGTCGCCCGGTTTGAGGCGGCGTTGCGGGTGAAGCCGGACTTCCCCGAGCCGCGTTTCAATCTCGCCAACACGCTGGCGCAGGCGGGCCGGACCGCCGAGGCGCTGACGCATTATGATTTCTACCTGCGGATGAAGCCGGAGGACGTCGAGGCCCGCAGCAATTACGCCGCGACGCTCCAGATGACGCGCCGTTTCGACGATGCCGTCACGCAGCTGTCATTCGCCGTGAAGCTCCGGCCGGCCGACGCCCAGCTGCAGAATAACCTTGGTGCCGCTTTGGCGCAGGCAGGCAAACCGGCGGACGCGCTCGGGCATTTTGAGGAGGCGGTAAGGTTGAAGCCTGATTTCGCCGAGGCGCGGGCGAATATGGAACGGGCCAAGGCGGCGATGGGAAGATAAGGTGAAACCCGTCTGGAGGCCGGGTTCCACCTTACTGGATCAGATCCTGGATCAGCGGCTCCTGCTGCGGAGCCGCGGGCGTGAACCTGATGGCCTCGCGGATGAAGGCCTCGGCCTTGGCGCCTCGGGCGTCGTCGTTGACATGCAGCGTGCAGAGCAGCGTGCCGCCGGCGACCGGTTCGCCGATCTTGATGAGGTCGGCGATGCCGACGGCGTGGTCGACCTTGTCGGTGACGGCCGCGCGGCCGCCGCCGAGGGCCATGATGGCGTGACCGCATTTCAGGGCATCGACTTCGCTGACGAAGCCCTTGGCGTCGGCCGGCGCCTTGACGGCGAGGAGTTTCTTGGCGGTGGGGAGAATCTTGTAGTCGTCGACGACCTTCGGGTCGCCGCCCTGGGCGATGCACATTTCGCGGAAGACCTTGAGGGCGGCGCCGCTGTGGATGGCCGCTTCCATTTGTTTGCGCGCGTCGGCCTCGTCCCTCGCCTTGCCCCCGAGCAGGAGCATCTGGCCGGTGAGCGCGTAGGTGACTTCCATGAGGTCGGCGGGGCCGCGGCCGCGGAGGCATTCGATGGACTCGATGACCTCCGTGGTGTGACCGGCGGCGCGGCCGAGCGGCTGGTTCATGGCCGTGAGCAGTGCACGGACGGGTTTGCCGCCGGCCTTGCCGACCGCGACCATGGCGCGGGCGAGGGTGAGGGCGTCGTCCTTCTTCTTCATGAAGGCGCCCTTGCCGAACTTCACGTCGAGCACTAACGAGTCGATGCCCTCGGCGAGTTTCTTGCTCATGATGCTCGCGCAGATGAGCGGGATGCACTCGACGGTGCCGGTGACATCGCGGAGCGAATAAAGTTTTTTGTCGGCCGGCACCACCTGCGGCGTCTGGCCGATCATGGCGCAGCCGACCTGCTGCAGGATGGCGCGGAACTCGGGGACACTGAGGTTGACCTTGAAGCCCGGGATGGCCTCGAGCTTGTCGAGCGTGCCGCCGGTGTGGCCGAGGCCGCGGCCGCTCATCATCGGGACCTTGAGGCCGCAGGCCACGGCGAGCGGGGCGAGGATAAGCGAGACCTTGTCGCCGACACCGCCGGTGGAGTGCTTGTCGACCTTCGCGCCGGGGATGTCCTGCAGGTCAATCACGTCGCCGGAGCGCATCATGGCGTCGGTGAGCCACGCCGTTTCCTGCGGCGTCATGCCGCGCCAGAAGATGGCCATGAGCAGCGCCGTCGCCTGGTAGTCGGCGAAGGACTTGCCGTCGGCCACGCCGCGCGCGAAGAACTCGATCTCGTCCTTGGTCAGGGCGCCGCCGTCGCGCTTCTTGATGATGATGTCCTGCGGGAAAAAGGTGGGGGTGCTCATGGGGATGGGGTATTCAGCGTCCGTCAGGTTGGTTCGTCAAGGTGGGCCAGCGAGCTTCCTCGCGCTGGGTCGGTAAGGCGCGAGCAAGCTCGCTGGCCCACAAAATATTTCAGGCATATCGCTCTTCCTTCCAGGGGTCGCCGACATTGTGGTAGCCGCGGACCTCCCAGAAGCCGAGACGGTCCTCGGCGAGGAAGGAGATGGTCTTCACGAACTTCGCGCCCTTCCAGGCGTAGAGCTTCGGGATGATGAATCGCGCCGGGCCGCCGTGTTCGCGCGAGACGGGCTCGCCGCCGAACTTGGTGGCGAGCAGCACGTCATCATCGAGGCAGTGGGCGAGCGGGACGTTGGTTGAGTAGCCGTCGTAGCTCGTGAAATAGACGAACTTCGCCTCCGGCTTCGGCGCCGCGAGCTCGAAGAGGGTGGTGAAGGCCACGCCGCTCCACTCGCAGTCGTATTTGCTCCAGGTCGTGACGCAGTGAAAGTCGCTGACATCGGTCACCTGCGGCAGGGCGTTGATCTGGGCCCAGCTGAGCACCGTCGGCTTCTCGACGAGGCCGTCGAGCGTGAGGCTCCATTCGGCGTGAGGGATATCGGGCTGCACGCCGAGGTCGAGGACGGGGAAGCCGGTCGTGAGCTTCTGGCCGGGCGGCAGGCGGTCGGTGGCGGCGGTCTCGCGCGGCCTGAAGCCCCGCGCCAGCTGTTTCTCGGCCCACTTCTGCTTGGCCTCGATGTAGCGCTCCTTCGACATAATGGGTGATCAGGTTAGTTTGCGGGAGCTGGCTGGCAAGCGATTGCCTTGAACCGGCTGGAGACGGGCCGCTACAAAACAGAAGGGTTATCCGGCGCCGGCGACAACGTCAGCGCGGCGCTGACCGCCCCGGTGCGGCTGCGATAATAGAGGGCCAGGCCGCCTTGGAAAATGACACTGACAAATGCCACGGTGCCGTAGACCGCGTAGAACACGGTCTGCACCAGCGGGAGGACATCGGCGCGCTCCAGGCCCGCTTCCTTGAGGGCGACCTCCATCTCCGGCGTGAGGCTGGCCATGGCGGTTTCGCCGTCGAAACTGCCCAGCCGGCTGACGCAATACACGAGGATCACGCCAAGCAAGAACAGCTGGGCCCGCACCAGGAGCTTCATGCCCGCCGGGTCGCGCCGCTGGAGCCGGTGACGACCGCGCAGCTCGGTGACTCCCGCGGCCAGCACGAGCAGGCCCACCCCCACGCCCGGCAGGTCGCCCAGCAGCAGGGTGAGCAGGGCGCCCAGGGCGGCGACGGCGACGATGCTCCAGCCATCAATGGCGGAGACCAGCAGGACGCGCTGGAGGACTTTCTCCGGCGGCGTGGGCAGGGGGGCGGTCATGCGGTTTGACTTTGCCATTATTGGACCCGCACGGAACCTCTAATTTCACCGGTCATGCTGCCCCGTCCCAAGAAACCCTGGCCCTTCCGGATCGAGTATCCGCCCGAGCTGCCCATCAGCGCGCGGGCGGACGAGATCATCGCGGCCATCCGCGACCACCAGGTGCTGGTCCTCGCGGGCGAGACGGGCTCGGGCAAGACCACGCAGATCCCCAAGATGTGCCTCGTGGCCGGCCGCGGCGAAACCGGCCGCATCGCCTGCACCCAGCCCCGCCGGGTCGCCGCGACCTCGGTGGCCCGCCGCGTGGCCGAGGAGCTCAACGTGCCCTTCGGCCGCGAGGTCGGCTGCAAGATCCGCTTCGCCGACCAGACGTCGGACGACACCGTCATCAAGTTCATGACCGACGGCATGCTGCTCGCCGAGCTGCAGGCCGACCCGGAGTTGCGGGTATACGACACCATCATCGTGGACGAGGCACACGAGCGCTCGCTCAACATCGACTTCATCCTCGGCCACCTGCGCCGGCTGCGGCGGCGCCGGCCGGAGCTGAAGATCGTCATCACCTCGGCGACGATCGACACCGAGGCGTTTTCCAAGGCGTTTGACGGCGCGCCCATCATCGAGGTCTCGGGCCGCGTTTATCCGGTGGAGGTGATTTATGCGCCGCTGGAGGAAATGGCCGGGGCCGCTGCCCCCGACGGCCCTTCCGGCGACGAATCCAAGGCGGTTGAGGGCAACCGCCCCTACCGGCCGAAGCGGGACGACTTCACCTACATCGACGCGGCCGTCGAGGCGGTCGAGCGCGTGCTGCTCGAGAGCAATTCCGGCGACGTGCTCGTGTTCATGCCGACGGAGCGCGACATCCGCGAGACCCGCGACCTGCTGGAAGGCCGCCGGCTCGGCCGGCTGGAGGTGGTGCCGCTCTTCGGCCGGCTGACCAACGCCGAGCAGCAGCGCGTGTTTGCGCCGACGTCGGGCCGGAAGATCGTCATCGCGACCAACATCGCCGAGACCTCGCTGACGATACCGGGCATCCGGTTTGTCATCGACACCGGCCTGGCCCGCCTCAGCCGTTACACGCCGTCGAGCCGCACGCGCCGGCTGCCGGTCGAGCCGGTCGCCCAAAGCAGCGCCGACCAGCGCAAGGGCCGCTGCGGCCGCGTGAGCGACGGCGTGTGCATCCGGCTGTATTCGGAGCAGGACTTCAACGACCGTCCCCGTTTCGCCCAGCCGGAGATCCAGCGCAGCAACCTGGCGGACGTCATCCTGCGCATGAAGGCCTTCGGCCTCGGCGACATCGAGGAGTTTCCTTTCCTGAACGCCCCGCCGGTGAAGGGCATCCGTGCCGGCTACGCGCTGCTGCATGAACTCGGGGCCATCGACGACGCCGGGGTGTTGACCGACCTCGGTCGCGAGCTGGCGCACCTGCCGGTCGACCCGACGGTCGGCCGGATGATATTGCAGGCCCGCCACGAGAAGGCGCTGCGCGAGGTGCTCATCATCGCCGCGGCGCTCAGCATCCAGGACCCGCGCGAGCGACCGCTGGACCAGCAGCAGAAGGCCGACACGGCGCATCGGAAGTTCACGCACCCGGATTCCGATTTCCTCACGCTGCTGGCGATCTGGGAGGACTATCACGACGAGTTCGAGGCGATGACGCTCGGCAAGCTGCGGAAGTTCTGCACGGCGCACTTCCTCTCGTTCATGCGGATGCGCGAGTGGCGCGATGTGCACGCCCAGCTCGAGGACACGCTGCGCGAGCGCGACGGCTTCATGCGGACGTCGATCTACGACGGCGTGAAGCAGGGGCAGGAGGTGAAAGTGGCGCTCGGCACGCCCGCCTACGCCTCGATTCACCGGTCGATCCTGTCCGGCCTGCTGGGCAACATTGCCACCCGGACCGACGAGGGCGACTATCATGCGGCGCACGACCGGCGGGTGAATGTTTTTCCGGGCTCGGCACTGTTCGAGCGGATGGAGAGGAAAACAAACCCGTCCGGAGGCCGGGTTCCACCTTCCAAGGCACCGCCCAAGGCCAAGGTCGCCAGGTGGCTCATGGCCGCGGAGATCATGGAGACCGCCCGCCTTTACGCCCGCACCTGCGCGCGGATCGACCCGCACTGGGTGCTCGATCTCGGGGCGCACCTGCTGCGGGTGGCCCACAGCGAGCCGTTCTGGAACGCCGAGGCCGGCCGCGTGCTCGTGAAGGAACGCCGCCGGCTCTACAACCTCGAGCTCGAGACGCGCTCGGCCAGCTACGGGAAGATCAATCCCGCTCACGCCACCGAGATCTTCATCCGCGAGGGGTTGGTCGGCGACACCGTCACGTGGCCGTTCGATTTCCTGAAGCACAACCGCCGGATCCGCGAGGAGGCCGAGACGCGGCTCACCCGCACCCGCAGTTCGGGTTACATGAACCTCGACGAGGCGGTCTACCGTTTCTACGCGCGGGAGTTCGAGAAGGTGGAGCCCGGCCTCCGGACGGGCTTTCAGGATTCCAGCAGCGGGGAAAACCTGTCCGGAGGCCAGGTTCCACCCCAGGGCATAAGCAGCGTCGGCGAACTGGTGGACTTCGTGCGCCATCAGCAGACCACGCAGCCGAAATTCCTTTTCATGTCCGAGGACAGCCTGCGCGCGACCGAGGAGGCCGAGCATGATGCGGAGGCCTTTCCGGAGGCGCTACCGGTCGACAACCGCGTGCTGCCGCTGGCTTACGCCTACCAGCCCGGCAAGGACACGGACGGGGTCACGGTGCGCGTCAGCCTGGCCGAAGCCGAGGCGCTGACGCCCGCCACGCTGGACTGGGCCGTGCCCGGGCATCTGCCCGAAAAGGTGGAACTGATGATCAAGGCCCTGCCGAAGGAACAGCGGCGCAGCCTGATTCCGCTGACCGAGACGGCGCAGAAGCTGGTGCGCGACCTCGCGCTGATCAGCGCGAGGTCGAAGCAACCGACGCTGGCGGAGGCGCTGGCGGAGCTGCTGTCGCCCCGGCTTGGGGTGCGCATCGATCCGGCGCTGTGGGACGCAAAGATTTTCCCCGACCACCTGCGCGTGCGCGTCGAGGTGGTGGACAGCCGCGACCAGGTGCTCGGCGCCAGCCGCGACCTCGCGGAGATCCAGGCCCAGCTGCACAGCCGCGCGCGCGACGTGAGCAAGCAGGCGGCGACGATAGACAACGGCGCGTGGCGCGCGGCCCGGGCCAAGTGGGAGGGCGAGCCGGCCGCGGAATGGAAATTCGGCGACCTGCCGGAAAGGATCCTGGTCAGCGAGCACCATGGCGTGCCGGTGCACGCCTTTCCCGGGCTGAAGGCGATGTCCGCCGGCGTGGCCGTGCGGCTGTTCGCGACCCCCGAGGAGGCCGCGGTGGCGACCCGCACCGGCCTCGTGAAACTGTTCGAGGCGCAGCTGCGTTACGACCTCGGGTGGTTGGAGAAGGATCTCAAGGCCCTGCGGATGCTCGGCACGCTGGCGGTGACGCTTACGACTCCCGACGCGCTGCAGGCGGACGCGTTGGAATCCATCCGGCGCTGGGTGTGTGACCCGGCGCGCATGAAAGGTAGGGCGAATCCTCCGGATGAGCCGAAAAGTGCGGCTCGTCGGGACGACTCGCCCTACCAGCTGACCCAGGCCGCGTTCGAACGCGCCCTTGCCGCGGCGAAACAGGACCTGCGCGGCCTGGTGCCGAAGCTGGGCGACTGGCTGAAGGAGATTTTCACGCTGCGACTGGCGCTGCAGACCACGAAGCACGCCTATCCCGGGATGACCGAGGACCTGGCGGCCCTGCTGCCGCCGGATTTCCTGCGGACCACGCCGTTCGGGCGCGTGCCGCATCTGCCGCGCTACCTGAAAGGACTGCAGGCGCGGGCCGAGCGGGCAAAACGCGATCCGGCGAAGGACGCCGCGCGCGCGGCGGAGCTCGCGCCTTTTGTCGTGGCCGTGAAGAAGCTGGCTGGAGGGCGGGCGCCCTCGTCCGCCAAGCGGGGTGAGGGCACCCCGCCTCCAGGGGAAGACTTCCGCTGGCTGGTGGAGGAATTCCGGGTGAGCCTGTTCGCGCAGGAGCTCGGCACGGCGGAGCCGGTGTCGGCCGTGCGGCTGGAGCGGATGCTGGCAGAGCTGGGTAGGGCGAATCCTCCGGATGAGCCGAAAGGCGCGGCTCGTCGGGACGACTCGCCCTACCTCAAGCCGGCCACCGCGACCGCGAAGAAGGGAACGCCGCTCAAGAGCCTCGGGGCCCTCGACCAGCTGTTCCGCAAATAATGCGCACAGATTGGCGTTGTCGTGCCCCCTTCCCGCCGTAGGCTGCGGCCATACCCCAATACCCCCATGAACACTTCGATAGCTACGCTGTTGGAAGGGAAGAGCCGGGCTTTGCATACGGTGCCCGCCAACGTGACGGTCTTTGAGGCCGTCCAAAAAATGAACCAGCACCGCATCGGCGCGATGCTCGTGTTGGAGGGGCCGAAGCTCGCCGGCATCTTCACCGAGCGCGACGCCCTCACGCGCGTGATCGCCGCCAGCCTCGACCCCAAGACGACCCCGCTGGCCAGGGTCATGACCGCCAACGTGCTCACGGTCGGACCCCAGGTGACGGTGCAACAGGTCATGGACATCTTCGCCGAGAAACGCTGCCGCCACCTGCCCGTGATCCAGGAGGAAAAACTCGTCGGCCTGATCTCGATCGGCGACGTGTCGCGGTGGGTGGCGAACGCCCATCGGGCCGAGGCGGAGTCGCTGCGCCAATACATCGCGGGCGGCCTGTCGACCTGATCGCACCCGCGCGGGGTCCCTTCACCGGGGGAATTCCCTTGCGAGGGGGGTTGGCGCTGTGGCTTTCTAGCGCCCGATGAGTCCCCCGAACGTCTCCCGCCAGCCGGTGGAACCCGTGCGTCAGGACATCGCCCTCCGGGTCGAGGCGGAGATGACCCGGTTGCTCTACCGCTCGGCGGGCTTCGGGCTGTATTCCAACTTCGTGCTGGCGATGGTGCTGGTGGCCGGGGTGTGGACCTATTTTCCCGCCCGGCTGACGCTCGGCTGGCTGGCGGTGATCTTTGTCGTCAGCCTGGTCCGGCTGGGGCTCAACCGCGCGTTCGCACGCCGGCTCCTGCGCGACGACCAGCTCCGGGTCTGGCGCTCGCTGTTTTATTTCGGGGTGATCGCCGCCGGCTGCACCTGGGGCGTGGCCGGCTGGCTGTTCCTGCAGACCGACGAGCTGCTGCCGCGCTGCCTCGTGGTCTTCATCATCGCGGGCATGAACGCCGGCGCGGCCCGCTCGCTGGCCTCGGTGCGCCTGTGTTACCTCGCCTACATCGTCACCACGATGACGCCGCCGATGCTCGCGTTCCTGGACTACCGCGGGCCCGGGAGCTGGACGCTGGTGGCCTGCACCATCACCTATGCGCTCTTTCTCTTCAACACGGCGCGGCTGCACCGCCAGGACCTGCTCAAGCTCTTTTCCCTGATCTTCGAGAACGAGGGGCTGGTGGCCACGCTGAGCGACGCCAAACGTCGGGCCGAGGCGGCCAACGAGGCCAAAAGCGAGTTCCTCGCGACCATGAGCCATGAGATCCGGACCCCGATGAACGGCATCATCGGCATGCTGCAGCTGCTGCGCGACACGCCGCTGACGGCGGACCAGCAGCAGCAGATCGGTGTCGCCGGCAAGTCCGCGGACACGCTGCTGCGGCTGCTCGACGACATCCTCGACCTCTCGAAGGTCGAGAGCGGCAAGCTCGACCTCGAGGAGATCGAGTTCTCGCCGGCCGAGGTGGGCGAGGAGGTGGCCGCGTTGTTCCAGAACCAGGCCGTCGGGAAGAACCTGACGGTGCACTACCAGGCCAGCCCCGCGCTGCCGGCGATCGTCACGGGGGATCCGATGCGCATCCGGCAGGTGCTGCTCAACCTCGTGGGCAACGCCGTGAAGTTCACCGAGCAGGGCCGGATCGAGTTCCACGTCGAACCGGTGCGGGTGGATGCCGCCGAGGCGCTGCTGCGGTTTCGCATCACGGACACCGGCATCGGCATGGACGCGGCGACGCAGGCGAAGCTTTTCCAGAAGTTCAGCCAGGGCGACAGCTCGATGACGCGCCGTTACGGCGGCTCGGGCCTGGGCCTGGCCATCTCACAGAGCCTGGTGCGCCGCATGGGCGGCGAGATCAAGGTGGTGAGCGCGTCCGGACAGGGCTCGGAGTTTTATTTTGATCTCCCGCTGCCGGTCGCCCGGCCGGTGGCCGCGGATGAGGGGCCGCCGGCAAAACCGAAGAGCCGGCTCAGCGGCCGTGTGCTCGTGGTCGAGGACGACTGGGGCAGCCAGCGCGTCGTGGAGGTCTTCCTTCGCAAGCTCGGGCTGGAGCCTGTGATCGTGGATAACGGGGCCGAGGGCATCGAGCTCGCGGTGCGCCAGACCTGGGACGCCGTGCTCATGGACATCCAGATGCCCGGCATCGACGGTTTCGAGGCCGTGCGCCGCATCCGGCGGCGGATCGAGGGTCGCTGGCTGCCCATTATCGCCCTCACCGCCAATGTGCGCCCGGAGGACCGCTCGGCGGCCCAGGCGTCCGGCATGGACGATTTCCTGACCAAGCCGATCCGGCAGTCGGACCTGCGGGCCAGCCTGGAGCGCTGGCTCAAGGGGCCGAATTGACCGCGCGGGAGTTGAGTTTTGCGCCCGGCGGCCTAGCATGGGCACATGAATCTATCCCGAATCCTGCTGGCCGGTCTCGCCCTGGGCGTGGCCGGGGTGTTGAACGCCAAGGTCGTCACCAAGCCGGTCGCCTATGAGCACGGCGGCGTGAAACTCGAGGGCTGGCTCGCCTACGACGACGAGAAGGCCGCCGCCGGCAAGCCGGCGCCCGGGGTGCTCGTCCTGCCGGAATGGTGGGGCCTGACCGAATATCCGAAGAAGCGCGCCGAGCAGCTCGCGAAGCTGGGCTACGTGGCCTTCGCCGCCGACATGTATGGTGCCGGCGTCACGACCGCCGACCCGAAGAAGGCGGGCGAACTCGCCGCGCCCTTCTACGGCAAGCCGCTCATGGCCGAGCGTTCGCGCGCCGGGCTCGACCAGCTGCTGGCGACGGGCCTGGTCGATGGCGGCCGGGTGGCGGCGATCGGTTATTGTTTCGGCGGGGCCGCGGCCCAGGTGCTGGCCTACAGCGGCGCGCCGCTCGCGGGCATCGTGAGCTTCCACGGCAGCCTGATCCCGGCGTCGCCGGCGGCGGCCGCCGCCAACAAGGCGAAGATTCTCGTGTGTCACGGTGCGGTCGATCCGTTCATCAGCGCGGAGGAGATCGCGGCCTTCATGAAGGGGATGAACGACGGCAAGTTTGACTACCAGTTCGTCAGCTACGCCGGCGCGGTGCACGCCTTCAGCAATCCCGGCGCGGACAAGATCGCCAAGGCCACCGGCCTGCCCATCGCCTACAACGCCGCGGCCGACAAGCGCTCGTGGTCGCACATGCGGTCGTTCTTCAACGAGATCTTCGCCGTCAAAAAGTGAGCGCGCTCACCGCCTACCTCCATCCGACATGCAGCACCTGCGAGCAGGCGCGGGCCTGGCTGCACCGGCACAAGCTGGCCTTCGTGGAAAAGGACATCCGCACGACCCCGCCGACCGTGAAGGAACTGCGGACCATGATGGCCGCTCAGGGCGGCGAGCGAAAAAAATTGCTCAACACCTCGGGCATCGAATACCGCAAGCAGGGCCTCGCCGCCAAGCTGCCCGGTCTGGCCGAGGCCGAGGGCCTCGCCCTGATCGCCGGCAACGGGATGTTCATCAAGCGGCCCTTCGTGCTCGGCCCCGGCGGGGCGGGGGTGGTGGGCTTCGACGAGGAGAAATGGGCGGCGGCCTTCTTGAAAGCATGAGCGCCGCGCACCCCAACCAGGTCGAGGTGCGCCTGCGGGAGCTTTCCCAGCTGTTCAACTCGATGGATCCCTCGCCGTTCATTGACCGCGACCTGGATGCGGCGGCCGAGGAGTTCATCGTCAGCTGGGCCCGCGAACTGCCGCACACGGGCGATCTCGAGCTGGTCATCCATCTCGCCACCCCGCCCGAGCCCGACCGGGCGGCCGGCACGGCCGAGGCGGTGCGGCACTATTTTGCCAGCCGGGCGGAGATCAAGCGACGGGAACTGCGGCTCCTGCTGAGGCGGGGGCGTTCCAGCGGGATCATTGCCCTGCTTTTCCTCGCCGGCTGCTTTGCGCTGGGTGAGATGGTCCGCTCGGCCTCGACCCAATCTTGGGCCGGTTTTGTGGAGCTGGGCCTGCACATCGCGGGCTGGGTGGCCATGTGGCGCCCGTTGGAGATTTTTCTCTATGATTGGTGGCCGATCCGCAGTGACCGGCTGCTGTTGGAACGGCTTTCCCGCATGCAGGTGCGCCTCGAGCTGCCGAGGGGCTGACCGGGCGAGATTGGCTGTAACTTTCAGCCCCGGGCCGTGTTTTATAGGGCACACGACCCATGAAATCACTCATTCCCTTCCTCGCGCTGGGCGCCCTGCTGGCTTCGCCGGCGGTCCTCTCGGCCAAGATCACGCGCACGGTCGAGAAGACCTTCACCGTCCAGCCGGGCGGCAACTTCAAGGCCGCCACCCAGGGCGGTGACATCACGATCCACACCGCGGACGTCTCCGAGGTCCGCATCACCGCCAAGCAGGTCATCAAGGCCTCAAGCGAGCAGGAGGCGGACGAGATCCTGGCCAGGCTGACGCTGACCCTGGAGCAGACGGGCAACGACGTGACCGCCGAGGCCAAATACGAGAAGCGCACGGGTGGCTCCTGGTTCGGCAGCTGGCCGCCGGTCAACGTTTCCTTCGAGGTCACGGTGCCGAAGAATTTCAACCTGAACCTCAACACCTCCGGCGGCGACATCGCGGCCGCCAGCCTGCAGGGCAACGTCCGCGCCCGCACCAGCGGCGGCAACATGAAGTTCGACTGCGTGGACGGCGAGATCGACGCCCACACCTCGGGCGGCGACATCGTCCTTCGCGAGGGCACCGCCCGCGCCAAGCTCGGCACCTCCGGCGGCGACATCGAGGTCGACCGCGCCGGCGGCCCGACGCAGGTCTCCACCTCGGGTGGCGACATCACCATCAATTCCGTCGCCCAGCTGGTCAGCGCGACCACCTCGGGCGGCAACGTCCGGGCCACCCTCACCGAGCCCCTGAAACAGGACGCCGTGCTCAGCACCTCCGGCGGGGATGTGCGCGTGCGCGTCGTGCCGGGCGCCGGTTTCCAGCTCGACGCCAGCACCTCGGGCGGCGATGTGCGCGCCGAGGGCCTGACCATCACCATCGCCAAGGGCGGCGTCGGCAAAAGCCGGCTGGCCGGCACCGTCAACGGCGGCGGCCCCGTCCTGAAGCTCCGTTCCAGCGGCGGCGACATCTCGGTCCGCACCGAATAAAATTTCACCAGGCAGACTGGTGTGTGTGCAAAGGAAGCCAGCGCGAAAGCGCTGGCTTCTGACTTTTGGCGGGCTTCAATCACCGCGTGGGCCTGATCGACACACACACGCACCTTGAAACCTTTGCCCGCCGCGGCGAGTTGGCCGGGATTTTGTCCCGGGCGAAAGCCACCGGGCTGGAGGCGATGGTTACCATCGGCACCGACACCGACGACTGGTCGCTCTACCGCGACCTGGCGCGGGAGCATGCCGGGTTCGTGTTTTACACCGCCGGCCTGCATCCATGCAGCGTGGGCGAGGACTGGGCCGGGCGGGTGGCACAGCTGGAGGGATTCTGGGGTAGGGCGAGTCGTCCCGACGAGCCGCGCTCCCGAACGGCTCATCCGGAGGATTCGCCCTACCCGGTGGCCTTGGGTGAGATCGGCCTGGATCGTTTCCACCTGCCGAAGGATAATCCCGCTGAAGCGGAAAAAATCCTTGGTTGGCAGAAGGCGGCTTTTGCGGAGCAGCTCGGGCTGGCGAAGACACTCGGGTGTCCGGTCGTGGTGCACTCGCGCGGGGCTTTTGCGGAGTGCGTGGAGATGATCGACGCGTCCGGCGTGGCGTGGGGCAAGGTGGTGTTCCACTGCTTCACGGAAGGGCCGGCCGAGATGGCCGAACTGACCAGGCGCGGGGGTTATGGATCTTTCACCGGCATCATCACCTATAAGACGGCCGAGGCGATCCGGGCGGCGGCATTGGCGCAGGGGCTTGACCGGCTGATGATCGAGACCGATGCGCCCTACCTGACGCCCATGCCGCACCGCGGAAAACCGAACGAACCGGCGTATCTGAAGCATACGGCGGAGTTTTGCGCGGGGGTGTTCGGGGTGAGTCCTGAGCGGTTGGCGGAAGCCACGACCGCGAATGCGAGGCGGTTTTTCGGACTGTAGGTGGCGTGCTGGCACGCCACGTTGCGCGCAAGCGCGCAACCTACACGGGCGGCGGCCGCCTCAGGCCTCGTCGAAGCGCTTGGCGAACAGCGCCTCGAGCTCGGTCAGCATGGCAGGGGCGTCGTCGCCGGTGGCGATGAACTTGACCTTCGTGCCCTTGGCGGCGGCCAGCATCATCAGGCCCATGATGCTCTTGCCGTTGACCTGCTCCTCATCCTTCTCGACCAGGACCTCCGCCTTGAACTTGTTCGTCACCCGCACGATCATGGCCGCCGGACGGGCATGAATGCCCATCTTGTTCTGCACGAGGAGTTCCTTCGTGTGGGTGCCGGCGGGCGCGGTGTTGCTCTTTTCCATTGCGATGAGGCTGCTTGGTCGGATTAAAGGGTAACGCAAAAGCCGGTCGTGACCCGGCTTGCAATCACAAAGACCCCCGCATGCCTGCCTTCGCCATCATCGTGCCGTGCCGTTTGGAGTCCACGCGGTTTCCACGGAAGCTGTTGCATCCGATTAAGGGCAAACCGCTTGTGCTGTGGGTGGCCGAACGCATCAAGGCCCAGGCGCCGGATTTTCCGCTGTGGTTTGCCGTGGATCATGAGCTGCTCGCCGAATGCATTGAGGGAGCGGGATTTAAGGCGATTATGACCGATGCCAGCCATCCCAGCGGCACCGACCGTATCGCCCAGGCCAACCGCACAGTCCGGGCCACGCATGTCCTCAATGTCCAGGCCGACGAGCCGCTGGTCACCGCCGGCCAGCTGCAGGCCCTGGCCCGGCTTATCCAGGGCGACTGCCCGATGGCGACGCTCTGCACGCCGTTCAAGCGCATCGTGGATTTCTATAACACGAATCAGGTGAAGGTCGTCATGACCTCGACCGGCCGGGCGCTCTACTTCTCGCGTTCCCGGATGCCCTATTCCCGCGACCTGGGCCTGACGATCGATGATGCCTGGCTGGCGCAGAACACCTGCTACAAGCACCTCGGCCTTTACGCCTACCAGGCCGATTTCCTTGAGAAATTCGTGGCCATGCCGCCGGGCCGGCTCGAGCAGATCGAGAAACTCGAGCAACTGCGCGTGCTGGAGGGCGGTTATCCGATCGCCATCGATGTCACCGAGGACCCGACCATCGGCGTGGACACGCCGGAGGATGCGAAGAAGTTCGAGGCGCACCTGGGGTAGTGCGGGCCGCCGTATCAGTTTTGTAGGTTGCACGCTTGCGTGCAACGTGGCGCGCCAGCGCGCCACCTACAGCTTGGAAGCGTTCAGATCTTCCCGGCCTTCCGCTTCTCGACCATGTGGTAGAAGTCGGTGAAGAGCGGATCGGCGTCGTTCGGGCCGGGGGCGGCCTCGGGGTGATACTGGACCGAGAAAACCGGCAGCTCCTTGTGGCGGAGACCCTCGACGGTGTTGTCGTTGAGGTTGATCTCCGTGACGACCGCGCCGCGCTTTTCCAGCGACTTGGGGTCGGTGGCGAAGCCGTGGTTCTGCGCGGTGATCGAGACCTTGCCGGTCTCGAGGTTCTTCACCGGTTGGTTGCCGCCGCGGTGGCCGAACTTGAGCTTGAAGGTCGTGCCGCCCACGGCGTGCGTGAGCATCTGGTGGCCGAGGCAGATGCCGAAGATCGGATAGTCCGGCAGCAGGCCGCTGACGGTCTTGTGGATGTAGGGCAGGGCGGACGGGTCGCCGGGGCCGTTGGAGAGGAACACCGCGTCCACGCCGTATTCGCGCACCTGCTCGTGGGTCGCCGTGGCGGGAAACACATGCACGTCGAAGCCGTGGCGGACGAGCTTGCGGAAGATCGTGTATTTCGCGCCGTAGTCGAAGGCCGCGACCTTGAAGCGTTTCTTCGGCGTGACCGTCAGGCCCTGCGTGGTGCCGACGGGGAGATACTGGGCGTTATGCCGCGCCGCGTCGCCGGCCTGCCAGTGGTAGGGCGCGGCGCAGGTCGTGTCCTTCACGTAGTCGCTGCCGGCCATGTCCTGCCAAGCCTTGGCCTGCCTGACCGCCTCGGCGTCGCTGAGCGGCAGGGTGGAAAGGCAGCACTTCATCGCGCCGTCGACGCGGAGCTTTTTGGTGAGCGCGCGGGTGTCGACCTCGCTGATGCCGGGGATGCCGTATTTTCGGAGGTAGGCGTCGAGCGACTGCTGGCTGCGCCAGTTGCTGACGATGGGCGAGACCTCGCGGACGACGAAGCCGGAGCATTTCGGCGCGGCGTGCTCCTCGTCCTCGGCGTTGATGCCGTAGTTGCCGATCTGCACGGCGGTCATGGTGACGATCTGGCCGAAGTAGGAGGGATCGGTGATGATCTCCTGGTAGCCGGTCATCGAGGTGTTGAACACACATTCGCCGGCGATGGTCGCCTCGGCACCGAAGGCGGCGCCGCGGAACACACTGCCATCTTCAAGGGCCAGGATCGCGGGTTTGGGGGCGGACATTAAAGAGGCACGAAAAGCACTTCGCCCATGGCTGTCTAGCGGTTTCGCGCAAAGTTAAATAAATGACGCAAATTGCCCGGCGGCGGCCCGGTTGCGCGGCCTGGGGTGTCGGGCGGATTGACGCGCCGGCGCGGGCGCGTTTGCTCGCCGGCCTTGACAGTTCAGCAGCCGAAGTCGCGTGACGTTCCCGTCGCGCGGCACGGGGGACCCAAACTGCCGGTGCGCTCACGCGTGCCGGCCGGGGCGCACGGCACCGGGCAACCGCGGCCAAGGCCACTTTCCAGGCCAAGCCCGTCAGCTAACCTCGCAGGCACCGGGAAGGCGATCGGCTGGAGCGCGCACAGGCGCGCCACCTTGGTTGCCCGTTTCAACATAGCCCCTGCGTGCTGTCAGGCGGGGGCGGCACAAGGCAACCAACATGTCCGGCAACAACCTCCTCCGGTCGGTGAAGCATGTCTTCATCGGCCGTTCCCGCGAACTGACCGAGCGTGGTCTGTTTCACAAGCTATCCCTCGTCGCCATCCTCGCCTGGGTCGGTCTCGGCGCCGACGGTCTCTCCTCCTCCTGCTATGGCCCCGAGGAAACCTACCGCGTCCTGCTCGCGCACCCGCCGCTGGCGTTGTTTGTCGCCGGCATGTCGGCGGTCACCATCGCCCTCATCTGCGCGAGCTACTCGCAGATCATCGCCCTCTTTCCCTCGGGTGGCGGCGGCTATGTTGTGGCCAGCCGGCTGTTGTCGCCGGCGGCCGGCGTCGTTTCGGGTTCGGCGCTGCTGATCGACTACGTGCTGACCATTGCCATCTCCGTGGCCAGCGCGATGGACGCGCTGTTCAGCTTTCTGCCACCGGAATGGCTGGCCTGGAAAGTTGCCGCCGGGTCGGCGGGCATCGTGCTGCTGACGCTGCTCAACCTGCGCGGCGTGCGCGAGTCGGTGGTCATCTGGGTGCCCGTGTTCTTCCTCTTCCTCATCACGCACGTGTTTATCATCGGCTACGCCTTCGCCACCCGCGGTGATGGCATGGGCGCCCTGTTTGGCGGCACGACGCAGTCGGTCCACGCCGTCTCCGCGGAGATCGGCTGGCTGGGACTGCTGGCCCTGCTGCTGCGGGCCTACAGCGTGGGCGCGGGCACCTACACCGGCATCGAGGCCGTCAGCAACGGGCTGCCCATCCTGCGCGAGCCGCGCGTCCGCACCGGCCGCCGCACCATGGGGCTCATGGCCCTGTCCCTCGGCGGCATGGTGGCGGGCCTGCTCGTCGCCTACCTGCTGGTGCGCGTGGCGCCGGTGGAGGGCAAGACGCTCAACGCCGTCCTCTTGGAGAATCTCACCGCCGGCTGGCCGGCATGGCTGGGCGGCGCCTTCGTCAAGGTCGCCCTCACCAGCGCGGCCGCGCTGCTCTTCATCGCCGCGCAGGCCGGCTTCCTCGACGGTCCGCGCGTGCTGGCCAGCATGGCGCTCGACCGCTGGATGCCCGCGCGCTTCGCGGCCCTGAGCGATCGCTTTGTCACGCTCAACGGCGTGCTGCTCATGGGCGGTGCGGCGCTGGTCGTGCTGCTCCTGACGCGCGGCGCCGTGGCGCTGCTGGTCGTGCTCTACAGCATCAATGTCTTCGTGACCTTCAGCCTGTCGCAGCTCGGCATGGTCCGGCATTGGTGGCTGGTGCGCCGGGAGGAAAAGGCCTGGGGCCGCCGGCTGGCCGTCAACGCCGTCGGTCTCGGCCTGACGAGCTTCATCCTGGTCACCCTGGTCATCCTGAAATTCCACGATGGTGGCTGGGTGACGGTCCTGCTGACCGGTGCGCTGGTCGCGGGGGCCTTCGCCGTGCACCGGCACTATGAGGACGTGCGCCGCAAGATTGTGCGGCTCGACGACATCCTGGAAGCGGCCAAGGCCGGCGCGACAAACTCCCGCGAACTGGCGCCGCCGGCTGATGCCGGTTCCCGCACGGCGGTCGTTTTTGTCAACGGCTACAACGGCCTCGGGCTGCATACCCTGCTCGGTGCAGTGCGGATGTTTGGCGGCGGGTTCAGGAAATTCGTCTTCGTGCATATCGGCGTGGTGGACGCGGGCAACTTCAAGGGCGTGGACGAGATCGAGCGCCTGCGGGCCCACGCCGCGGCGGAGTGCGCGCGTTATGTGGATTTCGTGCGGCAACGCGGCGGCGAGGCCGCGGCAGTCACCGCCATCGGCCACGAGATCCTGGCCGAGCTGGAGAAGCTGCTGCCCGAACTAACCGAGCAATACCCGGACGCGGTGTTTTTCGGAGGCCAGCTGGTGTTCGAGCGGGAGACTTTCTTCACGCGCCTGCTGCACAACTACACGGCGTTTGCGCTGCAGCGGCGGTTGTTTCTGCGCGGGCTGCCCTGCGCCGTGGTGCCGATCCGCATCACCCGGCCCGCCTGAGACGACCGGGCGGCCCGTTTTGCCCGGCCACTGTGCCGGGACGGGCCGCATCCGGCCGTTTGACACCCCGGGCAAACCAGCTATCTCTGCAGTCCGCCCATGCCCTACACCGAAGACCGCACCCACTGGTTTGCCGGGCAGGGCCTGTGGTCACATGTCCCGGAGTCGGACTGGAAGGACTGGACCTGGCAGCTCAAGAACCGCCTGACGACCATCGAGCAGCTCGAGCGTTACATGACGCTCACACCGTCGGAGAAGGCCGGCTGCCTCTTCGCCAAGGACAAGCTCGCGCTCGCGATCACGCCGTATTTTTTCAACCTGATCGACCGCAACGACCCGGATTGCCCGGTCCGCAAGCAGGTCATCCCGCGCAGCGACGAGATGGTCATCTCCTCCGGCGAGATGCTGGACTCGCTCGGGGAGGACGAGCACTCGCCGGTCCCCGGCCTCGTCCACCGCTACCCGGACCGCGTGCTGTTCCTCGTCACCGACCGCTGTGCCGCCTACTGCCGCTACTGCACGCGCAGCCGGCTCGTGAGCAACGCGCAGGACTACAACTTCCACCCCGAATACGAGCAGGCGCTCCGCTACATCGAGGCGCACCCGGAGGTCCGCGACGTGCTCCTCTCGGGCGGCGACCCGCTGCTGCTCTCGGACAAGAAGCTCGACCACCTGCTCGGCCGCCTGCGCGCGATCAAGCACGTCGAGTTCATCCGCATCGGCTCGCGCATCCCGGTCTTCCTGCCGCAGCGCATCACGCCGGAGCTGGCGGACATCTTCAAGAAGCACGGCCCCATCTGGATGAGTGTCCACCTCAACCACCCGAAGGAGGCCACGCAGGAACTGAAGGACGCGTGCGAGCGCCTGGCGTTCGCCGGCGTGCCGCTCGGCAACCAGAGCGTGCTGCTCAGGGGTGTGAACGACGACCCCGAGGTCATGAAGGCGCTCGTGCACCGCCTGCTGCGGATGCGCGTGCGGCCGTATTACATCTACCAGATGGACCTCATCACCGGCGGCGCCCACTTCAAGGCGGATGTCCGCAAGGGCATCGAGATCATCCGCGCGCTGCGCGGCCACACGACGGGCTACGCCGTGCCGCAATACGTCATCGACGCGCCGGGCGGCGGCGGCAAGGTGCCGGTCAATCCCGACTACGTGGAGCAGATCACCGACGACGAGGTCGTCTTCCGGAATTTCGAAGGGAAGCAGTTCCGCTATCCGCTCAAGGCGGCACCGCTGCCGGCGAAGTCCGCCGGCAGCGTCGTGCCGGCGGAGATCCACCTGTGATGGGAGGCGGGGTGCCCTCACCCCGCGGGTTATGTGCAGCGCTGCGGGGTGAGGGCACCCCGCCTCCAGGTTCACCGCATCGCAAACGTCGTCGTAACGGTGGCGATGATGGTCTTCTCGACGGCGGTCGTGTCGTTGTTGCCCTCCCAGCTCGTGGACGACGAGTAGAGCGAGTTGATCTGCACGACGCCCATGCGCGCGTTGAGCAGCGACTTGATCCGGCGGTTGCCTTGCGACGCGATCTGTTCCGCGCGGGTCCGCGCATCCTTCGTGGCCTCGGCCATCATCTCGACCTTGGCTTCGCCGGCCTTCGTGTAGATGAAGTCAAAGCCGCCCGACACGAACGCCACGCCCTGTTGCAGCAGCTCGCTCGAGTCGTTGGCGAGGCGCGGCACGCGCTCGACGTCGTCCGAGTGCACCTCGACAAACTGCGTGAGACGGTAACCCACGCGCACCTTGGTCACGGTATCGTCGTCCTCGTTGCGCTGCCGCGCGGTGAGCTCGGTGATCTGCACGGGCGAGGCGGTGAACCCGTCGATGCCGCGGTTGGAGAAAAAGGCCGCGACCTTCGCGTGGTCGGCGCGGAGTTTTTGCTGGGCCTCGATCAGCGTCGGGGCCTCGGCGGAGAAACTGGAGCGCCACACGACGAGATCGGAACGCACGTTTTTCCGCGCGGAGCCGGTGACATTGATCACCTGGGATTCGGCGATGCGCGTCCAGGCGTTGGCGAGGACGAGGGCGGTGAAGACGAGGCCCGCAGCCAGCGCGAGGCCGGCGAGCAGACCGAAAAGATGCGGACGGGAGGCAGGGGGAGTGTTCATGATTTCATATGTTTATGACAAAACCGGGCGCGTTACCGCGCCCTGAAATCGGAACCTCACCGCCGCGTAACCAACTGCAGCCCAGTATTAAGCACCAGCCATTTCGGGAAGAACTTATTCACAAAAATTACCGCAAGAAAGATTCAACGTTTTCGAAACGGTCGCGTCTATCCTAACGACATCAGTGCGTCGTTTTCATAGACGAACATTGTTTGTAGTTCTTACGGTTTGCTTGGTGTTAGGTCATGCAGGGCGTCCCGCAAGGGGCGCCCTTCATGTTTATGGGGTCGGAAACCGGCCGGTAAGCCCCACCAAGATTTTCCGGGAAAGATTCAACGTTTCCTAACGGGTCGCGTCTATCCCTGCGAACATCAGTGCTTCGTTCTCATAGGCGAACATTGTTTGTAGTTCTTACGGTTTGCTTGGTGTTAGGTCATGAATGGCGTCCCGCAAGGGGCGCCTTTCATGTTTATAGCCGTCGAGATGTCACCTGCGCCGCGGTCGGCGGGCCCGCATCAGCCTCCGCCAAGGCTACGGCTGACAAGAGGGGCGCCTTTCATGTTTATGGGGTCGGAACTGTAGGGCGGGATCGCTGTATCCCGCCTTTTTGTATGCGACGCCTCATGTGAGGCGGGGTCAGCGACCCCGCCCTACAACTCTGGCATGGCGCCGGACCGGTAGACCTGCAAATTCAGCGTCATGCGTCCCCTCCGCCCCTCTCTGCTGGTCCTAACGCTGCTGGTCCTTGCCCGGTCCGTGCAGGCCGCCGTGCCGGTGACGGTCACCCCCGTGACAGCTCGACATGGCATGGTCGTGGCCGGTCATCCCGAGGCGACCCAGGCCGGCGTCGCGGTGCTCCAGGCCGGGGGCAATGCCATCGACGCCGCCGTGGCGGTCTCGCTCTCGCTGGGTGTGGCCGAGCCCTACGGCTCGGGCCTCGGCGGCAAGCTCATGCTGCTCTATTACGAGGCGGCCACCGGGAAAACCTATGCCGTGGATGCCATGGATACCGCCGGTTCGCTCGATGTCGCCGCCTACCTGCCGCGCCCGGAGGAGGACCGCAGCTACGGTTATGGCTCGGTCTGCGTGCCGGGCCTCGCGGCCGGGCTTTGGACCGCCCACCAAAAATGGGGCAAGCTCAAGTGGGCCGACGATGTCGCTCCCGCCATCAAGCTGGCCCGTGGCGGTTTCGAGATCCTGCCCAAGACCCGTGATTTTTTCGCCGAGCAGGAAAAGAAACTCCGTCGGGGCGATCCCGAGATTGCCCGGCTCTACCTGCCCGGCGGCCAGTTGCCCTCCGTCGGTTCCCGCCTGCCCAATGCCGACCTGGCGCGCACGCTCGAATTGCTCGCCCAGCATGGGCGTGACGGCTTTTACCGCGGCCCGGTCGCCGCGGCCATCGTCGCCGCCGCGCAAAAAGGCGGGGGCGTGCTGACCGCGGCCGACCTGGCGAGCTACGAGGCCCGGCTCACCGAGCCCCTGCAGCTCGATTTCCGCGGTTACCGCCTGCTGGCCAGCCCGCCGCCGACCAACGGCGCGCCGCTCTTCCTGACCATCATGAAGGTGCTGGAGGACGAGCCTTTCACCGGTCCGCTGCGTTCGCCGGTCAATCTCGACAAGATCGGGCGCGTGTGGCGCGAGGTGCAGCCGCTGGTGCAAAGGAGCATCGGCGACGCTCCCGAGGCGGTGTTCAACTACGAGAAGATGGTCGCGCCCGATTCGATCGCGGCGATCCGCGCCAAGGTTCGGACGGCCGATGTTCCCCTGAAGAAGGTGGCGCAGTTCGATGACAGCGGCTTCAGCGCAGATGTCGCCGCCGCCACCACCCATTTCCTCGTGGCCGACTCCGCCGGCAACATCGTCTGCGCCACCCAGTCGCAGAGCCTGCATTTCGGTGCCGGCGTGGTGCCGCCGGGCACGGGCGTCGTCCTGAACGACTCGATGAGCAACTTCGCCTACGGTGAGGCGAAAAGCATCAACTACGTTGCCCCCGGCAAGCGTCCGCGCAGCACCATCTCGCCGACGATCGTGTTCCAGGGCGGGCAACCGGTCTTCGCGATCGGCATTCCGGGCGCGGCCCGCATCCCCACGGCGATGCTGCAGGCGCTGCTCGACCGGCTGGCGCTGGACCGCCCGCTGGCCGAGGCCATTGGTGACACGCGCATCCACTGGGACAGCAACTGGCGCAAGGACGACGAGGTTTCGATCAACGCCGAGCAGTCGTATGCCCCGGCCGACGTGCAGGCCTTGTCCGCACTGGGTTGGAAGGTGGAGCTGCCCGAGGCGCCCGGCACCGGCCGCTATTTCGGCGGCATCAACGCCATCGGGCTGGACGCCGGCGGCGGCTACACCGGTTACGGCGACCCCCGCCGCACGAACACGGCGGCGGGGTGGTGATTCATAAGGTGGAGCGCGGCCTCCGGACGCGCTTTCAGGATGCGCGTATGGCAGAAACCCGTCCGGAGGCCGGGTTCCACCTTAAGGGCGCTTACGCGTGATGCGTCGCCGCTCCGTGTGGCGACGCTTCCGCGGCGGGCGCGGACTTCTTCCTCCGGTCCTGCGCCAGCAGCGTGTAGAACGCCGGCACGACGAACAGGGTGAACAGCGTGCCGATGCTCATGCCGGTCGCAATGACCAGGCCGATGCTGAAGCGGCTCTCCGCGCCGGCGCCGCTGGCGCGGAGCAGCGGCAGCACGCCGAGCACCATGGCGGCGGTCGTCATCAGGATCGGGCGCAGGCGCACGGCGGCGGCGTGCTCGGCGGCCTGCCGGATGGACAGGCTCTGCTCCTCCTGGAGCTTGTTGGCGAACTCGACGATCAGGATGCCGTGCTTGGTGATGAGGCCGACCAGCGTGATGAGGCCGACCTGCGTGTAGATGTTGAGCGTGGCGAAGCCGAAGAAGAGGAACACCATCGCGCCGGCGATCGAGAGCGGCACCGACATCATGATGATGAACGGGTCGCGCCAGCTCTCATACTGCGCGGCGAGCACGAGGAAGATGACGAGGACCGCCAGCACGAAGGTCGCCATCAGCGAGCTGCCTTCCTGCATGAAGACGCGCGAGTCGCCGTTGTAGTCGATGGTGAAGCCCTGCGGGAAGAACGTGGCCGCCTCTGCGCGCAGCCAGTCGAGGGCCTCGCCCTGGGAGACGCCGGGCGCAGGCGCAAACGACAGGGTGGCGGAGTTGAGCTGCTGGAAGCGGCGCAGCTCGCGCGGTTGCACGGTGTTCTCCGGCGAGGCGATGGTCGAGAGCGGCACGAGTTCACCCTTCGTCGTGGAGATGTAGTAGTCGGCCAGCTGGTCCGGGTTGAGCCGGGACTCGCGGGTGACCTGCGGGACGACCTTGTAGGCGCGGCCCTCGATGGCGAAACGGTTCACGTAGCCGCCGCCGAGCATCGCGCCGAGGTCGGCGCCGAGCTGCTGCATGTTGATGCCGAGCGCCGCGGCCTTCTCGCGGTCGATCTTCAGGTTCACCTGCGGCTGGTCGAACTTGAGGTTGGTGTCGCCGAAGACGAACAGGCCGCTCTTCATCGCGCGCTGGAGCAGTTCGCCGGTGATCTCGGCCACGCGCGGGTGCGACTCGGTGGAGCCGACGACCATCTGCACCGGCAGGCCGCCGGCCGAGCCGGGCAGGCTGGGCCGGAGGAAGGAGGACACGCGGGCGCCGGCGATGCCGCCGAGCTTGCCCTGGATCTCCTGCTGGAGCGACTGCGCGCTGCGCGTGCGCTGGCTCCAGGGCTTGAGGCGCCAGCCGATGAAGGCGCCGTTGGGCGCGCCGCCGCGGCCGACGATGACGAAGATCTCCGCCGTCTCGTCCGGATAATCCCGGCGGATCAGCTTGGCCACCTCCTGGCTGAACATCAGGGTCTGCTCCACCGTGGCGGTGGGCGCGGCCTCGGCGCTCATGAGGATGATGCCGCTGTCCTCCGGCGGCGCGAGTTCGCTCTTGGTCAGGAGAAAGAACGGGATGATCGAGGCGAAGACCAGGGCGGCGACGATGAAGATGGCCGGGCGGGCGTTGAGCGCGCCGTGCAGGAAGGCCTCGTAGGCCTTTTGCAGCCGGTCGAAAGTGCGGTTGAGGAACGCCTCGAAACCGCGCGGGTTGGCGGTGTGCACCAGGATGCGCGAACACATCATCGGCGAGAGCGTCAGCGCGACGAAGCCCGAGATGATGACCGCGCCGGCGAGCGTGAAGGCGAACTCGCGGAACAGCGCGCCGGTCAGCCCGGACTGGAAACCCACGGGCGCATACACGGCGGCGAGGGTGATGGTCATCGCGATGACGGGGCCGACCAGTTCGTGCGCGCCCTTGATGGCGGCGGCCAGGGGCGTGAGCCCCTCCTCGATGTGGCGGTGGATGTTCTCGACGACGACGATGGCGTCGTCCACCACGAGGCCGATGGCCAGCACCATGGCGAGCAGGGTGAGCAGGTTGATGGAGAAGCCCATCGCGAGCATCAGCGCGCAGGCGCCGACGAGGGACAGCGGGATCGCCACGATCGGGATGAAGACGGAGCGGAACGAACCGAGGAAAAGGTAGATGACGAGGATGACGATGGCCATGGCCTCGATCAGGGTGCGCATGACCTCCGAGATGGAGTCGTTGATGAACTCGGTGAAGTCGGCGACGACCTTGCCGTTGAGGCCGGGCGGCAGCTGGGCCTGGATCTCGGGCATGGCGGCGCGCACGGCCTTCACCACGTCGATGGCGTTGGCGGTCGGCAGGACAAAGACGCCGACGAACACGCCGTTCACGCCGGAGAAGATGACCTGCGAGTCGTAGTTCTCGGCGCCGAGCACGACGTCGGCGATGTCGCGCAGGCGGATGATCTCGCCGTTGGTCTCGCGGACGATGATGTCGCGGAAGCCCTCGACGGAACGCAGGTCGGTCTGGGCGGTGAGGTTGATGCTGAGCATCGAGCCCTTGGTCTGGCCGACAGCGGCGAGATAATTCTGGGCGGCGAGGGCGGCGCGGACCTGCGAGGCGCTGAGGTTGAGCGCGGCCATGCGCTCGGGTTTCAGCCAGATGCGCATGGCGAAGACGCGGCCGCCGAGGATGTCGGCCTTCTGCACGCCGGGGATGGTGGAGAGCTTGGGCTGGACGACGCGGGTGAGGTAGTCGGTGATCTGGTTGCCCTGCATCGTCTCGCTGCTGAAGCCGATGTAGGCGGAGGCGGTGGTCTCGCCCACGGCGACGTCGAACACCGGGTCCTCGGCGCCGGCGGGCAGCTCGCCCTTCACGCGGTTGACCTTGGCGGTGATCTGCGTGAGCGCGTCGTTCGGATCGTAGTTGAGGCGCAGGCGGGCGGAGATGCTGGCGCTGTTCTGGCGGCTGACGGACTCGACGAAGTCGATGCCGTCGGCCGAGGAGATCTCGCGCTCGAGCGGCGTGGTGACGAAGCCGCGCACGAGGTCGGCGTTGGCGCCGGGGTAGGCGACGCTGACGGTGACGACGGCGTTGCTGGTGTAGGGATACTGGCGGACAACGAGGGCCTGAATGGCCTGCCAGCCCGCGATGAGCAGGAACAGGTTGAGGACCGTCGCGAGGATGGGCCGCCGGATGAAGAGCTCGGTGAAGTTCATCGGCTCAGCTCTGCGGGGGCTTCGGGGTGGGGCTGTTGGCGGGCACCACCGTGTTGTTGATGCTGACGGGCGTGCCTGGGCGGAGCTTGCCCTGGCCGGCGGTGACGACCTCCTCGCCGGCCTTCACGCCGTCGAGCAGCGCGACCTGGTCACCGCGCTTGGGGCCGACCTGGACGAAGCGCTGTTGCGCGATGAGCGCGCCGCTCTTGTCGTCCTTGGCCACAACGTAAACCGAGTCGCCGTAGGGACTGTAGGCGATGGCGGTGGCGGGGAGGACGATGACGTCGCGCTCCTCGGGCAGCTGCACGTCCACGGTGGCGAACATGCCGGGGCGGAGGGCTTCGTCGGCGTTGGGCAGCGTGGCGCGGGCGCGGAGGTTGCGGGTGGTGCCGCTCACCCGCGGGTCGGTGGCCTCGATGACGCCAGCAAACACGCGGCCGGGAAACGCGTCGATCGCGACCTTGACCGGGAGACCGGGCTTGAGCTGGGTGACGTCCTGCTGGGGCAGGGTGAAGTCGGCGTAGATCGGGTTGGTGGCCTCGAGGGTCACGACGGTGTCGCCCTTGTTGAGGAACTGGCCGGTGTTGACCAGGCGGAGGCCGAGGCGGCCGGCGAAAGGGGCGACGATGCGTTTCTTGGCGAGGGTGGCCTTGGTGGACTCGATGGCGGCGGCGGCTTGGGCGAAGGTGGCTTCGGCGGCGTCGAGATCGGCCTGGGTGTTGGCGTTGGTCTGGCGGAGTTCGCGGGCGCGCTGGAGGTTCAGCTCGGCGAGGCGGGCGGTGGCCTCGTTGCTGCGGAGCAGGGCCGTCTCGGCGGCGGTGTCCATCTCGACCAGCAGGTCGCCGGCCGCCACCCGGGCGCCGGACTCGAAGGCCACGTGCACGATGCGGCCCTCGATCTCGGAGCGGAGGGTCACGCCTTGGAAACTCTCGAGCGAACCGACGGCGTGGAGGGTGTTGCGCCATTTTTCCGCCATGGCGGGGGCGGTGGTGACGGTGGCCGGGGCCGGCCGGCGGGCGGCGAGGGCCGCCTTCGCCTTGCTGAGCTGGATGTATTTGAAACCAAAAATGGCGCCAAGGACCCCGAGCGCGACCAGCACCGTGAGCAGAATGCGTTTATTCATCGGAAACCGAGGATGTTGCGCGAAATCGGGCCGAGCGCAAGCGGGTCATAGGGGAAGTTTTTCTTGCCTGCGCCGGCGGCCGGCGTATCGCTGGTGCCGCCTGTAGGGGTGTCCTCCGCGGAGGACTGAGATTGCGGCGCGCTCGGCCGCTCGACCCTTCGAACCTGGACGGATCATGCCGACGAAGGAAACAGCAGGCGCCGCGAGAGCGCCATGGGGCGCGTGGCGCCCCTTCTTTGGGAGTCTGTTTGGGGTCCGGGCCTCAAACTATGCAACTCCCGAAACGAATTGTCTCATTCACGCTCGCAATCAGCGCGATCATGCCCGCGCATGCCCAAGCTCAAGGTGGAGCGCGGCCTCCAGCCTACGCCGAGGCTACGGCTGGCAAGCCGGACGCACAATCTGTCTCTGTCCAGCCTGTCCGCCATAGCCTTGGCGACGGCGGAAGGCCGGGTTCCACCTCTGAAGCCGTCAAGCTGGACACCCTCCGCGTCACCGCGGATCTCTGGGCCATGCCGCTCGCGCGCATTCCGGCCAGCGTCACCGTCTATGACGAGGCCGCCCTCCGCGCCGGCGCGGTGCGGCACTTCGGCGACCTCGCCGACCAGATTCCCAACCTGACCTGGACCGGCGGCACGTCGCGGCCGCGTTATCTCCAGATCCGCGGCGTTGGCGAAAACTCGCAGTTCGAGGGCGAGACGCCGGACTCCGCCGTGCGCTTCCTGGTGGACGACCTCGACTTCACCGGACTCGGCACCATCGGCAGCGCCTTCGATCTGCAACAGGTCGAGGTGTTGCGTGGCCCGCAGGCCGGGGCCTTCGGCGCCAACGCCGCGGGCGGCGTCGTCCGCCTCGTGACCAACGCCCCCACGCCGTTCTGGACCGGCCGCGCCGAGGCCGGCTTCGGCGGGGACTCGCTCCGCACCGGCGGTTTCGCTGTCGGCGGCCCGTTGGTCTCGGCAAAACCCGAACAGCTCATGATGCGCGTCGCCGTGCAGCAGACGAACAACGACGGCTTCCGGCGCAACCTCACGCTCAACCAGGCCACGAACGCCCGCGACGAGTTCACCGCGCGGCTGCGCCTGACGTGGAACCCGAACGAACTCTGGCGCTGGGAAGCGGCGGTGCTCGCCGCCGACTTCGACAACGGTTACGACGAATTCGCCCTCGATAACAACGGGCGCCACACCTACAGCGACCAGCCCGGCTTCGACACGCAGGAGTCGCTGGCCGCCAGCCTGCGCGGCACCTACCGCGGGTGGGAGGGAGTGCGCCTCACGACCGTCACCAGCGGCGCCCGCACGGATTCGCGCTACGCCTACGACGACGACTGGACCGCCGCGTCCTACATGGGTTTCAGCGACCTCACCCGCCGCCGCTGGGTTGTGAATCAGGAGCTGCGCCTTGATTCCGAACCCGGCGCCACCGCCGGCGGGATCAGCCGCTGGACGCTCGGCGCGTTTTATTCGGACGTGGACGAGCTCACCCGCTACACCAACACTGATCCCGGCAACACTCGCGGCCTCAAGACCGCCTACCACTCGACCAACACCGCGCTCTTCGGCCAGCTCGGGCACGATTTCACGCCGCGCACGCGGCTGGTCGCCGGCCTGCGCGTCGAGCAGCTCGGCATGGACGGCAACGGCACGAAGACGCGCTACCGCGCCGGTCCGGGCACATTCGACCCGGTGGTGGTGATCGCGCCGTCGTTCGACGACACGCTCGTCGGCGGCAAGCTCACGCTCGAGCACGGGTTGAGCGACCACGAGCTGGTGTTCGTGTCGCTGACCCGCGGCTACAAGGCCGGTGGCATCAATGTCGACGCGCGCATCAACCCCGCGGCCGATCCGCTGACCTACGACACCGAGACGCTCTGGAACTGGGAGGCCGGCCTGCGTGGCCACTGGCTCGACCAGCGGCTCACGGGCGAATTCACCGCCTTCTACCTGCAGCGGTCGGACACCCAGGTGCGCGATTCGGCCGGCTTCGGCGGCAACTACCGCTTCTTCACCGACAATGGTGACGAATCCCACGTTTACGGCCTTGAGGCCGCGGGTTCCTATGCGCTGACGAAAAACTGGTCGGTGCGCGGCTCGCTGGCGCTGATGCGTTCCGAGCTGGAGTCCTTCACGCTCGCCAACGGCAACACCGGCGGCGGGCGCGATCTCGCGAACACGCCGCACTACGGCTACACGCTTGGCACGCGCTACGACGCCGGCCGGGGCTTCTTCGGCAGCGCCGAGCTCGTCGGCCGGGCGGAGCAGTTCGACTCGAACAACCAGAACGAGGCGCGCCGGGCGTTTCAGGTCGTCAACGCCAGCGTCGGCTACGCGTGGTCCCGCTGGACCTTCACGCTCTGGGCGAAAAATCTCCTCGATGAGACCTACGACAAGCGCGTGTATTTCTTCGGCAACGCGGATCCCGATTACATCGAGACCCGCTACGAGAACCGCGCCGACCCGCGTCAGGTCGGCGGGACGGTGAGCTATCGGTTCTGATTTGTAGGGCGGGATCGCTGATCCCGGCTGAGGTGGTCGCCGATTTCCACATCGGCGACAGGCGTCGGGGGGGGAACCGACGCCCACCTTGTCGGGGCATAAAGCCCCTCCCGCCGGCAACAAAATTAATTCGGGCCGCGGCTTTTTCCCGGTTGCGGGCCGCACCGGAAGCACTGGCATCGGTCCTTTCCCTTCATGGATCTGCCCAATTCCGACCACGTGCTCCGCCTCGCGCAGGAGCTCAACCTCAAGGTCCACCAGGTGGCGGCCGCGGCCCAGTTGCTGGCCGAGGGCGCCACGGTGCCGTTCATCTCCCGCTACCGCAAGGAGGCCACCGGCCTGCTCGACGAGGTGCAGGTGACCGCCATCCGCGACCGGCTGGAGCAGATGAAGGCGATGGACGAGCGCCGCGCCGGCATCCTGGCCTCGCTCAAGGAGCGCAACCTGCTCACGCCCGAGCTGGAGAAATCCATCCACGCCGCCACCACGCTCACCGCGCTCGAGGACCTCTACGCGCCGTTCCGGCCGAAGAAGCGCACCCGCGCCACCATCGCGAAGGAGAAGGGCCTCGAGCCGCTCGCCGAGCTGCTGTGGGCGCAGGACGCGGCCACCAACCCCGTCGCCGCGGCCCAGGCCTATGTCGGCCGCGACTACACGCCCGAGGATGGCAGGAACCAGCCGCAGAAGATCGCGGACATCGAGGAGGCGCTGGCCGGCGCGCGCGACATCCTCGCCGAGCGCATCAGCGACGACAAGAACGCCCGCGCCCGGCTGCGCGCGGTTTACCAGGCGCAGGCCGTGCTTTCTTCCAAGGTGCTCACCGGCAAGCAGGCCGAGGCCGCCAAGTTCAAGGACTACTTCGAGTGGAGCGAGCCGCTCGCCAAGGCGCCGAGCCACCGCGTGCTCGCCATCCGCCGCGGCGAGTCGGAGTCGATGTTGATCATGCGCGTGACGCTGCCCGATGATCAGACCGCCCCGGCCGAGCTCGAGCCGTTGTTCGTGCGGGCGCGCAATCCCGCGGCGGAACAGGTGCGCCTCGCCGTGCAGGATGCGGCCAAGCGCCTGCTCGGCCCCGCGATGGAGACCGAGATGCGCCTCGAGGCCAAGAAGCGCGCGGACGAGGTCGCGATCAAGGTGTTCGCCGACAATCTCCGCGAGCTGCTCTTCGCCGCGCCGCTCGGGCAGAAGGCGGTCCTGGCGATCGACCCGGGGTTCCGCACCGGCTGCAAGGTCGTCCTGCTCGATCGCCAGGGCAAGCTGCTGCACAACGACGTCGTCTACCCGGACCGCCACGAGGCCGAGGCGAAGGAGAAGCTCACGGGCTTCGTGAAGTTTTTCAACGTCGAGGCCGTCGCCATCGGCAACGGCACCGGTGGCCGCGAGACCGAGGCCTTCGTGCGCGGGCTCGGCCTGCCGCCGGCGATCCCGGTCGTGATGGTCAACGAGTCCGGCGCGTCGATCTACTCGGCCAGCGACGTGGCCCGCGAGGAGTTTCCCGACCACGACCTCACCGTGCGCGGCGCCGTCTCCATCGGCCGCCGCCTGATGGATCCGCTCGCCGAGCTCGTGAAGCTCGACCCGAAATCCATCGGGGTCGGCCAATACCAGCACGACGTCGACCAGCCGGCGCTGCGCCGCTCGCTCGACGACACGGTCGTCAGCACGGTCAACGGCGTCGGCGTCGAGGTTAACACCGCGTCGAAACAGCTGCTCAGCTACGTCTCCGGCCTGAACGCCGCGATCGCGGCCGCCATCGTGGCGCGGCGCGACGAGAAGGGTCCGTTCAAGTCCCGCGCCGAGTTGAAGGAGGTTCCGCGTCTCGGGCCCAAGGCCTTCGAGCAGGCGGCCGGCTTCCTCCGCATCCGCGGCGCCGAGAACCCGCTGGATGCGAGCGCGGTCCACCCGGAGAGTTACCCCATCGTCGAGAAGATGGCCGCCGATCTTGGCGTCAGCGTCGCCGACCTCATGCGCGACGGGAAAGCCCGGGCGAAACTGAAACTGGAAAGCTATGTGAGCGACAAGGTGGGCCTGCCCACGCTGACCGACATCGTCGGCGAGCTGGCCAAGCCCGGCCGCGATCCGCGCGAGCAGTTCGAGGCCTTCAGTTTTTCCGCCGGCGTGAACAAGCCCGAGGACCTCAAGCAGGGCATGAAGCTGCCTGGCATCGTGACGAACGTCACAGCCTTCGGCGCGTTCGTGGACGTCGGTGTGCACCAGGACGGCCTCGTGCACGTGAGCCAGCTCGCCGACAGCTTTGTGAAGGAGCCGGCCGCCGTCGTGAAGCCCGGCCAGAAGGTGATGGTCACGGTGACCGAGATCGACCTTGCCCGAAAGCGCATCGCGCTGTCGATGCGCAGCAAGCCCGAGCTCGGCGCGCGGCCGGCGTTGGGTGGAGGCGGGACGCCCTCGTCCCGCACCGGTCTGTCATCGCCGCGGGGTGGGGGCACCCCGCCTCCAGCTCGTTCCGCGCCGCAGTCGCTCAACGGCGACTGGTTCACCGCCGCACTGAACAAGAAGAAATAGTCCGGGGTTTCATTTTTTTGGAGGGTCGGTCTCCTGACCGACCGCGGCCGGCCGGGAGGCCGGCCCTCCAGCTAATGTGTTCACCGGCTTTGGCATTGCCGCGTTGTGCGCGCCTGCGCAATCTGCGCGCCTCACACACCGGTTCCCATGAAATCATCCCTGTTTGGTTCGGTTGCGCGTGGTGCCCTGTTGGCACTCGGTCTGGCATCACTTTTGAATGGTCCCGCTGCGGCGGCTTCGCGAACCGTCACCACGCCCGTCGAGGGCCTGCGTGACGCCAGTCCCCGGGTCCACGCCCTTGTGGGCGGCCGCATCGTGGTCGCCCCGGGCCGGGTCATCGAGAACGGCACGCTCGTCATCCGCGACGGCGTCATTGCGGCGGTCGGCGCCGGCCTGACCCCGCCGGCCGACGCCCGCGTGTGGGATGTCACGGGCCGCACGCTCTATGCCGGATTCATTGAGACGGGCACGACGCTCTTCCTGCCCGACGCCTGGAAACCCGCCGCGCCGCGCACCGACGATGCCGCCCCCGCGGCACCGGCGTCCGCTGCCGCCCCGCGCACCGGCACCTATGCGTGGAACCCCCGCGTCACGCCCGAGCGCACCGCCGCCCGCGCGCTGGCGCCCGACGCCAAGGGCATCGAGAAGCTTCGCGCGCTCGGCTTCACCACGGCCAACGTCGCCCCCGCCCGCGGCATTTTCCGCGGCACCGGCGCGCTGGTCGGCACGGGCAGCGTGGGATTCAACACCGGTCTCGTCCGTCCCGCCACGGGGCAGGAGCTGGCCTTCGAGTTCGGCAACTTCACCGAGCGTTCCTACCCGACGTCCCTGATGGGTGCCATGGCCCTCGTGCGCCAGACGTTCCTTGATGCGCAATGGTATGCCGCCGCGCAGGCGGCCTACGTGGCCAACCCGGCCGGTCGCGAACGCCCGGAGACCAACGAGTCGCTCGCCGCCCTCGCGCCGGTGGTGTCCGGCGCGCAGCCCGTCTTGTTCGAGATCAGCGACGAGCTCGATGTGCCGCGCGTGCTGGGGCTGGCCGCCGAGTTCAAGCTCAACGTCGCCCTGCGCGGCAGCGGCACCGAGTATCGCGTCCGCGACGTCCTCGCGCAGGCGAAGGTCCCGGTCGTCCTGGCGCTGGACTTCCCGGAGGTGCCCGAGGTCGAGGTGGCCGAGAAGGCCGTCGACATCCAGCTCCACGAATTGCAGCACTGGGAGCTCGCGCCGGCCAACGCCGCGCGCCTCGCGGAGGCCGGCGTGCCCATCATCCTCACGACCGCGAAGCTCAAGAAACCCGAGACCGAGTTCTGGGCGCGCGTCCGCAAGGCCGTGGGCCGCGGCCTCAGCCCCGACGCCGCGCTGGCGGCGCTCACCACCACGCCGGCCGGCCTGCTTGGCGTCGGCGCGACACAGGGCACGCTCGAGGCGGGCCGCGCGGCCAACGTCGTCGTCGCCGGCGGCGATCTCTTCAAGTCCGACGATGCCGCCATCGATTTGGTGTGGGTCGATGGCGACCCGTTCGAGCTGGAAACCTGGGAACGCCTCGACGCGCGCGGCACGTGGTCGCTGGCCTGGACCGGCGGCCAGGGGCCGGCGGAGCTCGTCATCAGCGGTGCCAAGCCGAACCGGCTGAAGGTGAAGGCCGGCGACAAGGACGTGGCCGTGAGCGCGGCCGACAAAAACACGCTGCTGCTCTTCGCCCCGGCCGAGCTGTTCGGCACCACCGGCGGCACCGTGCGCCTCAGCGCCACCGGCAAGGCCGGCGAACTCACCGGCACCGGCGAGCTGCCCGACGGCACCGCGCTGCGCTGGACCGCGAGACGCACCGCCGCCTTCAAGCCCGACGAACCCAAGCCCGCCGCCGCGGAGAAATTCCTCGCCACCGCCGGCGTCTACCCGGCCGGCGCCTACGGCCGCGCCGCGCTGCCCGAGCAGCCGGCCGTATTGCTCGTGCAGAACGCCACGATCTGGACCAGCGGCCCGGCCGGCAACCTCGAGTCGGCCGACCTTCTCGTGCGCGCCGGCAAGATCGAGCAGGTCGGCAAGCATCTCACCGCGCCCCCCGGCGCCACCGTGATCGACGCGACCGGCAAGCACCTGACCGCGGGCCTCATCGACTGCCACTCGCACACCGCCGTCCACCGCGGGGTCAACGAGGCGGCCAGCGCCGTCACCGTCGAGGTGCGTGTCGGCGACGTCATCGACCCGACCGACATCGGCCTCTACCGGCAGCTCGCCGGCGGCACGACCACGTCGAACGTCCTGCACGGTTCCGCCAATCCGATGGGCGGGCAGAACCAGGTCATCAAGCTCCGCTGGGGCGCGGGCGCCGAGGCGATGAAGTTCGCCGGCGCGAAACCCGGTGTGAAGTTCGCCCTCGGCGAGAACGTCGTGCGCGCCAACTTCGGCGCCACCCGCACGCGCTACCCGATGAGCCGCATGGGCGTGCCGGAGATCATGCTCGATACCTTCAACCAGGCGCGCGAATACGGCGCCGCCTGGGACGCCTTCCAGTCCGGCCAAAGCGCGCTCGCGCCGCGCCGCGACCTCCGCCTCGAGGCCGCGCTCCAGATCTTGAAGGGCGAGCGCGTCATCCACATCCACTCCTACCGCTCCGACGAGATCCTGGCCTTCATCCGCCTCGCCGAGCAGCTGCACCTGAACGTCGCCACCTTCCAGCACATCCTCGAGGGCTACAAGGTCGCCACCGAGATCGCCAGGATCGGCGCGGGTGGCTCGTCGTTCGCCGACTGGTGGGGCTACAAGTTCGAGGTCTTCGACGCCATCCCCTACAACGGCGCGCTCATGAGCCGGGCCGGCGTGGTGGTCTCCTTCAACTCCGACGACGACGAGATGGCGCGCCGCCTCAACACCGAGGCCGCCAAGGCCGTCAAATACGGCGGCATCGCGCCCACCGAGGCGCTCAAGTTCGTCACCATCAACCCGGCGAAACAGCTGAAGATCGACGACCGGGTCGGCTCCCTCGAGCCGGGCAAGGACGCCGACTTTGTCATCTGGAACGGCAGCCCGCTCTCGACGATGTCGCGCCCCGACTCCACCTGGATCGACGGCCGCCGCTATTTCGACCGCGACGACGACCTCCGGCTCCGCGCCAGCGCCGCCACCGAGCGCGCCGCGCTCCTGCAAAAGGCGCTCGCCGAGCGCCAGAAAGCCCTGACCCGCGGCGGCGGGGGAGGGGACGGACCGCCGGCCGAGCCGGCCGCCGTCACGGCGCACACCGACGACCACGACGAATTCCGCTCCATCTACCACAACGGCGGCAACACCCACACCTGCTCCGCGCAGGATGGAGGTCACCAATGAAAACCCGCATCCTCGCCCTTTTCCTCGCCGGCGCGACGCTCGCGTGCGCCTCGACCGTCACCCCCGCCAAGCGCCCGGCCGCGCCGGTGCTGCTCAAGGGCGGCGACGTCTACACCGTCAGCGGCGGCGTGCTCGCCCAGACCGATCTGCTGCTGGTCGACGGCAAATTCGCCCCGGTCGGCGCCGCCTTCAAGGCCCCCGCCGGCACGCAGGTCATCGATGTGACCGGCAAGCGCATCTACCCCGGCCTCATCGCGGCCTCGAGCCCGCTCGGCCTCGAGGAGATCCAATCGGTCCGCGCGACCGTGGACACGAAGGAAATCGGCACGATCACCCCGAACGTGCGCGCCCAGGTCGCCTTCAATCCCGACAGCGAGATGATCCCGGTGGCCCGCGCCAACGGCGTGCTCACCGTCCACACCCGGCCCGCCGAGGCGAGCGACAACGGCCAGCCGCGCGGCATCGTCGCCGGCCTCTCGGCCCTGATGCGGCTCGACGGCTGGACCTGGGAGGACATGACCGTCCGCGCCCGCGTCGGCCTGCAGGTCTACTGGCCCCTGATGCCCGTCAACCGCGGCCCGCGGCCCGCCGCCGGCGCGCGCGATCCGGTCAAGGAGCAGCTGACCGCGCTGCGGGCGGCCTTCACGACGGCGCGCGCCTACCTGCGCGCCAAGGAAGGCGCCGCCGGCCGGCCGGCGGAGACCGACCTCCGTTGGGAGGCGATGATCCCCGCGCTGAAGGGCGAGGAGCCCGTGTTCGTCCACGCCGACGACCTCAAGCAGATCAGCGCCGCGCTTGACTGGGCGCGCGAGGAAAACCTGAGGATGATCCTCGTGGGCGGCCGCGACGCCTGGCGCGTGGCCGACCGGCTCAAGGCCGCGGACATCCCCGTGATCATCGACGGCACGCACAATCTCCCGCTGCGGCGCGACGACGGTTATGACGACGTCTACGCCAACGCCGGCCGGCTGCATGCCGCCGGGGTGCGGTTTTGCATCGCCAACGCGGGCGACACCAAGGGCGGTGCGACCAACGCACGCAACCTGCCCTACGAGGCGGCCATGGCCGCGGCCTTCGGGCTGCCGCCCGCCGAGGCGCTCAAGGCGATCACGCTCTACCCGGCGCAGATCCTCGGCGTCGGCGCCGAGCTCGGCTCCATCGAGACCGGCAAGCGCGCCACGCTGATCGTGACCGACGGCGACCCGCTGGAGATCCCCACGCAGGTGACGATGGCCTTCATCGACGGCGCGCAGATCCAGCTCCACAGCCGCCACACGCAGCTCTACGACAAATACCGCCAGCGCTACGGGAAGTAACGCCATATTTGGAGGGTCCAGCTCCAGCTGGACCGCGAATGTGACACGACCTGCGCACGCCGGCCCAGCTGGAGCTGGGCCCTTGTTGCTTGGAAGTGTGGTAAGGTTGGCGCCGTTCTGACCTTCGTTGCGGCTTAAGACTGTTCAGTTGTGGCGGGGGAAAGATGAGCTGGGTGGGCCTGCAGGC